>NZ_JBEXRL010000002.1:0-542420 GCF_040613075.1 Streptomyces sp. NPDC006314 | reverse complement strand
AGCATCACGGTGCCGTGCATCGTGAACGCCTGGTTGAACTGTTCGTTCGACATCATCTGCAGGCCCGGCCGGGCCAGCTCGGCGCGCATGAGCAGCGCCATCACGCCACCGATCAGGAAGAACGCGAACGACGTCGCCAGATACAGCGTGCCGATCGTCTTGTGGTCGGTGGTCGTCAGCCACTTGACGACGACTTCGCCGCGGCGCTGGCGCCGGACCGGCAGCTCGTCCTCATAGTGGGACCCTGCTGCCGCGGCACCCTGGGGTTCGTTGAGGATGCTCACAGGATGTTCGACTCCCGGTTCTTCTCGTGGGCCGTCTGCTCGATGCCCGCGGGGATGTAACCGGTCTGCCCCTTCTTGACGAGGTCCTTGAGGTGCTGCTCGTACCGCTCCGGGGAGACGACCTTGACGTTGAACAGCATGCGGGCGTGGTCGACGCCGCACAGCTCGGCGCACTTGCCCCGGAAGGTGCCTTCCTGGTTGGGAGTCACCTGGAAGGCGTTGGGGTGGCCCGGGATGACGTCCTGCTTCATCAGGAACGGCAGCACCCAGAAGGAGTGGATGACGTCACGCGAGGTGAGGACGAAGCGGACCGTCTTGCCCTTGGGGAGCCAGAGCGTCGGACCGGGGTTGCCCGTCTGCGGGTTCCGCGTGCCGGGCGTACCGACGTCGTAGACACCGCCGGCGTTCGCCGGGAAGTCCTTCTTGTACCGATCCGGGACGCCGTCCAGGTTCGCGTCGGTCTTGGCGTCGCCGGTGGAGCCCGGGACGTTCTCGATGTAGTTGAAGCCCCAGCTCCACTGGAAGCCGACCACGTTGACCGTGACGTCGGGCTTCTTGGAGAGGTCCAGGAGCTTCGACTCGTCCCGGGCCGTGAAGTAGAACAGCACCGAGATGATGATGATCGGGACCACCGTGTACAGGGCCTCGATCGGCATGTTGTACCGAGTCTGCGGAGGTACCTCGACCTTGGTGCGGCTGCGCCGGTGGAAGAAAGCACTCCACAGGATCAGGCCCCACACCAGCACGCCGACGGCGAGCGCGGCAGCCCAGGAGCCCTGCCACAGGGAGAGGATCCGCGGAGCCTCTTCCGTGGTCGGGGTGGGCATACCAAGGCGGGGGAAGTCCTTGTATGTGCAACCGGTTGCGGTCGCCAGGACCAGGCCCGCGGTCAGTGCCTGCAGCAGCTTCCGCCGCATCGGGCGCCGCGGCGAGCGGTCGGAGCCGTTGGGACTCACGTAGCGCCTTCCCGAGAGTCTCGCCCGCGCGGTCGGCTGCGGCCTTCTCGCTGGTCGGTCGCCGCCCTGCGTCGGGCAGGGGTTTGGATGTTTATGCGGACCAAACCCTAGCCGACGCCCTCGGGGGGTTCACGGGGAGGGGGGCATACGCGCCGCCCGTCCCTCCGAAGGGGTGGGATTGGGCGTCTATTTTTTCGGGTTGTCGCGGTTTGCGTTGCGCGTGCCGGTGCGTTGTCGCTGGTCGCACCGCCTCCGCGCCCCTTCTTTTGTCACCGGCGCTTTACCGTTGACCTGTGTCCTACTTCGACGCTGCCTCCGCCGCTCCGCTCCATCCCGTGGCCCGCCAGGCGCTTTTGGCCTCCCTGGATGAAGGGTGGGCGGACCCTGCCCGGCTCTACCGTGAGGGGCGGAAGGCGCGGATGTTGCTGGACGCCGCTCGGGAGGCCGCCGCCGAGGCCGTCGGGTGCCGGGCCGACGAGGTGGTGTTCACGTCCTCCGGGACACGGGCCGTACACGTGGGTGTCGCGGGGGCGTTGGCCGGGCGGAGGCGGGTCGGACGCCACCTGATCGTGTCAGCGGTCGAACACTCCTCGGTACTCCATTCGGCCGAGGTGTTCGAGGCCGGCGGCGGAGAGGTCACCGGGGTGGCCGTGAACCGGGCCGGGGCCGTCGATCCGGCGGCCTTCGCCGCCGCGCTCCGGGCGGACACCGCACTCGCCTGTCTGCAGTCCGCCAACCATGAGGTGGGGACCGTGCAGCCGGTGGCCGAGGTGGCCGAGGTCTGCCGGGCGGCCGGGGTGCCGTTGCTGGTGGACGCGGCGCAGTCGCTGGGCTGGGGGCCGGTCGGAGGCGGCTGGTCGCTGCTGACGGCGAGCGCGCACAAGTGGGGCGGGCCGTCGGGGGTCGGGCTGCTCGTCGTACGCAAGGGTGTGCGGTTCGCCGCCGAAGGCCCGGTGGACGAGCGGGAGTCGGGGCGGGCCCCCGGGTTCGAGAACATCCCGGCGATCGTGGCGGCCGTGGCCTCCCTGCGCGCGGTGCGGGCCGAGGCGGCCCAGGAGGCGGCACGGCTGCGGGAGCTGACGGAACGGATCCGGACCCGGGTGCCGCAGCTGGTGCCGGACGTGGAAGTGGTGGGCGATGCCGAGCGGCGGCTGCCCGGGATCGTCACGTTCTCCTGTCTCTATGCCGACGGAGAGGCGCTGCTGCACGAGCTGGACCGGGCGGGCTTCTCCGTCTCGTCCGGCTCCTCCTGCACGAGCAGCACGCTGATGCCCAGCCATGTGCTGAAGGCGATGGGCGTGCTGAGCGAGGGGAACGTGCGCGTTTCGCTGCCGGCGGGGGTGGCGGAGGCGGACGTGGAGCGGTTCCTGGAGGTCCTGCCGGAGGCCGTCGCGGGCGTCCGGGAGAAGCTGGGGGCGCCCGCACCGGAGACGGCGGTACGGACGCAGGAGCTGGTCGTCGACTCCCTCGGCAAGCGGTGCCCGATCCCGGTCATCGAGCTGGCCAAGGTGATCGGGGACGTACCCGTGGGGGGCACGGTGCGCGTGCTCTCCGACGACGAGGCGGCCCGGCTGGACATCCCGGCGTGGTGCGAGATGCGGGACCAGGAGTACGTCGGCGAGGAACCGGCGGAGCGTGGCTCGGCCTATGTCGTGCGGCGAGTGAGCTGATCGGGCGGGGAAGCGGCGCTGATCACGCGCGGGGAACTGCGCGACCAGCCCCCGCGCGCCGGCACCCGACGACGCTCCTGGTGATGCGGACGCCCAGTCGCCGCCTCAGCCCAGGTGAGCCCGGACCTCCTCGGCGGCCTGGTCCCCGTACGCCTTGGTGAACCGCTCCATGAAGTGCGCCCGCCGCAGCCGGTACTCCTGCGTGCCCACCGTCTCGATGACCAGCGTGGCGAGCATGCAGCCGACCTGCGCGGCCCGCTCCAGCGAGACACCCCACGCCAGGCCCGACAGGAAACCCGCGCGGAAGGCGTCGCCGACGCCCGTCGGGTCGGCCTTGCGCTCCTCCTCCGGGCAGCCGACCTCGATCGGGTCCTCGCCGACGCGCTCGATGCGCACGCCCCGCGAGCCGAGTGTGGTGACGCGGTGGCCGACCTTGGACAGGATCTCGGCGTCGGTCCAGCCGGTCTTGGACTCGATGAGCCCCTTCTCGTACTCGTTCGAGAACAGGTACGTCGCGCCGTCCAGCAGGATCCGGATCTCCTCGCCCTCCATGCGGGCGATCTGCTGGGAGAAGTCGGCGGCGAAGGGGATGTTCCGGGAGCGGCACTCCTCCGTGTGGCGGAGCATGGCCTCCGGGTCGTCGGCGCCGATCAGGACCAGGTCGAGGCCGTTCACGCGGTCGGCGACGGTCTTCAGCTCGATCTGGCGGGCCTCGCTCATCGCGCCGGTGTAGAAGGAGCCGATCTGGTTGTGGTCGGCGTCGGTGGTGCACACGAAGCGGGCGGTGTGCAGGGTCTCGGAGATGCGGACCGAGTCGGTGTCCACGCCGTGCCGGTCGAGCCAGGCCCGGTACTCGTCGAAGTCGAAGCCGGCGGCGCCGACCAGGATCGGCTTCGTGCCGAGCTGGCCCATGCCGAAGGCGATGTTCGCGCCCACGCCGCCCCGGCGCACGTCCAGGTTGTCGACCAGGAAGGACAGCGAGACCGTGTGCAGCTGGTCCGCGACGAACTGGTCGGCGAAGCGGCCGGGGAAGGTCATGAGGTGGTCGGTGGCGATGGAGCCGGTGACTGCGATGCGCACGTCGGCATTCTCCTGCGGGAGGCTGGATTGACAGTTCACGCTACCGGTTCGCGCGCCGGCGCTGAAGCTGGCAAAACTACCCGATAGTAGATCTTTCTTCGCAGCCCGGAGCATGCCTACGGTGCGGTCATGACGAATCTCAAGGGCCACTCCACCGCCCCGGCCGACCTCGAAGGCGACCTCGCCGCCCTGCGCGGCGACTGCGCCCGGATGGCTCCGCACTGGGCGGTTCCCCAGCACGCCGAACCGCGTCCGGTGCCGCCGTCCCTCATCCACGGGGTGACCGTGCCGAAGCGGTCCGCCCGGCTGCTGGACGCGATGTCGGACTACGGCGACTGACGCGCGGGCGGACCCCAGGGAACCGCGCGCTCTCCTCCCGCGTCCCATCGCCGTCCCCCGCAGGGGATTGCGGGACACGACCCAGCGAGGAGCGATGCGGTGAACACCGAGCGGCCTGAGAACTCCGGTGAGCCGGAGGTTGCGGAGACTTCCGGGGAACATGTGGCGCAGGAGCCGCGCGCCGGCGACGGGGACGCGGTCGAGCGGTCCGGTGGGCGCCGCTCACCGGTGGTCGTGGCCTCCGTCGCGGCCGCGGTGCTGCTGATCGGTGGCGGTGGGGCGTATCTCGCCGCGGGCGGCGCCTCGGACGGTCGCACGAGCCCGGGCGCTTCCGGCGGCGGCACTCCCCCGCCGCTGGCGCTGGACGGCTGGACGGGCACGAACGGCATCGCGCCCGGGGAGCCCGACCCGTACGGCGCGACGTACGTGGCGCGGGGCGAGCTGCCGGACGGACCCGGCTCGGCGCCGGTGTACGCACCGGAGGACGAGGTCGGCAGGGACGCCGTGGCCCGGCTGGCGAAGGCGCTCGGGCTCGACGGGGCGCCGGTGGCCGAGGGGCGGATCTGGCGGGTCGGCGGCAAGGACGGCTCCGGGCCGAGCCTGCACGTGAACCGGGACGCGCCGGGCAGCTGGACCTACAGCCGGTACGCGCCGGGCACCGACAACTGCACGTCGGACACCATCTGCGCGCACGACCCGATGGCCCCCGCCGGCACCCCGGTGAGCGTGCGCAAGGCGACCGGGGTGGCGGCGCCGGTGCTGAAGGCGGCCGGGCTGGACGACGCGAAGATCGACGCGAGCCAGGTCCTGGGCGCCCAGCGGGTGGTCAACGCCGATCCGGTGGTCGGCGGGCTGCCCACGTACGGCTGGACCACCGGCCTGTCCGTCGACGAGCAGGGCGAGCTGGTCGGCGGCCATGGGCTGCTGGGCGCGCCGGTGAAGGGTGACACGTACCCCGTGCTGGGCGCGGAGAAGACGCTTGCGCTGATGAACGGGGCGGCGAAGAGCGGCCACCGGATGGGGATCGGCGGCTGCGCCACTCCGGTGCCGGCGAAGGACCGGCTGGAGCAGCCCTGCGGGGCGTCCACGGGGGCGCCCAAGCGGGCGGCGGACAGGATCACGGTCGACAAGGCGGTGTTCGGACTGGCCGCGCACCCGGTCGGCGGGCGGCAGACGCTCGTGCCCTCCTGGCTGTTCGAGGTGCGGGGCCCGGCGGCGCGGGACACGTTCACCGTGACGTATCCGGCGATCGACCCGAAGTACCTGGCGTCGGCCCGGTCGGCGCCCTCGACGGCACCGTCCGCCGCTGCCAAGTCCGGGAACGTGAAGGTGAACGGGTACACGGCCGACGGCCGTGAGCTGACGGTGAGCTTCTTCGGCGGGGTGTGCGCCGATTACACGGCGTCGGCCAGGGAGAGCGGCGGCCGGGTGACCGTCACGGTCACCGAGAAGCCCTGGCCGGACAAGGTGTGCGTGCTGATCGCCAAGGAGTACGTGAAGACCGTACGGCTCGACGCGCCGCTGGACGGGCGGACGGTGGTCGGTGCCGACGGCGAGCGGATCGCGAAGTCCAAGCCGGGGGCGCTGCGGCCGCAGGCCCGCTGACCTCGCCCGGACAGACGAAGGCGGCGGCCCCGTGCAGGGGACCGCCGCCTTCTCCGTCAGACCATGACGCTCGGTCCGCCATGAGCCGTCGGCTCAGCTGAAGGAGTCGCCGCAGGCGCAGGAGCCGGTCGCGTTCGGGTTGTCGATCGTGAAGCCCTGCTTCTCGATCGTGTCCACGAAGTCGATGGTCGCGCCGCCGAGGTACGGAGCGCTCATGCGGTCGGTGACGACCTTGACCCCGCCGAAGTCCTTCAGCACGTCACCGTCGAGCGAGCGCTCGTCGAAGAAGAGCTGGTAGCGCAGGCCGGAGCAGCCGCCGGGCTGGACGGCGACGCGCAGGGCGAGGTCGTCGCGGCCTTCCTGGTCGAGCAGCGCCTTGACCTTGGACGCGGCGGCGTCGGTCAGGATGATGCCGTCGGTGACGGTGGTGGTCTCGTCCGATACGGACATCTACATCTCTCCCGGGTTGTACGGAGACTGCTTGCCGACGAGTGCAACCGGCGCTTCCGCGGATTCATTCCGGGCCGGGCATTCGCGTGGTCGCGTTTTCCTTCCTTCCTCATGCTCGCATACGCCCGGCGGCAGAGACAGCGACCCGAAGAGGGAGCCCGGCGGGATTCACGTCACATCGACGCTATGGCCATCGTCAAAGTGACGTGAACCAGTTATGATAGATAGCGTCAGTTAGACGAAAAGTAGAAAGGGTGCGTGTCGTGACCACCGCCCAGACCCCGGAGCTCGACGTACAGCCGACTCCGCTCGCCCTGTTGCTGCTCGGCCGTGAGGCCGACCCGAAGAGCGAGCGGGGCGTCGAGTGCCCCGGTGACCTGCCTTCGCCGTCCGACCCCGATCTGGTCGAGCGCGCCCGCGCGGCCAAGGAGAAGCTCGGCGACAAGGTCTTCGTGCTCGGCCACCACTACCAGCGCGACGAGGTCATCCAGTTCGCCGACGTCACGGGTGACTCCTTCAAGCTGGCCCGGGACGCGGCCGCGCGCCCGGAGGCCGAGTACATCGTCTTCTGCGGTGTGCACTTCATGGCCGAGTCGGCGGACATCCTGACGTCCGACGACCAGAAGGTCGTCCTCCCCGACCTCGCCGCCGGCTGCTCCATGGCCGACATGGCGACGGCCGAGCAGGTCGCCGAGTGCTGGGACGTGCTGACCGAGGCCGGAGTGGCCGAGCAGGTCGTGCCGGTCTCGTACATGAACTCCTCCGCCGACATCAAGGCCTTCACCGGCAAGCACGGCGGCACGATCTGCACCTCGTCGAACGCGAAGCGCGCCCTGGACTGGGCCTTCGAGCAGGGCGAGAAGGTGCTCTTCCTGCCGGACCAGCACCTGGGCCGCAACACCGCCGTCCGCGACATGGGCATGTCCCTGGACGACTGCGTGGTCTACAACCCGCACAAGCCGAACGGCGGGCTGACCGCCGAGGAGCTGCGCGCCGCCAAGATGATCCTCTGGCGCGGCCACTGCTCGGTCCACGGCCGCTTCAGCCTCGACTCGGTGAACGACGTGCGCGAGCGCATCCCCGGCGTGAACGTCCTGGTCCACCCCGAGTGCAGGCACGAGGTCGTGGCCGCGGCGGACTACGTCGGTTCGACCGAGTACATCATCAAGACCCTCGAAGCCGCCCCGGCCGGTTCCAAGTGGGCCATCGGCACCGAGCTGAACCTGGTCCGCCGGCTGGCGAACCGTTTCGCGCCCGAGGGCAAGGAGATCGTCTTCCTGGACAAGACGGTCTGCTTCTGCTCGACCATGAACCGCATCGACCTGCCGCACCTGGTCTGGGCCCTGGAGTCCCTGGCCGAGGGCAACCTGGTCAACCGCATCGAGGTCGACCAGGAGACCGAGGCGTTCGCGAAGCTGGCGCTGGAGCGGATGCTGGCGCTGCCGTAGTCCGCGGCCGTGTGACGCGCGAAAGGGGGCCACACCTGACGGTGCGGCCCCCTTTTCCCATGAGGCTAGAGCTGAGCCGGCTCCGGCGAGACCTCCGTCCGCTCGGGCCCCCGCTTCGCCGCACGCTTCCTCGCCCGGCGCTCCTTGCGCAGTTCGAGCATGGCGTAGAGCGTCGGGACCAGCAGCAGCGTCAGCAGGGTGGACGTGATCAGACCGCCGATGACGACCACCGCCAGCGGCTGGGCGATGAAGCCGCCCTCGCCGGTGACGCCCAGGGCCATCGGGAGCAGGGCGAAGATCGTCGCCAGGGCCGTCATGAGGATCGGACGGAGACGGTGGCGGCCGCCCTCGACCACGGCCTCGACGACGCCGTAGCCCTGCTTGCGGTACTGGTTGATCAGGTCGATCAGCACGATCGCGTTGGTCACCACGATGCCGATCAGCATCAGCATGCCGATCATCGCGGGGACGCCCATCGGGGTGCCGGTGGCGACCAGCAGACCGATCGCGCCGGTCGCCGCGAACGGGATGGAGACCAGCAGGATCAGCGGCTGGGCGAGCGAGCGGAACGTGGCGACCAGGAGCATGAAGACGATCGCGATCGCCGCCAGCATCGCCAGGCCCAGGTTCTTGAACGCGTCGTCCTGGTCGGAGGAGACGCCGCCGATCTCGGCCTTGGCGCCCGCGGGCAGGTCGAGGGCCTTGATCCTCGACTGGAGCTTGGTGCTGACCGCGCCCGTGTCGTCCCCGGTCGGCTTGGCCGTGATGGTCGCGGCACGCTGGCCGTCGATCCGGGTCATCGACACCGGGCCGTCCACCAGCTTCACCGTGGCGATGTCGCCCAGCTTCACCGGGCCGAGCCGCAGGCTCTTCAGCTGGGCCAGCGTGGTCGCGGGCTTCGCCGACCTCACGACGACGTCGCGCTCCGTGTCGTCGAGGATCGCCTTGGCCGCCGTCGTACCGCGCACAGCCTGAGCGACCGCGGCGCCCAGCTTCTGGTCGTCGAACCCGGCCGCGGCCGCCTTGGCGTCGGCCTTGACCGAGATCCGGGGCACGCTCGTCGCGAGGTCGCTGGTGACGTCCGTGACGTGGTCGAGGCCGGCCACGGTGGAGCGCACCTGCTCGGCGGCCGTGCGGAGCACCTCGGGGTCGGAGGCCTTCACCACGACGCTCAGGTCCTGGTTGCCGAAGCCGTCACCGGCCGACACGGTGGTCGTACCGATCCCCTCGAGCTTCTTCAGGCCGTCCTCCAGGTGCTGCTGGACGTCGTCGTACGACGCCGAGTCCTTCAGCATCACCTGGTACGACGCCTGGTTGGAGTCCGTGCCGCCGCCGAAGGCCGCCATGAAGCCGGAGGAGCCGACGGTGACCTGGTAGTCCTTGACGCCCTCGGTGGCGGCGAGCAGCCTCTCGACCCGCCTGGCCTGCGCGTCGGTGGCCGCGAGGCTGGTGCCGGGCTTCAACTCCTGCTTGACGGTGAGGACTTCCTGCTCGCCCTGGTCGAAGAAGTTCGTCTTCAGCAGTCCGGACATGCCGAACGTGACGACCAGGACGACGATCGCGATGAGCACGCTGGTGAGGCGGCGGCGCGTCGCGAAGCGCAGGACGGGGACGTACGCGCGCTGCAGGCGGCTGTTCGCCTCCTTCTCCTCGGCCTTGCGGCGGGCCTCCCCGGCATCCTCGGGCGTGCCCTTGGGGGCGCGCAGGAACCAGTACGACAGGACCGGGACGACCGTCAGCGAGACGAGCAGGGAGGCCAGCAGGGCCGCCGTCACCGTGATGCTGAACGAGCCGAACAGGGCGCCCACCATGCCGCCGACCAGACCGATCGGCAGGAACACGGCGACCGTGGTGAGGGTGGAGGAGGTGACCGCGCCGGCCACCTCGCGCACCGCCCCCACAATCGCTTCCTTGCGCTCCTCGCCGTAGCCGAGGTGCCGCTTGATGTTCTCCAGGACCACGATCGAGTCGTCGACGACCCGGCCGATGGCGATGGTCAGCGCGCCGAGCGTGAGCATGTTGAGCGACAGGCCGCGCGTCCACAGCACGATCAGCGCGAGGACGACGGACAGCGGGATGGACACCGCGGTGACCAGCGTCGAGCGGATCGACGCCAGGAAGACCAGGATGATCAGGACGGCGAAGAGCAGGCCGAGGGCGCCCTCCGTGGTCAGGCCGTCGATGGCCTTGGACACCGCCGGGCCCTGGTCGCTGACCACGGTGAGCTTCGCGCCGGAGCCGAGATCCCTGCGCAGACCGGGCAGCTTGTCCTCGACCGCGTCGGAGATGGCGACCGCGCTGCCGTCGTGATCCATCGTCACGTTGACGGCGAGGCTCGGGCGGCCGTCGGTGCGGGTGAGGGAGTCGGCCGGGGCCGGCTGCTCCTTGACGGTGGCCACGGCACCGAGGCGTACGGGCTTCTTCGCGCCCTCGCCGGTGACCATCAGGTCCTGGATCTGCTTCAGGGAGGTGAAGCCGCCGCCGACCTGGACGGTGCGGTTGGCGCCGCCCTCGTCGAAGGAGCCGGCCGGTACGGTCGCGCCACCCGCCTGCAGGGCCTGGCCGAGTGCCGCCGAGGTGAGACCCGCCCGTGCGAGCTCGGCGTCGTCCGGGGTGACGGTGACCTGGAGATCACGGACGCCGGTGACCTGGACGCGGCCGACGCCGTCGATGTCCTTCAGGGCCGGGACGACCGTCTTGTCCAGCTGGTCGGCGAGGGCCTGCTGGTCCCTGCCGGAGGTGACGGCGAGCACCACGGTCGGCATGTCGTCGGTGGAACCGGAGATGACCTGCGGGTCGACGTCGTCCGGGAGCTGGTTGCGGGCCCGGTTGACGGCCTGCTGCACGTCGGAGACGAGCCGCTTGGTGTCGTTGCCGTAGTCGAAGGACGCCATGATCACGGCGTTGCCCTCGCTCGCGGTGGAGGTGACGCCGGTGATGCCGTCGACGCCCTGCAGATTGTCCTCGATCGGCTCGATGACCTGCTTCTCGACCACGTCGGGCGAGGCGCCCTGGTACGGCGCGATCACCGAGACCACGGGCAGTTCGATGGTGGGCAGCAGCTGCTGCTTGATCTGGGGTATCGCGATCAGCCCGAAGACGAGCGCGATGAGCGACATGAGCCCGATGAGGGCCCGTTGCGCGAGGCTGAATCTCGACAGCCAGGACATGGATCAGGGTCTCTCTTCTGTGAGCGGCAGAAGCGCTTCCGTGAACGGAAGAAGCGACGACGGGACGCACAGGTGAGCGCCCACCCCAACACCCTGAACCATCGCGGAGGGCCGATCCGTAGGCCCCAGGTCCATTTCCTCGTCCGGCCCTACTCCGCGCGCAGTACGCGCGGGTGGAGATCAGTCCATCCTCGGACGTACCAGCCCCGACTCGTACGCGATCACGACGAGCTGGGCCCGGTCCCGGGCGCCGAGCTTGGCCATGGCCCGGTTGACGTGCGTCTTGACGGTCAGCGGGCTGACCTCCAGGCGCTCGGCGATCTCGTCGTTGGAGTGGCCGCCGGCGACCTGCACGAGCACCTCCCGCTCCCGGCCGGTGAGCGTGTCCAGGCGCTCGGAGCGGGCGGGGTCGCGGCCGCCGCCCTGGGCGAGGAAACGGGCGATGAGCCCCTTGGTGGCCGCCGGGGAGAGCAGGGCCTCCCCGCCCGCGGCGACGCGGATGGCGCTGAGTAACTCCTCCGGCTCACTGCCCTTCCCCAGGAAGCCGGAGGCGCCCGCACGCAGGGACTGGATGACGTAGTCGTCGACCTCGAAGGTGGTCAGGATGACCACGCGGACGTGCGCGAGGGCGGGGTCGGCGCTGATCAACCGGGTGGCGGCGAGGCCGTCGGTGCCGGGCATCCGGATGTCCATGAGGACCACGTCGGCGGTCTGCTCCTTGGCCAGCCGGACCGCCTCGGCGCCGTCGCAGGCCTCCCCCACCACCTCCATGTCGGGCTCGGAGTCGACCAGCACCCGGAACGCGCTGCGCAGCAGCGCCTGGTCGTCGGCGAGCAGGACACGGATCGTCATACGGGTTCCCCCGGGGCCGTCGTACGGGTAGCGGTACGGGTCTCGACGGGCAGGATCGCATGGACGCGGAAGCCGCCGCCGTAGCGGGGTCCGGTGGTCAGGGTGCCGCCGAGGGCGCTGACCCGCTCGCGCATGCCGAGCAGCCCGTGACCGCCACCGCCTTCGGGCACCGCCGCCTCGCCGGCGCCGGCGCCGTTGTCGAGGACGGTCACCTCCACGTTCGGTCCGACGCGTACGACGCTGACCTCGGCCCTGGCCTCGGGCCCCGCGTGTTTCTGCACGTTCGTCAGGGCCTCCTGGGCGATCCGGTACGCGGCCAGGTCGACGGCGGCCGGGAGTTCGGTGCCCTGGTCGGCGCGGGCCACCTCCACCGGGAGGCCCGCGCTGCGGAAGGTGGCGGCCAGCTCCTCCAGGCGGCTGAGGCCGGGGGCGGGTTCCGTCGGGGCCTCGGGGTCGCCGGACTGACGGAGCAGTCCGACGGTGGCGCGCAGCTCGTTCAGGGCGCTGCGACTGGCCTCACGGACGTGGGCGAGGGCCTCCTTCGCCTGGTCGGGACGCCTGTCCATGACGTGCGCGGCGACCCCCGCCTGCACGTTGACCAGCGCGATGTGATGAGCCACGACGTCGTGCAGGTCACGGGCGATGCGCAACCGCTCCTCGGCGACCCGGCGGCGGGCCTCCTCCTCACGGGTGCGCTCGGCGCGTTCGGCGCGCTCCCGGATGGCCTGCATGACCGCGCGTCGGCTGCGTACGGCGTCCCCGGCGGTGGCGCCGATGCCGGTCCACGCGAGGACGGCCAGGTTCTCCTGCGCGTACCAGGGCAGGGGGCCACCGAGCATGGCGGCCGCGGTCAGCACGGTCATGGTGAGCAGGCCGACCCGGAAGGTGGTGGTGCGGTCGGTGGTCGAGGCGACGGTGTAGAGCGCGATGACGGCGGACATCGCGACGGGGGCGCGCGGGTCGCCGGTGACGCACTCGATCAGGGAGAAGACGCCGGTGACGGCGAGGACCGTCCTGGGGACGCGGCGGCGGAAGACGAGCGCTGCCGCGCCGAGGAGCATGAGGAGGAGGCTGAGGGGGTCGGGGGTGCGGACTCCCAAGGTGACGCCGTGGCCGTCCCTCGGCACGACGAAGGAACCGGCGACCATGCACACCAGCACCCCCGCGGCGATGGCCGCGTCCAGCGCGAGGGGGTGGGCCTTGAGGCTGCACCGGGCGCGTTCAAGAGAGCTCACGGGAGTGAACAGTACGGGGCCCGACGCTGAGGGTCAGCGGCAAGGCGCCCGGTGCCGGCGGTTGGATCAGCCCGGGATCAGGCCGTCGTCGCTGAGCAGTTCCCGGACCTCCTCCAGCGTCGCGTCGGGCGAGGGGAGGATCAGCTCGGAGGGTTCCAGCGCGTCGTCCGGCAGCGGGGTGCCGAGCCGGCGGACGGCGTCCAGGAGAGCGGTGAACGTGCGGCGGAAGCCCTCTTCGTCGCCGCTCTCCATCTCTTCCAGCAGTTCGTCGTCCAGCTTGTTCAGCTCAGGGAAGTGGGAGTCGTCCAGCTTCACCTGACCCTCCCCCATGATCCGTACGATCACGTCGGCCTCCTCGGCTCGGGGCCCCGGCGCCTGGCTACTGCTTGTCGAAGCGCGGGGTGTCCTGCGGCTGCTGCTGGGACTGCCCCTGGCCGGCGCCGCCCTCGATCGCCTGCTGCGGCGAGCCTCCGGCCAGCTCCGCCTTCATGCGCTGCAGTTCCAGCTCTACATCCGTACCACCGGAGAGCCGGTCCAGCTCGGCCTGGATGTCGTCCTTGGCCATGCCGGAGGGGTCGTCGAGGGCACCGGAGGCGAGCAGCTCGTCGATGGCGCCGGCCCGGGCCTGGAGCTGGGCGGTCTTGTCCTCGGCGCGCTGGATGGCCAGGCCGACGTCGCCCATCTCCTCGGAGATGCCGGAGAAGGCCTCGCCGATGCGGGTCTGGGCCTGGGCGGCGGTGTACGTCGCCTTGATGGTCTCCTTCTTCGTACGGAAGGCGTCCACCTTGGCCTGCAGGCGCTGGGCCGCCAGGGTGAGCTTCTCCTCCTCGCCCTGGAGGGTCGTGTGCTGCGTCTCGAGATCCGTCACCTGCTGCTGGAGGGCGGCGCGGCGGGACAGCGCCTCGCGGGCCAGGTCCTCACGGCCGAGCGCGAGCGCCTTGCGGCCCTGGTCCTCCAGCGTGGAGGACTGCTTCTGCAACTGGTTGAGCTGGAGTTCCAGGCGCTTGCGGGAGGTCGCCACGTCGGCGACGCCGCGACGCACCTTCTGCAGCAGCTCCAGCTGCTTCTGGTACGAGTAATCGAGGGTCTCGCGCGGGTCCTCGGCCCGGTCAAGGGCCTTGTTCGCCTTCGCGCGGAAGATCATCCCCATACGCTTCATGACACCGCTCATGGGCTTCGCGCGCCCCCTTCTGACGGACTCCAGCTCACAGATCCTGCGACAGAACCCACAGTACGGGCCCTGCCTCCATTACCGCACTGTTCGGGGAGTGATGCGCTCCTCCCCAAGGACGACTGCGGACGGCACCGCTCCGGCGTAGGGAGTAGGTGATCCCCCACCGCAGCCCGCGCCGCGCCTCCCGGCGGAACCCCTCCGGAACGTCCCCTCTGTCCCCCTACAGACGTCCGGTGTTGCGGGATCGTTCCCCGCCGGGCTGGGGTCCATGCCGGTTGAGCCCGTACCCTTGGGTTTTGTGTTCCGTAGCCGTGCCAAGGAAGAGAAGGCCCCGACCGCCGACAAGGCGCAGGTGACCCTCTCCAAGCAGCCCCGCGACCCGCAGGCCCCGAAGGGTCGGCCCACGCCCAAGCGCAGTGAGGCCCAGTCCCAGCGCCGCAGCGTCGCCAGCACCCCCACGAACCGCAAGGAGGCAGCGAAGCGCCAGCGCGAGGAGCGGCGTCAGGCGCTCGAGCGGCAGCGCCAGGCGCTCGCCAGCGGCGACGAGCGCTATCTCCCGGCCCGGGACAAGGGCCCGGTCCGCAAGTTCGCCCGGAACTGGGTGGACTCGCGGTTCAACGTGGCGGAGTTCTTCCTGCCGCTCGCCGTGGTGATCCTCGTGCTGAGCGTGGTGCGGGTGCCCACGATCCAGAGCACCGCGCTGCTGCTGTGGATGGTCGTGATCGTACTGATCGTCCTGGACGCGGCGTTCAGCGGCTTCCGTCTGAAGAAGCGGCTCAAGGAGCGCTTCCCGGACGAGAACACACGCGGCGCGGTCGCGTACGCCCTGATGCGCTCCCTCCAGATGCGCCGGCTCCGGCTGCCGAAGCCGCAGGTCAAGCGCGGAGAGCGGCCCTGAGCGCAGACGTTTTCACCGGGGGTGCGGCCGACGCCCGGCCGAACAGGCTGGGCGGGTTGCGTGACGTCGTACGGCAGGAGCTGGTGGCCCGGCAGCTGGACGAGCAGATAGCCGGGCGGTTCCCGGTCGGGCAGCGGCTGCGGGTGCTCGACGTGGGGATGGGCCGGGGCACGCAGGCACTGCGGCTGGCCCGGCTCGGCCATCAGGTGACCGGGGTCGAGCAGGACGCGGCGATGATCGCCGCCGCGCGTCAGGCCCTGGCCGGGGAGCCGGAGGGCATCCGCGCGCGGGTGCGGCTGGTGGAGGGCGACGGGCGGGACACCGGGGTGCACTTCCTGCCGGGCAGCTTCGACGTGGTGCTGTGCCACGGCGTCCTGATGTACGTCGAGGAGCCCGACCCGCTGGTGGCGGGTCTGGCCCGGGTGCTCGCGCCCGGCGGGCTGCTGTCGCTCCTCGTACGCAACGGCGACGCGCTCGCCATGCGGCCGGGTCTGTCCGGGGACTGGGCGGGCGCGCTGGCCGCGTTCGACACCACCGCCCGCCTCCCCCGTTCTCGAACAGACGCGAACGGGGTGACCCCCGTCCGCCTGGTCCCGGACGTACGGGCGGACCGGCTGGCCTCCCTCACCGCCACGCTCGCCGGCATCGCGGCCCCGCTGCACGCCTGGTACGGCGTCCGGGTCTTCACGGACACGGCGGCGGACGACGCGGAGATACCCGGGGACCTCCAGCCGCTGCTCGCGGCCGAGGAGCGGGCCGGGCGCACCGACCCCTACCGCGGGGTGGCGGCGCTGCTGCACCTGTGTGGCGTACGGGGCTGACCCCGTACGGGGGAACAGCGCGGGCCGGGTGATCACCGTGCCGTGAGACTCGGGACATGGACGCTTCCCCCACCCGTGCCCCCAGGAAGACCGTCTTCGCCGCCGCGCTGGTGTGCTGCGCGGCCCTAGCCGCCGGCTGCACCGGCCCCGTCGCCCGGGGCGGGCAGGACACCGCGGCGACCACCCGGGCGGCCGCTCCGCCGGCCGCGGGCGATCTGCAGAGCCAGTACCAGAAGGTCATCAAGGAGGTGCTGCCGTCGGTCGTGCAGATCCAGGCGAGCAACGACCTGGGCTCCGGGGTGGTGTACGACGGCACCGGGGACATCGTCACCAACGCCCACGTGGTCGGGTCGGAGAAGATCTTCAAGGTGACCACGGCCAACAGCGAGGAGCCGCTCACCGCGCGCCTGGTCTACTCCTACCCCGAGCAGGACCTCGCCGTGATCAAGCTGGACAAGGTGCCGACCGGGCTGAAGCCGGCGGTGCTCGGGGACTCCGAGAAGGTGGAGGTCGGCCAGATCGTGCTGGCCATGGGATCGCCGCTCGGGCTGTCGTCCAGCGTGACCCAGGGCATCGTCTCCGCGACCGGACGGACCGTCAGCGAGGGCCGCACCGGCGGTGGTACGGGAGCCACCATCGCGAACATGGTGCAGACGTCGGCCGCCATCAACCCCGGCAACAGCGGCGGCGCCCTGGTCGACCTCGACGGGCAGGTCATCGGCATCCCGACGCTCGCGGCGGCCGACCCCAGCCTCGGGGGCAGCGCGGCGGCAGGCATCGGCTTCGCCATTCCGGTGTCGATGGTGAGGACGGTCGCCGAACAGATCGTCAAGGAGGGCAAGGTCGTCGACTCCGGGCGGGCGGCGCTGGGCATCACCGCACGGACGGTCGTGGACGAGACCTACCAGCCGGCCGGGGTCGCGGTGGTCACCGTCCGGAGCGGCGACGCGGCCGACAAGGCGGGGCTGCGGCCCGGCGACATCATCACCGGGCTGGGCGGCCGGCCCATCACCACCATCACCTCGCTGGCGGAGGCGCTGGCGGTGGACAAACCGGGCCGGCGCACATCGGTGACGTACCAGCGGGGCGGCACCGAGAAGACGGTCGAGGTGACGCTGGGCGAGCAGTGAGGAGGGGCACGCACCTGCGCGGTCACGGCCCCTCCCCCACCGATCCGTCAGGACGCGTCGGCGTGAAGGCTCATCGGCCCGTAGATCTCGGCGCGCTCCTCGAACAGCCGCACCTGGTCGGCCCCGCCCTCCAGCAGCGCCTTCCAGTGCTCGCCGATCCAGGACTCGGCGTCCCCCTGCGTCGTGAACTCCTCGGGCTGCACCGCGGGCTGGACCTCCGTCCCGTCGGCTTTCTCGAACCGCCACGTCCATGCCGTCATGTGGGCCTCCTTGTGATCCAACTCCCTCGCAGCGTATTCGCTCCGCCGGGTCGACCGTTAGACGTCGCGGCTCATCCACGGGCCGGTGGGGCCTTTCGCGCCTCCGCGGCAGAGCCGCCCATCGATGTCCCCTCAGGGACGCCCCTCCGGGGCTGCCGGTGCGCGAGACCTGCGTGGGCGGGCGAAAATCGGTCCCGTGGAAATCACTCTGCTCGGTACCGGTGCCCCCGCGGGCCTGCCTCGCCCCGACTGCCCCTGCGCCGCCTGTGCGACCGCGCTCGGGCCCGACGCGCGGGCGGCGACCTCTCTGCTCGTGGACGGGGCCCTGCTGCTCGATCTGACGCCGGGCGCGGCGTTCGCGGCGGCGCGGGCGGGGCGTTCGCTGGGCGGGGTACGGCAGGTGCTGCTGTCGCATCCGCACGACGGTCCCGCGGTGGAGGTGCCGGCCGGGCTGCCGCAGCCCGGACGCGTGCCGGACGGGCGTGAGCTGGCGCTGCTGACGGGGCATCGGGTGCGGGCCGTGGCGATGGACGCGGGCGGCACCGGGTACGCGGTGACCGGGCCGGACGGGCAGCGGCTGCTGTATCTGCCGCCGGGCGGCACCCCGGCCGGTCTGGAGGAGGCGACGGCGGAGTCGTACCAGATGGTCCTCGCCGACGTGGTGGGCCGCCCGGACGCGCTCGCCCGGCTGCGGGCGGTCGGCTCCGTCGGTCCGGCCACGGACGTGGTCGCCGTCCACCTCGGCCACGACGTGCCGCCCGGACCGGAGTTGCGGCGGCGGCTCGCGTCGGCCGGGGCGCGGGCGGTGCCGGACGGTACGACCCTGGTGGTCGGGGCGTACGAGGACGTGCCGGACGTGCCGCGCCGGACGCTGGTGCTGGGCGGGGCGCGTTCGGGGAAGTCGGTGGAGGCCGAACGGCGGCTGGAGTCCTTCCCGGACGTGGTGTACGTGGCGACCGGCGGGACGCGGGGCGGGGACACCGAGTGGGCGGCCCGGGTGGCCGCGCACCGGGAGCGGCGGCCGGGGTCGTGGCGTACGACCGAGACGACGGATCTGGTGCCGCTGCTGGCGGAGGACGGGCCGCCGCTGCTGATCGACTGCCTGTCGCTGTGGCTGACGGACGTGATGGACGCGGTGGGGGCGTGGGACGACGCGGAGTGGGCGGGCGGGGGTGAGAAGGCGTTGCGGGAGCGGGTGCGGGAGTTGGCGTCGGCGGTGCGGGCCGCGCGGCGGACGGTGGTGGCGGTGTCGAACGAGGTGGGCTCCGGGATCGTGCCGGCCACGGCGTCCGGCCGTCGGTACCGGGATGAACTCGGTCGACTGAACGCGGCGTTCGGAGCGGAGTGCGAACAGGTGGTGCTGGTGGTCGCCGGGCAGGCGCTGGTGCTGCGGGGTTGAGGGGTGCCCGGTACGGGGGCTGGGCGGGGGCGGGTCGCTTGCCCGCGTCGGCGGGTGCGGCGCCCCAGGGGCGCGGGGACCGCGCGGCCGGCCAGGGCTGACCCGCGCTCAGCGGACGTCCTTGCGCGCAACGATCCTGTACGCGTTGGAGAACGGCGTGCGGCGGAGCACGGGCGCCAGGGTGCGGTCCACGGCCGGGGCCAGCGCCAGTGCGGGCGTGGCCGCGGCCCGCACCAGGGGGTGGACGTGGGCCAGGGCCAGGGCGGCGGCCGCTGACAGGTCGTAGGGGAGGTGCGGGGCGCTGCGGTCCGTCACCAGGACCGTGCAGCCCAGGGTCTTGAGTTCCGCGCGCAGGTTGGCCGGCGGCGGCAGGTGCAGATGGCGGGGCTGGCCGTACGGAAGCCACCACCTGCCGAGCAGGGCGGCGTACGCGCAGCGCGGGTCCGGGACCTCGACGACGAGATGGCCGCCCGGGCGCAGTACGGCGAGGGCGGCGCGCAGTTCGGCACGCGGCTCGGGGGCGTGGGGCAGGTGATGGAACATGCTGACCACGTCGTAGCGGGCGCGCAGGCGGGCCGCCACCCCGGGGGTCGTGAGGTAGCCGCGGTGGGCCTCCTCGACCCGGCCCTCCAGGAGGGCTTGCTCCACGCGCGCGGTGGGATCCATACCGTCGAAGCTGGTGTACGGGAAGAACTCCTTCGCCGCCTCGGGGAAGTGGGCATGGCCGGTGCCCACGTCCAGCCAGCTCTCCGGTTCGGGCAGCGCCGACAGCTTGTGGGCGGTGGCGCGGTGCCGGCGGCGGACCGCGCGGGCGGACAGGATCCGGGCGGTGAACTCCTCCAGGTGCCGTTCGTAGAGGTCCCGGTGGAAGAAGGCGTGTCCCTCCGCCGTGAGCCGGGGATTCTGGAAGGCGTGGGCGCAGTCACGGCACACGTCGAGGACGAACGTGCCCGGCCGGTGCCGGAGCGGGTCGGTCGTGCGCAGCCGGGTGCGCAGCCGCGTGGAGCCGCACCAGGGGCAGTCCTCGCGGCGCGGCTCCTGGAACGTGTCCGCGGTGTCCGGGGGGACGTACGGCGTGGGGGGCGTGGTCGGCATGGGCGGCTCCCTGTGCGACATTCCGCTGCAAAGCGGAACGTATGGGATACCGAAGTAGGGTGCAAAGACGTCGTGACGGCGTGGTGGCCGTGTGGCGCCGGGACGTTCGTTCGCTGGCGGTACTGTTCGGCGAATGAGCAGGCTTAATCTGGACGACTTCACCGATCTGATCGAGCGCCCGGACGGGGGCGTGCGCCGTGACGCCGAGGCCCGGCGGGAGCGTCAGATCGTGCCGCCCGGGGCCTTGGGGCGCCTCGACGAACTGGGCGAGTGGCTGGCCGCCGCGCAGGGAGCCGTACCGGTGCGGCCGGTCGAACGGCCGCGGGTGGTCCTGTTCGCCGGTGACCATGGCGTCGCCGAGCTGGGCGTCTCGGCGCGGCCCGCGGGCAGCGCGGAGCGGCTGGTGCGGGCGGTGCTGGAGGGTGCGAGCCCGGTCGCGGTGCTGGCACGGCGGCTCGACGTGCCGGTACGGGTGGTGGACCTGGCCCTGGACTGCGATCCGGGCGCCTTCCCCGAGGACGTCGTACGGCACCGGGTGCGGCGGGGCAGCGGGCGTATCGACATCGAGGACGCGCTCACGCTGGACGAGGCCGAGGCGGCCCTGCGGGCGGGCATCGCGCTCGCCGACGAGGAGGCCGACTCGGGTACGGACCTGGTGGTGCTCGGCGACGTCAGCGTGGGCGGGACCACGGCGGCGGCGGTGCTCGTCGCCGCGCTGTGCGGGACCGACGCGTCCGTGGTGACGGGCCGGGGCGGGCTCGCCATCGACGACCTGGCGTGGATGCGCAAGTGCGCGGCGATCCGGGACGCGCTGCGGCGGGCACGGCCGGTACTCGGGGACCAGTTGCAGTTGCTGGCGACCGTGGGCGGCGCCGACCTCGCGGCGATGACCGGGTTCCTGTTGCAGTGCGCCGTACGGAAGCTGCCGGTGATCCTGGACGGTGTGGTGGCCGCCGCGTGCGCGCTGGTCGGGCAGCGCGTCGCCTTCCGGGCGCCGGACTGGTGGCTGGCCGGCCACGACAGCGGGGAGCCGGGGCAGGCGAAGGCACTGGACCGGATGGCGTTGGAGCCGCTGCTGGAGCAGGGCGTGAAGGTCGGCGAGGGCGCGGGCGCGCTGCTTGCGCTGCCGCTGGTCCGGGCCGCCGCCGCGCTTGCCGCCGAGCTTCCCGAGAAGGAGCCGGAAGAAGCGAAGGAGTAGGCGTCCGCGGCTGGTCCGGTGCCGCACGGACCGCGCCGTCCCGGCCGGACGCCGGCCGGGACGGCCAGGAGATCCGCGACCGGAAGAGTGGGATTCATCAGGGGAGCGCCCATATGATCCTTCTCCATGGGAGATGCCCGAATTGCCGTGCAACCGCAAGCCGAACCGGGGCGCCCGAACGAGGAGGGGCGGCGGTCCACCGGGGCTTCCCGGAGAGCCGCCGCCTTCGCCGTCTGGTATCTGCGGACCGTCGCCTTCATCAACTTCCTCAGCGCCGTGTGGGTCTCCCTCGGCCAGGACGTGCGCCGGCACAACCAGGACGACTTCTTCACGCCGTATCTGCTGACGGCCGGCTTCGCCTCCGGTGTGTTCACCACGTTCCTGGCGATCACCATGCGGCGCAGGAAGCGGGCCGCGTGGATCCTGAACCTCGTGCTCAGCGGGGCGTTCCTCGCCCTGTTCGCGTTCGCCATGGCCTTCCCGGAGATCCGGCGGTACGCGCAGAACTGGATCTCCCTGGTGCTGACGGCCGCGTTCGTCTGTGCGCTGCTCGTGGGCCGCCGGGAGTTCTACGCCAAGGGCGACCGGTCCAACCCGCGGCTCGCGGCCACGGTCGCCGTCGGCGGCGGGCTGCTCGCCTCGCTGCTGGCCGGACTGCTCGTGACGGTCACCAACCAGGCGCCGGACGCGGCCCGTTCCACCTTCCTGGAGCGCTGGCACTACGGCACTCTGCGGCTGGTGTCGGTGGCCGCCGAGGAGTCCCGCTTCCCCGGCATCGCCCCGCCCAACTGGGCCAACGTGGCGGTCAACGTGCTCAGCACGGCCCTGGTGCTCGCCGTGTTCTACGCCGCCTTCCGCTCCCGGCGGGCCGTCGACCCGCTCACCGAGGACGACGAGAAGCGGCTGCGGGCCCTGCTGGACCGGCACGGCGAGCGGGACTCGCTCGGCTACTTCGCGCTGCGCCGGGAGAAGAGCGTGGTGTGGTCGCCGACCGGGAAGGCGGCCGTCGCCTACCGCGTCGTCGGCGGGGTGAGCCTCGCGTCCGGGGATCCGATCGGAGAC
Organism: Streptomyces sp. NPDC006314; assembly: GCF_040613075.1. Classification (NCBI taxonomy): domain Bacteria; kingdom Bacillati; phylum Actinomycetota; class Actinomycetes; order Kitasatosporales; family Streptomycetaceae; genus Streptomyces; species Streptomyces sp. NPDC006314. The sequence goes on along the minus strand of NZ_JBEXRL010000002.1, from coordinate 520,294 downwards.
CCGGAGGCCTGGCCGGGGGCGATCGTGCCCTGGCTCGCGGAGGCGCGGGCCCACGGATGGATCCCGGCGGTGATGGGGGCGAGCGAGGAGGCCGGCACCGTCTACGCCCGGCACGGCCTGGACGCGCTGGAACTCGGCGACGAGGCGATCGTGGAGGTCGCCGAGTTCACGCTGGAGGGGCGGGCGATGCGCACCGTCCGGCAGGCGTACAACCGGGTGAAGCGGGCCGGGTACCGGGTGCGCATCCGCCGGCACGAGGACATCCCGGCGGACGAGATGGCGTACCTCGTCGAGCGCGCGGACGACTGGCGGGACGGGGCGACCGAGCGCGGGTTCAGCATGGCACTCGGCCGGCTCGGGGACCCCGAGGACGGCCGCTGCGTGATGCTGGAGTGCACGGACGCCGGCGGCCGGCTGCGGGCACTGCTCTCCTTCGTGCCGTGGGGGCCGAACGGGCTGTCCCTGGACCTCATGCGGCGCGACCGGGACTCCGACAACGGGCTGATGGAGTTCATGGTCATCGAGCTGCTGCGGCGGGCCGACGAGATCGGGATCACGCAGGTCTCACTGAACTTCGCGATGTTCCGCTCGGTCTTCGAACGTGGCGCTCGCCTCGGCGCCGGTCCGGTGCTGAGGCTGTGGCGGTCGCTGCTCAGCTTCTTCTCCCGCTGGTGGCAGATCGAGTCGCTGTACCGCGCCAACGCCAAGTACCGGCCCATCTGGGAGCCGCGGTTCCTGCTCTTCGAGAAGAGCGCGGACCTGCTGCGCATCGGCCTCGCCTCGGCCCGCGCCGAGGGCTTCCTGGAGGCGCCGGGACTGCCCAAGTGGCTGCACCGCAGGCACCTGGACACGCACCGATAACCGCACGGACGGGGAACGCTTGATGGAAACGGTCGCCCGCTGGGCCCGCGCCGAGTGGGGGCTGCTGTACGCCACCGTGCGCGAGCCCCTGCGGAAACGGCGCCTGCGAGCGCTCCCGATGACGCTCGCCGCGGTGTGCCTGACGGCCTGCCTGCAGTACGTGCAGAACCAGCCGTGGGGCTACCGGCTGGTGCAGGAGCTGGGTTCCGTACGGGCCGAGGACCCGCTGTGGCTGGCCCTGCTGCGCACTCCCCTGTCACTGTTCGTGCCCGCGCTGGACCTGCCGGTGTGGGGCGCGCTGGCGCAGATCCTGGTCGTGTTCGGGATCGCCGAGGTGTGCCTGGGCTGGTGGCGGACGCTGGTCATCGCGTACGTCGCCACGCTGGCCGGGACGCTCTACGCGCGCGTGGGGGTCACGCTGGGCCCGCACGCCCCGTTCGGGCTGCCCTGGACCGACGCGCAGGTGGTGGACACCGGCCCGTCGGCGGCCGTGGTGGGGCTCGCCGTGTTCGTGGGCTGGCGGTGCGGCGCCTATCTCACGGCGGGCGTGGTGACCGCGGCGATGGTCGTGGAGGTGCTGGTCAAGGAGAACCTGGCCGGCAAGGAGCATCTGGCCGCTCTGATCGCGGTGGGGGCGCTGTGCCTGGTGGTGGCGCTGCGGCACGGGCACGGGCATGGGCATGAGCACGGGCCGGGCGGGTACCTCCGGCGGTCGCGGCGCGGTCAGTGGCGGCCGGGCAGCCGGACCGGCCGGGGGTCGGGTTTGCCGCCGATCCAGTCCTGAACGGCGCGGCGTGGCCGGATCCAGCGGCGGTCGTGGCGGTAGGCGCGCAGGGCGGCCTTGGCGCGGGCGCGGGGCCGGCGGCCGTAGAAGCGGCGGGCCCACAGGGAGCCGGGGCGGGCCAGCCGGACGGCGCCGACGAGCGCGACCAGCGGCACGATCGCCCCAAGGATCGCGATACGGGCCTTGCCCTTGCCCAGGGCGATGAGCGAGAAGAGGAAGTTCCCGGCGATGGTGCTGATGGCACTGCCGCGGTCCTGCAGTTCCTCCTGGGTCAGGTCGTTGACGCCGAACGGGGCGAAGCCGGACAGCAGCAGGCCGACCAGGGCGGCGGTGAGCACGACGACCTCGACACTCTTGCGGCCCTCCTCGCTCCAGTAGACGTCGTCCAGGTGCAGGATCAGCGCGAACTCGTCCAGGACGAGCCCGGCGCCCATCCCGAAGAGGACGGCGGCGATGGCCCCGCCGGCGCCGTGCCGGTCGCTGGCTACCGCGCCGAAGCCACCGGCGACGGTGAGGACGACCCCCGGGACCACGTGGTGGATGTGCATCCCGCCGGTCTCGACGTTGCCGAACGGGCCCTTGCCGGCCCGGATCAGGCGCGTGATGACCCGGGTGACGAGAAAGGTCAGCACGAAGGCGGTGAGGGCGAGCAGCAGCGGGAGCTTGCCCGGCTCAAGGATGTTCCGCTCCCACCAGTGCCCCATATGCGCACCTTATCCCCGGGTGCGGAAAGCGGCCTCGTGACCGCCGGGTACCCTGCGCCGGTGCTCAAGTCCTCCCCCCTCGACGGCCTCCGCTTCGCCTTCGGCACGCTCACCGTGCTGCCCGTCCGGGTACACCGGTGGGACCGGGAGGCCGCACGCGGCGGGATGCTGACCGCCCCGATGGCCGGCCTGGTCGTCGGCGGCTGCGCGGCCGGGCTGGGGCTGGGGCTGCTCGTGCTGGGCGCCGGTCCGCTGCTCGCCGCCGTCGCGTCCGCCGCCGTACCCGCCGCACTCACCCGCGGGCTGCACCTCGACGGGCTCGCCGACACCGCCGACGGGCTGGGCAGCGGCAAGCCCGCCGAGGACGCGCTCAGGATCATGAAGCAGTCGGACATCGGGCCGTTCGGGGTGCTCACCCTCGTCCTGGTGCTGCTGGCCCAGGTCGCCGTGCTGACGCAGCTCTACGCCGGTTCGTGGGCGCGGGGCGCGCTGGCCGCCGTCGTCTCCGCGACCGCCGCCCGCCTCGCGCTCACCCTGGCCGCGCGCACCGGAGTGCCGGCCGCCCGCCCGGAGGGGCTGGGCGCGGCGGTGGCCGGGGTGGTGCCGAGGGGCGCGGCGCTGGCCCTGGCGATCGGCGTGGTCGTGGCGGCCGGGGCGGCGGGCGCCTGCCTCGGCGGGTACGACTCCGCGCGTACCGCCCTCGCGGTGGTCGCCGCCGTCGCCGTCGCCGAACTCCTGCTGCGCCGCTGCACCCGGCGCTTCGGCGGGGTCACCGGGGATGTGTTCGGCGCCCTGGCGGAGACGGCGGCGACGACCGCGCTCGTGGTGCTGTCCCTGGGAGGCTGGGCCTGACGGCATGTGCGCGTGCGCATCGTGCCCTGTCCGCCCCTCTGGCGCGGGTGCGGGGCGCTGCCCCCACCGCGCTCTCCGGCAGCTGCGGAGCGCCGTCCTCTCGTACGTCTCCCGGGCCGTCTGTTCGGCCGGCCCTGGGGCCAACGGGGCCTCGTCCGGCAGCACCGCCCCCTGGCACTTCGCCCGCGGCCGGTCGCCGGCCGTGTCGCTCCGTGGGCCGGCCTGAGTCGTCCAGGTGCACCGGTGGTGTACGGGACGCCCTCGCCCCGCGGCCGGCCGGTGACGCGCCGACCGGGCCGGCGCCGTCGTCGACGCCCAGGACGCCCGGGAAGCGCAGGACGCGCAGGACGCGCAGGTCGACACGTGGACCGGTTGCGGCCGGCGCACCCGGCGCGGCCAGTCCCGGCCGTGATCATCCCCGCGGCGGTCGCGGTGACGCCGACCGCTCTCCAGCGGTGCGCCCGATGAACCATGGCAGGTTCCTCCCCCACATGGTCCTCGGCGACGGATCCGTGCCGGAAATCCCGGAAGGCCGGTGCACATGACCGGAATCGCCGGGCAGACGGCCACCCGGGACCCGACGCGTGCGGCTCAGGTCACCGGCGTGCGGGGGGCGACGTGGCCACGACGCCGCGCACAGGTGAACACCCGCAGGAACGAGCGAAGGCGCGCACGCGCGTAGTCTCGTCCCGGGGGTTCGCCGACAGGGTGAAGGCCCCGGTTGCCGTCTGCCCCCGGGCCTGGGCCTAGGGTCGGCTCTCGGGCCCGGTCGACCCACCCCATATCGGCCACAGCAACTTCACATCGGAAGCGAGATCTCACCACCGTGACTGCTCTGACTCTCAGCACCGCCGCGGCGCCCGGCCTCCGGGTCGACGTGATCGTGATCGGTGTCGCCAAGGGCGCCCAGGGCCCCGTCGTAGCGCCGGGCGCCGAAGCCGTGGACAAGGCGTACGACGGCAAGCTGGCCGGCATCCTGGAGACCCTCGGCGCCTCGGGTGCCGAGGGCGAGCTGACGAAGCTGCCCGCCCCGGCCGGCTTCAAGGCCCCGCTCGTGGTGGCGGTGGGCCTCGGCGCGGAGCCCGGCACCAAGGACGCCGACGCCGACGACGCCGGCTACGACGCCGAGGCGCTGCGCAAGGCCGCCGGCGTGGCGGCCCGCGCGCTCGCCGGGTCCCGGAAGGCCGCGTTCGCGCTGCCCATCGACAGCCCCGGCGCCCTCGAGGCGATCGGCGAGGGCGTACTGCTCGGCGCGTACTCCTTCGACGCGTACAAGGAGAACGGACGTCAGGCGCAGGGCGCCGCCAAGGCCGGGAACGGCAAGACGCCGCTGGCCGAGGCCACGCTGCTCGGCGGCAAGCCGCGGGACGCCGCCCACAAGGGTGCCATCGCCCGCGCCGTCGCGGTCGCCGAGGAGCTGAACCGCGCCCGTGACCTGATCAACATGCCGCCGAACGACCTCACCCCCGAGATCTTCGCCGGCATCGCGCAGGCGGCGGCCAAGGAACACGGCCTCAAGGTGCAGGTGCTCGACGAGAAGGCCCTGACCAGGGGCGGCTACGGCGGCATTCTCGGCGTCGGCGGCGGTTCGGCCGCGGCTCCCCGCCTGGTGAAGCTGTCGTACAGGCATCCCAAGGCGGAGAAGCACCTGGCCTTCGTCGGCAAGGGCATCACCTACGACTCGGGCGGCATCTCCCTGAAGCCCGCCGGGCACAACGAGACGATGAAGTGCGACATGAGCGGTGCCGCCGCCGTGTTCGGCGCCGTCGTCGCCGCCGCCCGGCTCGGCCTGGAGGTCAACATCACCGGCTGGCTGGCGCTGGCCGAGAACATGCCGTCCGGCTCCGCCGTGCGCCCGGGTGACGTGCTGCGCATGTACAGCGGCAAGACCGTCGAGGTCCTCAACACCGACGCGGAGGGCCGGCTGGTCCTCGCCGACGCGTTGTGGGCGGCCTCGCAGGAGAACCCGGACGCGATCGTGGACGTGGCCACGCTGACCGGCGCGATGGTGCTGGCGCTGGGCAGCCGGACGTTCGGTGTCATGGCCAACGACGACGCGTTCCGCTCCGCGGTGCACGAGGCGGCGGAGGAGGTCGGCGAGCCGGCGTGGCCGATGCCGCTGCCGGAGCACCTGCGCAAGGGCATGGAGTCCTCCGTCGCGGACATCGCGAACATGGGCGAGCGGATGGGCGGCGGTCTGGTCGCCGGTCTGTTCCTGCGCGAGTTCGTGGGCGAGGGGATCACCTGGGCGCACCTCGACATCGCCGGCCCGGCGTTCAACGAGGGTGGTCCGTTCGGGTACACGCCGAAGGGTGGCACGGGGTCCGCGGTGCGGACGCTGGTGCGGCTGGCCGAGCTCACGGCCGCGGGTGACCTGGGCTGAGCCACCCGAGGGCCCGGTCCGTCCCGCAGGGCGGCGACCGCGGGGCGTGGGGGCTGTTCGCGCAGTTCCCCGCGCCCCCCTCGGCCGGCTGCCGCCGGCCTCCGCCGCAGGTGGGCGTGGGAGCTGGTCGCGCCCGCGCGGCGGAGCCGCACATCGGACACGGCCCCGCGCGCCGTCGCCGGCACCGCGCCCCCTGTCCGCCTCCGGTGAACGTGGGACGTCTCACACCCCGGCCCGGCGTCTCGATCCCCTCCGACAAGTGCAAAGATGGAGCCCGGCAGGACAGGGCCCCCACCGAAGGGCCGAAGCATCAAGCGGCCGGACACCAGCCGCCTGCCGGTCATCGGAGACCGGCGTACGGCGCACATGCATGGAGGACGTGACGTGGCGAACGACGCCAGCACCGTTTTCGACCTAGTGATCCTCGGCGGTGGTAGCGGTGGTTACGCCGCGGCCCTGCGAGGGGCGCAGCTGGGCCTGGACGTCGCCCTGATCGAGAAGGACAAGGTCGGCGGCACCTGCCTGCACCGGGGATGCATCCCCACCAAGGCGCTGCTGCACGCGGGCGAGATCGCCGACCAGGCCCGCGAGAGCGAGCAGTTCGGCGTCAAGGCCACCTTCGAGGGCATCGACGTGCCGGCCGTCCACAAGTACAAGGACGGCGTCGTCGCCGGCCTGTACAAGGGCCTGCAGGGTCTGATCGCGTCCCGGAAGGTGACGTACATCGAGGGTGAGGGCCGCCTGTCCTCCCCGACCTCCGTCGACGTGAACGGCCAGCGCGTCCAGGGCCGCCACATCCTGCTGGCGACCGGCTCCGTGCCGAAGTCGCTGCCGGGTCTGGAGATCGACGGCGACCGCATCATCTCCTCCGACCACGCCCTCGTCCTGGACCGCGTGCCGAAGTCCGCGATCATCCTGGGCGGCGGTGTCATCGGCGTCGAGTTCGCCTCCGTGTGGAAGTCCTTCGGCGCGGACGTCACGGTGATCGAGGGCCTGAAGCACCTCGTGCCGGTCGAGGACGAGAACAGCTCGAAGCTTCTCGAGCGTGCGTTCCGCAAGCGCGGCATCAAGTTCAACCTCGGCACCTTCTTCCAGAAGGCCGAGTACACCCAGGACGGCGTCAAGGTCACCCTCGCCGACGGCAAGGAGTTCGAGGCCGAGGTCCTGCTCGTCGCCGTCGGCCGTGGCCCGGTCTCCCAGGGCCTGGGCTACGAGGAGCAGGGTGTCGCCATGGACCGTGGCTACGTCCTGGTCGACGAGTACATGCGGACCAACATCCCGACCATCTCCGCCGTCGGTGACCTCGTCCCGACGCTCCAGCTCGCGCACGTCGGCTTCGCCGAGGGCATCCTGGTGGCGGAGCGTCTGGCCGGTCTGAAGGCCGTTCCGATCGACTACGACGGTGTCCCGCGGGTGACGTACTGCCACCCGGAGGTCGCCTCCGTCGGTATCACCGAGGCCAAGGCCAAGGAGATCTACGGCGCGGACAAGGTCGTCGCTCTGAAGTACAACCTGGCGGGCAACGGAAAGAGCAAGATCCTCAACACCGCGGGCGAGATCAAGCTCGTCCAGGTGAAGGACGGTGCCGTGGTCGGCGTCCACATGGTCGGCGACCGCATGGGCGAGCAGGTCGGCGAGGCCCAGCTGATCTACAACTGGGAGGCGCTGCCGGCCGAGGTCGCCCAGCTCATCCACGCCCACCCGACGCAGAACGAGGCGCTCGGCGAGGCACACCTGGCGCTGGCCGGCAAGCCGCTGCACGCCCACGACTGAGCCTTCCGTCCACGGGCGCGACGACACAGACTTCCGCAATTCGTTAGGAGCAACCGAAACCATGGCGGTTTCCGTAACCCTTCCGGCGCTCGGTGAGAGCGTCACCGAGGGCACTGTCACCCGCTGGCTGAAGGCAGAGGGCGAGCGCGTCGAGGCCGACGAGCCGCTGCTCGAGGTCTCGACCGACAAGGTCGACACCGAGATCCCCTCGCCCGCCGCCGGTGTGCTGGCCTCCATCAAGGTCGCCGAGGACGAGACCGTCGAGGTCGGCGCCGAGCTGGCCGTGATCGACGACGGCACGGGTGCCCCCGCTGCCGCTCCGGCCCCCGCCGCCGCCGAGGCCCCGGCCCCGGCCGCCGCCCCCGAGCCGGCCCCGCAGGCCGCGCCGTCCACGGAGCAGGCCGCCCCCGCCCCGGCCCCCACCGCCGAGGCCACCGCCGGTGCCTCCGGCGCCGAGGGCACGGACGTGGTCCTGCCCGCGCTCGGTGAATCCGTCACCGAGGGCACCGTCACCCGCTGGCTGAAGTCGGTCGGCGACTCCGTCGAGGCCGACGAGCCGCTGCTCGAGGTCTCCACGGACAAGGTCGACACCGAGATCCCGGCGCCCGCCTCCGGCGTGCTGCTCGAGATCGTGGTCGGCGAGGACGAGACCGCCGAGGTCGGCGCCAAGCTCGCCGTCATCGGCGCTCCGGGTGCCGCCCCGGCCGCCGCTCCGGCCCCGGCCGCCGCTCCGGCCCCGGCCGCCGCTGCCCCCGCCCCCGCTGCCCCGGCCGCCCCGGCCCCCGCCCCCGCGGCTCCGGCCGCCCCGGCTCCGGCCCCGGCCGCCCCGCAGGCGCCGTCGGCTCCGGCTCCGCAGCAGGTGACGACCCCGGCCCCCGAGCCGGCGCCGTCCGCTCCGGCGCCCGCCCCGGCTCCGGTGACCCCGGCCGCCGCGCCCACCGCGCCGACCGCCACCCAGGCGACCGACGAGGGCGCCTACGTCACCCCGCTGGTGCGCAAGCTCGCCGCCGAGAACGGCGTCGACCTGGCCACCGTCAAGGGCACCGGCGTCGGCGGCCGCATCCGCAAGCAGGACGTCCTCGCCGCCGCCGAGGCCGCGAAGGCCGCCCCGGCTCCGGCCGCTGCCGCCGCCGCGCCCGCCGCCAGGAAGGCCCCCGCCCTGGAGGCCTCCCCGCTGCGCGGACAGACCGTGAAGATGCCCCGCATCCGCAAGGTCATCGGCGACAACATGGTCAAGGCGCTGCACGAGCAGGCCCAGCTGTCGTCGGTCGTCGAGGTCGACGTCACCCGCCTGATGAAGCTGCGCGCCAGGGCGAAGGACTCCTTCGCGGCCCGCGAGGGCGTCAAGCTCTCCCCGATGCCGTTCTTCGTCAAGGCCGCCGCCCAGGCGCTGAAGGCCCACCCGGTCATCAACGCCAGGATCAACGAGGCCGAGGGCACGATCACCTACTTCGACACCGAGAGCATCGGTATCGCGGTGGACTCCGAGAAGGGCCTGATGACCCCGGTCATCAAGCACGCCGGCGACCTCAACATCGCCGGCATCGCCAAGGCCACGGCGGAGCTGGCGGGCAAGGTCCGCGCCAACAAGATCACCCCGGACGAGCTGTCCGGCGCGACCTTCACCATCTCCAACACCGGTTCGCGTGGCGCCCTGTTCGACACGATCATCGTGCCGCCGGGCCAGGTCGCGATCCTCGGCATCGGTGCCACGGTCAAGCGTCCGGCCGTCATCGAGACCGAGGAGGGCACGGTCATCGGCGTCCGCGACATGACCTACCTGACCCTCTCCTACGACCACCGCCTGGTCGACGGCGCCGACGCGGCCCGTTACCTGACGGCGGTCAAGGCGATCCTGGAGGCGGGCGAGTTCGAGGTCGAGCTGGGCCTCTGATCTCCCCGACCAGGCAGTACGACGGAGCCCCCGTCCGGAGTTCTTCTCCGGACGGGGGCTCTGCTCGTGCGAGCGGACGCCGCTAGGCCAGGCGTGCCGCCACCAGCGCCAGCCAGCCGCTCACGGTGAGCCGGTCCGGGGCCTCGACCTCCATGCCCAGCTCGGCGGTGCCGACGGCGTACTCGTTCTCGTCGAGCCCGAGGGCCAGCAGTTCCCGGATCTCGCCCACGAGCCGCGCGACCAGCTGCGGGTCGGTCGTCGCCGCGTAGTCGTCCACCGCCGCCTCGTGCCCGTCGAACTCGTCGGGCATGTCCTGGGAGAACCAGCCGCCGAGGAACTGCCCGAGCTCGGGGAACCTGGCATGCCACTCCCAGTGCGTTTCCGGCTTCGCCGGGGCCGGAACCCGCCCCTCCTCGACGCTGCGCCGGATGTGGTCGGCGAGCAGCGTCAGCCAGTCGAGGATCTCCGCGTCGGCCAGGCCCACATCGGGCAGGTCGTAGAACTCGCCGAGCCGGACCCTCAGCCTTCCCGGCGGGGTGCGCGCGTACTCCCGCAGCTGGCTTTCGGCGACGGCGAGCGCCCAGGGGCGGGTGTGCCAGGTGTGCCGCAGATACGCGGTGAGGGCCGCGCCCGGCTTCTCCTCGGTGTCATCGGCGGGCCGGCCCAGGTAGGCGCGCAGGACCTGGTCCAGCTCGCCGTATCCGCGGTCGTGTTCAAGGGGGGTCAGCGCCACGGTCGGACCACTGCCTTCACAGGTAGACGGGGAAGCTGGCGTGCACGGCGAACCCGTGCGGGGCGGACGGTTCGCGGCGCAGCACGACCCGGGCGGCCCGTACGTCGACGGCTCCCCTGCCGGCCAGCATCATGGCCTGCAGCAGCACCCTGCCGACGGGCTCGTCCCGGGACGGCCAGGCCGCCTCGATCGTCAGCCGCGCCCGGGTGGACTGGGCCAGCCAGCGGTGGATGACCTGTTCGTTGCGGGTGACCACGTGCTGGGTCGCCCACTGGGCGGTTTCCCGGTCGGGGTAGGTGGCGGTGCGGGTGCGCACGGGGCTCCTTCGGGCGCGCGGCGGCGGAATGACTCCGGATCACTTCGGGTCGAAGGACCAGACCATACCGACCTCTGTCTCCGAGACAAGGACCAGACCCAGGTCCCAGTCGTACGAGGAAACACCCGAACAGCCGGAAATACGCTTGTAGTAGTCGCGGTGCTTGCTGTCCCGGCCGGTGTTGGCGTAGAAGCGGGAGCCTTCGGGAAAACGTGACAGGATGATGTCGGCCTTCTCCTCCAACCCAGCCCTGCGTTCCTCGAAGTCCGGGTGTTTTTCCACGTTCAGCCACAACGTGGAAAGGGCTACGAGGAACTTTTTGGCGGAAGAGCGCGGAATCTCGTACAGGCGGGACTTGAGGGCCTCCGCCTTCTCCGGGTCCTCCGGCAGTCTGACGAAGGGATAGAACGGGTCATCGAGCCTTTCGAACTCTTCCGCGAAAGCATCGTTCACATGCCAGCCGCGTGCATCCGGCGTGTCACCGCGCATCAGCGTGTGCAGGTCGAGCACCCAGTCCCCGTGCTCCCTCCGCGTCACCTTCGCAATAGTGAGCCTGCGCGCGTACATCCCAAGCGCATCGGCCCACGACCGCTCATCGAGCTCAGCCATCACTGTCTCCTCACTCATCATTGGGGCATGGACGTATAAACGACGAACGGCGGATCCAGGCTGGGTTCGTACTTGAGTACCGTCGAGACCCCATGGGCGTCCTTCGGCGGCGTCGGATGATCATTCACCACTTGCGCCGTACGCCCGGTCACGACCGGAAGCGCGTGGTTTCCGGTGTCGACCGCCCCCACCGAGAAATCCTCTGTGTCACCCGGATGCGGAGGACGTTTAAGCCACTTGTCAATTTCCGTCGAATTGCACTGAAGATTGTACTGCGTGTAATTCTGCGCCGACTCCAGGTCCGTGAAGCTGGACGCTGCGGGAATGTTCACTTTCCCCGATCCGCTCGACTCGTCCCGCAACCGCTGCGTCAGCTGCATGTCCGTCAGACCCACATGCTTGTCGATGCTGTGTCCGCCGTACAGTTCCTCCTCGGACGCAAGATCGAGGCTGTACTTGTACGGAATCGGACTCTCCGGCCGCTGCCAGCTGTGCTCCTTTTTGAAGTCGTTGAGGGAGCGCGCTCCGTACCCCTCCGCGCGCGCCTCCTCCGCCACGAACGTCGGCACACTGAGCAGCGCCTCGTCCAACTCGGGCTCCAGCGCCTTGAGCTTGGTGGCGGCTTCGCTGAAGGCCTGGTGGTACTTCTCGACCGCCGCGTCCGCGGCCGCCTTGTCCATGTGCGAGCGGAACGTCAGCACGATCTCGCCGAACGCCAGGGTCGCCGCGAGCCGCGTCATCTCGAACGGGTCGAGGTCCGTGGTCAGGTCCCTGACCGTGGCCATCGCCGCCTCTTTGCCCAGCCGGGTGGTTGTCTCCCTGGTCGTGACCGCCACGCCGGCCAACTCGTCGAGTTCCTTCTGCACGGCGGTCGCCGTCTCCTGGAGGATGTCGATGATGGGACGCCGCTTCGCGGGCACGACCTTGCGGTCCGTGTTCCAGCTACGACCGATGGAGGCCCGCTGCATCTGCTTGTCGTAGGTCCTGCCCCATCCGGTGGTGCCCCAGATGGTCTGGCAGAAGGCCTTCATGGCGCCCTGCCACTCGTCGTTGCCCTTGTTGTTGCTGATGAACTTGATGGCACCGTTGAAGTCACTGGACGCGCCCGTGGCCGCCTTCGCGGCCGCGCCCCAGGCGGTGGCCATGTCCTTGAACTCCTCGTCCTTGCATCCCGGCGTGATCTCGTGCATCTTGCCGAGCCTGAGGCCGTGCTCGATGGCCGGCCGGATCACGTCGGCGAGGAAGTCGGGGATCTCGCCGAGGATGCCCGCGATCTCCGAGGAGTCCGCGTCCTCGCCGGTACCGGACCACTTGATGTCGTTGACCGGGCCGTACGTGGGCGGCTTCTCGATGACGACGGGCGGCGTCTTCGCGACGGGCGGCGGGCCGTACATCCTGCGCGCCTGCCAGTCGGCCTGGACGTACTTGTTCGCCGTGTGTGTCAGGCCGACGGCGACCCCGCCCACGCTGACCACGCTCTTCGCCCACAGTTCCAGGAACTTCTCGGCCACCGACTTGTACGCCGCCGAGAACTCGTCCGCGCCCCGGCCGGCGCCCGCCGACTGGCTGTACTGGTTCAGCACCTCGACCAGCGCCGTGGCGCCCTTGTCGTAGTCGAACTGCCCGTCGCGCACCACGAGGGAGGTGTAGTACAGGTGCGGCGGCTGGACGTCGAAGCCGCCGCCGCTCGTCTTGGGCGAGCGGGTCCGGGCCTCGGCCCGCTCCTTCTGCCGCTGCTCGTCGGTGGGCCGCCGCTCGGCCATCAGGCGCCGCCCCATCCCCGCAGCACCGCGCGGTGCGCGGCCGCGTACCCGCGATGACCGCTGGTCACGACCTCGTGCAGCCACTTCTGGGCCGCCTGCAGGTCCCTCGCCGACTTATCCCACCTGTCGAGCTCCTTGAGGAACACCTCCCGGGCCTCGCCCTGCCAGGACGCGACGACCGGCACCAGACGTGTGTAGAGGTTTTCCAGTTGCCCCTCGAGCTGCTTGAGGATGTCGTCGAGCTCGACGGTCAGGTGTTCCAGCGTGCCGAACGAGACCGCGATGTAGTCGCCTTCGGCGCTGCCGTCCTGCATGCCTCGTTCCCCCCTTCCTGGACTGCGGCACCCCAGCGCCGCTGTCCTGCGCGTCGTTCACTGACTACGGCCGGTGTCACAGCCGGTCGAGGCTGCTGCGCGGGTGCGTCGGCGGCGCCTCGGCCGGTGTGGACAGCTCGTCCACCTCCGCCTCGATGTCGATCTTGACGGCGCGCATGCGCGCCAGTACGTCGAGATCCGTCTCGGTGAACCCGTCCCGGCTCAGCCGCACGGCCGCCTCGAGCTTCTTCATGACGTCGCGGATCCGCACGGCGTCCTCGGCGACGGAGCGGTGGAACTTGCGGTACTCGGCCGCCGCGGGTCCCTGCCAGCCGCCCTCGATCTCGTCGACGACCCGGTCCATGCGCTCGACCTGCCGGGTCAGATGTTCCTGCATGGCGCCGAGGTCGTCGGCCAGCTTGGTCAGATCCTCGTGCTTGGCCGCCAGGTCCTTCTTGTAACCCACCATGCCCCCCGTTCCGCTCTGCCTCGGCTGCCTGCCACGCCCGCCGAGACCAACTTAATCGAAGGCGGATTCGACAGGTTCAAGATTCACCGGTCGGTCGCGAGCCTCAAGGTCGTTGACGGACAGCGGCGTTGGCGTCTCGTCCGGAACCGCCGACGACGATGCCGCATGCCTCGCCACCCGGGCGGGCACCTCTCTGTAACAGGTATCACCTGAGGTGAGAGCAGCCGTGCCCCTTCCGTCCGGGGCCACGGCCGTATTGTCTAAGGGTCCCGCCGACCCGCCGGGTCCGCACTGCCGAGGAGCCCTCATGACCGCGCCCGTCGTCCACTCGCTGCGCGAGCAGATCCGCGAGCACATCGTGGAGGGGATCGTCAGTGGGCGCTGGCAGCCGGGCGAGCGCATCGTGGAGCGGCGGATCGCCACCGAGCTGGAGGTCAGCCAGACCCCGGTCCGGGAGGCCCTGCGCGAGCTGGAGTCCCTGCGGCTGATCGAGTCGGCCCCGAACAAGGGTGTACGGGTCCGGAACCTGACCGCGGCCGACCTGGAGGAGAGCTACCCCGTGCGGGCCGGCCTGGAGGCCATCGCGGCGGAGCTGGCGGCGGGGCGCCTCGCGGAGGACTGCTCGGCCCTGGAGCCGCACGTACTGGCCCTGTACGAGGCCGACCGCGAGGCCGACGGCACGGCCCAGGTGCGCCACACGGTCGGCTTCCACCGCGAGCTGGTCCGTGCGGCGGGCAACTCGGTCCTGCTGCACACCTGGGAGGGCCTGGGCATCGAGGTGTTCACCGCCCTGTCCATCCGCTGGCTCGGCACGGTGCAGCAGTCGTACGCCGAGGAGCACGAGGAGCTGGTGCAGGCGTTCAAGCGCCGGGACCCGCGCATCGCCGAGCTGGTGAAGGCGCACGTCCTGGGGTGCGCGCCGCGGGCCTGACCCAGCCGAGCATACCGGCGCTCACCTGCGGAAACCCCTCGCAGGCACGGCACCCGGTGCCCATTTCAGAGGCACCCGGTGCCTACTTTCTCGAAATCGAGAGGTTTTCCCCCTCAACCCTTTGATCGATCATCGATCAGGGGGTTACAGTCGCCGACGGACTTCCACCGAAGTCCTCTGCCCTGTCCTGCCAAAGACCAAGGGCACCCCCGAACCCTTACCGATGAGGGAACCCCCTTCGACTGAGGAAGGCGGCGACATGACCGACCCCCACGCCATCCAGCCGAGCGCGCTCGACCAGCTCCCGGACCGCGACCCGGAGGAGACCGCCGAGTGGCAGGCCTCTCTCGACGCCGTCGCCAGGGAGGCCGGGCCGCACCGCGCCGCGTACCTGATGCGCCGCACGCTGGAGCGCGCCGAGGCGGGCGGCATCGCGCTGCCGAAGCTCCTCGAGACGGACTACGTCAACACCATCCCCACCTCCGCCGAGCCGGGCCTGCCCGGCGACCCGGAGATGGAGGCCCGGATCACCGCGTGGAACCGCTGGAACGCGGCCGCGATGGTGACCCGTGGCTCGAAGTACGGCGTCGGCGGCCACATCGCCACCTTCGCCTCGGCGGCCTGGCTGTACGAGACCGGGTTCAACCACTTCTTCAAGGGCAAGGAGGGTGACGGGTCCGGCGACCAGCTCTACATCCAGGGCCACGCCTCCCCCGGCATCTACGCCCGCGCCTTCCTCGACGGCCGCCTGAACGAGGCGCACCTCGACAACTTCCGCCAGGAGGCCGGCGGCAACGGCCTGCCGTCGTACCCGCACCCGCGGCGCCTGCCCTGGCTCTGGGAGTTCCCGACCGTCTCCATGGGCCTCGGCCCGCTGTCGGCGATCTACCAGGCGCGCTTCAACCGCTACCTCACCAACCGCGGCATCAAGGACGTCTCCGCGTCCCACGTCTGGGCCTTCCTCGGCGACGGCGAGATGGACGAGCCGGAGTCGACCGCGGCCCTCGCGCTCGCCGCCCGTGAGGAGCTGGACAACCTCACCTTCGTCATCAACTGCAACCTGCAGCGCCTCGACGGCCCGGTGCGCGCCAACTTCAAGATCGTGCAGGAGTTGGAGGCCCAGTTCCGCGGCGCCGGCTGGAACGTCGTCAAGACGCTGTGGGGCTCCGCCTGGGACGAGCTGTTCCAGCTCGACACCACGGGCGCGCTCGTACGCCGTCTGCGCCAGGTACCGGACGCGCAGGTCCAGACGTACCAGACCCGCGACGCCGCCTACATCCGCCAGGACTTCTTCGGTGCCGACCCGGCGCTGGTGGAGATGGCGAAGCTGCTCAGCGACGACAAGATCCTCGAGTGCTTCCACCTCTCCCGCGGCGGTCACGAGTCCCGCAAGGTCTACGCCGCGTACAAGGCCGCGGTCGAGCACAAGGGCGCGCCGACCGTGATCCTGGCCCAGACGGTCAAGGGCCACACCCTGGGCGAGGGCTTCGCGTCGAAGAACGCCAACCACCAGATGAAGAAGCTCTCGGTGGACGAGTTCAAGGCGATGCGCGACCTGCTGGAACTGCCGATCAAGGACAGCGACTTCGTCGACGGCGTGGTGCCCTACGGCCACCCGGGCGCCGACTCCCCCGAGGTCCGCTACCTCCAGGAGCGCCGCGCGGCCCTCGGCGGTCCCGCCCCGGCCCGCCGTACGCACGCGCTGGCCCCGCTGCCGGCCCCCGCGGAGAAGGCGTTCGCCTCCTTCGACAAGGGCTCGGGCTCGCAGAACGTGGCGACGACCATGGCCTTCGTCCGCCTGGTCAAGGACCTGGTCCGCGACAAGGAGACGGGTAAGCGCTGGGTGCCGATCGTCCCCGACGAGGCGCGCACCTTCGGCATGGAGTCGCTGTTCCCGTCCCTCGGGATCTACTCCCCCAAGGGCCAGACGTACGAGCCGGTCGACCGCGACCAGCTGATGTACTACAAGGAGGCCGAGAACGGCCAGATCCTCAACGAGGGGATCACCGAGGCCGGTTCGATGGCCGACTTCATCGCCGCGTCCACCGCGTACTCCACGCACGGCGAAGCGATGATCCCGTTCTACATCTTCTACTCGATGTTCGGCTGGCAGCGCACGGCCGACCAGATGTGGCAGCTCGGCGACCAGCTCGGCCGCGGCTTCCTCGTCGGCGCGACGGCCGGCCGCACGACCCTGACGGGCGAGGGCCTCCAGCACGCCGACGGGCACTCCCCCGTCATCGCGGCCACCAACCCGGCCGCGCTCACGTACGACCCCGCCTTCGCCTACGAGGTCGCGGTCATCGTCCGCGAGGGCCTGCGCCGGATGTACGGCGAGGCCAAGCCGGGCGAGGACCAGGACGTCTTCTACTACCTGACGGTCTACAACGAGCCGCTGCCGCAGCCGGCCAAGCCGCAGGGTCTGGGCATCGACCAGGGCATCGTCAAGGGCCTGTACCGCTTCAACACGGCGGAGTCCGCGGGCGTGGCCGCCCCGGCCGACGCCCCGCGGATCCAGCTGCTCGGCTCCGGTACGGCGATCCACTGGGCCCTCGAGGCGCAGAAGCTGCTCGCCGGGGAGTGGGGCGTGGCCGCCGACGTCTGGTCGGCGACCTCCTGGACGGAGCTGCGTCGCGACGCCCTCGAGGCCGACGCGGCCCTGCTGCGCGGCGAGGAGCGCGTGCCGTACGTCCGCCAGGCGCTGCAGGGCGCCGAGGGCCCGGTGCTGGCCGTCTCCGACTACATGCGCCAGGTCCCGGACCAGATCGCGCAGTGGGTCGAGCAGGACTACTCCTCGCTGGGCGCCGACGGCTTCGGCCTGTCGGACACCCGTGAGGCCGCCCGCCGCCACTTCGGCATCGACGCCCGGTCGATCGTCGTGGCGGCCCTGGCCCAGCTGGCCAAGCGCGGCGAGGTCCGGGCGACGGCGGTCAAGGAGGCCCGGGAGAAGTACGGCCTGTAGGCCAGAGCTGTCGCGGCGGACCCGAGGGTGCACACCCTCGGGTCCGCCGCCTCCGTTTCCCTGCGCGCGAAGTCGCCCCGGCATCATGAGAGGCATGCGCGCCGCACGCCTCATCAAGATGGTGCTCCTCCTGCAGTCCCGGCCCTCCATGACCGCCGGTGAGCTGGCGCGGGAGCTGGAGGTGTCGGAGCGGACGGTCACCCGGGACGCGCAGGCGCTGTCGGAGGCGGGGGTGCCGGTGTATGCCGACCGGGGGCGGGCCGGGGGGTACCGGCTGGTCGGCGGATACCGGACGCGGCTGACGGGGCTGGCCCGGAGCGAGGCCGAGGCGTTGTTCCTGAGCGGGGTGCCGGGGGCGCTCAGGGAGATGGGCCTGGAGGACGCGGCGTCGGCGGCCCGTTTGAAGGTCTCCGCCGCGCTGCTGCCCTCCCTGCGGGACGCCCCGGACAGCGCCGCCCAGCGCTTCCATCTGGACGCGCCCGCCTGGTTCCGGGAGCCGGAGACGCCCGCGCTGCTGCCGGTGCTCGCCGAGGCGGTGTGGGAGGACAGCCGTGTCATCGCCCGTTACCGGCGCGGGGACGGCGAGGTGGAGCGGCGGCTGGAGCCGTACGGACTCGTGCTGAAGGCGGGGGTCTGGTACCTGTGCGCGCGGGTGGCCGGCGGCTCCTTCCGGACCTACCGGATCGACCGGTTCACCGGCCTGGACACCCTGGACGAGCGCTTCGGCCGCGACCCGGACTTCGATCTGCCCGGCCACTGGGCGGCGCAGGCCGAGCGGTTCGCCCGGTCGATCCTGCGCGCCGAGGTCGTCGTACGGCTGTCCCCGGAGGGCGTGCGCAGGCTGCCGCACACCGTCGATCCGCTGTCCGCGCGCGAGGCGCTCGGTGGCGCCGTCGAACCGGACGGCGAGGGCTGGGTGACCTTGACGCTGCCGGTGGAGTCGGAGGAGGTCGCGCACACCCAGCTGACCGCGCTCGGTCCGGAGGCCGAGGTGCTGGCACCGGTGAGCCTGCGGGAGCGGTTCGCCGCGGACGCGGCCCGGATCGCGGAGCTGTACCGGCGCCCGGATGCCGGGTAACGATCCGCGGCACTCCGCGTGCGGCCCACCGGCCGAGGCCCGATGCTGGTGGCGTGATGGACGAGACGGAGTTCTGGGAGCTGATCGACGCCACCCGCGGGGCCGCCGAGGGCGACCCCGAGGAGCAGGCCGACCTGCTGGTGGAGCGTCTGCTCCAGCTGGAGCCGGAGATGGTCCTGGACTTCGCCCGTCACTTCGAGGCCCGTTACAACCGCGCCTACCGCTGGGATCTGTGGGGCGCCGCCTGGGTGCTCCTGGACGGCTGCAGCGACGACGCGTTCGACTTCTTCCGGTGCTGGCTGATCGGCCAGGGGCGGGATGTCTTCGAGGGCGCCCTGCACGATCCGGACGCCCTGGCCGAGCTGCTGGACGAGTTCGACGAGGAGATCGACGGCGACGGCGAGGAGCTGGGCTACGCGGCGGACGAGGCCTACGAGCAGCTGACCGGCACCGTGGCGCCCGACCTGGGCATCGCCCCGGCGCCCGCCGAGCCGGCGGGCAGGCCTTTGGACTTCGAGAACGAGCGGGCGCTCGCGGAGCGGTATCCCCGGCTGTGGGAGCGTTTCAGGGGCTGACGCCGGGTCTCATGCCGTCGTGTGCCTGCGGCTGGTGTCCGTCGGCGGGTGGGACCGGGACCGGTCGGCCTTCACCGCGTGGTGCGGCGGGGCGGCGTCGGCCTGGTCCAGGGCGGACGCGGTGACCGAGGCCGGGCCGAGTACGACGGCCGCGACCGCGCAGACCACCGCCCAGGGGCCGCGCGCGGTCCGGGTCCGGCCGGTCCGCTGCCGCACGGACTCGCTACGACCGCTGTCCACGGCCCCACCTCCCGTCGGTTTGTGTGGTCCTCGACCGTAGGGGGCGGGGCTCGGTGCGGGCTGCGTGGCGCCTATGGCGTTCCTGTGGGCGTCCGGCCCCGGCGGTCGGGCCGGCTGTCGCCCGGATCCCGGGGAGGCGGGCGGCCAGTCGGTGTGGTGGAGGAAGACGGCGACCACCCGGTCGTCGTGGCGGGGGGGCGGCCTGGCGTGTCCGGTGGCGGCCCGGCCGGGCGGGGCAGGACGGGCGGCCGCACGGCACGGTGGGCGGCGGGGGCCGGGCCGGGCGGGGCGGGCGGTGGCGGAGCACTCGACGCCACGGGCGCACAGAGCCGGCGCGAGGCAGACCGGCAGGCCGGGCGGCACCGGCAGGGCGCCCGGGGCCGTGCGCCTCGTCGTATCGGTGGCCCCGCGCTCTTCGGGCGACCGGCACGATCCCGCTCTCGGTGCGTTGCGCCGTGCCCGAGGTGTGCGCTGCGCCACCCGGTGGAACCATCGTCCTGGTCCGGGACGTTCTGTGGGTACATGGATATGTGGCCGGTTCGCCGCCCGGTGGCCGCTCGCGTGCGTGTGACTGATCAGGGGGCCCGTCCCGTCCGTACTGAGGGGTCCGAGAGAAAGGCGGCTCCGTGGACCTGCTCGACCTGGTGCTTGTGCTGGTGGTCCTCGTCCACGCGGTGTCGGGTTACCGGCGTGGGCTGGTGGCGGGGTGCGTGTCGCTGGCCGGGTTCGTCGGCGGCGCCGTCGTCGGCGTGTGGGTGCTGCCGTGGGTGACGGGGCTGGTGGAGCGCGGCTCGGCGCAGGCGACGGTGCTCGCGGTGCTGACGGTGCTGGTGCCGGCGGTGGTGGGGCACGAGCTGGCGGGCCGGCTGGCGCTGCGGCTGCGCGGCGAGCTGGACCGGGGTCCGCTGCGGGTGGCGGACGGGATCGGGGGCGCGGCGGCCAACTCGGTCGCGGTGCTGATCGTGGCCTGGGTGGCGGCGAGCGTGCTGGGCGCGGCCCCGTCGCAGGCCCTGACGACGGCGATACGCAACTCGGCGCTGCTGGGCACGGTGCAGCAGGCGATGCCGCAGACGACTCCCGCGTGGTTCTCGCGGGCCACGTCCGCGCTGACCGAGGCGGGTTTCCCACAGGTCTTCAACCCGTTCGAGAACGAGTCGACGGCCCAGGTGGCCCGGCCCACCGGCGACAGTGTCACTCCGGCCGCCGCGAGCGCCGCCAAGCTGAGCACGGTGAAGATCGAGGGTGCTTCGGGTACCGAGGGCCGGGAGGGTAGCGGCTTCGTCTACTCCGCGCGGCATGTGATGACCAACGCGCACGTGGTGGCGGGCATCGACCGGCCGAGCGTGCGGGTGGGCGGGGTCGGGCGGTCGTACGAGGCCCGGGTGGTGCTCTTCGACCCCGACCGGGACGTGGCCGTGCTGTACGTGCCGGCGCTGCGTGCCCCGGGCCTGCGTTTCGACACGGGTGCCGTGCGCGGGGACTCGGCGGTGGTGGCGGGCTATCCGCAGGACGGAAACCTGAACCTGCAGGCGGCGAAGGTGGCGAACAAGGTGCGGGCGACCGGCCAGAACATCTACAACGACCGCGCGGTCACCCGGGAGATCTACTCGATCCGCTCCACGGTCCGGCCGGGCAACTCCGGCGGCCCGTTGTTGACCACGGACGGCAAGGTGTTCGGGGTGGTCTTCGCCCGCTCCACCTCGGACGCCGAGACGGGGTACGTGCTGACGGCGTCCGAGGTGGCGGGCGACGCCCGGCGCGCGGCCATGGCGACGGCGGCGGTGGACACCGGCGAACTGGTCGACTCCTAGGGCCGGTGAACGGGGTCGACGGGCAACGGCCCCGGAACGGGTCTCAGAGCCGGCGGCCCATGAGGACGTCGTCGACGTACCGGCCGTCCAGGTGGAACTCCCCGGGCAGCACGCCCTCGACGGTGAAGCCCTCGGACTCGTAGAGCGTGCGGGCCGGGGTGTTGTGCCCGAGTACGCGCAGGGTGAGGCGCCGCGCCCCCCGCCTGCGCGCCTCCTCGACGGCGGCCCGGATCAGCGCGCGCCCGATGCCCCGTCCGCGCGCTTCGCCGGCGACGGCGAAGCCCTGGATCGCGAGGACGTGCGCGTTCGAGGCGAGCGGGGTCGGGCGGGCGAGCCGGATGTAGCCGGCGATGCGCCCGTCGTGTTCGGCGACCAGGTGGTCGTCCGGGCCGCGGCGCTCGTCGAAGAAGGGCTCGTACGGTGGCTGCGGTGCGGGCATCACCTCGTGCAGGGTGGACCAGGTGGCCCGGTCGAGGACGGACAGTTCCCCGTCGTCGTCGGGGCGGGCGGTGCGTATGTACGGCTCCGGCATGGCGATCACCCTACGGTGGGACCCCTGGCGCTCCCACCGCGTTCTGTGCCGGCCGTGACGTCATGCTGAGGTCATGGAACATTCGCGAATCGCGGTGGCCGGCGCCTCCGGTCTGATCGGCAGCGCTCTGGTGCGGTCCCTTACCGCGGACGGGCACGAGGTGGTCCGTCTGGTGCGCCGGGCGCCCCGGGGCCCGGACGAGATCCGCTGGGACCCCGCTCGGCGGCACGTGGACGCGGCCGGGCTGATCGGCTGCGACGTGGTGGTCAACCTGGCCGGGGCGGGGGTGGGCGACCGGCGCTGGACACCGGAGTACAAGCGGCTGATCCGGGACAGCCGGGTGCTGGGCACGGCCACGCTGGCCGAGGCGGTGGCCGCGCTGCCGGAGCCGCCGCGGGTGTTCCTGAACGGCAGCGCGATCGGCTTCTACGGCGAGACCGGCGACCGGGTGGTGGACGAGAGCGCCCCGCCGGGTGACGGCTTCCTGCCCCGGCTGTGCGTGGAGTGGGAGAGGGCGGCTGCGCCCGTCGAGGAGGCGGGCGTACGGACGGTGTTCCTGCGCACGGGGCTGGTCGTGGCGCGTGGCGGTGGGGCCTGGGGGCGGCTGTTCCCGCTGTTCCGGGCGGGGCTCGGTGGGCGCCTGGGCGACGGGCGGCAGTACTGGTCGTACATCGCGCTGTACGACGAGGTGGCCGCGATCCGGCATCTCATCGACGGCGAGGTGCTGTCCGGGCCGTTCAACCTGACGGCGCCCCAGCCGCTGACGAACCGTGAGATCACCGAGGCGATGGCGCGGGTGCTGCACCGGCCGGCGCGCCTCGCGGTGCCCGTGCCGGTGCTGCGGGCGGTGCTGGGCGAGATGGCCGGGGATGTGCTGGGCAGCCAACGGGTGGTGCCGAAGCGGTTGTTGGCGTCGGGGTTCCGGTTCGCGTTTCCGGGCATCGAGGAATCGGTACGGGCTGCCTGACATACGCCAGGGATGTCCTGCGATC
Organism: Streptomyces sp. NPDC006314; assembly: GCF_040613075.1. Lineage (NCBI taxonomy): Bacteria > Bacillati > Actinomycetota > Actinomycetes > Kitasatosporales > Streptomycetaceae > Streptomyces > Streptomyces sp. NPDC006314. Next base: position 497,718 of record NZ_JBEXRL010000002.1, on the reverse strand, counting down.
TCGTGAGATCTCTTGTGACCGTATGCGACCTCTATGCGACCGTGCCCTGTCGATGCGCGACTGTTCTTGACCGATCACGGCCCTAACCTCGACGCGAACTCGGGTATCCCTGGAGCCAGTTGGGGGCATGACGTCTCCACCGGCCGTGCAACCACAGGAGGGGCCTCGTGCTTGAGCCCGCGTACCAGGTGGACGTCGTCATCGTGGGAGCCGGAATCGCCGGCCTCTCGGCGGCTCATCGGCTGACCAGCGCAGGAATCACGACCGCGGTCCTGGAGGCCGCCCCGTACGTCGGCGGCCGTATGTCGACGGAGAAGGTCGACGGCTTCCGGCTCGACCGCATCGGACAGCTGCTGTCCACGTCCTGTCCCGAACTCCGCCTGTCACCGGGCCTCGACTCCCTGGTGCTGCGCCGCTTCGCGCCGGGTGTCCTGCTGCACCGCGACGGACGCAGGCACCGCGCGGGCGCCCCGGCGGTCGGAGGGAGCGCAAGGGGCGCACTCCATGTGGTGCGCGCTCTCGCAAGCGCCCCGAGGGGCGCGGCGGCCACGCCCGGCCGGGCCGGCGCGCCGGTGGGCGGTGCGGTGGACCAGGCACGGCTGGGCGCCGCGCTGGGCCGGATCGCCGCGACCCCCGCCGAACGCATCCTGAACCGCCCCGAGATGCCCGCCGCCCAAGCACTCGCCCAGCGCGGAGTTCCGGCCCGCACCATCGACGGCTTCCTGCGCCCGCTGCTCGCCGCGCTGCTGTGCGACCCCGAGCTGACCACGTCCAGCCGGTGTGCCGACCTGGCGCTGCGCGCCTTCGCGTGCGGGCGGCTGGGCGTGCCGGAGGGCGGCGCGGAGATGCTGCCGGAACTGCTGGCCCGGGAGCTGCCGCCCGGCACCGTGCACACCGGGGTCCGGGTCACCTCCGTGTCCACGACCTCGGTGACCACCGCCGAGCACGGGGAGGTCCGCTGCCGGGCGGTGCTGGTGGCGACCGACGCGCGCGTCGCGGCGGAGCTGCTGCCGGGGCTCAGGGTGCCGGACTTCCACCCGGTGACGGTGGTGCACCACACCACCGATGACCCGGCCGTGGCCTTCTCGACCGGTACCTCGCTGCTGCTGGACGCCGACCGGGGCGGGCCGGTGGCGCACACGTCCGTGCTCAGCAACGTGGACCCGAGCCGGGCCCCGGGTGGCCGGATGCTGGTCTCCTCGACCGTGCTGGGCACCCCGCCGGAAGGCGTGGACACGGCGGTCCGCATCCACCTCGCCCGGCTCTACGGCACCTCGACGCGCCGCTGGGAGACGCTGGCCGTGCACCACACGCCGGAGGCGGTCCCGGCGATGCGCCCGCCGCACGACCTGCGCCGGCCGGTACGGCTGCTGGCCGGGCTGTACGTCTGCGGCGACCACCGGGACACCAGCACGGTCCAGGGCGCCCTGCACTCGGCCCACCGGGCCGCCGCGGCGATACTGGCCGACCTGGGCGCGGCGGGCTCGATGAACAGCGCCGCTCCCGCACCGACCCTGCCGAGGGCGGCGTGAGACCGGCGGTGCCGCGAGCGGCGTAGACGAACAGACGGCGTTCAGCCAGGGGCGGCTGAGCGGGTTCGGCGCCCCCGGACGGGAAGTGAGCACCACCGCGACGGCGCATAGCCACCGCGGCGGTGTCCATCGGTGCCGAACTCCGCCCGGCCACCCCATCCCGTCCCCGGTCGCGCAGTGACCCCCTCATCCCAGCGCCGCCACCTTCTGCCGGTATCCCCTCACCGGTGCCGCGTCCTTGTACGGCTCCAGGCGGCGTTCGAAGTCCCTGACGTACTCGATCGCGCGAGCGCTCCGCATCTCCACCGCCTGGCCGGCGGCCTCCGCGGCCAGCGCGCAGGCCTGGTCGAGTTCGCCGAGACCGAGGCGGGCGGTGGCGAGGACGACCCGGCAGAACAGGCGGCTGCGGGCGTAGGAGGGCGCACGCAGCTGAAGGGAGCGCTCGGCGTGCTGGGCGGCGGCCCGGAACTGCTGCAGATCCCGGTGGCAGTGCCCCAGCTCGTCGGCGAGCTGGGCCTCGTCGAAGAACTTGACCCAGTACGGCACCTCGTCCCCGGGGCGGGCCGCCTCCAGGGCGCGCTCGGCCCGGACCAGCGCCGCGGTGCACGCCCGCACCTCGCCCAGGACCCCGTGCGCCCTCGCCTCGGCCGCGTGCAGCAGCGCCTGGACGACCGGCGGGGCACCGGTGCCGACCCCCTGCTGGGCGACCCGGGCGAGTTGCACGGCTTCCCTGCCGTGGCCCAGATAGACGGCCTGGCGGCTCATGGTGACCAGGACGTAGGAGCCGTAGGCCCGGTCGCCGGCCGCCTGGGCGAGCCGCAGGGCCTGGACGAAGTAGCGCTGGGCGAGCCCGTGCGCGGCGATGTCGTACGAGGTCCAGCCCGCGAGCCGGGTCAGATCGGCGGCGGCCGCGAACAGGCGGCGGCCGGTCTGCTCGCCGTAGCTGCCGCGCAGCATCGGCTCGCACTCGTGCTCCAGGTAGCGCACCAGGGCCTGCCGGGCGTGGCCGCCGCCGAACCGGTCGTCGAGGGTGCGGAAAAGCTCGCCGACCGAGCGCAGCGCGGCGATGTCGCCGCCGGTGACCTTGTGGCCGGCGCCGCGCTCGGCGTGCCCACGGGCCCGTGGCGGACTGACCGGCTGGGCCTTGGCGGCACCGGGCCGGACCTGCGGAGGCACCCGGGGGGCCGGGTCCCGGGCCACCTTGTCGTCCGACTTGCCGATCAGCCAGTCCCGGCTGGGCACGACGAGCCCGGCCGGGGTAAAGGCGATCTTGCGCAGCTCGGCATGGCTGCCGGAGTCCTTGCGCCACAGTCCGCTGACGATGTCGACGGCCTCCTCCGGGGTGGCCGCGAACTCCAGCCCGGCGTAGACCGGCGCACAGGCGTCCAGGCCGAGGTCCTGGGCCGTGAGCCGGCGTCCGAGCCGGCGTGTGAACACCTCGGCGATGAGGGCGGGCGTCGTACCGCGCGGCTGCTGTCCCCGCAGCCACCGGGTGACCGATGTCTTGTCGTATCTCAGGTCCAGCCCGTGCTCCAGGCCGAGCTGGTCGACGCGACGGGCCAGACCAGCGTTGGAGAACCCCGCTTCTGCGATGAGCGCGGCGAGCTGGCGGTTGGGGGTGCGCTGCGCGGGTCGGTCCGTCATCTGCGGTGCGGTCTCCTGCCTTCCGGGCCCTTGAAGTGCCCGGATTGCCTTTCAGCAGCCCTTATGGCCTCACGAACGGCGCGAATGTAGCGGAGAGTGAGCAGGCGATCGCACTCTTCGGTGTGCATTCATCCGATCGTGTGAGGATTGCCCGCAGGGCTGACGTGCGCCGGTCGGACGTACAGTGGCGTGGGCGCGTGACGCGCCTGGCACACCGGTCACTGAGGGAGGCGCTTGCCGTGAGTGGGTTGCGGTTCGTCCGCATGGGGTTCGGTGCGGATGCCGTCGAGTACCAGGAGGCCTGGGACGAGCAGCGCCGGGTGCACGCGGCCCGGTTCGCCGACGAGGTCCCGGACACCGTGCTGCTCCTGGAACACCCCCCGGTGTACACGGCCGGCCGGCGCACCGAGGACAGCGAGCGCCCGCTGGACGGCACACCGGTCATCGACGTGGACCGCGGCGGCAAGATCACCTGGCACGGTCCCGGCCAGCTCGTCGGCTACCCGATCCAGAAGCTGCCCCGCCCGGTGGACGTGGTCGCCCACGTACGACGCCTCGAGGAGGCCCTGATCCGCACCTGCGCCGAGTTCGGCCTGGAGACCACCCGGGTCGAGGGCCGCAGCGGGGTCTGGGTGCTCGGCGATCCCGTCGAGCGGCGGCCGGCGCTCGGCGGGCTCTCCCTCGACTTCGATCCGCGACTGCACGACGAGGAGTTCGATCCCCGTCTGAACGGCCCCGAGTACGCGCCCTCCAACGCGGGCCAGCGCCGCGAGGACCGGAAGATCGCCGCGATCGGCATCCGCGTCGCCAAGGGCGTCACGATGCACGGCTTCGCGCTCAACGTGAACCCCGACAACAAGTGGTTCGACCGGATCATCCCGTGCGGGATCCGGGACGCCGGAGTGGCCTCCCTCGCGGGCGAGCTGGGCCGGGACGTCACCATCGAGGAGGTTCTGCCGGTGGTCGAGAAGCACCTGAAGGACGTGCTGGAGAAGGCGGACCTCAGGCCCCGGGTGATCGAGAAGGCGACCGCCTGACCGCCTCCGTCGGGGAATGCACCCTGCGGCAGTGAGGTTGGCCTCCACGGCAGGGCGCAATGAGCACGGGCGTACCCTGGTGTACGCCGAAGAATCGAAGCTACAGGGAGCCGGTCGTGTCCGCAGTCGCACCCGACGGACGCAAGATGCTGCGCCTGGAGGTCCGCAACAGTCAGACCCCCATCGAGCGCAAGCCCGAGTGGATCAAGACCCGGGCGAAAATGGGTCCCGAGTACACGAAGATGCAGAACCTCGTGAAGAGCGAGGGGCTGCACACGGTCTGCCAGGAAGCCGGCTGCCCGAACATCTACGAGTGCTGGGAGGACCGCGAGGCGACCTTCCTCATCGGCGGCGACCAGTGCACCCGGCGCTGCGACTTCTGCCAGATCGACACCGGCAAGCCCGAGGCCCTGGACCGTGACGAGCCGCGCCGCGTCGGCGAGTCCGTGGTGACCATGGACCTGAACTACGCCACCATCACCGGCGTCGCCCGCGACGACCTGGCGGACGGCGGCGCCTGGCTGTACGCCGAGACGGTCCGCCAGATCCACGCGCAGACCGCCGAGCGCGAGGGCGGCCGTACCAAGGTCGAGCTGCTGGCCCCCGACTTCAACGCGGTCCCCGAGCAGCTCGCCGAGGTCTTCTCCTCCCGCCCCGAGGTCTTCGCGCACAACGTCGAGACGGTCCCCCGGATCTTCAAGCGCATCCGCCCCGGCTTCCGCTACGAGCGCTCCCTCAAGGTCATCACCGAGGCCCGCGACTTCGGCCTGGTCACCAAGTCCAACCTGATCCTCGGCATGGGCGAGACCCGTGAAGAGGTCAGCGAGGCGCTCAGGCAGCTGCACGACGCCGGCTGCGAGCTGGTCACCATCACCCAGTACCTGCGCCCCTCCGTGCGGCACCACCCGGTGGAGCGCTGGGTGAAGCCGCAGGAGTTCGTGGAGCTGAAGGAGGAGGCCGAGCAGATCGGCTTCTCCGGTGTGATGTCCGGCCCGCTGGTGCGCTCCTCGTACCGCGCCGGCCGCCTGTACGGGATGGCGATCGAACAGCGTCAGTCGGCTGCTCCGCAGCAGGGCGGGACGTTCATCGCCGCCCAGGCGGTGTGAGCCAAGCGTGTGAATTCGCGCACAAGTAATTACTGGCCAGTAATGGCCGAGACGACGCGGTCCTGACCGTCCTCGCTGATAGGGCGACCGTCAGGGCCGCGTCGGCGTTTCGCCACTGCGCATCGAGGCTTCATGCGTGTTTGACCGGTCCGTCACGCCCTGGTAACACCAATGAGTGACTCTGGTATCACGCCCCGTACACTCAGACCGAGGGGGGACCTCGATCATGCAGGCCGCGCCCGTTCGCGCCACCGCCATCCCGTCCTTCACCGACGCCCTCCGCGCCGTCGAGTCCCTGCTCATGAGCAGCGGTCAGCGCACCGCCCGCCGCAACGCCTGGACCTCCGTCCTGGAGGACCGCCGCCGTGCCAAGGACCGCGTCGAGGCTCAGCGCGTCCTGGAGCAGGCGGCCACCCGCTCCTGACGCCCTTACCGCCGGGCACTGCCGTCGTCGGCGCTCCGGGAGCCACGTAGACTTCGTGGCATGGCGAGGAAGGAAACCGCGGCGGACGCCGCGAACGCAGGGCGACTGAAGCAGATCGCCCTCACGTACAAGATGACCCGCAAGGCCGACAAGAAGATCGGCCTTGTACTCGCGGCCGTCGGCATCGGCACCCTCGGTGTCTTCCTCGCGATCGGCTTCTTGATCGACCACCCGATCTATCTGGGCGTCTTCGGACTGCTGATCGCCCTGCTGGCGACGGCGATCGTGTTCGGCCGCCGGGCCGAGCGGGCCGCCTTCGGCCAGATGGAGGGTCAGCCGGGCGCGGCGGCGGCCGTGCTGGACAACATCGGCCGGGGCTGGACGACCACTCCGGCGGTGGCGATGAACCGCAGCCAGGACGTGGTGCACCGGGCGGTCGGGAAGGCCGGCATCGTGCTGGTCGCCGAGGGCAACCCGAACCGGGTGAAGAGCCTGCTGGCCGCCGAGAAGAAGAAGATGAACCGTATCGTCGCGGACGTACCGGTGCACGACCTGATCGTCGGCAACGGCGAGGGCCAGGTCGAGCTGAAGAAGCTGCGCACGACCATGCTCAAGTTCCCGCGCGTGCTGACCGGCCCCCAGGTGACGGCCACCAACGACCGGCTGCGCGCCCTGGGCGACCTGATGAGCAACATGCCGCTGCCCAAGGGCCCCATGCCCAAGGGCATGCGGATGCCGAAGGGCCGCTGAGCCCCGGTCGGGTGACGCGGGGATCGAAGACGCGGCGCCCACCTGCCCCGGACTGCTGTCCGGCGCAGGTGGGCGCCGCTCTTTTCCATGACACGCCGCCGAACGGAGCATCCGGCCGGTAATCGGCTCATTCGCTCCTAGCCTTCGCAATGTGACGAAACGCCATATTACGTACCTCGCATGCACGACGGCGCTCCTCGGCGCGCTCGTCGGTACCGCCCCGGCATCGGCCGCCCACCGTTTCCACGTGGTGCGGCCGGGTGAGTCGATCCAGAAGGCGGTGAACGCCGCCCGGCCGGGCGACACAGTGCTCGTGCTGGCCGGCACCTACCACGAGAGCATCACGGTGCGAACGCCGCGACTGACCCTGCGCGGCGTGGGTGACCGCACGGTGATCACGCCGGTCCGGAAGACGGCCCCGAAGAAGACCGCACCGGGCACCCGAAAGGCTTCCGTCAGCTGTCTCGAGAGCGGCAACGGAATCTGCGTGGTCGGCGGGAAGGACAAGGCCCTCCCGGATGTCACCGTCGCCGACCTGAGGGTGACCGGCTTCTCCACCACCGGCCTGTGGTCCATGGGGACCGACCACCTGACCGTGCAGCGGGTGACCGCCGACGACAACGGGCAGTGGGGCATCGCCCAGGAGCACTCCACCCGCGGCGTCTTCCGGGGCAACACCGCCCGGGGCAACGGTGACGCGGGCCTGTTCCTGGCCAACAACGTGAAGGCCGAGGAAGGCGCCATGAACAGCAACGGCGCCGTGATCGAGTGGAACCGCCTCACGAACAACCGGATCGGCATCACCGTCCGCCGGCTGCGGAACCTTGCCGTCACGGGCAACTACCTCACCGGCAACTGCGCGGGTGTGTTCGTCGTCGGCGACGAGAACAAGCCGAAGGCGGGTGCCCTGACCGTCAGCGGCAACCGCGTCGAGCGCAACAACAAGTACTGCGCGAAGACCGCCCGGCTGCCCTATCTGCAGGGCTCCGGCATCGTGCTGACCGGCACCGAGAAGACCCTGGTCACACAGAACGTGGTCACCGGCCACTCGGGCAAGTCCCCGCTGTCGGGTGGCATCGTCCTGTTCAAGAGCTTCGTGGGTGTCACGAGCGAGCGGAACCGGATCACCGGCAACCGCCTGGAGAACAACTCCCCGGCGGATCTCGTCAACCAGGAAGCCGCCAAGAGCGGCAACGCCTTCGACCACAACTCCTGCCGGGCCTCCAAGCCCGCGGGTCTGTGCTGACCGGACGGCCGTACCTCACTCACGCAAGGAAGGAAGGCGGCACATGACCGCACCATCCCCCGAGCTCTCGGCTCCCCTCGAGCAGGGGGCACCCCCACCCCCTCCGCCGTCGATGCGGCTGAGAGAGCTCGTGTTCGGGGCGGCATGTGCCGCCGCCGTCCGCGCGGCCGCCCGGCTGGGCCTCGCCGACGCGCTCGGGGACGCCCCCATGACCGTGGAGCACCTCGCGGCCGCGGTGAGGACCGAGCCGAAGCCGCTGCGCCGGCTGCTGCGCGCCCTGTCCTGCTACGGCGTCTTCGCCGAGCGGCCCGACGGGACCTTCGCCCACACCGACATGTCCCGGCTGCTGCGCGAGGACGACCCGAACAGCCTGCGGTACATCTCCCTGTGGTGCACCGAGCCGTGGACCTGGGACGCCTGGCCGAAGCTGGACGAGGCCGTGCGCACCGGCAGGAACGTCGTCGAGGACCTCTACGGCAAGGAGTTCTTCGTCTACCTGAACGAGGACGCCCCGGAGTCGGCCGACGTCTTCAACCGCGCGATGACGACCTCCAGCGAGCAGTCGGCACGCGATGTCGCCGCGCTGCTGGACCTGTCCGGCAGTTCGTCCGTCGCGGACCTCGGCGGCGGGCAGGGGCACGTGGTGGCGAGTCTGCTGGACAAGTATCCGGCGATGCAGGGCTTCCTGCTCGATCTGCCGCGGGTGGTGGAGAACGCCGTGCCGCGGCTGCGGCCGGGCGGCGACCTCGCCGACCGGGCGCGCATCGTGCCCGGCGACGTCCGTGTGTCCGTCCCGGTCAAGGCCGACGTCTACATCATCAAGAACATCCTGGAGTGGGACGACGAGTCCACGGCCAGACTGCTGCGCAACGTCGTCGAGGCGGGTGGGCCCGGCACGCGGGTCGTCGTCATCGAGAACCTCGTCGACGACACCCCGTCGATGCGCTTCAGCACCGCCATGGACCTGCTGCTGCTGCTGAACGTCGGCGGGGCCAAGCACACCACCGACAGCATGGTCGGGCGGCTCAGGGCCGCGGGCCTGACCATCGGCGACATCCGGCCGGTCAACCCCTACCTGCACGCGTTCGACTGCACGGTCACCGCGTAATCGAAGACTCCCCCCGGAGAAACACCGGTGCCGGGCCCGCGTCGGACGCGGGCCCGGCACCGGTGGCCGGACGGGGTTCAGACGCCGGCGTCGCGCTCCCAGAGGTAGAAGCGCTGCGCCATCGCGTCCTTCGGTGACCGCCAGGTCTCCGGGTCGTACGCACTGACGTACGCCGAGAGGCGCTCGCTGACCTCCTTGAACTCCGGGTGCGAGGTGACCTTGGCGATCGCCGGTCCCGGCTCGCGCTCCGACTCGATGAGGTGCATGTACACATCGCCGAACTGGAAGAGGCTGCGCCGGACGACGCCGACGAGGTGCGGCAGCTCTCCCCGGTCGGACTCGGCGAACACCTTGGCGATGTCGGGGGCGGAACCCGGGGCCATGCGGGCGACGATCAGGGCCTGGTGCACGGTCTTCTCCTGTCGTCCGGCTCAGTCGGCCAGGGCCGGGGCGGGCCGGTGACCGGTGGCCGCCTTCTCGATCTTGTCCCGGATCAGAGCCATCTGGATCTTGGAGTTCTTGTTGATGTTGTCGGTCATCCAGGCGTCGTCGACGGGCGCGTCCGGCTTCATCGCGAAGTCCTGCGTCCAGACCATCCGGGTGCCGGCGGGGACCTCCTCGTACCGCCAGTGGATGTCCATGTGGGCGAAGGGCCCGGTCTCGACCCGGCGCGCCTTGACGGTGAGGCTGTCGCGGTCCGGCTCGCGCTCGGAGACCCAGCTCCAGACCGTGCCGTTGTCGTCCGGGTGCATGGTCAGCCGGAACGTCGTCTTCTTGCCCTCCCGCTTGAGGATCTCCACCGACGCGTACTCGGTGAACAGCTGCGGCCACCGCTCCAGGTCGTTGGTCATGTCCCAGACCAGGTCCAGCGGGGCGGCGATGGTGATCTCGTTCTGGGTGTGTCCTGCCATCTCAGGCTCCTGCCATCAGGGTGGAGTTGACGAGGTCGAGGAACTGCTGGGGCGTCTTGCAGCGCTCCGCGTCGACCGGCATCGGGGTGCCGTGCGCGTTCTCCAGCTCGCCGACGATGCCGAGCAGGCCCAGCGAGTCGATGCCGAGGACGTCGAATCCGGTGTCCGGCTTCTCCTGGAGCTGCTGCGGGCTGACGGTCACCCCGGCGGCCTTCTTCATCAGCGCGGCGAGTTCTTCCACGGTGATCTGGGGCATGTGCTTTCCTCCTTTGCTGTGCTCACTGCGCGGCGCCGTGCCGTAGCACCAGCGCCGAGTTCGACCCCATGAGTCCCCGGCTGAGGACCAGTGCCGTCCGCACTTCGGCGACCCGGGCGCGGCCGGTCACGAGGTCGAGGTCGTGGCAGACGCCGAAGACGTTCGGCGTCGGTGGGATCAGGCCGTGTTCCATCGCGAGCACGGCCGCCGCGGTGTCCAGGACGGGGGCCGCGCAGTACCCCCGGCCGATTCCGGTCTTCGGCGCCGTGACCGGCACCCGGGTGCCGTGCCCGCCGAGGGCGTCGGCGAGTGCCAGCGCCTCGGCGCGGTCCGCCGCCGGCACCCCGAGGGCGTCGGCGAAGACCACGTCGACCTCCTCCGGGGCGCAGTCGGCCTCCGAAAGGGCCTGCCGGATGGCGTGGGCGAGGCCCTCGCGGGTCTCCGCCCAGCGTGAGGCGCCGGTGAAGGTGGCCGCGTGACCCGCCACGACGGCCCGGATCTCGGCACCGCGTGCGCGGGCGGCGCACGCCGCCTCCACCACGAGCATCGCGCCGCCCTCGGCCGGCACGAACCCGCACGCCGCCTCCGTGAACGGACGGTACGCCCGGGACGGGTCCGCCTCGCGGCTCAGCTCCTCGTAACCGAGCTGGCAGACCATCGAGTACGGCGCGAGCGGTGCCTCGGTGGAGCCGGCCACTATCACGTCGGTGCCGCGTCGCACCGCCCGTGCCGCGTGCGCGAGGGCGTCCAGGCCGCCGGCCTCGTCGGAGGCGACGACCGAGCAGGGCCCCTTGAAGCCGCGGCGGATGGAGACCTGGCCGGTGCTCGCGGCGTAGAACCAGGCGATGGACTGGTAGGGGCCCACGAACCGGCTGCCCTTGCCCCACAGCCGCTGCAGCTCGCGCTGGCCGAACTCACCGCCGCCGGACCCGGCGGCGGTGACCACGCCGATGGAGTACGGTGCGTCGGGCGTGTCGGCCTGCCGGAGCCGGGCGTCCTCCAGCGCGAAGTCGGCCGCGGCCATGGCGTAGTGCGTGAACCGGTCGGTCTGGACGAGGAAGCGCTCCTCGATCGTCGCGGCCGGATCGAAGGCGCGGACCTCACCGGCCACCTTCAGGGGAAGGTGCTCGCAGCCCTCGCGGGTGATCCGGTCGAGGACGCTGAGGCCCTCTTGGGTGGCCTTCCAGAAGGTGTCGGTGCTGGTGCCGTTGGGCGCGACCACGCCGATGCCGGTGACGGCCGCACGCCGGTCCTGTGGTTCGCTCATCGTGTCCTCACTCCCTCGGCCGGGTCAGGATCACCGCGGACTGGAAGCCGCCGAATCCGCTGCCCACGGACAGCACGCTGGTCAGCTTCTGTTCGCGGGCGACCCGCGGGACGTAGTCCAGGTCGCACTCGGGGTCGGGGATCTCGTAGTTCGCGGTCGGCGGTACGACCTGCTTGGCCAGGGCCAGCACGCAGGCGACCAGTTCGATGGCGCCGATCGCCCCGAGGGAGTGCCCCACCATGGACTTGATGGAGCTCATCGGGGTGTCGTAGGCGTGGTGGCCGAGCGCCCGCTTCACGGCCGCCGTCTCGTGGCGGTCGTTCTGCCGGGTGCCGGAGCCGTGCGCGTTGACGTAGTCGATCGCCGTCGGGTCGAGCCGTGCCTGGTCGAGGGCGGTCTCGATGGCCCGTGCCATCTCCAGTCCCTCCTTGGTCAGACCGGTCATGTGGTAGGCGTTGCCGAAGGTGGCGTAGCCGCCGAACTCGCAGTACACGTGGGCACCGCGGGCCCGGGCGTGCTCCAGTTCCTCCAGGACGAGCACCGCGCCGCCCTCGCCCATGACGAAGCCGTCACGGTTGTTGTCGAAGGGCCGGGAGGCGTGCGCGGGGTCGTCGTTGTTCGGGGACGTGGCCTTGATCGCGTCGAAGCAGGCCATGGTGATCGGGGAGATCGGGGAGTCCGAGGCGCCCGCGATGCAGATGTCGGCCCGGCCTTCCTGGACGGTGTGGAAGGCGTACCCGACCGCATCCAGGCCGGAGGTGCAGCCGGTGGACACGGTCTGCACGGGACCATGGGCACCGAAACGTTCCGCCACCGCGGAGGCCACGGTGCTCGGCGAGAACGCCCGGTGCAGCTGGGGCTCCGCCTCGGTGTGGTCGACGTCCCAGCGCTGCCCGTGATGGCTGACCAGGACGTAGTCGTGCTCCAGCCGGGTGGTGCCGCCGACGGCGGTGCCCAGGGAGACCCCGACCCGCCAGGGGTCCTCCCGGGCCAGGTCGAGACCGGAATCCCGTACCGCCTCGGCGCCGGCGACCAGGGCGAACTGTATGTACCGATCCGCCCGTTCGACCTGCTCGGTGTCCAGGCCGTGCGCGACGGGATCGAAGTCGCACTCGGCGGCGATCCGCGACCGCAGCCCGGTCGGGTCGAAGAAGGTGATGCCCCGCGTCGCGGTACGGCCTTCGGCGAGCAGATTCCAGAACGCCGGTACGCCGATCCCGCCCGGAGCCACGATGCCTATGCCGGTGACCGCCACGCGCCGGGTCATGAACGGACCTGCCCCCGGCCGGCCGGCTCGGCGGCGACGGTGACGGGCTCCGTCTCCTCCGTGTCGACGTGGCCCAGGTTCGGGCGCGGGGCCAGCGGACCCAGGTGGAAGACGATGCGCGCCTCCACGTTGCCCACATTGCGGAACCGGTGCCGCATGTTGATGGGGATCATCAGCCCCTGCTCCGGCCGGAGCGGGTGCGGCTCGCCGTCCAGGTCCACCTCCAGCTGCCCGCACAGGACGTACACGAACTCCTCGGAGTAGGGGTGGTAGTGCTCACCGATGCGGTCGCCGGGCTGCACGATGGCCACGCCCATGAAACCGCTGGTGGAGCCCACCGTGGCCGGGGTGAGCATGGCGCGCAGATCGCCGCCGCGCCGGGTGTTCGGCTCGACCTCGCTGAGGTCCACGATCTTCGGAAGGGGTTTGATCACGACGTTCCTCCGTGGGTGTGCTGCGCCTGACGGGGTCAGGCGTCCGGCGAGCGGCGGTCGGTGATGAGCTCCATGCGGACGGCGTCGCCGTCCAGCAGGGCCTTCAGCGGGGCCTGGGAACCGGACCTCGGCAGCGCGGCGTCGGCCCCCGGGCCGGGGCGTACGTCGATCAGCCGTACGACGACGTCGTCACGCTGGAAGATCGTGCTGCGCAGGACCGGGCTGCCCGGGTCGTCCGCCGCCTCCTCGTCCTGCCGGGCGAGCAGCTCGGCCAGCTGCATCCCGCGGCCCGGCCGGGCCGGGTAGTACAGCGCGTGCCGCTCGCCCTCGGGCCGTTCGTCCGCGTTGACGTGATGCACGGCCGGCAGCGCCGCCCGGGTGAAGAACACGCGGGCGGACTCCTGGTCGTCCAGGTCCCGCTCCTGCTCCAGGTAGGGGTTGATGGCCTCCTCGACGGCCCGTACCTCGGGCTGCCGGGCGACGTGGCGCAGCGCCGCCATCAGGTCGCCGCGGACCTCGATGGCCCGTACGACCCGGTTGCCGTGCATGAACAGGGAGGTGCGCACCAGACGGGTGGTCTCGTCGACCCGCGCCTTGGGCGAGGCGTAGTTCGCGAGGATCTTCGCGACCTCCGGCTCGCTGCCCGGCTTGACCGTGAAGGTGAGCGCGTGCCGGATCACACCGTCGCCGATCCGCGGGGACGCCTGGAGCCGGCGCTGTGCCGCCGAGGCCGAGGCCGCGTCGCCGCCCGTCTCGCGGACGATGTGGAAGCGCAGCGAGCGGGTGTCCCGCACGCAGCTGTGCAGTGGTTCCACCATCCGCACGTGCTCCTCGCTGTTCACCCAGGCGAGGAACGGCGGTGCGCTCTCCCACTCACTGGTGATGAGCCATTGGGAGGGGTTCTCGATCGACTGGCAGAGCTGGTCGCTGACGTGGCCGGGCACCGACGCGACCTGGTTGCACAGTTGCTCGTAGGCCTCCAGGAACTGCTGCTGGGCGCCGTCGTGTACGTCCACCAGCAGGACGACCCGGAGGCGGGAGCCGTCGAACACGGATTGGGAGACCCGCTTCGACGCCTGTCGCGTCAACTGCTGCGAGACCTTTTGCGATGTGGTGGTCACTGCGCACATCTCCTTCACGGGGGGCAGAGGCGAACGCCGGCCGCCGATGACGCGACGTCAGCGCCTTTTGATCCTGTGCCGGTCCCCCGATGCGCGCGACTCGCGTGAACCACGTGGGTGATTGAGCACGCGGAAGCCCTCCCAGAGGGCATGGAAACTCCAACACGCCCCGCACCCCCACCCCTGCCTCAGGAGTCCTTGATGCAGCAGAAAGCCGATCACCAGGTTCCCGTCCTCGTCGTGGGCGGCTCTCTGGTGGGCCTGTCCCTGTCCCTGTTCCTGGGCCGTCTCGGCGTACGCCACATGCTCGTGGAGCGGCACTCCGGAACCTCGATCCATCCGCGCGGCCGCGGCAACAACGTGCGGACGATGGAGCTGTTCCGGGTGGCCGGCGTCGAGCCGGACATCAAGTCGGCGGCCTCGCTCCTCGCGGACAACCACGGCATCCTGCAGACCCCGACCCTGGTCGGCGACGCCGGCGAGTGGCTGTTCAAGGAGATCGACCCCGGCGGCGGCCTCGCCAGGTTCAGCCCCACGGGGTGGTGCCTGTGCAGCCAGAACGACCTGGAACCGGTGCTGCTGAAGGGGGCCCGCGCGCTCGGCGGTGACCTCCGGTACTTCCACGAGCTGGAGTCGTTCGAACAGGACCCCGAAGGAGTGACGGGGTACGTCCGGGACCGCGACAGCGACAGGCTCTACACGGTCCGCGCGGACTACCTGGTCGCGGCCGACGGCCCGCGCAGCCCCATCCGGGGGCGGCTCGGCATCGGGCAGAGCGGACCCGGCGACCTCTTCGCCAACGTGAGCGTCACCTTCCGCTCCAAGCTGCTCGCCGATGTCGTCGGCGAGCGGCGTTTCATCTGCTGCTACCTCACCGACCCCGGGGCCGACGGCGCGCTGCTGCCCGTCGACAACAAGGAGAACTGGGTCTTCCACGCCCCCTGGCACCCGGAAAACGGGGAGACGCTGCCGGAGTTCACCGAGGAACGGCTCCAGCGGCACATCCGCCACGCCGTCGGCGTTCCCGACCTCGACGTCGAGATCACCGGAAAGGCGTCCTGGCGCGCCGCCGAACGCGTCGCCGAACGGTATGCCGCCGACCGGGTCTTCCTCGCCGGCGACTCCGCCCACGAGATGTCCCCGACGGGCGCGTTCGGCTCCAACACGGGCATCCAGGATGCCCACAACCTGGCCTGGAAGCTGGCCGCCGTCCTCGACGGCTGGGCCGGACCGGGACTGCTGGAGACGTATGACGCCGAGCGCCGGCCCGTCGCCCTGGCCACCAGCGCCCGTGCCTCGGCCCGCTCCGTGGAACACAGCCACCCCGGTTTCGCCCCGGCCCCCGGCATCGGCGGCGGCAGGCGCGGCGGCATCCTCAACATCGTCCTCGGCTACCGCTACCCGGAGGGCGCCGTCGTGGGCACCGACCCGTCCCAGCCGGTCGTACCCGAGGGGATGCGCCTGACCGGAGAGCCGGGCAGCCGGGCCCCGCACATGTGGCTGCGCCGCGCGGGCGAACGGCTCTCCACCCTCGATCTCTACGAGCGGTCACTGGTGCTGCTCAGCGGCGGCGGGTCCGGCGCGGGCGCCGCCTGGCAGGCCGCCGCCCGCCGCATCGCCGACACGGACGGCGTACGGCTGGACACGTACCGGATCGGTGCGGGGGCGGATGCCGATCTGGCGTACGACGCGGAGGGCGACGACTGGGCGGCGGTCCACGGCACGGCGGCCGACGGGGCGGTACTGGTACGGCCCGACGGGTTCGTGGCCTGGCGCTCGCCCGGGGCCGTACCGGATCCCGAGGCCGGGCTGCGGGAGGTGCTGGCGGCGGTCCTTCGGACCCGCTGAACCGGTTCACCCGCCTGAAACACGCGAAGGCCCTACCCGCCCCGGGCGGTGCGGGTGGCCTTGGCCCGTCAGCCGGCCTGCTTCCTGGGCCCCTAGATCCGTACTTCGACCGTCTTCGCGAGCCGGTCGTGCAGGCCGCGGCCGTCCCGGTCCCAGATCAGGGCCGGGATCGCGAGGCAGAGCAGGACCGTGCGCAGCAGGGAGCGCATCGGGCTGACCGTGCCGGTCTCCAGGGCCAGGACCCGGATGCCGAAGAGGCGCTTGCCCGGGGTGAAGCCGACCGTGCCGACGGTCAGGACGCTCAGGACGAAGAAGACGCCGAGCGCCCAGTTGCTCGTAGCGGGGGTGTAGCCGTCGGTGATCAGACCGTATGCGATCAGGACGCACAGCGCCCAGTCCACGGCGAGTGCGCCGAGCCGCCGTCCGGGCCGGGCGATCGAGTTCGGCCCCTCCTCCGGGAGACCCAGCCGCTCGCCCCGGTATCCGAAGTCCGCACCGGCCTCTTCCATGGCCGCGCGCGGCCCGGAGAGCCACGATCCGATTGCCTGCCTGTTGTCCACCCGTCCACGGTACTGTGCCCGGTTTCGGGCACTACACCGAGGGGTGTGTCGGGGCTACGGTGGACAGGTGGCCGTTAACTTCTGCGAAACAAACGGGTCACGCCCGAGAAATCACCCATCCCTAGGGTCGAGACCAGCGTGTGCCACCGCACTGGCCGCACGAACGATCTACCACCCCGGCGAGGACGGTCGGGAGTAGGAGGAGCTGGATGTTCCAGAACGCCGACGAGGCCAAGAAGTTCATCGCGGACGAGGACGTCAAGTTCGTCGACGTCCGATTCTGCGACCTGCCGGGCGTCATGCAGCACTTCACGGTGCCCGTTGAGGCGTTCGACCCGGACGAGGAGCTGGCCTTCGACGGATCGTCGATCCGTGGTTTCCAGGCCATCCACGAGTCCGACATGGCTCTGCGTGCCGACCTGTCCACCGCCCGTGTGGACCCGTTCCGCCGCGACAAGACCCTCAACATCAACTTCTTCATCCACGACCCGATCACGGGCGAGCAGTACTCCCGTGACCCGCGCAACGTGGCGAAGAAGGCGGAGGCCTACCTCGCCTCGACCGGTATCGCGGACACCGCGTACTTCGGTCCCGAGGCCGAGTTCTACGTCTTCGACTCCGTGCGCTTCGCGACCAGCGCGAACGAGTCCTTCTACCACATCGACTCCGAGGCGGGTGCCTGGAACACCGGCGCCCTCGAGGACAACCGTGGGTACAAGGTCCGCTACAAGGGCGGCTACTTCCCGGTCCCGCCGGTCGACCACTTCGCCGACCTGCGCGCCGAGATCTCCCTGGAGCTGGACAAGCAGGGCCTGAAGGTCGAGCGCCAGCACCACGAGGTGGGCACCGCCGGCCAGGCGGAGATCAACTACAAGTTCAACACCCTGCTCGCCGCCGCCGACGACCTGCAGCTCTTCAAGTACATCGTGAAGAACGTGGCCTGGCGCAACGGCAAGACCGCGACCTTCATGCCGAAGCCGATCTTCGGTGACAACGGCTCGGGCATGCACGTGCACCAGTCGCTGTGGAGCAACGGCGACCCGCTGTTCTACGACGAGGCCGGCTACGCGGGCCTGTCGGACACCGCCCGCTACTACATCGGCGGCATCCTCAAGCACGCCCCGTCGCTGCTCGCCTTCACCAACCCGACGGTGAACTCGTACCACCGTCTGGTGCCGGGCTTCGAGGCGCCGATCAACCTGGTGTACTCGCAGCGCAACCGCTCCGCGGCCATGCGTATCCCGATCACCGGCTCCAACCCGAAGGCCAAGCGCGTCGAGTTCCGCGCCCCGGACTCCTCCGGCAACCCGTACCTGGCCTTCTCCGCCCTGCTCCTCGCGGGTCTGGACGGCATCAAGAACAAGATCGAGCCGGCCGAGCCGATCGACAAGGACCTGTACGAGCTGGCTCCCGAGGAGCACGCGAACGTCGCCCAGGTCCCGACCTCGCTGAACGCCGTCCTCGACGCGCTCGAGGCCGACCACGAGTTCCTCCTCCAGGGTGACGTCTTCACGTCCGACCTGATCGAGACGTGGATCGACTTCAAGCGCACCAACGAGATCGCGCCGCTGCAGCTGCGTCCGCACCCGCACGAGTTCGAGCTGTACTTCGACGTGTGATATCGCCCCAGGTCAGAGCGGGTTTCCGCTCCCCTGGGCCGTGTGTGGGCCGTCGGCCGTGTTCTTCCTTTCTGGAAGGGCACGGCCGACGGCCCTTTTTTTGGGCCCCGTACCGCGGATGACGGTCGCGAGCCACGGCACCGCCGCCGCTCAGATCAGCGCATCGGCTCCGCCGGTGTCGGTGACCGCAGCCGGTACGCCGAACGCGGCGTCGATGGCCCTACGAGCACGGTCCCGACTGTTCGGCATGAGGTGCGTGTAGGTCCGGAGCGTGAATCCCGGGTCGGAGTGACCGAGGTACTCGGCCAGGGCCTTGATGTTCTCCCCCGAGTCCAGCAGCACCGATGCGTAGTAGTGCCGCAAGGCGTGCATGCCGTGCTCACGCGACGGTTTGAACCGCTCTCCAGGCACCCGTTCCGGGATGACGCCGGCCGTAATCAGGGCGGGCTTCCACAGGTACATGTTGAAGTAGTTCCTGTTCAGCGCCTTACGCTCCCGCGAGTAGAACAGCAGCTTCGCTGTGACCGGCGGCCCATCCGGGGTCTTCCACGGCAAGGTGACGTCGATAGGGGGCCGACGGGTGATGTGCGCGGCGAGTGCATCCGACACCACGTCGGGCAGAGGAACGTCTCGCAGCTTGCCGCCCTTAGGCGGGGCGAACACCATCTGCGGGCCGACCAGCTTGACCTGTCGCACGACGTGCACTGTTCCCCCGACGAAGTCGACTTCGTCTACAGCAAGCCCGAAAATCTCGCCCTGCCGCAAACCACACCCGGCACCGACGTCCACGGCGGTCGCGTACTGGCTCGGGAGTCCGTTCCTTACGGCCACCACCCGGTCACGCGTCCACGGCTTGATCTTCCGTCGATCCAGCTTGGGTGCCCGCACTGAGCCTGCACGGCAAGGGTTCCGGACCAGAACTCCGTCGTCTACGGCGGCGCCGAACACAGCGGAGACGTTCGCGAAGACGGTCCGCTGATACGACGCTGCCATCCCGGAGTCTGCGAGGGTCCGTGCCCACGTCCGGATATGGGCGGGTTGGAAAGCGCTCAGGGAGCGAGAACCGATGTACGGAAATGCGTGCAGCCGAAACCTCAGCTCCATATTCACGATGGTGGAAGGGTCCGTGGTCTGGGAGGCCAGCCACCGGGTGGCGAACTCCCTGAACGTCTCCTTGCCGGCCGACGGGTCGACGTACTGGCCACGGGTCATGTCAGCCGCGATCTGCGTCAGCCACGCCTCTGCGAGTCGCTTCTGTTTGTCCGGGAAGGACTTGCTGCGTTCGCTTCCGTCTGGGGCGACGTAGCGGGCCCGGTAGCGCAAGCCCGTGCCGTACCGGTCGGTCTTTGCCCTGATCGTCTTGCCGTTGGATGCGGTCTCGGTCTTGTACCAGCGGTCTTGGATGTGGCCTGCCATGTGGGGCGTGGTCCCTTCTGGGCATGGGACGGGGAGGGCCAGGGCGTGGCCCTCCCCTGGAAGTTGGGTGGTACGGGGTGCGGCAGGCTCAGGCCGCGTCGTCGAAGGCGGTGCGTTCGGCCTCCCACGCCTGTACGGCGGCGGGGTTGAAGCGGAGGTAGCGGCCGACGCGGAAGCCGGCCGGGCCGATGCGCTTGCGGCGCCACTGGTAGACGGTCTCGACGCTCGGCAGCTTGAACATGACGACCAGGTCTTCCGGGGTCAGGTAGCAGTCCGGGAGTCCGCCGCGCAGGATCGCGCGCGGGTCGGTCGGCTCTTTGCTGGCCATGGGTGGTGACTCCTCATGTCCGGGATGGGGTTGGGTGAGGTGTCCTGCGGTGGGTTCGGGCGCCGGGGGCGTGCAGGCGGCGGGAGCCTGCATCTGTCCGAAGCGGGGATTTCTGCGTCATCGCGTCACGCACGTCATTTGTGGTTCTGACCTGCGGTTATGCGGTGACGCGGGCAGTCCGCGGCGTGTCACAGGGCGGGGCGGGGTTCTGTCACCTGTGACGCGGATGACGGGGGGTGACGCTGGGTTTGGCCGTCTGCGTCACAGTCGTAGCCGCTGGTCAGCGACCGAGTTCGGGTGGCTGGTGACGTGGGTGACGCAGGGGCTCTTCTCTTAGGAAAAAAAGGGGGTGGTATCTGTGGTGGTGCGGCGCGGCTCAGGACGCGAATACGGAGCCGCGCAGCGGCACGCCTATGCGGCGGCACGCCGCCGGAACAACAAGAGGAGCACCATCGGCCGGGCCGGGGTGCTCCTCTTGCTTGTCCGAGCGCCGGCGCGGCTCAGAACGCCGCTTCCTGCTGGTGGGGGGCGAGCGCGGCGGCGCGGGTCATCTCGATGTAGCGGGCGGCGCTGGTGCGTCCCCAGTCGATGAGCACGCCGCGTGCGGCAAGGGTTGGTTGCAGCCGCTTGAGACGGTCGGAGAGGACCTTGCCCGTGGTGGGCCAGCCCTTGGGCAGGGGACGGCACTCCTCACCGCTGTAGAGGGTGGTGAGGCAGTGCAGCCACTCCGAGGACGTCATGCGGACTTCCGTCCCCTCGTCGAGTCCGGCCGCGTGCTTCAGGACCGTCTGAGCCAGCAGGTCACCTTCGATGACGTCGTCGTTGAGGTCGTCGAGGCTGGCCCGGTATGCGGCCAGCGAGCCGAAGCCGGTTGCCGCGTCGAGTTGTGCGCACAGGTGGGCGAAGTCGGCCATCCGCAGGTCGGTGGGGGTGTCCGCCTGGGCGGCCCGCACCTTCACCGTCAGGTCCAGCAGGGAGCCGAGGACGACGGGCAGGATCTCCGCGTACTCCGCCCACAGCTCTGCCTCGGTCCGCCGCACCCGGGGCCGCACGAGACGGAGCGGGAGGAGGCGTTCGGCGAGGTCGGGCCGGATGACGCCGACGTCGATACCGGTCAGCAGCATGGGGCGCCGGTAGCGGGAGCGGACGACGTCGCCGTCGGTGAAGAGCGCGCGCTTGATGCTCTCGGCACCGGTCACGATGCAGCACATGAGGTCGGACAGGTCCGGGGGCAGATGGGAGAGGTTGTCCAAGGCGGTGACCCATCCGGCAGCAACGGCCGTAATCATGTTCTCCTCGTCCTTCGGGGCCCGGCGCAGGTCGCCGCTCATCCCTTCGATGATCCGCACGAGCATCCGGCCGCCGGTGGACTTGCCCGCCCCCTGGGGGCCGGTGAGGAAGGGGGCGGGGACGGGCACGGAGGGTTCCAGGCAGCCGATCAGCCAGGCCAGAGCCAGGCACTCGGTCTCGGCACTGGCGAAGTTGCACAGGCGCAGCAGGAGGTCGATGCCCTTGCCGTTGGTGTCCTTGGCCGGCAGGGGAAGTTCCCCGGTGAGCTGGGTGCGCCGCCAGCAGACTTCCTGCGGGTCGGGGGTGCGGATGTCCCAGCCGGTGGGGTGGATGCGGACGGACTGGCCGTCGGTGCGGCCCAGGTCGAGCCAGGTCGCTCCGTCGAATCCGGGCGCGACGCGGATATGGGTGGGCTGGACGTCCTCGGTCAGGGCGAGTGCTTCGATCAAGTCGAGTGCCTCCTTGAGTGCCGTGCCGTTGAACACGCCGACCCCGTCCTTGAACAGGCCGACCATGAGTTCCTGGCGATGGCTGCCGGTGGTGCCCTGGGAGCGGATCGGGCGGGCGACGGGGTGGCCGTTCTTCTGCGCGTAGACGGTGCCGTCGATGGTGCGGAAGTACCGGAAGTGCGCTTGCGCGTAGTCGGTGATGATCTGGCGGGCCGGAGTCTTCTCGTCCTCGGACACGGTCACATCCCCAGTGCGGTACGGGCGTTGGTCCACGCGTCGGTGCAGTGCCGGGCCGATTCGCCCTTGGCCTGCGCGGCGGCGAACAGCCGGGCAACGTGGGCGTCGGTAAGGCAGCCGCACCCGCCGTGCCTCGACAGCACGGCGAGGAACGTGCGGTAGACGGTGTGGTGGATCGCGCTGCGGGCCTCGGTGATGCGCTGTACGGCCATGGCGATGCCCCGCTCCAAGTAGGCGGGCGTGCGGTGGCGGCACTGCCCCTGCCCGCCCCTGAGGGGCACTGTGAGGCTCTGTGGCGCCCTGCGGGCGGGCGTCGGTTCCTTTACTGTCAGGGCGCGCACAGCGGCCGGGAGAGCGGCCGTGGCGCCTGTGCCGTTTCCGAGCCAACGGGCGTACTGCATAAGGGACTTGATGTCGACGCCGGGCCGGACCGCGTTCGAGGACGGCATGGTTCCCCGGTAGATCCAGTGCTCGCCCCGGGTGGTGGGCACGGTCCGGGTGGCGGACAGCGTCCGGCGCGCCCAGGCGATGGCGTCCGCGTTGTCGAGGTCGACCACGGTCAGGCCCGCACCGCCGGGGTGGTAGGCCACCGCCGCCGCGTCACGCCACGCCCGCGCCCATGCCGGTGAGCTGAGGGTGTGGGGGTCGGTGGTGGCGGCGGCCCAGCCGTGGCAGGGATGCGGGCAGGTGCAGGGGCCGGGGCTCTTCATGTTCGGTCGGCCACCACACGCGTTGTCGACGCAGGCCGGGCAGTTGCCGAACGGCAGCTTGCCCGCCCGCAGCGGCAGCACGGGCACTCCGTCAGCGGCGAGGGTGAGCGCCACTCGCCGGATGGGGGTCTGTTGGGTCATGCTGGGAGACCTCCAACAGGTCTGATGAGGGCTGGAGACCAGGGCGGCCCCAACCTTTGCCGAGACGGGGGCCGCCCTTGGCGTCGCTACTGGTGGTTGTTGGTCTTGGCCCACACGCCGGTTGTGCGGGTGTGGACGGTGCGCCGGTCCTGATGGACGGGGCCCTCGTAGTGGTGGTGGATGTCCGGGGCGGGCTTGGCCCGGTTGACCAGGCGGGCGAGCGCGAGCAGGAGAGCAGTGGGGGCGCCGAAGACGAGCCCGCACACGAGCGGATCGGCGTACTGGGAGACGTACATGAGCACGGCTGCCGTGCCGCCGACCATGGTGGTGGCGGTGGCGCCGGCGAGCATGAGCACGCTCGCGTCGCTGGCGCCCTGGCTCATCGGCGGCCGGCCGGGCTGGGCGACGGGCGGGGTGGGGCCGTGGGCGGGCAGCGGGGTGTCGTCGCGGTAGGCGGTCGGCGTCTGGGGGGCGGGCCGGTAGGCATCTGCGATGATCCGCCGGGCCTCGACGGCCGCCTCGTCCTCGGTCATCACGGCGTCCGGGAGGACGCCGGTGGGGGCGTTGTCGGCGTGCATGCGGAATCCCTTCCGAAGGTGGTTTGGGGAGGCGGACACACCCCCTTCGAGGGGTGCTGTGGAGGGGGTTTTCGAGCTGGCCTGGGGTGCCTCCCTGCCTCCCTGAAACGGTGTTTTTGCTGATCAACGCAGGGGAGGCGGGGTGGGGAGGCGGATGGGGAGTGCCCCCCGCCTCCCTGCCGTGGAGGGTGCGTCTCCCTGCTACTCGGAGGCGGAAACGGAACCGTCGCTGTCGCGGTTGGCGAGCGCGCGCATGACGTGGTCTCGGTGGACGACCATGCGCCCGTTGGACTTCTTCGGTTCCTCGCCCTCGGCCTCCAGCACGCGCTTGAGGTCCCCGAACGTCCAGTCGCCGTAGGCGTCCGCGTTCAGCGTGGCGAGCCGCTTGAGGATGTCGAGAGTGAGCAGACGCGACGCATCGCCGATCACAGAGGCGATGTCGGCGAGCGCGTCAGTCTCCTCACCCCGGTCGATGACGGTCAGCGTGGTGACTCCGTCGCGCAGGGCCTTGGCCCGCTCGGCGACCTCGGCTGCCGGGTCATCGTCAATGAAGTGGGTGCGCACCGTGATGGACGACTGACCCTTGGGCATGGCGATGCCGTCGGAGGCGACCACCAGGGTTCCCTTGTCCAGGCCCTGCCTGAGCAGGTGCGGGGCGGCGCCGTCGTCGACGGCCTTGTCGCCCAGCGCCATCCGCGACTGCGACTCGGTACCCAGCACAAGGGAGGCGCGGGTGTGGGCACCCTCGCGGACCAGCTTCGGGAGGTTCTGGTCGGTGGGGTCCTGGGTGCCCTGCCACATCAGCACGTCGACCGCACGCCCCTGATTGTGGATCTTGCGGACGGCCATGAAGTAGCGGCTGGTGGCCTTGGCGCCGCCGTAGGGCTTCTTGTCCTCGTCGACGGCCGGGCACATGAACGCCACCTGCGCCTCGTCCACGAGCACGATCAGCGGCGGGAAGGCCGCGTTGGGGTCGGTCAGACGGACGTCGATGCGGCGGTTCATCTCATCGACCGCGTCCTCGACCATCTCGGTGACCTGCATGACGTGCTCGTCGGTGGGGCCCTGGATCAGGCGGGTGGCGATGCCGTCGAACATCTTCCAGTCGCCGACGCCCTTGAGGTCGCCAAGCCAGAACTCGACCGACCGGTCCAGCGCCAGCCACAGTGCCAGCGAGCGCAGCGAGGCGGTCTTGCCCTGGTTCGAGCGGCCGGTGATGAGCAGGTGGCGCTGATACACGCTCAGCTCCGCGGCGTCCCCGCGCAGGTCCTGACCCCACGGGGCTTTGCCGGTCTTGTAGTTCGCGGTCATCGTGGCATCGGTGACCAGCGGGGACGGGCCGATCGGCTCGTCCAGCGCGCCGGAGTCGGCGACCCACAGCCGCACCGTGCGAGCGGCCGGCGGGATACTGATGAACACCTCGTGCTCATGCCGAGACAGGTTCTCCGCCAGCTTGCGGCGCCGGTCTTGCACCTCGTTCGTCGACACCCCGGAGGGAAGCGTGACGTCGACCTCGATGCCGCACCCGGCGATCGTGATCGGGGACAGCATAGACGCGCCGGCGTCGCCCATCTCCTTGATGGCGTTGCGCAGGGCGGGCACTCCGAGGTCGCGCAGGGCCTTGACGACGATGGACGGGGTGATCGGCTCGCCCTCACCGTTGCGGACGTTGGCGGGAAGCGCCCACTGGGGTGCGGCCTGCTGCTTGCTGCCGACCGCCCACAGGGCGAGCAGGGCGAACAGCGGACCGAGCACGACCGCGTAGGGCCAGACGATCTGCACGATCCGGATCAGGGTGGCGATGAAGTCGATGACGGCCTTGATCGGGGTGATGACGTCTTTGACGTCGTGGCTGTTGATGGCCATCACGACCCCCAGGGCAATCAGGCCGGCGGCCCCGGTGCCGACGCCGACCCCGATGCCCTTCGCAGCGTCGAGGGGCGAGTGGAGCAGGTCCATGCGGCGGCGGTGACGGGCTTCGCGGAAGCGCTGCCCGCGCTCTTCCCACTCCGCGGCGACCTCGTAGTTGCCGGCCGCTTCGGCAGCACGCTGCATGCGCTCGTAGCGGGCCGGGGTACGCGCGTCCCAGGTGCGGCGGGCCACGATCCGGCCCCCGTTGAACATGTACAGGCCGTGCCGCGCCACGGCGCGCACGGTCGTCTTGGTGGTCTCGTGAGTGACGGCCGTACGCACGGCGCGGCCGGAGCGCACCCACAACGGCACGGGCTTGGCCGGTGCCAGGTCGGGGACCACTGTCAGCGTGGTCACGCTGCCCGCATCCGCGGCCGGTTCGGCGGCGGGCGGTTGGGGGTTCTTGCGCAGGTGAACGACGTTCTCGGACATGCTGAAGCTCCCTCCTGACTGCCCCAAGCAGGGCGGGAGTTGAGGGAAGGCTGCCGGGGCGGCCGAGTCCGTGGCAGGTACGGCCGCCCCGGCAGTCGAGGCGATGCACAGCCGCTGGTCAGGCGGCGGGAAGAGCGGGTCCGATGGGCGTGGTCACCACCAACTCGACTTCTTCTTGGGCACGATGTAGGGGCCACCGTTGACCATGTGGTCGACGCACTGCGGACAGTCCTCACGCGGCTTCAGCTTGCGGTGAATGCGCCGGTCGTAGGCGTGCTGCCAGCACTGCGGAAACTCACCGGGAGGCGTCTGCTGGGCGACCATGCTCACCACCACCCCGAGGACTTCTTCGCGGCCTTGGCCTGGGCGGCCTCGTTGACGATGCGCTGCCGCTCGGTCTGCAACGCGGTCAGTTCGGCGATCAGCCGGATCTGCGCGGACTCCGAGACGGAGTCCATCTGCTGTTCGGCGCGGGCGGTGCTCTTGCCCCGCGCCACCCGGTAGGAGCCCCCGACCAGGCCACGCAGCACCTGACGGCGTTCCTGGCTGGTCAGGGGCCACATCTCGCCGTTTCGGACGGCTTCCAACTTGCGCTCGGTCAGCCGGATCTCTTTGTCGAGGCGGCGGGTGTCGGGCTTGGCCATGGGTCTTTGACCTTCCTCAGGCAGGTGGAATTGAGGGGTGTGCGGGTGCGGGCGGGGCCCGTCAGGTCATGCACCATCCGGAGTCGCAGCCGGAGTCCCATTCGTCGAACGGGAGGGTGTCCACGCCGTCCGGGATCGCCTTGCGGAGCGGCCGGTTGAACCGGGTCAGCCACACGTGGTCCTTGCCGAGTTCGTCACGGCGGCGGTTGAGGAGGTCTTCGAGCTGGCATGCGCGCTCGAACAGCTCGGGTTCGTTGCGGCGCATGTCGTGCCAGGTCTCCGGCCGGTGGAACGGGCAGAACCAGCACGACGACTTGGGCGGCACCGGCAGACCGGCGTCCCGGATGATGCGGGCGCAGTCGATACGACGGATGCCGCGTTCCAGCAGCGGGTATTCGATGCGCTCGTGTGGCTCGCAGCGGCGCTTGTTCGCCCGGTGGATCTCGTCCAGGCTGATGCCGATGCCGACCGTGGCCGGCGCGTCCTTGCTCGCCCCGCGGCGTTTGAGTTCGTCCCCGACGACCTTGATTTTGAACTGGGCCGTGCAGGAACGAGTGCCGGGGGCCCCGTTGGACATGCGTACCGGGATCTTCAGTGAACGGGATGCCTCTCGGGTGAGGTCCTGGTACAGCGTGCGGACCTCGCCCGAGCGCTTCATCACCCGGTCCAGGACGACCAGCTCAAGGCCGTGTGCTTCGGCGTAGGGGATGGCGTACTTTTGCAGGTAGGCGAGGGTGCCGGGGTGCTCGGAGTCGTCCCCCACGTTGGCCATCAGGAAGCTGCGGTAGTCCAGCTCACCCGTGGCCGCGAGAACCATCGCGGCCATCGACTGCACGCCCCCGCCGAAGCTGAACGACTTCACCGCAGCCGTAGTGGGTGTGCTCATTCCGCCACCCCCACGGCGCGGGCCCGCTCCGCAAGCAGCGCGTCGCGCAGCATCCGGGCGTTGGCCGGTGAGGTGCGGATCGCGCGGCGGATGCCTTCAGCTGTCACCTTCGCATCCGGCCAACCGGCCGTGGCCGAGCGTGCCTCAGCCAGCAGCTGTTCCCGGGTGCGCTTGGGCCTAGGCGATCGGGCCGCGTCGGGAACCCGTCCGGTCACCCCCCGCGGCGGAGTCGATCGGACCGCCACACTCCGCCCCGCCGGGGCCACAATCAACGTCGGCGGGGCGGGAGTTGGGGCGGGGATGGCGGGCATGGGCTTGAGCGGAGGAATCGACTTGCCCGCGTCGATCGCGACCGGTTCCGGTACGCACAGTCGGGTCAGCGTCACGGCCAGGGCAGGGGTCGATTCCCCCAGGTCAGCCATAGACCGTTTCCTAATGTTCTCGGTGGATTCCTCCGCATTCGCGGATACGGTGAGTGCGGGAGTGGCGGAGGTGGTGAACATCGACGCGAGGGCGGCATCGGCGCCCTCGGTGACCCGATCGCGCTGGACGTCCAGCAGCCTCGATTCCAGCGCCGCATCCCCGACGCCGATCTTTCGGGCGAGCCGCCACGACTTACGCTCCGACCACCACTGCACCCGACTGCTCGGGTGCTGCGCGGCGCGGGCCCGATGGTAGGCGAGCGCCTGCACGAGATCGGCGGTGCGGCGCTCCATCTCCGCGTCGCGGCCATCGGTGTGCACCACGATCCGGCGGGCCAAAAACGCCATGCCCTCGGCCGAGACGGACATGCCCAGCGGGGTCAGGGCGTAGATGACGAGACGCCCAGTGTCGGGTGCGGCCATGGCGCCCATCGCGGACGCGGCGGCCGGCAGCGCCCACAACCCCGCGCGCACCACGCGCGGGGAGGACTGGCCCAGCAGGGTCAGCCCGAGCAGGACCAGGGCGAGCACCGCCGTGGCCCCCTCACCCGCACCCAGGGCCCCGAGCGCGGTGCCGCGGCCGTAGGCGTGTCCGATGTTGCTGTAGGTGCCGATTCCGCCGATCACGCCCGTGGCCAGCATGGGCACGAACGCGGCCGTCAGGACGCCGATCTGAACCTTCGTCAGCGTGGTCCGGTTCATCAGGCACCCCCGGCGGTGAGCAGTAGCGCGAGGACGAGCAGGGCGCCACCGGCCTGGGTGAGGTCGACCGCGCGGCGCAGGCAGGTGAACTTGGCGACCGCCAGACGGGACAGACCGGCGACGTCGGCGGCGCGGCTGCCGCTCAGGACGTCCGGGATCTCGTCGGAGGTAAGGGTGGCCCACAGCGGGAAGCCGTGACGTCCCTTGAGGTTGGGCCGGGTAGAGCGCAGCAGCAGTGCGGCCGCCGCGACCAGCAGCGCCATCCCGAGCCCACCCACGACGGCGGCGGCGGGATTCAACGGCAGGTCGCGGGCGATGGACCAGGCGCCGGCCAGCACTGCGCCGACGAACGCCAGCAGCAGTGCCGTCTTGTTGTCGGTGCGGGCGATCTCCGCCTTCACCTCCGCATGCGCGGCACTCAGCTTCTGCTCGATGCCACTCATGCGGCACCCCCGGTCACGCCGTAGTGGCGGTAGGTGGTCGGCGACTTCTGCGCGAGCCGTTTGCGCAGGTACTCGGTGTGCCAGCCAAGCCCGCAGTCGGCGGCGGGAGGCTCACCCAAGGCGCCGGTCAGGGCAACGACCGCGTCCAATACACGGTCTTCCAGCAGGAGCGCGAAGGCTTCGCGATCGCCGACCGTGGCCGGTGCGGGGATGTCGATGGCCTCCAGGACCGCCGTGAGGAATGCGCGGATGTCGGCGTTCATGCGGCACCCCCGGTCGCGCCAGAGGTGCGGTTGGCCAGCGAGCGCCGCTCGGCCAGCACCTGGCGACGGGCCCGGCGGATACGCCGCGCGTCCAGCTCACTCGGGGTGCGGTCCAGGCTGACGATCACCGCGTCGAGCAGGTCGACGTCCGCGAGGATCGCGGGCATTTCCCGCTCGATCGCGTCCAGTTCGGCGTCCGTCGGCTCCATGAAGTCGGCGAACGCGGTAACAGCGTCCTGAACAGTAACGATGGGGCTCATTGGGTCTGCTTCCTCTCAGACAGGAACGGCCCGAACAGCGCCCCCGGAGTTGCCGCTCCGGGGGCGCGCGCCGTTGAAGTCGGAACATCCGGCTCCCCTCAGCGCTGCTCGTACGAGACGAGCAGCGAAGGCAACCGGTCGCAGCACTGGACGCTGCGAAGGTCGATGCGCGATCTGGTCGCGCGGTCCGTCTTTTCGACTCGGGGAGACGGGGCCCACCTATGCAGTTCTCAAGCAACTGCCAGCACGGGGCCCCTTGTTGTGGCGAGCTATCCCGGTCCAGCCGCCGCTCCCCCAGAGGCGGGGCGGCGTTGCACCTACAGACTGGACCGGTGGACCGGTCCAGTCAACAGATGAAATGGTAGTTGAAAGCTGTGGAGGTGAGTTTTTGCAGCTCAATGGACCTGAAAGTGCATCAAAAAAGCTGGACCGGCGGACCGGTCCAGCTCCGTTTTGTCACGTTTCCTACATCGCGTAGGTGTCCACCTGCTCGAACAGTGAGGAGGGGGTGACCCCCTCTTCGCAGACCAGAGGGCGACCCTCCTGGTCGTACGCGGTGTGAAGGAGTACGGCGACCGCGCTTGCCAGAGGTACGCCCAAACGGTGCGCCTCTTCGTCCGTGGCGAGGCGCACGGTGGTCACATCGACTCCCTCGACTGGGAACCGTCCCGTCTGCCGACGGACATAGCGCGTCGTTCCCTCGGCGATGGGGGCGGTATCGGCGAGGCGGGGTGACGCCTCCGCGATCTCAGGAGGGAACCACGCTTCCACGCAGCTATTCGGGGTGCCGTCCGGTAGCTGGAGAACACGGATGCGCCGGAGCGCCTGCACCCCGGGCGAAAGCCTGAGCGCGGCGGCGACACGGGGGGGAGGTTCTGACCAGTCGGGCACACCGATGCGCAGGAACGGCATCCCGCCCAAGATGCGCGCCGACCCGGCCCGGCGTGCGCCGGCAGGACGCGCCACGGGCGTTTCCGTGACAACGAAACCGGTACCTTGCTTGGCGACCACCACGCCGTCGTTGCGCAGCACGTCCACGGCTTTGATGGCGGTGGCCCGTGACACGTCCCACTGCTCTGCTAGGTCGCGGCCGGATGGGATGGTGTCGCCAGGGGCGAACTCACCAGCGGCGATGCGCGCGCGTAGGGACTCCGCGATCTCTTCGTACTTCAGAACAGCCATGGCTTCCCCTTCTCCGCGCGCTGGACTGGTCCACCGGTACACACGATACTGCGGGCATGTCGAATCCCGAATTGGCTCCCTCTGTGATGCGGTTCTACGGCGAGACAGTGAACGAGGACAGCCGCCTGCGCAGGTCGGCAGACGGACGTATGGAGCTGGCGAGGACTCAAGAGCTTCTCCGACGCTTCTTGCCCCCCGCGCCGGCACGCGTACTCGACGTGGGAGGGGGGACCGGGGTTCACGCTGAATGGCTGGTGAAGGACGGGTACGAGGTCACACTCGTGGACCCGGTGCCCCGTCATGTGGAGAGCGCGTCGGCGGTCTGCACTGCGGTTCTGGGAGACGCCCGTGAGCTACGCGAGCCCGACGACAGTTTCGACGTCGTGCAGCTCCTAGGGCCGCTCTACCACCTCCCTGCATCCGACGACCGACGTAAGGCACTGTCGGAAGCTCACCGCGTAGTGAAGCCGGGCGGCTTGGTCGCGGCGGCTGCAATCAACCGCTACGCGTCGCTCTTCGAGCACGTCACGTACGCCCACCTGCATACGGAGCGCATTCGTGACTCCGTTTCCAAGATCCTTGAGACGGCCGTCTATGACGGCGCACGAGGGTTCACGTTGTCCTACTTCCACAGGGCCGAGGAGCTTGTAGCTGAGTTGGCGGACTCCGGCCTGACGGACGTGCAGGTCTTCGGGATCGAAGGGCCCGCGTGGTCACTCGTAAAGGCAGCCGAGCAACAGCCCGGCGAGGGCCCCACTGATGAGCTGATCGCCTCCGCGATGGAGGCGGCGCGCATGGCGGAGCCGTACCCGGAATTGCTTGCCGCCAGTTCACACCTGCTGGCCGTCGGTAGAGCCCCGCTGACATCGACGCGTGACGGCTACTTCAGCCAGGAGCGGTAACGGTTTCCCTGCCGCATCAAGGCCCGCGCACGGCGCGGGCGCGCGCCGCCTCTGCGGCGCGGCCTGCCTCTTGTCTTCGCCCCGGCTGGCCGCGCCCGGCGGCGCGCTACGTGCAGCGGGCAGAGCAGGAAAAAAGCCTTCTGTGGCTGAGGCCGGTCGGCTCCACGGCTTTAGGCAGCCACTTTGGCGCGAGCCTCGAAGATCATGGCCCCAACGTCGTGCTTTACCGGGCAGGTCCACAGACTGCCCGACGCGCCGGAAGCTTACGGGGCCATGATCACTCGCGCCAAAGCAGCTCCAGCCCAAAGCCGCTACACCGACCTCC
Source organism: Streptomyces sp. NPDC006314 (assembly GCF_040613075.1). NCBI lineage: Bacteria > Bacillati > Actinomycetota > Actinomycetes > Kitasatosporales > Streptomycetaceae > Streptomyces > Streptomyces sp. NPDC006314. The sequence goes on along the minus strand of NZ_JBEXRL010000002.1, from coordinate 466,067 downwards.
ACTTGCCTGGTGACCCAGCCTCAGAATTGCCCGGAGGCGATAGTCGCTCCAATAGCCGCGATAGTAAAGGCGTCCTTTATGCATCCTGAGGCGATGTGAGCCATCAACTCGTCTTTGTGTAGCCAGCGGACATCAAATATCTCGTCGCGATCACTTGGACATGAAATGGGTTTGGCGTAGCGAGCAACGAAGACGTGAACGGCCGAAGAGAGGATCCCTGAATTGGGGTTGATGGTGGCAATTCTTTTCAACGCCTCAGGCTCAGCGCCAATCTCCTCACTCAGTTCTGCCAGAGCCGTAACTTCGGGATCTGACCCATGCGCGAAACCCCTTGGAATTCCCCACTCCCATTCACGGATCGGATATCGGTACGTACAGACCAGCCCAACATGTCCGCCCGCAAGAGGGAGAATGGCAGCCCCGGATTTTCCCTCTGCCTCGACGATACGAACATAAGTCCCAGGGTTGCCGTTAGCGAATGAGACTATGTCGTCGTAGATTCGCAAAAACCGGTTCGAGTAGACTGACCTCTGCTCTAGCTGTCTTATAGGAGGCGGTTGATTCGGCGTAGGCAGGTCCACAACTTCTCCTATAAAAGCTTAGCTACCGCGGACGTCTCGGACTACTCGCTAGTGCAATCTTCCTCAATCGCGCTCTTGCCGAGATTGTCGCGGCCGGGATAGTTTTCATCTTGTAGCTCAGGCCAGATCTGGCGAATATCTCGTGCAGTTCGCAACAGATCCTCACGCTGCATCCTGACGACTTTTTGCATACCGCGCGCAGCCTGGCTCCTCTTCCATTCGACACCGGTTCGCTGATAAAGATATAGGCCTGACTCAACGACCACCCGTATAACATCACCTGGCGGGAGGGGTAGAGGAGCGCCCGGAGGCGGCAGGATGGGGAACAGAAAGCCGCCCATCTGCATGACTCCTACAAACCACTGGCCAACCCGGTATACCCGGGCTACGGCTGCTGCGTAAGAACGCCTTGCTTCCTTCTTTCGATCCTTTACCCACCATTTTCCCAGCTTGGCGACGAACTCGTCATAGCTTCGCGAGAACTCGTCCATGTGATGGATATCGAATGGCTCTTCTAGATGGTCGGCCATTGCCGCCATCATAGTATGCCATTCGGCCCACTTTCGGATGGTGACTACGTCGAGGTGTGTTAGCTCCTGGGGCGAAGGCACGGGGACGGCTACTTGCTGCTGAATACTGTTGTAAGCCGTCCAAGTTGCATGGGCTCGCGCCCTCTCAAGGGAGTCGTCTATGACTGCAGGAGAGTCCTCGGCCAAAATTCCTGCACTCCCCTTGGCCGCCATGGCAAAATCCATTCCTACGTCAAGTGGGGTGGGGAAGCCGCGGGGAGTGAACGTTCGGGCACTCAATTGCCACGGCAAGATCCCGTTATAGATGAGATCAATCCACTTCTTTAGCTCGAACGTAAATGGATCCGTGCGATATGGGGTTCGGACCGGATCCCCCTCAGTCACAAAAGCTCGATAAACGTCGTTGCGACTCGGCGGTTTGGCGCTTGCTGCGATAGCCTCCTGGTTTCTTACGTCCATCCATGTGGCTAGCTCGCGCAAACGCATTATGAGCGCCGAGCTGGCACCACTTGCTCTTCTGCTGCCGCCGAGCAGCGACCTCGCTATTGACTCAACTCTTTCCTGCTGCACCTGACGGGGCCTCTGCAACTCTGTCCGAAACCTTTCAGAGATGGTCTCGGTGTGATCTCTGTTACTGTCGGAATCTGAGCCGCCGAATCGGACGCATGTCAGGTCTGCTAGGTCGGGGTCGGTTGCAAGACTGCGTATTGCCCTTTTTCCGAGCTCCAGACAATCTGGACCACCTGGGTCATCTCCAAATGAATCCTCTCGGTGGAGGTAGGGCAGTATCACACCTCGCGCGAGAAGCGTCACCAAACCCTCTCGATCAGCCCCGAGGGATGACGTTACGAGGAGCGGATTATTCCAAAATGCCATCCGGTTCACCACTACCTGCGGCGAGTATAGGAGGGCACGGATATATTCGATTCTGACACCTTCCAATAGTCGCCTTGCTGTGCGATTTGGGTGATCTCCCAGTGCCATCTCGGCCAGCGCATGCATACTCTGGTGTCCAGCAATCTTGTCGAACAGGGCTGCTGTCACGAATTGATTGTCCGTGCACTGTGGGACAGTTGCTCGCCGAAGCTGGTATTCTTCGGGATCAACAACTGAGAAGGCCATCTCGAAACCCCCGCATTATAGGTTCGGCGGTGTCGTTTCGTTTAGAGCAGGACTACCTACATAACACCTTTACATCGTCTCTCCACTTGTCGTGCAGCGCATCTGGACGCCTCGGCTGCGTCTTCCGGCCCTGGGTGGCGACCCAGCCACTTGAGTGAGCCGTGCCGATGCTGGGCCGTCCCTGGGCCGTCCGAGGCCCCTCAGTGGCGACCGGTGACGACTACTAACGACAGTCGTAGCGAGCCACAGCCGCAGGTCACCCGATTGGATCTGCGACACTGGTTGAGCCATGCCTAAGCCCGGAGCTCTCGCCTGGCAACGAAAGCTTGTGAACCGGTGAGCTGAGGCGATGGGACACGACCTCTAACTGGATCGGGTGCTGCTAGCTGGCTTCTAGGCAAGCCCAGCGATCCGGGCGGACGGAGAGCCGGCCCAGCCTTCGTCTGTGCGCCACACTGCGGCGATGCCGTGATGTTCCAGGAGTCGGGTATACACGTCGCCGATGGGTTCGGAGAACAGGGCCATCTTGTGGGGCTGTGCGTCTTCGGGGTAGAGACAGAAGGCGTAGGTGGCCAGCTGTCCCAGGGCCTCACGTACAGCACCCGTAGCGTTGCCACGGCGAATGAACTTGGCTTCAGCGAGCCAATGAGCTCCGTTGGCAATAACAACCATGTCTCGGGGGTGGACGTTCGTACCCACCTCGATACCTCGATTGCGCAGGAACGTGCCGTACTGATGTACGAGGGTTTCGTGGCTGCGGCTCTTGCGTAGCCGCCGTGCCGTAACAACCTGGACGTACTCTTCGTCGCTCTTGGGAGCGAAGTGCAGCAGGATTTCGCTCGACTTGACGGGTGACTGTTCGACTACGGTGACGATGGTGTCTCGCGTGGTTTGACGAACTTCCTCGCGCACTGCCAAGGCCTCTTGATAGAGAGTGATCATACGGCTGAGGTCGGCGCGCAACGTCTGCTCGTCAGGCAGCGCGGCAATCTCGTAAGTGATGGCCAGGAGGTTGCCGGCCTCGTAGGAGCGGGGCAACCCTGATCGGCCGCCGAGATCGATCACCGTGTCCAGGCCCGTCCGGACTTCTACTGGGAGGGCTTCTCTGATGGCTTCGGCTTGTGCAGCCAGCTTTTTGCGCGCTTCGCGGGCGCCTAGAGCTTTGGTGATCTCTGTGACGCCTTGGTTGAGGCTGAGTGCGTATGTCTTCCTATCCTCGGCGAGGAGGTAGACGAGATACATGCCGCGGGTAGCGCTGGTTGTCTCGTCGGGGTCAAAGAACGACACCCATGGGCAGACTGCGGCGTTGCCCCTGCCCGGGCTGCCTTCAACGAGGTAGCCGGCTGGGACCAAGTGCCCGATCTCATCCGGCGCTCCTCGAAGTAGCTGAGCCGCGTCGGTGCTTGTGCTGGCGTCAGTGCCTACCCCGAAGGTGGTACCGACCGTGTAGAGGAAGTTGCCGAGCTCCATAGCGGGGATGCTACGTGCGGCCACTGACAACAGCCCATAGTCCCTTCGCTGTACGGGCATTGGCGCTTGTCGATACGTACCGGAGCGGTTGCAGTACAGCAGCGATGTACAGCAACCATGCCGACCGGCATCACCCGTCGATGATCCTCGCAGCCCTCCTGACCAGCCCAGCAGACCTCAGCGACCACCCTGCTCGTAGTTCGCATCGAGTGGCTGCGTCGACCACCAGGACGACGCGGTCACGCGAACGGCGACAAGCCCTTGCTCTCGAGGTGAGCGAGCAACGAATCAAGGCACGCGTCGGCCGTACTCAGGTCCGCACGGAAGAACGAGTCCTCGCCAAGCGGCCCACCACTGACGATGACCATCCATGCCTTCCTGTGCTCGGCCATGCGATCACCGTCGACCTTGAACACGGTCGTGATCCCTCGCTCGGCCAGCCACGCCATCAGCTCAAGCATGTCCACCAGCACCACCCCTCCAAGGAGATCATTCCCCAGCGGGAGTCTCGGGCCGTCTCCGGGCCGTGCGAGGGCGCGCAAGGGCGACCAACGCTGACAACCGTCGACGGACCAACCACAGGTCACAGCGTTGATCGCTTACAGGACCGCAGGTCAGGAAAACGCCCCATCACTTCTTCGACGTGTGACAGACGGACCCTCGCGGGTCCCTCGATACCGACAGGCCCCTCGGCACTCTCCCTCCGGAGAGCGGCCGGGGGGCCTTCGTCGTGTCCGGCCCTCCCGTGCCTAGGGGGTGTGCCGGAACCGGTTGCGGTACTCCGTCGGCGTCGTGTTGAGCTTGCGCCGGAAGGCGCGGATGAGGGTGTCGACCGTGTTGAAGCCGCAGGCGGTCGCCACCCGTTCCAGGGTGTGGTCCGTGGACTCCAGCCGGTTGCGGGCCGCCTCCACACGGGCCGCCTCGACGTACGACGCGGGGGTCGTCCCGAGTTCCGTCTTGAACAGCCGGGTCAGCTGGCGCTCGCCGACATGGGCGTGGGCGGCGAGATCGGCGACCGTGAGCGGTGCGGTGATGTTCTGCGTGACATGGCGGCGCAGCTCGTCCATGCGCCGGGTGGTCGATACGGGCTCGATCGGGACGCTGAACTGGCTCTGACCGCTCGGTCGCTTCAGGTACATCACGAGCTGCCGGGCGACGCGCAGCGCGACGGCCTCGCCGAAGTCCTCGGCGACGAGGGCGAGGGAGAGGTCCAGACAGGCGGTGATGCCCGCGCCGGTCCACACCGTGCCGTCGCGGATGAAGATGGGGTCGGGATCGACCTCGACCGAGGGATGGTCGGCGGCGAGCTGCTGCGCGGTCGACCAGTGGGTGGTGGCGCGCTTGCCGTCGAGCAGTCCGGCGGCGGCGAGCAGGTGCGCGCCCACGCAGACGGACGCGACCCGCCGGGCCCGGCCGGCGAGGGTCTTCACCCAGCGGACCAGGCCGGGATCGGTGAGGGCGCGGGCCCGGCGCTGATCGTCGATCTCCACCGAGCCGGGGACCAGCAGGGTGTCGATGCTGCGTGCCGCGGCGTCCGCGAAGGTGAGGTCGGGCAGGACGCGCACACCGGCCGCGGTCGTGACGGGATCCAGGGTCTCGGCGGCCAGCACGACGTGGTAGCCGGTCGCGTCGTCCGTCTCGCGGCGCAGTGCCGCGAACACCTCGGGCGGCCCGGTGACGTCGAGCAGGTCGACGCCCTCGAAGAGGAGGACGGCGATGAACCGGTCGACGCCGCTCATCCGTCCCCCGTCCCCTCCGCGTGGATGTCTGCATCTGCAAGTTACATGACATTGCCGCCACGCGGGGCCGCCCATAGCGTTGCGGGCATGGCTACGACAACTCTGCGTGAACTCAACGGCTTCGATCAGACCCCGGCATCCCTCGCGGACTCGACGCTGATCCTGATCGACTACCAGAACACCTACACCCAGGGTGTGATGGAGCTGGAGGGCTGGCAGGCCGCGCTGGACGCCGGCGCCGAACTGCTGGCCCGGGCCCGTGCCGCGGGCGCGACGGTCATCCACGTCATCAACGACGGCGGCGCGGGTACGCCGTACGACATCCGCGCCGAGATCGGCCGGATCCACCCGAAGGTCGCGCCCGTCGAGGGCGAGGCCGTGGTCGTGAAGCAGGTACCGGACGCGTTCCTCGGCACCGACCTGGCCGACCGGGTGGACGCCGCCGGGCGCAAGGACGTGATCATCGCCGGCTTCATGACCCACATGTGCGTCGCCTGCACCGCGCAGGGCGCCTTCCTGCGTGGCAACCGGCCCACCGTGGTCGCCGACGCGAGCGCGACCCGGCCGCTGCGGACCGCCGTCGCCGAGGTCTCCGCCGAGCAGGTCCACCACAGCGCGCTCGCGACGATCGAGGACCTGTACGGCGTCGTCGTACCGTCGGCGGCCGCGCTGGGCTAGGACCGGCCGGGGCGTTCCGGATTCGTGTGCAACCTTTCCCGCTTCCCAGCCTTCCTATTGTCGGGGGATCATCCCTCCTGACTCTGTCGGACGAGAGAGGTTGAACGGGGATGACGGAACAGGACGGCTGGGAGCGCGAGTTCGATCACGCCTGGGCGAATTCGGCCGAGCACAAGGAGCCCTCCGCCCGGGCCCGGATGCTCGCCGCCCGTTGGAGGGAGAACCCACCGGATCCGGCACCGTTCCGCGCCGACCCGGCCCCGGTGGCGCGGCGCCGGTCGTCCTGGGCGTCGACGGCCGTGGTGATCGGCTGCGTGGCCGTGGTGATGATCCTGATCGGCTATGTGCAGATGCGCTCCTCTTAGCAGGGCGGAGGCTTTGCGCTCCTGGGGCCGATCGCGACCTCCTCATGGCAGTCGGCAGGTGCACACTGGACACGGGACGAGTGCCTGACTGCGGGGTGATGCAAGATGCAGAGCCGCTTCCGGAGCGATCGGCGGCTGACCGTGCGCATGGGTCTCACGCTGTTCCTGCTCGGGTTGCTGTACGTGGGATTCGTCGCCGCGCTGATCGTGCTGCTGAAGTCCTGGCTGCTGGTCGTCGTCCTGATCGGGGCGATGTTCGTGGCGCAGTTCTGGTTCTCCGACCGGATCGCCATGTTCGCGATGCGCGGACGGGTGGTGGAGCGGGAGCAGTATCCCGAGCTGCACGCGGTGGTCGACCGGCTGTGCGCGATCGCGGACATGCCCAAGCCGGTGGTCGCCGTGTCCGAGCTGGACATGCCGAACGCGTTCGCGACCGGCCGCAGTCCCGACCATGCCGTGGTCTGTGTGACCACGGGGCTGCTGCGGCGGCTGGAGCCGGCCGAGCTGGAGGGCGTGCTCGCGCACGAGCTGTCGCATGTGGCACACAAGGACGTCGCCGTGATCACCATCGCGTCGTTCCTCGGGGTGATCGCGGGGCTGATCGTGCGGTTCGCCTTCTACTCGCAGCTCTTCGGCGGGGGCCGCAGGGACCAGAACACCGCCGCCGTCTTCGCCGCCGTGCTGGGCGTCTCGGCGGCCGTGTACGCGATCAGCTTCCTGCTGATCCGGGCGCTGTCCCGGTACCGGGAGCTGGCGGCCGACCGTGCCGCCGCGCAGCTGACCGGCCGGCCCTCGGCGCTGGCGTCGGCGCTCACCAAGGTCTCCGGGGACATCGCGCGGATCCCGACCAAGGACCTGCGCACGGCCCAGGCGTTCAACGCGTTCTACTTCAGCCCGGCGACCGGCAAGGAGCCCGGCATCGAGCGGTTCTTCTCCACCCACCCGACCCTGGAGCAGCGGCTGGACCAGCTGGGCCGGATCTCCGCGGAGCTGGGTGAGGCCGCCACTCCCGGGCGGCGGCCCGGGGAACGCTGAAGAAGGACACGACACTGCGGAAGGCGGGCTGAGCGTTGGGGCTGCTGGACATCCTGCTGGGGCGCACGAAACCGGTCGCACCCGATCTCGACCAGCTGTTCGCGCTGCCCTCGGCGGCCGTCACCCTGCAGGCGGCGGCCGGTTTCACGCCGACCGGATGCGGGGCGGTGTGCTTCGCCACGGTGGAGGGCGCGGCCTTCGAACAGACCCACCGGGAGGTCCAGGCGCTGCTCGACGCGGACGCCGACCGCACCGGCCCGCCGGTGGAGCTGCGGCAGGACGGCTACGGCTACTCCTGGCTGGTGTCCCGGCGGACCCCCGACCAGCTGCCGCAACTGGTCAACGACCTGCACGCGGTGAACAGCTCGCTGGAGGCCGACGGCTTCGGCCCCCAACTGCTGTGCTCGTTCGCCGGGTTCACGGACGACGCCGGCCGGCGGCTGGCGCTCGTCTACCTCTACAAGCGCGGCACCTTCTACCCGTTCGCTCCGCTGCCCGGTGCCGCCGAGCGGCGGGACAACGCGCTGGAACTGCGGGTGAAGGCGGCGCTCGGGAACGATCTGCGGATCGAGCAGGAGCTGAGCCGCTGGTTCCCGGTGTGGGGCGCCCCCGGCCTGTGACCGGGGACGTTCTGGCTCACCCGCTCTTCTCCCGCCCCTGGCGCCGGACCTCGAGGGGGTGCTCACGCCGGTAGCGGCGCTCCCACCGGGCCTGCCGCTCCCGGCGCTCACGGTAGGCCCGGTAGCTGTCGGGGACGGCACCCGCACCGGCGGGCGGGAGTGGCGCGGCGGGCGAACCGCGGCCGTGCGTCGCGCACAGACAGAGCAGCGCGACGGCGGCGAGCCACCAGAGATGGTTTCCGAATCCGAGAAGCACCAGGACGACGGTCCCGGTAGCGACGATGCCCCGCATATCGGACCTCCGTGAGGTGAGTGCGGCAAGGGGCGGTGGGGTGAGTGACGGGGGGGTGTCGCTTTCGCGACGTTCGTTCAGCGTAGGGAGGCCACTCCCACGGCCGCATCCCGTTTTCGGGCACGGGGTCGGCGATTCGAGCAGGCGGTGGCGGTGCTCGACGCCCATGCACCGGCCCGCGACCCGCTGGTTGCGGTCGGCTTCAGCAGGAGCGGCCGGACGGTCGCCGATCTCGTACGGCGATACGGGCGCCGGGTGGCGGCCGTGCGGCTGTGCGCGCCCGCCGTCTCCGCCCACAAGGCCTGGGACGTGCCCTTCGGTGACGGCCGGGGCCGGTTCAGCGCCATCATCCGTACGCCGGACAGCTGGCGCGGCTCCCCCGCCCTGGAGGTTTCGGGGCGTACGAGGGCCGGGCGGTGCCGGCGGTTCCGGGCACCGACGCGGTCATCCCGCCGGCCGTCATCCCGCCGGCCGTCATCCCGCCGGCCGTCACACAGGCCCCGCAGGACGCGCTGGCCGTCATACAGGCCCCGCAGGACGCGCTGTGGGCCCGCGCCGGGTACACCCGGCTCGAACTCCCCGCTGCCGGGCACCGGTTGGGCCTGTGCTTCCGTGGCCATGCGGTGGACCGGCGGGAGTTCGCGGCCTCCCGGCTGAGGCAGCCGGCCCCACACGGACCCCTGCCACCCGTACCCGCCCGGTCGGTCTCCCGGCCGGGCGTCGCGGCGAGCGGCCAGTCGGCCATCCCGCCGTACCGCAGGGGCGGCAGGCCGGGTGCCCTGACATCGGTCGCGGGGCACCCGGCGCCGGTCTCACCGGCTGTAGCGCATGAACGCCCGCACCATGTGGCACGTCGTGTCGGACGGCGGGCGCATCCCGATGTCCTCCGCCGTGCTGCGGATCGTCTCGTCCCGGGCCTGGCCCGGCAGGTAGATCCCGGAGTCGAGCAGGGCTATGGCGAGGCGCATGGCCTTCAGGCGCCGGTTGTGCGTGACGTACCACTCGCGCGGCCGCCCGGCCGGCAGCGGTCGCTTCGCCACGGGCTCGTAGGGCGAGTCGAACAGCACGGAACGCGTGGCGGTGGACTGGGTCGGCAACGGCTTCGTCTTCAGGGCGGCAGCGGGCACAGGCATCCTCCTGTCGCGGTCAGAACACCACCGGGAGAGTCCGGCGATGCCCTCGAACACTGCTTCTATTCTACGGCCCACCACTGACAAACGTCCCTGGCCACGAGGGCTTTCGGGGCCCCAGTGACGCAGGTGGAAGACGGTTTTCGCGTACCGTGTGCCGCATGGAAATCTGGATCAACCCGGCCTGCTCCAAGTGCCGTAGCGCCATCAGCCTGCTCGATGCCGAGGGGGCCGAGTACACCGTCCGCCGGTATCTGGAGGACGTGCCCAGCGAGGACGAGATCAGGGCCGTTCTCGAGCGGCTGGGCCTCGAACCGTGGGACATCACCCGCACCCAGGAGGCGGCCGCCAAGGACCTGGGCCTGACGGAGTGGCCGCGGGACGAGGGCGCGCGGGACCGGTGGATCACCGCGCTCGCCGAGCACCCCAAGCTGATCCAGCGCCCGATCATCACCGCCGACGACGGAACGGCCCTGGTGGCCCGCACCGAGGAGGCGGTGCGGGAGGCCCTCACCCACAGCAGGAGCTGAGAAGCCCCAACTCCACTGTGACGCAGGTTACTTCGATAACTCCTGTAACCGCTGAGCAGCCCCGTTCGGTATCTCGTACATAGCGGCGTACGCTCCCCTACCTCTTCAGGAGGCGCGCATGTCGCGTAAGCGAACTCTCGGCACGAAGAAGAAGGTCGCGCTGCTCGTCAGTGCCGCGGCGGTGGCGGGCGGCGGGGCCTTCGCACTGGCCAGCACGTCGAACGCCGCGCAGAGCCCGCAGAACGCGAAGACGCTGTCCGCCGCGGACTCGACCGCCTGTCAGGGGCTGGCCACCGCCCTCGGCAACAACGAGAAGTTCATCGAGGGCCAGAAGGCGAACCCGGACGGGCAGTCGGCGGCCCGGATCGCCAACCGCCAGGCGGTCATCGAGCAGATCAAGGTCCAGCAGAAGGCGTCCGGTTGCACCGTTGGGGAGTCGGCTCAGGACTCCCAGGCGGCGCAGGGCGACGCGGGCCAGCAGGGCGCGGGCCAGCAGGGCGCGGGCCAGGAGGGCGCGGGCCAGCAGGGCGACGCCCACGGAGGTGACCAGCAGGCCGGCGGCGCCCAGCAGAGCGCCCAGCCGGGGCAGACCGGGGACGCGGGCGACAACGCCGGTGACGCCGCCGGTGACGCCGCCGCGGCCTCCGGCCAGCAGGTCTGCAAGGGCTCCACGGTGACGCTCTCCGGCGAGGGCGGTGCACCGGCCGCGTCCAGCAACCAGTTCCCGGCGGGGACGACCCTGAAGGTCACCAACCTGGACAACAACAAGTCCACGACGGTGAAGGTCGCCTCGGTCTCCGGCAGCTGCGTCCTGCTCAACAACGCGGCCTTCGAACAGGTCCGCGAGCCCGGCAAGTTCCTCATCCGCCGTGCGGTGATCGAGAAGGTGGGGTGAGGCTCAGGAACCGGACAGGAAATCGATGAGGTGGCGGGTCAGGGCGGGCGGTGCCCCCTGCGGCAGCGCGTGATGTGAGACGTCCGGCAGTACGGCGGTCTCCACGCGCGGCAGCAGCGCGCCGGCCCGGTTCGCCACCATGGCGGGGTCATGGGTCCTGCTGTTCGCGGCCACGAGCAGCAGGACCGGCACCCGCAGGGCGCGCAGCGCGTCCGGTGCCGGGCGCGGACCGGTCACCGGCCGCGCGGCCGGGAAGCCGGCGGCGGCCTCCTGGAGGTGCAGCCAGTCGGGCTCCAGGGCCTCCCCCGCTCCCGTCGCCCGAGCGGGAGGAACCCCCACCCCGGTCTCCCAGGCGAGGAACGCGCGGACGCGGCGGGGCGTGGGGCGCAGCAGCATCGGCAGGGCGCGGAGCAGGTACGCCGCCTTGAACCCGGCGAAGCACTGGGTCGGGTCCAGGAGGAACAGGCGGCGCACCCGGGCGGGATGGCGCAGGGCGTGGTGCAGGGCGATCCAGGCGCCGTAGGAGTGCCCGCCGATGTCGGCCGCGCCGACGCCGAGACCGTCCAGGACGGCGTCCAGCCAGTCGGCCAGGTCGGCGACCGTGCGAGGGTGACGGTCGCCGGCCCGCGCGCTCAGGCCGGGGGCGCCGGTCAGGTCGACGGCGTAGACGCGGCGGAGGCGGGAGAGGCCGGCGGCCTGGGCGTACCAGGAGGCGGAGGTGGCTCCGCCGCCGCCGGGAAGCAGGAGCAGCGGGGGCGCGTCACGCGGACCGCAGGCGTTGACGTGGGTCTCGCCGAAGGGCGTGGGCACGGTGCGGGCCTCCCGGTCGTCCGGCCACTTCGCCATGACCCTGTCGTACGCGGCCCGGAACGTGTCGCGGTCGTATCCGGTCATGGCCCCGCCCCCCTATCATCTCGTTCAGCAAGATATTCGCTGAGCGAGATAGTAGCCCGGAGGGCCCTCATGTCCACCCCGTCCGACCCCGTCTCGGCGCCCGAACTGGAGATCGTCCATCTGCTGCGCGCCGCCACCGTCGAACTCAGCCTGCACAGCGCCCGGTTCGCCGGGCGCCACGGCATGCACCCGACGGACGTACGCGCCCTGATCGCGCTGATGGACGCCCGCCGGGCGGGTGAGGAGATGAGCGCCGGGCGGCTCGGGGCCGCCCTCGGCCTCAATTCGGCGGGTACGACCGCGCTCCTCGACCGGCTGGAGCGGGCCGGGCAGGTGCGCCGGGTGCGCGGCGCCCGGGACCGGCGGAAGGTCGTCGTGGAGGTGGAGGACCGCGCCGTGGAACTCGGCTGGGCGTTCTTCGGCCCGCTGATCGAACGCTCGGTGGAGCTGCTGCGCGGTTACGACGACCACCAGCGGACCGCGATCCGGGACTTCCTGCACGGGGTACGGGAGGCCGCGGCCGGGGCGGAGTGAGCCCGCCATACCCCGCCCGGCGTGCCCTCACAAGGTGAGCCGCGCAGCAGAAACACCAGGTAACACGGGGTTCACATCCGAGCAATGGACGGGAAACCGCCTGTTGACAGGCTGCCCGGCAGATCGAGCGGCGCCCCAGTGCCGCAGCGCCGCAGCACCTCCGAGTGCGCCCGACCCACCCCCAAAGGATGTGGCCCCGTGACCTTCAAGGCTGAGTACATCTGGATCGACGGCACCGCGCCGACGGCCAAGCTGCGTTCCAAGACGAAGATCATCACGGGTGCCCCGGCCGGTCTCGAGTCGCTGCCGATCTGGGGCTTCGACGGCTCCTCCACCAACCAGGCCGAGGGGCACTCCTCGGACTGCGTCCTCAAGCCGGTCTTCACCTGTCCGGACCCGATCCGCGGCGGCGACGACGTCCTGGTGCTGTGCGAGGTCCTGGACACGGACATGACCCCGCACCCGTCCAACACGCGGGCCGAACTGGCCGGGGTCGCCGAGAAGTTCGCGGCGCAGGAGCCGATCTTCGGCATCGAGCAGGAGTACACCTTCTTCGACGGCTCCCGCCCGCTGGGCTTCCCCGAGGGCGGCTTCCCGGCCCCGCAGGGCGGCTACTACTGCGGTGTCGGCGCCGACGAGATCTTCGGCCGCGAGATCGTCGAGGCCCACCTGGACAACTGCCTGAAGGCGGGCCTCGGCGTCTCCGGCATCAACGCCGAGGTCATGCCGGGCCAGTGGGAGTTCCAGGTCGGCCCGCTCGCCCCGCTGGAAGCCTCCGACCAGCTGTGGGTGGCCCGCTGGCTGCTGTACCGCACCGCCGAGGACTTCGGCATCTCCGCGACCCTCGACCCGAAGCCGGTCAAGGGCGACTGGAACGGCGCGGGCGCGCACACCAACTTCTCCACCAAGGCCATGCGTGAGGGCTACGACGCGATCATCACCGCGTGCGAGTCGCTCGGCGAGGGCTCCAAGCCGCTGGACCACGTGAAGAACTACGGCGCCGGCATCGACGAGCGTCTGACGGGTCTGCACGAGACCGCCCCCTGGGACAAGTTCTCCTACGGCGTCTCCGACCGCGGCGCCTCCGTCCGCATCCCGTGGCAGGTCGAGAAGGACGGCAAGGGCTACATCGAGGACCGCCGTCCGAACGCCAACGTCGACCCGTACGTGGTGACCCGCCTGCTGGTGGACACCTGCTGCTCCGCGCTGGAGAAGGCCGGCCAGGTCTGACCCGGCTCCGCGAAGGGGGCGCCCGCCGTAACGGCGGGCGCCCCCTTCCGCATGCGAGCCGCCGCGGCGGGCGCCGGCCCGCGCGAAGGTGACGGCCCGCGCGGCCTGTCCGTATGCCGAGACGGGCTTTCGGACACACGAGTGGTGGAGGATCGGCTGACCAGGGCCGTATGGCCTCCCTCGGTCATACGCAGCGTCAACTTCATGCCAAGGAAGCGTCCAGGAAGTGAGAGGAGAGTCCGGTCCGGCGCCCTCGTCTGCTTCAATGGGCCCATGGCCAGCTTCCAGAAGCACACCGCGACGGGTCGCCATGACCTCGAGCCCTTCTGGCCTTCCCGTCAGCAGCACGACTTCGACCGGGTGTGTTGCCGCGCGATGAACGCGCGGGCCCTCTAAAGCCGTACACCCCGGCCTTCGGCCAGCGCGAAACGACGTACGTCTCCTCGGCGCGCCCGACCACACGAATCGCGGCCGTCGCTCCTCCCGACGAACTCCTCGCGCGAAAGAGCTGACCTCTCATGGCGACCACTCGTTCCCTCTCCACCGCCCTCTCCACCGCCCCGACCACCCCCGTCCCGAACGGCACCCGGCACCGGCTGCGCGCCGTCGACCGGGACGAGGACTGGGGTCTCCCCCGCTCGAACGCGGTGGAGAGCCTGGGGAGGGACGTCGTGGACTTCCTGCCCCCGGGCGCCACCTGGCTGCCCGCGCCGCAGCACACCCTGCCCACCCTGCCCGGTCGGCCGCCGATGGTCGGCTACCTGGTGCTGGTCCCGGCCGACCAGCGACCGCCGTTCCTGCCGGTCGCGGTGCCGGACCCGACGGAGGCCACGGAGACCGAGCCGCAGGCGGGCGCCGACCCGCTGGTGCGGATCGACCCCGTGCGGCGCACCGCCGGCGTCGACGGCCGTGAACTCGACCTCACCTACCTGGAGTTCGAGCTGCTCGCGCACCTGGTGGCGCACCCGCACCGGGTACACACCCGCGACCAGCTGGTCACCACGGTGTGGGGCTACGGCCACGTCGGCGACGGCCGCACCGTCGACGTGCACATCGCCAGGCTGCGCCGCAAGCTGGGCGCCCAGCATCGCCAGACGATCCAGACCGTGCGCCGGGTCGGCTACAAGTACACCCCGCCGACCGGGCGCTGAGCCACTCTGCCCTCGGCAGATTCCCGTACCGATGCGCGCCCCGACCGGGCACGATCACCGGCATGAGACTTCTTGTGCTGGGTGGTACGGAGTTCGTGGGGCGGGCCGTCGTGGAGGCCGCGCTGGGCCGCGGCTGGGAGGTCACCGTCTTCCATCGGGGCCGGCACCGACCTCCCGCCGGAGTACGGTCGTTGCACGGCGACCGCACCGCTCCCGACGGCCTCACCGCCCTCGCCGCCGACGACGGCACCTGGGACGCCGTCGTCGACACCTGGTCGGCGGCGCCGCGCGCGGTACTGGACGCGGCACGGCTGCTGCGGGGCCGCGCCGGACGGTACGTGTACATCTCCAGCCGGTCCGTGTACGCCTGGCCCTCCCCTCCCGGAGCCACGGAGGACACTTCGCTGGTCGAGGGTGCCGCGGCCGACGCCGGGGCGACCGATTACCCGCGGGACAAGCGGGGCGGCGAGCTGGCCGCCGTGGAGACCTTCGGCGCGCAGGACTCGCTGCTGGTCCGGGCCGGGCTGATCCTCGGTCCGTACGAGAACGTCGGCCGGCTGCCCTGGTGGCTGACCCGGATCGCCCGGGGCGGCCCGGTCCTGGCCCCCGGGCCCCGGGACCTGCCGCTCCAGTACATCGACGTGCGGGATCTCGCCGACTGGGTCGTGGGCGCGGTGGAGAAGGAGCTGAGCGGGCCGTACAACCTGGTGAGCCCGCCGGGCCACGCCACCATGGACGACCTGCTCCGAGCGTGTGTCCGGGCCACCGGCGCGGACACCGAGCTGCGCTGGACCGACCCGGAGATGATCCTGGACGCCGGGATCGAACCATGGACCCAGTTGCCGGTGTGGGTGCCGCCGGTCGGCGAGATGTACGACGCCGTGCACCGCGCGAACGTGTCCCGGGCCGTGGGCACCGGGCTGGTGTGCCGGCCGGTCGGCGAGACCGTCGCCGGCACCTGGCGGTGGCTGACGGAGATCGGCGGAGTCGCGCCACAGCGGCCCGACCGCACGGTGAAGGGCCTTGATCCGGAGGTGGAGGCGCGGGTGCTGGCCGAGGCGGGGGGTGTACCTGACACCACCCCCCGAGAGGGGGCCTCGGACGACTGACGCGTGCGTGACCGTCCGTGAGGCTGACGGCATGAACACCGACACGAAGAGAGACACCTTCCGCACCATGGCCAGGGAGGCGCTGCTGGCCGCGGTGCAGGGGCTGGTGCTGGCCCTCGTGGTGCTGCCCTGCGGTGTGGCGTTTCTCGTACTGACCCTCGTCTCCGTCGCGCTGATCCCGCTCGGCATCGGACTCGTCACGACTCCGGCGATCCTGACCGGCGTGCGGGCGCAACTCGTGGTGACGGAACGGGCCATCGCCAAGCACACCTCCAACATCTTCACCAAACTGGGCCTGGAGGTGTCGGAAGACGACAACCGGCGCGTTCTGGCGGTGCTCGCCCATCTCGACCGAGACTGCTGATTTCCGCTAACTTCCGCTGCTCAGGCGGTTGTTGCGGTCGTCGTGACGCGATGAACCCGTGATGAATTCGTGAGGCCGCTGAACACCTCCGAGGCGGCGTCCGTATGGAAGGACGCCGCTTCACTCCTGTCGGGCGCCTCGATGCTGCCCCGCAAGGAAGTCAGAGGAGTTCCATGGGACGCAACACACGAAAACGCCGTACGCCGCTGGCCAACAAGGCCATAGCCGCATCGGCGGCCCTAGCGCTCGGTGGGGGCGGGCTGATCTGGGCGAACTTCTACGCCTCGGCGCACGAGTCGAACCACCAGACGTGGGGAGGCAGCCAGACGAAGGCCGCGACGGCTCAAGTCGCGACGATCTCCTGCCCGGACGTCGGCCAGAAGCTGACGAACGTGCCGTACACGGCCCGCCGGGGCGTGGTGACGGAGCTGGCGAACCTCGACAAGCAGATCACCGAGGCCTACGCCCGGCTCGCCTCCACCCGGCAGGCGCAGACGAACGACGCGAGCTTCGTGCAGAACGCGATCGTCGGGCCGCTGAAGGAGAAGCGGGCCGCGACTATCGACCGGATCCGCATCGACATCCAGCGCGTCGGCGGCGCCTTCGACAACGCGCTGAAGCAGCTCGCCGCCTGCACCACGCAGACCGCCAACCAGACCACCGCCGGCGGCCAGCAGCAGGGCGACGGCCAGCAGCAGAACGGCCAGCAGCAGAACGGCGGACAGCAGCAGAACGGCCAGCAGCAGAACGGCGGGCAGCAGCAGAACGGCCAGCAGCAGAACATCGGCGGCCAGGCCGGCAACGGCCCGGTGGCGGCGGACTTCGTCGACATCACGAAGGTCGCACCGAACGTCCAGGGCAAGCCGGCCAGGACCGGCAACGCCTCGACGGGTTCGTTCACCACCCGCTGCGGTGTGAACGCGAACAAGAACTTCAACACCGACAACGTGATCGTGGCACCCGGCGTGACCAACGGCGCCCACCACCTGCACGACTACGTCGGCAACCAGAAGATCAACGCGTTCGCCAGCAACAACACGTTCCTGCAGAGCGGCACCAGCTGCCAGAACAGGAACGACGTGTCGTCGTACTACTGGCCGGTGGTCCGCGTCCAGGACGGTACCCAGGACTTCGACCAGAACAAGGACGGCGGCGGCAAGGAAGGCAACGTCGGCAAGATCCTGACCCCGGTGCAGGCCCAGATCAGGTACGTGGGCAGCCCGGCGAGCAAGGTCGTAGCGATGCCGCAGTTCCTGCGCATCATCACCGGTGACGCCAAGACCACCACCAACGGTCTGGCGAACGCCAACGCGCACTGGAGCTGCACCGGCTTCGAGAACAAGGTCCAGCTGACGACGCAGTACCCGATCTGCCCGCAGGGCAGCAAGGTGGTGCGGACGTTCGCCTTCCAGAGCTGCTGGGACGGGCAGAACATCGACAGCGCCAACCACCGCACGCACGTCGCGTTCGCCGATCCCGCGAGCGGCGCCTGCGGGAACGGCTTCAAGGCGATCCCGCAGCTGACGATGCGCCTGGTGTACAACATCACCCCGCCGACCATCCAGAACGGCCAGGTGAAGAACGCCTACGCGGTGGACGGTTTCCCCGAGCAGCTGCACAAGGCGGCCACGGACCACGACGACTTCATCAGCGTCACGAGGAACGGTCTGGCCAACAAGATCGCCAACTGCATCAACCGCGGTCAGAACTGCTCCTGACCCCCGCAGGGGCGCATGACAGAAGGCCGGTGACGGATCCCCCTCCCGTCACCGGCCTTCGCCGTGCCCGCCGAGCGCGTCAGCCGCTGTGCGCGTGGTGGTCGACGCCGGTCTCCACCTCGCCGCCGAGCGTGCCGCGCAGCGCCTCGACCACCCCGTCGTCGCCGACGGCCACCCACTTGCGGCCGACGAGGTAGTGACCGCCGTAGTCCTTCGCGTCGTTGATCCACTCGCGCTGGCCGCGGTCGGTGGCGAAGGTGGCGAGGATGAACCTGCCGTCACCGTTCCTGCAGATGGCCTGGCGGATCTCGTCGGCGTCGGTCTGCATGTTCGGCTTGCACTTCACCTCGGCCGCCAGGCTCTCCAGGCTGCCGGTCGCGGTGGGCGGCACCGCCTTGGTGTCCCCACCCGAGCTGCAGCCCGCCAGCGCCAGTACGGCCGCGGCGCCGAGCAGCAGTCCTGTCAACCTCATGTGTTCCTCCGGTCCGGTGGGCCAAGCATGCCGCGTGGAGCCCCGGCGCGGGACCCCCGTCCCACGGATACGGCTCCCGCGGTCGGTGCGCTCAAATCCGCTGACCGGACACGCACGTGTATGCGAGGGTGACCCGGTGAACCGAGACTGGGAAGATCGCGTGGCCGCCGTCTGGGCCTCCTTCGACGACTATCCGGAAGAACGCGCGCACGAGTTCCGCGCGCTGATCGACGCCCTCGTCGCCGAACTGCCGGACGACAGCCCGCTGGGCCCCTTCGAGCAGGCCTGCGCCTGGGACTCGACCGGGCACTCGGACAAGGCGGCGCCGCTGTACCGGGAGGCGCTCGCGCGCGGACTCGGCGACGTGAGCCGGTACAAGGGCCGGCGGGCCAAGATCCAGCTGTCGAGTTCGCTCCGGAACATCGGGCAGGCCGAGGAGGGCGTGAAGCTGCTCACCCCTGAACTCGAAGCCCCTTCCGACGAGTTGGACGACGCGGTACGGGCATGCCTCGCGCTGTGCCTGTCCAGCCTCGGCCGCGACCGTGAGGGTCTGTCCCTCGTCCTCGGCGCCCTGGCTCCCCATCTGCCGCGCTACCAGCGGTCGATGGCCAACTACGCGCGCGCTCTGGTCGAACCGGAGTCATGAACCACTCATCCGGCGGTGACCTCCCACCGATTCGCTCGTTCTCCCGGACGTGCAGTCACAGGATGTAGCCCAGCGTCACGCACCCGCCGCCACCGGACCGGTCGACGTCGAGCAGGCCGAGGCCTCGCTCGTCGAGCACTACCCACGGCTGGTCCGGATCGCCTACCTGGTACTGCCGCCGGACCTCGGCCGACGCCGCCGGGTTCTGACCGCACACGCCCTCGCCCAGCGCGCCCTGCCGAGGGGCCGCAAGCAGCCGTCCGTACTCCCGGCCCAGGCCTCGGCCCGGGAGGACGACCCCGGTTACGCCTATCTGCGCGAGCGCGTCCTGCGTACCGCCCTGAAGGCGGCCCGTCCCCGCACGGGCCTGCCCCGGCCCTCCCGGCTGCCGCCGCTGCTGCCCCAGGTCTGGGGACTGCGCCTGTTCCCGCACTCGGGCGGCGCCGACGAACTGTCCCTGGACCAGCGGCTGTCGACCCTGTCCGGCCCGGCCCGTGCCGCGTATGTGCTGCGCGGCCTGGAGAAGCTGCCCGACGCCGATGTCCGCACGATCCTGGAGGCCGCCGGTGTCGACGACGCGGGCGGCGCGCTGGCCGCCGCGAACGGCGTGCCCGCGCAGCCCGCGCTGCTCTTCTCCCCCGAGTTCGACCCCTGCTCGCTGCAGGCCCGGCCCACGGACCTGGTGCGGCGCCGCCGGCACACCAAGGCCGCCCTCGCCGCGGCCGCCGCGCTCGCGGTGTGCGGGGCGCTGGTCGCCCTGCCGGGCGGCGGCTGGGGCCCCGACGGTGCCGCCGCGCCCCCCTACGCCGAGAACCCGGCCGCCGAGGCCGCCCTCGACCCCGGCGAACTGACCCGCGTCCCCGCCTCCGCCTGGGAGTCCGCCGCGCGCACCGACTTCTCCGTGTGGCCCGCGCGCGGCCCGCTCACCGGTGACCGGGCCCTCCTGCGCCGCGTCCTGGCGGTCTGGGCCCGCCCCGGTGGAACGGTCCGCGTCTCGGCGACCCCCGGCACCCAGACCGGCGGCCCGGCCGGACCGCCCCAGCTGCTGTACGCGGGCGAGGTCGACAACGCCCGGGTGGTGATCCTCTACGACAGCCTGCGCATCGCCCGTTACGCCGAGCCGAAGAACGGCACCCGGGGCGCGGCCCTCGACTTCGCCCGCGTCGACGGTGCGACCGGTGCCGAGGCGAGCGCGCTGGTGCTGAACCGCTCCGACCGCAACGTCCGCTACCTGGTCGCCCCCTGGGTCAGGAAGGTGGCCGCACGGGACGTGATGAAGCCGGACTCGGTGGCGACGCCGCTGACCCTCACCGACGGCATCACCGCACCGCTGGCCAGCCCCGCGCTGCGGCCCGGGGCCTGCACCTCGTGGACCGTGCTCCAGCTGGCCGACGCCTCCGGCAGCCGGCTCTCCACCGACCTCGGCGAGCTGGTCCCGGTCCACCTCACCGTCGGCCATCCCGGCTCGATGGACGAGGCGTCCGGCGCACAGGGGCTGCGGGCGTGGGCGCCGTTCGCCTGCTCGCTGGCGGCCGGGCGCACGGCGGGCATCCGCAGCGTCAACGCCTGGGCCTACGCCCAGCAGCCACTGCCCGACGGCAGCGGGGTGGCCGACTGGGTGTGCACCCGGGCCGAGACCTGGCGCGGCGGGGGTACGACCGCGCTGGCCCTGTTCCGCACACCGGGCGGACGGGCGGGGACGGTCGTCGCCAAGGGCACGGACGTGCCGGCGTGCGGGCCGCGGGATCCCCATGTGCTGGCCGGGGTGCTGTGGAAGTCCGGCGCCGGGAACTGGTACCTGCTGGCGGCCGGCAGCAGGGAGACGACGTCGATCCGGGCGACGGGTGGGCTCACCGCTTCCGGGCAGGGGCCGTTGCTGGCGGCTCGGGCCGAGAAGGGGGCTCGGGCCGATCTGATGGGCACCTTGGCGGACGGACGGAACATCAGCGGCTTGCGCTGAGTTGACCGCCTTGCGATGGAGACCGCTTTGTTGACACCGCTGTAAACAAGCTCCGCCACAGGGGTTCTCAGGCTCCTTACCCGCCAGTACATTGACGCCATGTCTCACACGCAGGCCCGGCCGGTGGAGTCCGAGCGCATCCCGCTCAAGGCCCGCAACGTGTCCTTCTCATGGGAGGACACGCCGCTGCACTGGGTGCCGGGCGACCCGTTCACCACGCACACCATCAACGTGCTGCACCTGCTGCTGCCCGCCGGCGAGCGGTGGTTCGTGCACGTGTACAAGCAGGCGCTGCCCCTGATCCGGGACGACCGGCTGCGCGAGGACGTCATCGGGTTCATCGGGCAGGAGGCCATGCACTCCCAGGCCCATGACGAGGTCCTGCCGCACCTGCGCGAGCTGGGTCTCGACCCGACGCCGTACACCGCCCAAGTCGACTGGTTCTTCGAGAAGCTGCTCGGCGACCGCACCCTGCCGCCCGGCAAGGCCCGCCGCTGGTGGCTGCTGGAACGGGTGGCCCTCATCGCGGCCATCGAGCACTACACCGCCTTCCTCGGCGACTGGGTGCTCAACGCGGCCGAGCTGGACCGGCGGGGCGCCGACCCGACCATGCTGGACCTGCTGCGCTGGCACGGCGCCGAGGAGGTCGAGCACCGCTCGGTCGCCTTCGACCTGTTCCTGCATGTCGACGGCAGCTACCGGCGCCGGGTGCGCACCTGGGCCGCCGCCTTCTCCGCGCTGGTGTTCCTGTGGCAGCGGGGGGTCCGCTTCTTCATGGAGAACGACCCGACGCTGGTCGACGGCAAGGCGTCCTTCAAGGACTTCCACCAGCGCGGCCGGCAGGGCACGCTGCCCGCCACCGGGGACATGCTGAAGTCCGTCCCCCGCTACCTCAGCCGCGCCTACCACCCCTCCCACGAGTGCTCCACCGCCCAGGCCGTGGCCTACCTGGCCTCCTCCCCCGCCGCGCTCGCCGCGGAAAAGGCGGTGGCGTGATGCCGAAGCTGCGGACCGCCGCCCTCGTCGCGGGCGCCGCCCTGCTGACCCGGCAGGCCCTGCGCCGCCGTGTCCAGGCCTCCCCGCTGTGGCCGATGCCCGCCCTGGAACAGCCGGTCTCCGGCCGGCCGCGTTCGCGGTCCCCGCGGCTGCGGCTCACCTCCCACGAGACGATCGCCGACGGGGTCGTACGACTCCGTCTGGAGGGCGGCGGTCTGCCGAGCTGGGAGCCCGGAGCCCATCTCGATCTCGTCCTGCCCTCCGGACTCGTGCGGCAGTACTCCCTGTGCGGGGACCTCGAGGACACCTCCTCCTACACGGTGGCCGCACGGCTGGCCGAGGACGGCCGGGGCGGCTCCCGCGAAGTGCACGAGCGGCTCACCGAGGGCATGGAGCTGGAGGTGTGCGGGCCGAGGAACCGTTTCCCCCTCGTCGAGGCGCCCTCGTACGTCTTCGTCGCCGGCGGCATCGGCATCACGCCGATCCTCCCCATGCTGCGGGCCCTGCCGGACGGCACCGACTGGCGGCTGCTGTACGGCGGGCGGACGCGGGCCTCGATGCCGTTCCTGGAGGAGGTGGGCAAACTCGCCGGGACGGGGGCCCCCGCTCGAGCGGAGTCGGGAGCCTCGGGGAGGCTGACGCTGGTCGCCGAGGACGAGGACGGACGTCCGGACCTGGACGCGCTGTTCGCCGACGTACCGAAGGGGACGGCCGTCTACTGCTGCGGACCCGAGGGCCTGATGACAGCGGTCGAGGCACGCCTGCCCGAGGGCGCCACGCTGCACCTCGAGCGGTTCGCACCCCGCACGTCGTCCGATGAGAACGTGCCGTTCGAAGTGGAACTGCGGCGCAGTGGACGCACGTTGACGGTGCCCGCCGACTCCACCCTGCTGGCCGCCGTGCGCCGCGAGCTGCCGAACACCGCCTACTCCTGTGAGCAGGGGTTCTGCGGGACCTGCCAACAGCGCGTGCTGGAGGGCGAGGTCGATCACCGGGACGAGCTGCTGACGGACGCGGAACGATCCGGCTCCCTGCTGATCTGCGTATCGCGGGCCGGGAGCGATCGTTTGGTGCTCGACATGTGAACACCGACGGCCGGATCTGATCGGTAAGGTGTTCGCATGAGTATCGGGGTTCGCCGCAGGATGGGCGTCGAGGAGCGGCGGCAGCAGCTGATCGGCGTCGCCCTCGAACTGTTCAGCAGGCGCTCGCCCGACGAGGTCTCCATCGATGAGATAGCGTCGGCGGCGGGCATCTCGCGCCCGCTGGTCTACCACTATTTCCCCGGCAAACTCAGCCTGTACGAAGCCGCGTTGAAGCGCGCCGCGGAGGATCTCGCGGGGCGCTTCGCCGAGCCGCACGACGGTCCGCTCGGCGCCCGGCTGCTGCGCGTGATGCGCCGCTTCTTCGACTTCGTGGACGAGCACGGCCCCGGTTTCTCGGCGCTGATGCGCGGCGGCCCGGCGGTCTCCGCGGACGGCGTCCACTCGAAGGACCACATATCGGCCACCAACGCGCTCATCGACTCCGTACGGCAGGCCGCGTACGACCAGATGCTGTCGCACCTGGGTGTGGCCGACGCGTCCGCGCGTCTGGAGCTGGTCGTCCGCTCGTGGATCTCGCTGGCCGAGTCCACGGCGCTGATCTGGCTGGACGGCCGGCGCATCCCGCGGGCCGAGCTGGAGATCCAGCTCGTGCGCGACTTCGCCGCGCTGGCCGCCGTCAGCGCCGCCCACGACGAGGAGATAGCGGCCCTGCTGCGTACGATGATCAAGGACGAGCCGGCCGACGGCCCCTTCGCGGAGCTGGCCGGCCGGCTCATGTCCCTCGCGTCCTGAACGAGGCCTAGCGGTCGAACTTCCGGTACGACGGGTCGAGGTCGCGGATCTCGGTGGAGGCGTGCAGGGTGAACGCCGCGTCCGCCACGTGCTCGCGCAGCAGTTCCAGCGCGGTCTCCGTCAGCTTCGCCTTCGTCTCGTCGCCGCGTCCGGCGAGGAGCCCGATCGTCACGTGCACGATGGCGTGCCCGCGCGCCCCGGGATCCTCATACCCGAACACCGTGTGCGCGCTCGGCCGGAACTGCGTCTTGCAGGCCTCCGGCTTCGCCGCCGCGATCTCCACGGTCGCCTCGTGCAGCGCCCGGGCGAAGCCCTCGCGGTCGAAGGCGCTCTCCAGGACGTCGGAGTAGTCGATGGTGATCTGCGGCATGCGCACTCCTGTTCTACGGCAACGGCCTCACCCTAGTTCCCCGCCCGGGTGAACACCGCCACGGTCCGCGCCGGCACGGTGAACGTGCCCGAGCCGGCCGCGTAGGAGGAGGTCTTCACCACCGCGTCCGCGCCCGCGGCCTGCACCGGGTGCAGCCGGTAGCCCGTCCCGGCGAGGGTGCCGATCCGCTGCTCCTGCGTCTCGGGCGTGGCGTTGAACACGACGACCAGGTCACCGAGCCGCATGGTGATCACGCCCGGCGTCTCGTCCTTGCCGGACAGCGGGAAGGCCAGCCGGTCCTGCACCCTCGCGGCCGTGCCGAGCGAGAACGCCTGCTCGGTGGTGCGGATCCTCAGCAGGTCCCGGTACGCGGCCGAGGCGCCGGTGATCTGCGGGCAGCCGACCTTCACGGTGCTGAGCAGTGGCTTGGCGTAGTCCCACTTGGACCGGTTGTCGGCCGCCGGGGGCAGCCCGCGCCCGAAGCCGTTGCCGTCGGCACAGTTCCAGTGGATGGCGTTGAACCAGTCCCCGCTGTCGAAGGAGTTGCGGTCCAGCGACTTCGAGCGCAGCAGGTCGGTACCCGCCTGGGACAGGGACGGCCCCTGGGAGAGCGCGGCCGTGGCCATCGCGAGCACCTGCATACGGGCCCGGTCGGACGCGGACGTACCCTTCGGGAGCTTGTAGGCCAGCGCGTCGAACAGCGACTCGTTGTCGTGCGCGTCCACGTAGGCGAGGGCGTCGCCGGGCGCGTCCGCGTATCCGGCGGGCGAGCCGTTGTAGTCCACCTCCGCGCCGGTGACCTCCTTGCCGTCCGTGTCAGTGAAGCGGTACGGGGCGAGGTTGCCCGTCAGCCCGACCTTGATCAGGTCCTGGTAGTGCAGCAGCCGGGCCTTCTGCTCCGCCGACGTGCCGTTCGCCGTGGACGCGTTGGGGTCGGTGTACAGCCCGGACGCGAAGCCCTGGATGCCGGGGTCCGCGTCGAAGGGGCCGCCGCCGCGCACGGCGTCACGGGCCCGGTCGGAGAAGGTGGCGATCCCGGTTCCGGCCATGTTCTTCTGCGTGGCCTGCACGAAACGGGCGTCGTCGGCGACCTCACCGAAGTTCCAGCCCTCGCCGTAGAGGATGATCTTCTTGCCGTCGACGCCGTCCTTGGCGAGGGTCAGCGCGTCCAGGGCCTTCCGGACGGCCAGGATGTTGGCCTTCGGGTGGTGGCCCATGAGGTCGAAGCGGAACCCGTCGACCTTGTACTGCCTCGCCCAGGTGACGATCGAGTCCACGACCAGCTTGCCCATCATCGCGTTCTCGGGCGCGGTGTTGGCGCAGCAGGTGCTGCTGGCCACCGAGCCGTCGGCGAGAAGCCGCTGGTAGTAGCCGGGCACGAGCTTGTCCAGGACACTGGTGTCCGCCTGGCCGGCGGCCGCCGTGTGGTTGTAGACGACGTCCATGACGACCCGCAGACCGTCCTCGTTGAGGGCCTGGACCATCTTGCGGAACTGGACCGTACGGGCCGTGCCGTCGGGGTCGGTGGCGTACGAGCCCTCGGGGACCGTGTAGTGGTAGGGGTCATAGCCCCAGTTGTAGGCGTCCTTCGCGGCGATCTTCGCCACGCACTCCTGCTGCTTGCCGGAGTCGGCCGGGTAGGAGGCGAGATCGCAGTCGGTGGTCGCCTGGTCGGCCTTCCTCTCGGGGATGGTGGCGATGTCGAAGGCGGGCAGGAGGTGGACGTACGAGGTGCCCGACCTCGCCAGCGCTTTGAGGTGCCGGGAGCCGTCACTGTTCTTGTCGGTGAAGGCCAGATAGGTGCCCGGGTGCTTCGAGGTGCGGTCCTCGATCGAGAAGTCCCGGATGTGCAGTTCCTGGATCTGCGCGTCCTTCAGCGGTACGGCCTTGGGCTTGCGCAGCCCGGACCAGCCGCTCGGCGCGAGGGACCTGTCGTTCAGATCGACGACGAGGCTGCGCTCCGAGCCGGCGGTCAGGGCGACCGAGTAGGGGTCGGTGACCTTGTTGGTGACCATCTTCCGGACGCCGGGCGCCCAGACCCGCACGACGTACCGGTAGGGCTTCCCCTTCCAGGACGCCGGGCCGGTGACGGACCAGACGCCGGTGGCGTCGTTCCGGTGCATCGTGACGCTCCGGCCGTCCAGCTCGAGACGGACGGACCGGGCCGTCGGCGCCCAGACGGAGAGGGTGGGCTTCCCGTCGTGGAACACCGGGCCGAGCGCGGCCTTCCGGGCACCGGGGTGGAGGTCGTCCAGGACGCCGGCGGTCTGTACGCCGGTCGCGGCGAGCACCGCCCCGTTCGCCGCCCGCTGGGAGGCGACGAGCTGGCCCCTGACCGCCTCGCGCACCCGGTTCCGGTCGCGCGGGTCGACGGACCAGGCGGTGTAGTCCTTCAGGTGCGGGAACCTCGCCTTCTGGGCGTCGCTGAGGGTGGTCTTCGTCAGCCGCAGCCAGCGCTCGTCGTCGCTGGTCAGCGAGGCGTCCTTGACAGCGATCGAACCGTCCCCGGAGTACAGCAGCTGGGTGGACGCGGCGCCGTCGGCACCGTTCCAGGCGAGGGTGTCGCGGTCGAGCCAGATGGCCTTGGAGGTGGTCAGGTCGAGGGCGGCGGCACTGCCCGCGGGCTGCGGCAGCAGGTGCTCCTCCTGGCCGTTCAACAGCCACACCTCATTGCCGTCGGCCTTGAGGTCCAGGGACTGGTCGGTGGGCAGATCCTTGTCGTCGCCCTTGTGGATGATGTAGCTGAGGCTGGTGGCACCCGCGGTGAGCGGTACCTCGAAGACCGCGCCATAGGTATCAGTCTTCACCGGCTTCAGCGGGTTCGACCAGTCGGTGGGGTGCGCGGCACCCGTCCAGACGTGCAGGCCCCAGCCGTCGTAGTTCCCGTCGGCGCGGTGGTAGTGGACGACGGCCTTGGTCCTGTCCTGGGCGGGGAGGTCCGGCCGCTGTGTCAGTACGTCGGGCTTCCCCTGTTCGACCCAGACCTCGCCCGTCCCGGTGACGTCGATGCTCCGGTCGGCGGAGACGTCCTTGTCGCCGTCCTTGTCGATGACCAGGAAGCCGACGTTCGAGGCGCCGGGCCTGAGCTTGACGTAGGCGAAGGCGCCGTAGGCGTCCCGGCCGGTGAAGGGGTGGCTGGCAGGCCAGTTCGTGGCCTCACCGTCGGCGAGGTCTCCCCAGGCGTACAGACCCCAGTCGCCGTAGTCGCCGTCGGTGCGCTTGTAGTGCACGATCGCGTAGTCCCGGGAGGAGGCCGTGGGGACCTCGGCCGCGGGCGGGGTGCCGGTGGTGCTGCCCGCCGTGGCACTCGCGGTGCGCCCGGCCGAGTCGATCACGACGGCCTTGTAGCGCAGGGCGGTCCCGGCGGATACGTCCTTGCCGATGGTCTGGGTGACCTTGTACGGGGCGTGGTCGGCGGAGCCGAGGACCCGCCACTTTCCGCCCGCGACCTGCGCGGCGAAGACGACGCGGTTGAGCTGACCGCCGTCGACGTCGGCGGTGATGTCCACGGTCCCCGTCGCCCCGGCGGCCGGCGCCCTCAGGGTGATCGTCGGCTTGCCGGCGGGCTTGGCGAGCGGGCCGGTGGCCCGGTAGACGACGGCGGAGCCGGCCGGGACGGTGACCGTGAGCTTGCGCTCGGCGTCCGAGGTCAGGGTGCCCCTGGCCCCGTAGACGCCCCGGTACGGCAGGTCGGGGGACCCGGTCGCGAAGGTCGCCGTCCGCGCCTCATCCGCGTTGTTGAAGGCGACGACGTACTCCTGGCCGGTCTTGGCGTCCGTCCGGGTGAAGGCGTACACGCCCGCCCCGTCGTCCGCGTACCGCTCGGTCTGGACGCCGTCCGTCAGGGCCGGGTTGGCCTTGCGCAGCCGGGAGAGGGCGGCGATCTCCCGGTAGAGCGGCGCGCGGGTGTCGTACGCGTCGCTCGCGTGGGTGCGGTCGGTGCCGATCTCGTCGTCGT
Source organism: Streptomyces sp. NPDC006314 (assembly GCF_040613075.1). NCBI lineage: Bacteria > Bacillati > Actinomycetota > Actinomycetes > Kitasatosporales > Streptomycetaceae > Streptomyces > Streptomyces sp. NPDC006314. The sequence continues at coordinate 437,840 of NZ_JBEXRL010000002.1, read as the reverse complement.
CGAGGTAGTCGGCGACCTGGGAGGCGAACATCGTCTGGCGGGCGTCCTTGTCGCCGCCGGCGCCGGTGAAGCCCTGCTCGTCGCCGTAGTAGACGACCGGGTTGCCGCGGCTGAGGAACATCAGCTCGTTGGCGAGCCTGTCCTTGGCGAGGATCTCGGCGTCGGTCGCCTTCGGGTCGTCCTGCTTCAGGAAGTACCCGATGCGGCCCATGTCGTGGTTGCCGAGGAAGGTGACCTGCTCGTAGGCGTTGGCCTTGTCGGTCGTGTACTTGTAGTCGTCACCGAAGACGCTCGCGAGCTTCCGCGCGCTGCCGCCCTGGGAGGCGTAGGCGCGGGCCGCGTCCTGGAAGGGGAAGTCGAGGGTGGCGTCCAGGCGGCCCTGGGTGACGTACGGGGAGGTGACGGAGGTGTCGGCGGAGTAGACCTCGCCGAACATGAAGAAGTTCTTCCGCCCGCGCTCGGCCGCGTACTTGTCCAGCGCGGTCGCCCACTGGGTCCAGAACTCCATGTTCACGTGCTTGACGGTGTCGATCCGGAATCCGTCGATCCGGAAGTCCTTCACCCACCGCTGGTAGATCTTCTCCATGCCGTGGACGACCTCGGGACGCTCGGTCCACAGGTCGTCGAGACCGGAGAAGTCTCCGTACGTGGTCGACTCTCCGGCGTAGGTCGAGTCGCCCCGGTTGTGGTACATCGCCGGGTCGTTGAGCCAGGCCGGTACCTTGCTCCGGTTCGTGGTCCTCGGCGTGCGCGGGAAGGAGCCGGCGTCGACGGCCGGGAACCTGCCGCCGCCGTCCGCGTAGTCGGAGTCGTCGAAGGGCCGCCCGTCCTTGGTCAGGTAGGGGAAGGCGCCCTTGGAGAGGTAGCCGTACGACTTCTCCGCATAGTCCACGACGTCGGCGGTGTGGTTGGTGATGACGTCGAAGAAGACCTTCATGCCCTTGGCGTGCGCCTTGGAGATGAGGGTCTGGAGGTCCTTGTTGGTGCCGAGGTGCGGGTCGACCTGGGTGAAGTCGGTGATCCAGTAACCGTGGTACCCGGCCGAGGCGTCGGCGCCGGTGCCCTGCACCGGGCGGTTCCTGAAGATCGGGGCCATCCAGATGGCTGTGGTGCCGAGGCCCTTGATGTAGTCGAGCCGCCTGGTCAGGCCCTTGAGGTCGCCGCCCTGGTAGAAGCCCTTGTCGCTGGGGTCGTAGCCGGTGGCGAGCCGGGAGCCGGTCAGGCCGCCCCGGTCGTTGGAGGTGTCCCCGTTGGCGAAACGATCCGGCATGACGAAGTAGAACTGCTCGCGGGTGTCGTCGTGCCGGGCGGGTACGGCGGCGAGCCGCGCGTCGGACGGGGGTGCGGGCGGGGCGGCGGCCTGAGCCGCGAGGGGCTGCACGAGGGCGGCCGTGAGGGCGGCGACCGTGACGGCCGCGGCCCTTCTGCGATGCGGGGTACGGCGCGCGCGGGGCGCCGTCCATCTCGGTATCACAGGCGGAACTCCTTGCGATCTACGGCTCTTTCGGGTCCGACCCCATCGCCGCGGCACGGCTGCGCTGCCGGGCGTCCGCGCGACCGTACCGCCGACGAAAGGTTTTCAGCAAGAGGCTTGAAACCACTGGTAAGAGGTTTCAGGTCCGGCGAGTGGGCCGCTCAGCAGCTCGACTTGCCGGTGTAGACCGCCAGAGCCGTGTCGGCGCCCAGGGTGGCGGTGAGCTGCCCGCTGGAATTCACGGTCACCGTCGTGTTGTTCTGCACGTCGCAGTACGTGCCCGCGGGCAGGGACGTCTGGTACGTCCTGGTCAGACTGCCGCTCTCGTGGTTGATCGCCACAAAGCCCTTGCCGCCCCGGCCGAACGCGATGGCGTTGTTGCCGTTGTCCCACCAGTTGGAGACCGCCTGGCCGCGGGTCGCGTTGCGGAAGGCGACCATGGACTTGATCTCCGGCCAGGCGTGCTGGCACTTCCAGCCGTCCTGCCAGCAGGCATTGACCTTGCCGCCGTTGGGCGGGCCGGCGTCGGCGTCCGACCACTCGTAGCCGGAGTTGACGTCGGGGGCGCCGTAGGGGTGCGCCAGCATGAAGACGTTGGCCAGGGTGTAGGCGGCGCCGGCCTTGTAGTTCAGGGTGCTGCCGTTGCGTTCGGTGTCGTGGTTGTCCACGAAGACCCCGGCCACCGAGTTGTCCAGGTAGCCCCAGCCCTCACCGAAGTTCCTCAGGTACGCCAGCTTCTCGTTGCTGAAGACGCGCTTGAGGTCGTAGGCGTACCGGAACTCCTGGACGTCTCCGCTGCCGGTGTACTCGGACGGCTGGACCGCCTCGTTCGCGCCGTGGATGACCTCCTGCTTCCAGTACACGGCAGGGTTGGTCAGGCGGCTCTTGATGTCGGCCAGGTCGCCGGCCGGGACGTGCTTGGCCGCGTCGATGCGGAAGCCGTCCACACCCAGCGTCAGCAGGTCGTTCATGTAGCCGGCGATGGTCTTGCGGACGTATTCCTCGCCCGTGTCCAGGTCGGCCAGGCCGACGAGTTCGCAGTGCTGGACGTTCCAGCGGTCGGCGTAGTTCGTCACCTGGGAGGTGCAGTCGTCGAAGTCGTGGACGGAGTACAGGCCGGGGTAGTCGTACTTCGTGTACGACGAGCCGCCGGTGCCCGTGCCGCTGCCCGCCGACATGTGGTTGACGACCGTGTCGACGACGACCTTCACGCCGGCCGCGTGGCAGGTGTTCACCATGTTCTGGAACGCCGTGCGGTCGCCGAGGCGGCCCGCGATCCTGTACGACACCGGCTGGTACGACGTCCACCACTGCGGGCCCTGTATGTGCTCGGCGGGCGGGGAGACCTGGACGTAGCCGTAGCCGGCCGGGCCGAGGGTGCTGGTGCACTCCTTGGCCACCGAGGCGTAGTTCCACTCGAAGAGGACGGCGGTGACGTCCCTGGTCCCGGGCGGGGTGGCCTCGGCGGTGGTCGGGTTCATGCCCATCAGGGCGGCGGCCGTGAGGGCGACCGCCACGGGGAGGTTTCTGCGTGCCATGTGGGGGTCCTTCGACGTTGAAGGCGCTTGCTGCAATGTTTCAGCAAGCTTGCGGTGACGCAGATGTTAAAGGCCCGCCGCCTGAAAGGCAGCGGGCCGGTGTGAAGTTGATGCAAGGACTTCCAGACGGGCGGTCAGTCCGTCGCCGACCACCAGACAGTGGTGTCCGCCGGCACCTTCGCCTCGCCGTCGGCCTCGGTCACCTCACCGCTGGTGAGCAGGACGCGGCCGTACGCCGGGGTCGTCACCGACTCCCCCGTGGTGTTCGCGACGCACACGAACTCCCCGCGCCGGAAGGCCAGGACGCCCTCCGGCGCCCGCAGCCACTCCACCGCCTCACCCGCGCCGAGGTCGGGCTGCGACCGGCGCACGCTGAGTGCGGCGCGGTACAGCTCCAGGGTCGAGCCGGGAACTCCCGTCTGTGCCTCCACGCTCAGCTCCGCCCAGGCCGAGGGCTGGGGCAGCCAGCTGCCGCCGCTTCCGAAGCCGTACGACGAGCCCTCGCGGGTCCACGGGATCGGCACCCGGCAGCCGTCGCGGAAGCCGTCCTGGCCCGCGCCGCGGAAGTACGCCGGGTCCTGGCGCACCTCGTCGGGGAGGTCCACGACGTCCGGGAGGCCGAGTTCCTCGCCCTGGTAGACGTACACCGAGCCGGGGAGCGCCAGCATCAGCAGCGTGGCGGCCCTGGCCCTGCGCAGGCCCAGTGCGCGGTCGCCCGCGGTGCGGATCTGCGTGCCGAGGCCCGGGGGGTTGGCGAAGCGGGTGGCGTGGCGGGTGACGTCGTGGTTGGAGAGCACCCAGGTGGCGGGGGCTCCGACCGGGCGCATGGCCTCCAGGGTGCGGTCGATGACCGCGCGGAGTTCGGCCGCGTCCCATTCCGTGCCCAGGTACTGGAAGTTGAAGGCCTGGTGGAGTTCGTCGGGACGGACGTAGTTGGCCGTGCGCTCCACGGTCGGGGTCCATGCCTCGGCCACGAAGATGCGCTCGCCCGCGTACTCGTCGAGGACCTTGCGCCACTGGCGGTAGATCGCGTGCACGCCGTCCTGGTCGAAGAACGGCATGACATCGTTGCCCAGCAGCTTGAGCTGGTCGTGGCTGCCGAGGTCGGGCAGACCGTCGGCCTTCACCAGGCCGTGGGCCACGTCGATGCGGAAACCGTCCACACCCATGTCCAGCCAGAAGCGCAGGATGGAGCGGAACTCGTCGCCGACGGCCGGGTGCTCCCAGTTGAAGTCGGGCTGCTCGGGGGCGAAGAGGTGGAGGTACCACTCGCCGGGCCTGCCGTCGGGTTCCGTGACCCGGGTCCAGGCCGGACCGCCGAAGATGGACTCCCAGTCGTTGGGCGGGAGTTCACCGTTCTTCCCCTTGCCGGGGCGGAAGTGGTAGCGCTCGCGGAGCGGGGAGCCGGGGCCCTCCGCGAGAGCGCGCTTGAACCACTCGTGCTGGTCGGAGGAGTGGTTGGGGACCAGATCGACGATGATGCGCAGGCCCAGCTCGTGGGCGTCGCGGATCAGCGCGTCGGCGTCGAGCAGGTTGCCGAACATGGGGTCGACGGCGCGGTAGTCGGCGACGTCGTAGCCGGCGTCGGCCTGCGGGGAGGCGTAGAAGGGGCTGAGCCACACGGCGTCGACGCCGAGGTCGCGCAGGTAGGGCAGGCGGGAACGTACGCCTTCCAGGTCGCCCATGCCGTCGCCGTTGCTGTCGGCGAAGCTGCGCGGATAGACCTGGTAGATGACCGCGTCCCGCCACCAGTCGCGGCGCGAGGCGACGGTGGCGACGGCGGAGTCGGTGGCCGGGGCGGCAGGGTGCTGCTGGCTCATGGCGTCCTTGGTGAATAACGGAGTTCGGGTCATGGCGTGGGTGCGGTGGCGGATACGGGGGCCGGGGGTGTGCGAGGCGGCCGCGGTGCCGGCGGGGTCGGATGGGCACCGCGGCCGCCTACCCGCGCGATCAGGCGCGCGGGGGCCTCTTTCCCGTCAGGAGGGCGTCAGCCCTTCGTGCCGCCGGCGGTGAGACCGGTGACGAGGTTCTTCTGCACGAGGTAGAAGAACACGGACACGGGTATCGCGATCAGCACCGCGGTGGCGGCCATGTAGTTCCACTGGGAGTCGTGCTCGCTGACGAAGCTCTGCAGACCGACGGCGAAGGTGTACTTCGAGTCGTCCAGCAGGAAGGTGGTCGCGAAGGCCACCTCGCCGACGGCGGTGATGAAGTTGTAGAAGGCGGCCACGGCCAGGCCCGGGCGGGCCAGCGGCAGGATCAGCCGGAAGAAGGTGCCGAAGGGGCTGAGCCCGTCCACGCGCCCCGCCTCGTCGATCTCGAAGGGGATGGTGTCGAAGTATCCCTTGAGCAGCCAGGCGCTGTAGGGCACGGCCGTGGTGCAGTTGATGACGATCAGCGACCAGTAGGTGTCGACGAGACCGAGTTCGCTGAAGATCTCGTACATCGGCACGATCAGGATGGCGATCGGGAAGGCCTGGGTGAGCAGCAGCACCCACATCAGCGCCTTGTAGCCCGGGAAGCGCATGCGCGAGACCGCGTAGCCGGTGGTGGCGGCGACGAGGACACCGATCAGGGTGGTGCCGAGGGCCACGATCATCGTCGACTCGAACCAGTCGAAGAAGGCGGTGTGCTGCAGCACGAAGCTGTAGTTGGAGAACGTGAGCTTGCCCGCGATCTCGCCCGGGTGCAGGTAGTCCTCCTTGTCCGGGCCGAGGGAGAGGTAGAACAGCCAGGCCACCGGGGCCAGCGCGATGAGGCTCGCCACGATGAGGCCGCCGTGCAGGAGGGCGGCGCCGAGCGGGCCGCGTTCGCCGCGCCGGCGGGTGCGGCGCCGGGGCCGAGGGGCGGGGGCCGGCTCCGTCTGTGTCTTGTCGAGGGTCGTGGTGCTCATGGCGGCGGCTCCTGCGGCGTCAGACGGCGAGCTGGTCATTGCGCTTCAGCCAGCGGAAGTAGAAGGAGGTGAACACGGTGAGGATCGACAGCAGCAGCACGCCGTAGGCGGCGGACTGGGCGAAGTCGCGCGGCTGCTGTCCGAAGCCCAGCTGGTATGCCCAGGTGACGAGGATCTGGGCGTCCGGGGCGGAGTTCTTGCCGAACAGCAGGAAGATGATGACGAACTGGTTGAAGGTCCAGATGATGCCGAGCAGGACGACGGTGGAGCTGACCGAGCGCAGGCCCGGCAGTGTGACGTGCCGGAAGCGCTGCCAGGCGCTCGCGCCGTCCATCTCGGCGGCCTCGTAGAGCGAGGAGTCGATGGACTGCAGGCCGCCGAGCAGCGAGAGCATCATGAAGGGCACACCGCACCAGGTGTTGACCATGATCGCGGCGAACCGCTGCCAGAAGGTGTCCTCCAGCCACTGCGGCTGGGGCAGGTGGAGGGCGTCGAGGATCTGGTTGAGCACGCCGGAGTCGGCGAGCATGATCCGCCAGGAGAAGACGGTGACGAAGGTGGGCACGGCCCACGGCAGGACGAGGAGCAGCCGGTAGACGGTGCGGCCGCGGAGCTTCTGGTTGAGCATGAGCGCGAGGCCCAGGCCGATGGTGTAGTGCAGGATCACACAGGCGGCCGTCCAGAAGACGGTCCACAGGAAGTGCGACCAGAACCGGTCGTACGCCGTCGGGCCGAACAGGATGTCCTGGTAGTTGTCCAGGCCGATGAACCTGTAGGTGGCGTCGATGTGGTTGACGCCGATCGTACGAGCCGAGTTGAGGCTGTTGGCGTCCGTGAGGGTGAGGTAGAGGCCGCGCAGCAGCGGATAGGCCACGATGCCGCCGAGCACGACGACCACCGGGGCGATCATCGCGTAGGCGTGCCAGTGCTTATGGAAGCCGTTCTTCAGGCGCTGCCCCAGCCCGGGCCGAGGCGCGCGGTCACCGCGGCGCTTGCCGGTCGCGCGGTCGATGGCGACTGTCATGGTTCGACACCTTCATTGGATCAAGGAGTTGGGCTGGGCGCAGGGCGGTGGCCGCCGGATCCTTCCCCCCTTGTACAGGCAGGATCCGACGGCCACCCGGTGTCACTTGCTGAAGCCGGACACCAGCTTGGCGATGGCGAGCTCGGCGTTGCTCAGGCCCTTGTCCAGCGACTCCTTGCCGCCGGCGACCTTCGGCAGCTCGGTGTCGAGCGGACCCCACAGGGAGCTGTACTCGGGCAGGGCCGGCCGGGGCTGGGCGGCGGACAGGACGCCCTGGTAACCGGCGATGCCGGGGTCGGCCTTGACCTGGGCGGTGTAGGCGTCGTCACGGGTGGGCAGGGTGGAGTTCTTCAGGGCGATGGTCTCCTGGGACTTCGCCGAGGTCATGAACTTCACGAACTTCAGCGCCGCGGCCTGGTGGGCCTGGTCGGAGCCGGCGTAGACCGAGAGGTTGTGGCCGCCCGTCGGGGCGCCCGCCTTGCCGGTGGAACCGGCCGGGACGGTGGCGATGCCGAGGTTGGACTTGTCCTTGAAGGCGCTGCCCTTGTAGAAGTTCGTGATCTCCCAGGGGCCCTGGATGATCGCGGCGACCTTGCCGTTGACGAACGCGTCCTGGATGTGGGCGTAGGCGTCGGCGGTGGTGTCGGCCTTGTGCAGGCCCTTGCCGGAGAACGTGCTCAGCCAGGTGCCGTAGGCCTTCTTGGCGGCGGCCGAGCCGACGGTGATCTTCTTGGCGGAGGCGTCGACGGTGTCGGTGCCCTCACCGTAGAGGAAGGTCTGGGCGTAGTAGGCCTGGGTGGAGCCCCAGTAGCCGTCGACCTTGGTCTTGGCCTTGATCTTCGCGGCGTCGGCCTTCAGCTCGTCCCAGGTCTTGGGGGCCTCGGTGATGCCGGCCTTCTTGAACAGGGCCTTGTTGTAGACCAGGGCCAGGGTGTCGGTGACCAGCGGCACGCCGTAGGTCTTGCCCTCGTACTGGGCCTGCTTGATCAGGTTCGGCTGGAACTTGGCCTGGTCGGCGAGGGCCTCGGTGCCGTCCAGGGGCAGGAAGTAGCTCTTCTTGGCGAAGGCCGGGGTCCAGCCGACCTCGGAGCGCAGCACGTCCGGGGCGCCCTTGGCGCCGGCGGCCGTGTCGAATTTGTTCTGCGCCTGGTCGAAGGGGACGTCGACGTACTTGACCTTGATGTCCTTGTTGGCAGCCTCGAACTGCTTGACCAGGGCCTTGTACGTCGGTGCCTCATTGGTGGCGTTGGAGGTGTCCCACCAGGTGATGGTGACCGGGCCGTCCGACTTCCCGCTGTCGCCGTCGCTCCCGCCGCACGCCGTCGCCGTGAGGGCGAGGGACGCCACCAGCGCGGAGGCCGCTATGCCACGCCGCATGAGTTCTCCTTGAGGGTTGAGCCCGTGTGGTGCAGGAGCGGTCCCGTCCGCCGTCCCTGCCGTCTTGCCGACTGCGCCGTTGCGGCGGCCGGGCGACAGGGAACGTAACAGCCATGTAAGCGTCGCGAAAGACCTTGCAGAAAAAAAGTGCAAGGGGACACGATGGTTACCCGCCCGTGACCGCGCGTCGACCGCGGCGCAACCGCCCAGTGCCGCCGCTGAGCGGCGGGGACGGCACTTGTGCAAGACTCTGCAAGCTCTTGCCACCATGAATCCGAGGGAGCGCGATGAGGCAGCAACCCACGGCAGGCCGTCCGGCCGCCCGCGCCCGGCGTCCGGCCGGTGTGCAAGGAGGCAGGCGACCGGTACAGTCCAGTGCCGTGACCACACGGCTTGCGGACATCGCTGCGCAGGCGGGGGTGAGCGAAGCGACCGTCAGCCGGGTCCTCAACGGGAAGCCGGGCGTCGCCGCCACCACCCGCCAGTCCGTGCTCGCCGCGCTGGACGTGCTCGGCTATGAGCGGCCGGTACGGCTGCGGCAGCGCAGCGAGGGCCTGGTGGGCCTGATCACGCCGGAGCTGGAGAACCCCATATTCCCGGCCCTGGCCCAGGTCATCGGCCAGGCGCTGACCCGCCAGGGCTACACGCCAGTGCTCGCCACGCAGACCCCGGGCGGGTCGACCGAGGACGAGCTGACCGAGATGCTGGTGGACCGCGGGGTCGCGGGGATCATCTACGTCTCCGGGCTGCACGCGGACACCACCGCCGACATGCAGCGCTACGAGCGGCTGCGGGCGCAGGGCGTGCCGTACGTGCTGGTGGACGGATTCTCGCCGAAGGTGCAGGCGCCGTTCATCTCTCCCGACGACCGGGCGGCGATGTCGCTGGCGGTGACGCACCTGGTGTCGCTGGGGCACACCCGGATCGGGCTCGCGCTCGGGCCGAAGCGGTTCGTGCCGGTGCAGCGCAAGATCGAGGGCTTCGTGCGCGCGATGCAGGACCAGCTGGGACTGGCCGCGGAGACCGTCGGGACCGAGCTGATCCAGCACTCGCTGTACACGCTGGAGGGCGGCCAGGCGGCCGCGACGGCGCTGATCGAGCGGCACTGCACGGCAGTGGTCTGCGCCAGCGACATGATGGCTCTGGGCGCGATACGGGCGGCCCGGCAGCGGGGCCTGGAGGTGCCTCGGGACGTGTCGGTCGTCGGGTTCGACGACTCCCCGTTGATCGCCTTCACCGACCCGCCGCTGACCACGGTCCGCAAGCCGGTCCCGGCGATGGGGCAGGCGGCGGTGCGCACGCTGCTGGAGGAGATCGGCGGGACGCCGGCGCCGCACAGTGAGTTCGTGTTCATGCCGGAGCTGGTGGTGCGCGGTTCGACCGCTTCCGCGCCGCATGTCGTCCGTACGTCGTAGAAGGTGCGTGGCGGACCCGGCCTTGGGATGATCGGGCGAAGAAGCCTGGTCTGGCAGACTTGATGCCTATGAGTGACTCGACCGTGACAGAGCCGGAAGGTCGCGAGGAGGTGGCCGTTCCGCGGGCCGTCACGGGTGAGGACAGACAGGGTGCGCTGGGCCGGATGCGCCGCCCACGGCGGCCCCGGCTGTGGTTCGAGATCCTTCTGATCGCCGTGAGTTACTGGACGTACTCGCTGATCCGCAATGCCGTCCCGGAGCAGCGGACCGCCGCGCTGCGCAACGCGGACTGGATCTGGCGCGTCGAGCACGGTCTGGGTGTAGCCGTCGAACGGTCGGTGAACCACGCCGTCAACTCGGCGACTTGGCTGATCGTCGGCATGAACTACTACTACGCCACCCTGCACTTCATCATCACGCTGGGCGTGCTGGTGTGGCTGTACCGGTGGCATCCCGGCCGGTACGCGGCGGCCCGTCTGGTGCTCTTCGCGACCACGGCTGTGGCCCTGGCCGGTTACTATCTGTTCCCGCTCGCGCCGCCCCGGCTGATGCGCGACGGGCACTTCGTGGACACCGTGATGGTGCACCACACGTGGGGCTCGATGGCCTCCGGCGACCTCAAGCACATGTCGAACCAGTACGCCGCGATGCCGTCGATGCACATCGGCTGGTCGCTGTGGTGCGGGCTGACGATCTTCGCGCTGGCGTCGGTGCCGTGGGCGCGGGTGCTGGGCCTGCTGTATCCGGCGGCCACCCTGCTGGTGATCGTCGCGACGGCCAACCACTTCTGGCTGGACGCGGTGGGTGGCGTCCTCTGCCTGGCCTTCGGCTTCACGGTGGCCCGGCTCTGGTACGGCGCCCTGCCCCAGACCCTGCCGCGGGTGACCCCGGCGAGGGGCGCGGACGGGGCCCTGCTGCCCGGCGACGCGTAGCGCCCCGCGGTCGTCGCGGCGGCCGCCGGAGGGGTCGTCGGACCGGCCGGTCCCGAAGGCCGGCCTCAGCGGGTCCCTCAGGCTTCGGCGATGTCCTCGCGGAGGCCGTCGGAGAACTCCCACCAGGCCAGGGGGAGCCAGTCGCCGTTCACGAAGGCGTCGACCGTCGCGCCGCGACCACGGACGGCGACCGTCGTACCGGGCGGGTACGAGGTGCCGGACAGGCCGGTCACGGGGACGAGCAGCGTTCCTAGCCGCTGTGCCGCCATGTGTCTCGTCCTCCTTTCACGGAAGTCGGTGTCAGGCGCGTTGCGAACACGCGATGGATGCGTTTTCCGACATTACCGGCTTGCCCCATCCCGCGGGGGAGAGAAGCATGAGGAGTGGGTCACACGAAGAGGGGGGCGATCCCGCGGGAGATCCCGCGTGCACATCACCGGTCAGGAGATGGAAGACCATGAAAGCCGTCGTCTACAAGGGACCTTTCAGCGTCGCGATCGAGGATGTCGAGAAGCCGACCATCCAGAAGCCGAACGACGTGATCGTACGGGTCACGTCCACGGCGATCTGCGGCTCGGACCTGCACATGTACGAGGGGCGTACGGCGGCAGAGCCCGGCATCGTCTTCGGTCACGAGAACATGGGAATCATCGAGGAATGCGGCCAGGGTGTCACCTCTCTCACGGAGGGTGACCGTGTGGTCATGCCGTTCAATGTCGCCTGCGGCTTCTGCCGGAACTGCGTCGAGGGATATACGGGCTTCTGTGAGACCGTCAATCCCGGTTTCTCCGGCGGGGCTTACGGTTACGTGGCCATGGGCCCGTGGAAGGGCGGTCAGGCGGAATACCTTCGCGTTCCGTACGCCGACTTCAACTGCCTGAAGCTGCCGCCGGGAAACGAGCACGAGACCGATTTCATTCTGCTCGCCGACATCTTCCCCACCGGCTACCACGGTTGCGAACTCGCCCAGGTGCGCCCGGGCGAGAGCGTCGCGGTGTACGGCGGCGGGCCGGTCGGGCTCATGGCCGCGTACTCGGCGCTGCTGCGCGGTGCGAAGCAGGTCTTCGTCGTCGACCGGATTCCCGAGCGGCTCGACAAGGCCCGGGAGATCGGCGCCGTGCCGGTCAACTTCGCTGAGGGCGACCCGGTGCAGCAGATCAAGGACCAGACGGACGGCGGCACCGACAAGGGCATCGACGCCGTCGGCTATCAGGCGATGTCCCAGGACGTCGACCACGAGGAACCCGCGACGGTCCTGAACTCGCTCGTCCAGACGGTTCGCCCCACGGGCGCGCTCGGGGTGCCGGGCCTGTACGTGCCGGCCGACCCCGGAGGCCCGGACGAGCAGTCCAAGAAGGGCATGCTCCTCGTGTCCATCGGCAAGCTCTTCGAGAAGGGCCTGCGAATGGGTACGGGCCAGTGCAACGTGAAGCGCTACAACCGGCACCTGCGTGACATGATCATCGAGGGTCGGGCGAAGCCGAGCTTCGTCGTCTCGCACGAGGTCTCGCTCGACGAGGCACCGGAGGCGTACGACAAGTTCGACAAGCGCGTGGAGGGCTACACCAAGGTCGTCCTGCATCCGTAGCGCGCCGCGTCCGTGGCGGACACGTCCGCCGAACCGTTCAAGGCCCCGGCCGCCCGGGGCCTTGAGTCCTGTCCGGTCCCGCCCGGCGCGAGGGGCCGCCCCGGGCGGAACCGGAGTGGTCCGGACGGGGCCGCTCCCCGGCCGCCGCCCAGCTGTTCCTAGCGCTCCCCGGCCCCGTAGAACAGTTCGTCCACCACGCCCCGCGCCCTGCGGGTGGTACGGCGGTAGGCGTCCAGCATGTCCCCGGCGTGCCCGGCGCCGTAGCCGAGGTAGCGGCCCACCGCGGCCAGCTCGCGGGGCTCGGTGGGGAAGGTGTCCCCGGCCCGGCCGCGGACCAGCATGACCGCGTTGCGCACCCGGGTGGCCAGCACCCACGCCTCGTCCAGGATCTCCGCGTCCTCCGCGGACAGCAGCCCGGCCTCGCGGGCGGCGGACAGGGCCTCGCGGGTGCGGGTGGTGCGCAGCCCGGGCTCGTGCCAGCCGTGGCGCAGCTGGAGCAGCTGCACGGTCCACTCGACGTCCGACAGGCCGCCGGGGCCGAGCTTGGTGTGCAGTTTGGGGTCGGCACCGCGCGGCAGGCGCTCGGACTCCATGCGGGCCTTCAGCCTGCGGATCTCGCGGACGGCCTCCTCGCCGAGCCCCCGCTGCGGGTAGCGCAGCGGGTCGATCAGCTCGGTGAAGCGGCGGCCGAGCTCCTCGTCGCCGGCGACCGGCTCGGCCCGCAGCAGCGCCTGCGACTCCCAGACCAGGGACCAGCGGCGGTAGTAGGCCTCGTACGACTTCAGGGTGCGTACCAGCGGGCCCGACTTTCCCTCCGGGCGCAGGTCGGCGTCGATGAGCAGCGGCGGGTCGGCGCTGGGCAGCTGCAGCAGGCGGCGCATCTCGGCGACGACCTTGTTGGCGGCGGCGGCCGCCTCGTGCTCGTCCACGCCGTCCTGCGGCTCGTGCACGAACAGCACGTCCGCGTCGGAGCCGTAGCCCAGCTCGTGGCCGCCGAAGCGGCCCATCCCGACGATCGCGAACCGGGTGGGCAGGGTGTCGCCCCAGCCGTCGCGCACGACCGCGCGCAGGGTGCCGGCGAGGGTGGCCGCGGTGAGGTCGGAGACGGCCGCGCCGACCCGGTCCACCAGGGCGCCCTGATCGGCCTCGGCGGGGCTGGTCTCGGTGCCGTAAGAGCCGACGATGTCGGCGGCGGCGGTGCGGAACAGCTCGCGGCGGCGCACGCCGCGGGCCGCGGTGACGCCTTGCCCGGCGTTCTCCGCGCGGCCGACGGCGGCGAGGATCTCCTGCTCGAGCGGGGCGCGGTCGCGGGGCTCCAGGCCGCCGCCGTCCCCGTCGCCGAGCAGGGCCACCGCCTCGGGGGCGCGCATCAGCAGGTCGGGGGCGAGGCGGCCCGCCGACAGCACGCGGGCCAGGTTCTCGGCCGCCGCGCCCTCGTCCCTGAGGAGCCGGAGATACCAGGGGGTCTTGCCCAGGGCGTCGGAGACCTTGCGGAAGTTCAGCAGGCCCGCGTCGGGGTCCGCCGAGTCGGCGAACCAGCCCAGCAGGACCGGCAGGAGGGTGCGCTGGATCGCCGCCTTGCGGGTCACGCCGGAGGCCAGCGCTTCGAGGTGGCGCAGGGCCGCGGCCGGGTCGGCGTAGCCGAGGGCGACCAGGCGTTCCCGGGCCGCCTCCAGGCTCAGGCGGGCCTCGCCGGGCGCCAGTTGGGCCACCGCGTCCAGCAGCGGGCGGTAGAAGAGCTTCTCGTGCAGCCGTCGTACGACGCCGGTGTGCCGCTTCCATTCGCGGTTCAGTCCGGCGACCGGGTCGGTGCGCAGGCCGAGCGAGCGGCCGAGGCGGCGCAGGTCCGGTTCCGCCTCGGGGACGAGGTGGGTGCGGCGCAGGCGGTAGAGCTGGATGCGGTGCTCCATGGAGCGCAGGAAGCGGTAGGCCTCGTCGAGGCGGGCGGCGTCCTCGCGGCCGACGTAGCCGCCGGCGGCCAGGGCCTGGAGGGCGTCCAGGGTGGTGCCGCTGCGCAGGCTCGGGTCGGTGCGGCCGTGCACCAGCTGGAGCAGCTGGACCGCGAACTCGACGTCCCGGAGGCCGCCCGGGCCGAGCTTGAGTTCGCGGTCGATCTCGGCCGCGGGGATGTTCTCGACCACGCGGCGGCGCATCTTCTGCACGTCCGCCACGAAGTTCTCGCGTTCGGCCGCCTTCCAGACGAGGGGTTCGAGCGCGTCGACGTAGGCCTGGCCGAGGTCCGGGTCGCCGGCCACCGGACGGGCCTTGAGGAGGGCCTGGAACTCCCAGGTCTTCGCCCAGCGCTGGTAGTAGGCGAGGTGGCTGCTGAGGGTGCGGACGAGGGGGCCGTTGCGGCCCTCGGGGCGGAGGTTGGCGTCCACCGGCCAGATGGAGCCCTCGATGGTGGTCTCGGAGCAGATCCGCATGAGGTGCGAGGCGAGTTTCGTGGCGCTCTTGAGCGCCGTGGCCTCGGTGGTGCCGTCGGCTGCCTCGGCCACGAAGATCACGTCCACGTCGGAGACGTAGTTCAGCTCGTGGCCGCCGCACTTGCCCATCGCGATCACCGCGAGGCGGCAGGCCTCCGTGTCCTCGGGGGCGGAGGCCTGCGCCATCGCCAGGGCGGCGCGGAGTGTGGCGGTGGCGAGGTCGGCGAGTTCGGCCGCCGTCTCGGAGACGTCCGTGGTGCCGCAGACGTCCCGGGCCGCGATGGAGAGCAGGCAGCGGCGGTAGGCGACGCGCAGGGAGACGGGGTCGGTGGCCTCGGCGAGGCCGCGCTCGAACTCCGCGACGCCGGGGTGGAGGTCGCGGGGCTCGTAGGTGACCAGGGCCTGCCAGTCGCTGGGGTGGCGGGCGAGGTGGTCGGCGAGGGCGGAGGAGGCGCCGAGGACGCCCAGGAGGCGGTCGCGGAGGGGCTTGGCCGCTATCAGGGTGTCCAGCAGTTCGCGGTGGGCGGCGGGACCGCTCTGGGCCTCAAGGAGGCGGACCAGGCCGTGCAGGGCGAGGTCGGGGTCGGCGGTGGCGCCCAGGGCCTCCAGGAGGACCGGGTCGTTGCGGACGGGGGTCAGTTCTGGGCCGTCCAGGAGGCGCTCGGCGGCGGAGGGGTCGGTGAAGCCGTGCCGGAGCAGGCGGGTGAAGGTGCTGCTTCTGCGCCCCGGCGTCATGCTTGGCCTCCCCTTGTGTCGGATCAAGCTCGTCCTGGCCAGAGCCTAACCGGAGTGGGGCCGGGGGGCCGGGGCTGGCTCCGGGTGGCGCCCCTTGCTTCGGGCCGCTGCGGGCCGCTCCGCGGCGGTTCGGGGCGCCGCGGTCACTCCGGGCCGCTCATGGTTCTTCCGGGTCGCTCGACGGTGATTCCGGATCGCTTCACGGTGATTCCCGATCACTCCACGGTGATTCGGGTCGATCCGGGTCGGCCCGCGCTGATTCCCAGGGAGGCGAAGTACGGCCCCTTCCGGCACTACGAGGCGCGGGACGGCTGCTTCCAGCACGGCTCCGGCCCGGTCCCGGGAGCGCCTTCGCCCCCTTCGTCCACGCGGCGGCGCCCCACGTGGTCTCCGGCTTCGCGGCAAGGGCGAGCCGGTCAGCCGGACTCGGTGGTGGTCCGGGTGACCGGGTCGCGCGGGGAGTCGTGGTGTCGCTGGTGGGGCAGCCGGGTCAGGAGGTGGTTCATGGTTTCCGCCGCCTTCGGCGCCGCGTCGGCGCAGCAGTTGTTGAAGAGGATGTGGATCTCTTCGGTGCGCGCCGCCAGGGTGCGGATGCGCGGCAGCCACTCCGTGAGTTCCTCGGTGGTGTAGGTGTGGCGGAAACGCTCCTCCTTGGTGCCCGTGCCCCAGTGCGGGCTGCGGCCGTGGAAGCGGATCAGGGACAGGTGGGGGGTGGTCACGGGGGTGACCGGGGGGATGGAGGTGGGCAGGCCCTGGGGTGTGTCCACAACTACGGCGGTGGCGTTCAGGTCCGTCAGGAAGGCGGTCGTGCGGTCGGTCCGCCACCAGGCGGGGTTGCGGAACTCCACGGCGAACGGCCAGTCGCGGGCGCGCTCCCGGGCGGTACGGATGAAGGCCTCCGCCTCCGGGCCGGGGACCAGGGAGGGCGGGTACTGGAAGAGGAGGGCGCCCAGGCGGCCGGAGCGGTGGAGAGGAGCGAGCGCTTCGGCGTAGCGGGTCCAGACCTCCGTGAGCAGGCCCTCGTCCCGGGGGTGGCCGCGCAGGTCCGCGGGGAGGGCGGCCGGGCGGGTGGGGTGTCCGGTGAGCAGGGAGAACGCCTTGACGTCGAAGCGGAAGCCGGCGGGGGTGCGGTCCGCCCAGAGCCGGGTGGTGCGGGGGTTCGGGAGGGCGTAGTAGGGGGAGTCCACTTCGACCGCGGGGAAGCGGGTCGCGTAGTGGCGTAGGCGTCCCTCGGGGGTGCGGTGGCCGGGTGGGTACCAGCCGCTTCGGAGGAGTGCCGGGTCGGTCCAGCCGCATGTGCCCACGAGGATCCGCGTCATGCGGGCGTGAGTACCCGCCGTTCATCCGGTCTTCACTCGCGAGGTTGGCTCGCGCGGGCCACGGGAATGTCGGCGGTGCACGTCGGCGGTGCACGGCCCGGTCTCGGACACCTACGCCGCCCTGGTCCTCGACGCGCGCCTGCGGACCGTGGACCGCTACGACGTCCCGGGCATTCCGTCCCGCGCCCGGGTCTCCCCCACGGGTCACCTCGCGGCCTGGACGGCGTTCGTGGGCGGTGACTCGTACGCCGGTACGGACTTCTCCACGCGCACCGCGGTCGTGGACACGCGCGGTGGTGAGCTGATCCCGTCCCTCGAGGCCTTCCGGATCGTCAAGGACGGACACCCGTACCGGGCGGCGGACGTGAACTACTGGGGGGTGACGTTCGCGGCGGACGACCGCACGTTCTACGCGACTCTGGCGACCAGGGGGGCGACGTATCTGGTGCGGGGCGATCTGGGTGCCCGTACCGTCACCACGCTGCACGCGAATGCGGAGTGCCCGTCCCTGTCCCCCGACGGCACACGGGTCGCCTACAAGAAGCGGGTCAAGGGGCTGCCGGCGGACGCTCCTTGGCATCTGTACGTGCTCGACCTGCGGACGATGCGCGAGACACCGCTCGCCGAGCCGAAGAGCGTGGACGACCAGGTGGTGTGGCGGGACACCCATACGCTCGTGTACGCGCTGCCGGGCGACTACGGCGCCGACCTGTACGAGGTCCGGCGGACGGCGCGGGACGGGCGCGGCGGATCAGCACGGCAGCGGTGTCACCGGCGTAGCTCGGATAGCCGCGCCGCGGGTCAAAGCCCGGGCGGTGATTTCCGTCATCCCGGTGGTTTCGGCCGAAGGCCGCCGTCCGCTCGGGCGGGCCGCCCGGACACTTGCCGGACGGTGACCGGGCGGTCGCCGGGAAGGGCGGGGTGCGGGATGGCCGACAGCAGGATCCTGGTCGCGGTACCGGAGCATCCGCGCGCCGAGGGCGCCGGGGCCGAGCAGATGCGGAAGATCCGGGACGCCGTGGAGGCGGGCGGCTTCGAGGTGCGCTGGGCGGTCACCGCCCAGGACGCGGACGCGGTGCTGCGTACCGAGGCGGGTCTGGCCGCGGCGCTGGTCGCCTGGGAGCTGCCCGGGGGCGATGGTGTGCGCACCAGTGGTGAAGGGCCGGGGGCCGCGCTCGCCGCGCCCGGGGGCACGCTGCCCCGCCCCGGGGCCGCGGCCGACGGGTTGCCCGGCGGGGCCGCCGTACTGCGCCGGATCGGGCGGCGTTTCCGGGATCTGCCGGTCTTCCTGGTCATGGCCGACGAGGGCGTACGGGAGCTGCCGCTGTGGGTATCGGAGACGGTCGTCGGATACGTGTGGCCGCTGGAGGACACGCCGGGGTTCATCGCGGGCCGGATCACCAGTGCCGCCCGCGCGTACCGCGAGGACGTACTGCCGCCGTTCTTCCGGGCGTTGCGCCACTTCGACGACGCCCACGAGTACTCCTGGCACACCCCGGCCCACTCCGGGGGTGTCGCCTTCCTCAAGTCGCCGGTGGGGCGCGCCTTCCACGACTACTTCGGTGAGCGGCTGCTGCGCAGCGATCTGTCGATCTCGGTGGAGGAGCTGGGCTCGCTGTTCGAGCACACCGGTCCGATCGGCGAGGCGGAGCGCAACGCGGCCCGGGTCTTCGGTTCCGACCTCACCTACTTCGTGCTGCACGGCGACTCCACGTGCAACCGCCTGGTAGGTCACTTCAGCGTCACGCGGGACGAACTGGCGCTGGTGGACCGCAACTGCCACAAGTCGGTGCTCCAGGGGCTGGTGGTCTCCGGGGCCCGGCCCGTCTATCTCGTCCCCACGCGCAACGGGTACGGCCTCGCCGGGCCACTGCCCCCGGCCGAGCTGGCGGCGGACGCCGTCGCGGCCCGGATCGCCGCGCACCCGCTGGCCGAGGAGGCCGCAGCCCGGGAGGCGCAGTACGCGGTATTCACCAACTCCACCTATGACGGCTTGAGTTACGCGGCCGTGCCGACCGCGAGGGCGCTCGCGGCAAGCACACCCCGGGTACACTTCGACGAGGCGTGGTTCGCGTACGCCCGTTTCCATCCGCTGTACGCCGGCCGGTACGGCATGTCGGTGGACGAGGAGGCCTTCCCCGGCCCGGACCGGCCGACGGTGTTCGCGACCCAGTCGACGCACAAGCTGCTGGCCGCGCTGTCCCAGTCCGCGATGGTGCACGTGCGACCCGCGCCCCGGGCGCCGGTGGAGCACGAGCGTTTCAACGAGGCGCTGATGATGCACGGCACCACCTCGCCGCTGTATCCGATGATCGCCTCGCTGGACGTGGCCACGGCGATGATGGACGGCCCGCAAGGCGAGTGGCTGGTGGACGAGGCGGTGACGGAGGCGATCCGCTTCCGGCAGGAGATGGTCCGCCTGCGCCGGCGGGTGGAGGGCGCCGGGGACCGCCCCCCGTGGTTCTTCGGTGTCTGGCAGCCGGACACGGTCACCGATCCGGCGACCGCCGAGCGCCTGCCCTTCGACGAGGCCCCGCCGGAGCTGCTGCGCACCTCGCAGTCCTGCTGGCTGCTGGAGCCCGGCGCCGCCTGGCACGGCTTCCCCGGGCTGACCGAGGGCCACTGCATGCTGGACCCGATCAAGGTCACTGTGACCTGTCCCGGCATCACGGCCACCGGCGAGATGGCCGAGGAGGGCATCCCGGCGCGTGTCCTGACGGCGTACCTGGCCACCCGGAACATCGTCGTCGAGAAGACCGACAGCTACACCACGCTGATCCTGTTCTCCATGGGCATCACGAAGGGCAAGTGGGGCACGCTGCTGGACGCCCTGATGGACTTCAAGGCCCTCTACGACACCGACGCCCCGCTGGACCGCGTCCTGCCGGAATCCGTCGCCGCGCACCCCCGCCGCTACTCGGGTCTGACCCTGCGCGAACTGTGCCGGCAGATGCACGACCAGCTGCGCTCGGCGCGCCTGGTGGAACTGCTCGACACCGCCTTCCAGCAGCTCCCGCAGCCGGTCTTCCCGCCGCAGCACTGCTACCAGCGGCTGGTGCGGGGTGGCACGGAACGGGTCCGCGTCGCCGACGCGGCGAACCGGGTGGCGGCGGCGATGGTCACGGTGACCCCGCCCGGCATCCCCGTCCTCATGCCGGGCGAGTCCACCGGCGGCCCCGACGGCCCCCTCCTCCGCTATCTCACCGCCCTGGAGTCCTTCGACCGCCGCTTCCCGGGCTTCCGCAGCGAAACCCACGGCGTGACGATCGACGAGGACACCGGGGACTACGAGATCGAGTGTCTGAAGACGCCGTGAGAGCCCGCGATCGGCGTCACCGCGGCGCTGACCTGGGATGGTGGCGGCTCGCCCAGCAGTACATCGTCGCTGGGCGGGGCCGGCAGCACGCAAGGGGGCCGACGGTCCGTGACCGCCGGCCCCGGCCACCGAATCATCGGGGGACCCGCCGACCCGCCCTTACAGCACCGGCAGGTTCTTCCGCAGCTCGAACGCGGTGACCTCGCTGCGGTACTCCTCCCACTCGCTCTTCTTGTTGCGCAGGAAGAAGTCGAAGACGTGCTCGCCGAGGGTCTCGGCGACCAGGTCGCTGCCTTCCATGAGGGTCAGGGCCTCGCCGAGGTTCTGCGGGAGGGGCTCGATGCCCATCGCGCGGCGCTCGGCGTTGGACAGCGCCCAGACGTCGTCCTCGGCGCCCGGCGGCAGTTCGTAGCCCTCCTCGATGCCCTTCAGGCCGGCGGCCAGGAGGACGGCGTAGGACAGGTACGGGTTGGCGCCCGAGTCCAGGGAGCGAACCTCCACGCGTGCGGAGCCCGTCTTGCCCGGCTTGTACATGGGGACGCGGACCAGGGCCGAGCGGTTGTTGTGGCCCCAGCAGATGTAGGAGGGGGCCTCGCCGCCGGCGCCGGCCGTGCGCTCCGAACCGCCCCAGATGCGCTTGTAGGAGTTCACCCACTGGTTGGTGACGGCGGAGATCTCGGCCGCGTGCTTGAGCAGGCCGGCGATGAAGGAGCGGCCGACCTTGGAGAGCTGGTACTCGGCCCCGGACTCGTAGAAGGCGTTGCGGTCACCCTCGAAGAGCGAGAGGTGCGTGTGCATGCCGCTGCCGGGGTGCTCGGAGAAAGGCTTCGGCATGAAGGTCGCCTGGACGCCCTGCTCCAGTGCCACCTGCTTCATGACCAGGCGGAACGTCATGATGTTGTCGGCCGTGGAGAGCGCGTCGGCGTAGCGCAGGTCGATCTCCTGCTGGCCGGGGGCGCCCTCGTGGTGGGAGAACTCCACGGAGATGCCCATCGACTCCAGCATGGTGATCGCCTGGCGGCGGAAGTCCATGCCGACGTTGGTCGGGGTGTGGTCGAAGTACCCGGAGTTGTCGGCGGGTGTGGGGCGGGAGCCGTCGAGCGGGCGGTCCTTCAGGAGGAAGAACTCGATCTCCGGGTGGGTGTAGAAGGTGAAGCCCAGGTCGGAGGTGCGGGCCAGGGCGCGCTTGAGGACGTAGCGCGGGTCGGCGAAGGACGGGGAGCCGTCCGGCATGAGGATGTCGCAGAACATGCGGGCGGTGCCGGGGGTCTCCGCGCGCCAGGGCAGGACCTGGAAGGTGGACGGGTCCGGCTTGGCGATCATGTCGGACTCGTAGACCCGGGCGAAGCCCTCGATGGCCGAGCCGTCGAAGCCGATGCCCTCGTCGAAGGCCTGCTCCAGCTCGGCGGGGGCCACGGCCACGGACTTGAGGAAGCCCAGCACGTCCGTGAACCACAGGCGTACGAACCGGATGTCGCGCTCCTCCAACGTCCGGAGCACGAACTCCTGCTGCTTGTCCATCTTCCGCTTCCCCATCCTTGCTGGTCAGGCCGCCTGTCCCCCGTACCACTGAAGGCGGTCGGGCACCTGAGCATCCCACCACAACACCATTTCATGCGCGTTGCGGACCTTGATCGCCTGAGCGTCCTCGGCCTGAACGCCTCTCGTACGGCAGGTGTACCGCTCTTCGCCCATCTTGCCTGCTCGCAGCGACATCCGTAATGGGCGGTCCGGTTCGGCGAGTGAGGGACACCACGCCCTTTTAATTTGCATCTCAGATACAAGTTTTCATAGCGTGCGAACAGTCGAGTCCGAGGAGTCCCGATGCTCTCCGAGCAGTCAGCAGCCACCGTCCGCGCCACCCTCCCCGCCGTCGGCGCCGCCATCGGCGAGATCACCGAGCGCTTCTACGCTCGGCTCTTCGCCGCCCACCCCGAGCTGCTCCGGGACCTGTTCAACCGCGGCAACCAGGCCTCCGGCGCCCAGAAGCAGGCCCTCGCGGGCTCCATCGCCGCCTTCGCCACACACCTGCTGAACCACCCGGACCAGCGGCCCGACGCCATGCTCGGTCGCATCGCGCACAAGCACGCCTCCCTCGGCGTCGCCCCCGAGCAGTACGCGGTGGTCCACGAGCACCTGTTCGCGGCCATCGCCGAGGTCCTCGGTGAGGCCGTCACGCCCGAAGTGGCGGCCGCCTGGGACGAGGTCTACTGGCTGATGGCGAACGCGCTCGTCGCCGTCGAGAAGCGGCTGTACGAGGAGAGCGGCGCCCCCGGCCCGCGGGAGTGGGAGGTCGTCGAGCGGGTCGAGGAGACCACGGACGTCGCCACCTTCCGGCTGCGACCGGCGGACGGGGGCCCGGTGACCGGCTTCCGCGCCGGGCAGTACGTCTCCGTCCGCGTCACCCTGCCCGACGGGGCCCGGCAGACACGGCAGTACAGCCTGTCCGGGGCGCCGGGCGAGTCGGTGCGCCAGTTCAGCGTCAAGCGCGTGCACGGCGGTACGACGCCCGACGGCGAGGTCTCGAACCACCTCCACGCGCGCGTGCGGGCCGGTGATGTCCTGGAGCTGTCCGAGCCGTACGGCGACCTCGTCGTGGACGCCGGCCCGGACACCGCCGTGCTGCTCGCCTCGGCGGGCATCGGCGTGACCCCGATGGTCGCGATGCTGGCCGACCTCTCCGCCACCGGCCACCGCGGCCCGGTCACCGTCGTCCACGGCGACCGCTCCCCCGCCGACCACGCCCTGCGCACCGACCACGAGACGTACGCCGGCAAGCTGCCGGACGCGGCGGTGCACTTCTTCTACGAGCGGGACGCCGAGCCGGGCCACCGCACCGGCCTGGTCGACCTGACCGGCATCGCCGTACGGCCCGGCACGCGCGCGTACCTGTGCGGGCCGCTGCCCTTCATGCGCGCGGTCCGCGCCCAGCTGATCGAGAAGGGCGTGGCCCCGGCGGACGTGCACTACGAGGTGTTCGGGCCGGACCTGTGGCTGGCGCAGGGCTAGAACCGGACCTCGCGGGGCCGTGAGCGACCCCGCGGCGCCGGGAGGGGAGCCTCAGGCGCCGAAGCGGAGGGCGCCCTCGCGGCCGGTCTCCTGGTTCTCGGCCACGTACGGGCGCAGCTCCTCCTCGTAGGCGGCGAAGGCCTTGCTGTGGTCACCGCCGGACTCGCCGAGGTGCCGGGCGAGGGTATGGGCAGCGATCAGCGCCTGCGAGGTGCCCATGCCCGAGGTGGGGGCTGCGCAGTAGCCGGCGTCGCCCACGAGCACCACCCGGCCCTCGGACCAGTGGTCGAGGTGGACCTGGCACGCCGAGGAGAAGTAGAAGTCGGTGGCGGCGGCCATGTCCTCCAGCAGGCGGGGCACGATCCAGCCGGCGCCGGCCATCCGTTCGCGGGTGATCCGCTCCTGCTCCGCGCGGTCCAGCAGGTCCAGCCGCGGGGAGTCGCTGCCGAAGGAGAGGCTGACGGACATCCGGTCCGGGTCGGCCGCGCTGAAGGCGTACACCGCCCGGCCGGACGACTGCTGGAGCACGCCCCGGTGATCCAGACCGAGACGGTTGGGCGCGCTGAAGCCGACCCCGGACAGACCGAGGTGCCGGATCACCTCGGCGTGCGGGCCGAAGACCAGGCGGCGCACCACGGAGTAGATGCCGTCGGCGCCGACGACCAGGTCGAAGGTGTCCGGTGCGGCGCGTTCGAAGCCGACGCGGACGCCGTCGGCGTCCTGCTCGATCGTGTTGATCGAGTCGTCGAACACATAGCGCACCGAGTCCCGCGTGTGCTCGTGGAGGATGCGGGTCACCTCACGCTTGGGCACCTCCAGTTCGCCGGCGAAGACCTCGGCCGGCAGCTCACCGACGCGGTTGCCGTCGGCGTCCAGCAGGTCGGTGCCGCGCATGCCGGTGGCGTGTCCGCGCACCTCCTCCAGGATGCCCAGCTCTCGCAGCACCTCGAAGGCCGCGCCCCGGAAGTCGACGGCGTAGCCGCTGTCCCGCAGCGCCGGGGCGCGCTCGACGACGGTGACCTCGTGCCCGTCGCGATGCAGGAACCAGGCAAGGGCGGGACCGGCGACGCTCGCGCCGGAGATCAGGACCTTCATGACGAACCCCCGTGGTCGTATCGAGCCGGGGGCCAGCCTGCACCAGGCCGCACCCGGTGATCAACGGCCGATTCCGGCCACCGGGGTCAGCCGTCCCCGGCCGGACCCCGGGAGATGCCCAGCAGCAGCGGGCCGGTCGGGTCGGTGACGATGTCCGCCACGGTGACCGGGTCCAGTGCCGCGAAGAACGCCTCCTGGGCCCGGCGCAGGGCGCCGCGCAGCCGGCAACCGGAGTTCAGGGGGCAGGGGGTCGCACCCTCGCAGTCGACGACGTCACCGTCGCCCTCGAAGGTGCGGACCACCGCACCGACGGACGCCGTACGGCCCCGGTCGGTGAGGGTCAGCCCGCCGCCCCTGCCGCGGCGGGCGTCGACCAGGCCCAGGTGCTGGAGTTCGGCGACGACCTTCGCGGCGTGTGTGTAGGGCACGTCCATGTCCGCCGCGACCTGGCGGGTCGTGGGGGTGGCGGCGGCAGTGACGGCGAGCCGCATCAGGACACGCAGGGCGAGGTCGGTGGAGCGCAGCAGCCGCATACCGCGAGCGTAGGTAATGCGCATCGTGGGTTCAAATTATCCGGCCGTCGCCGCTCCGCCCGTGCACGCCGAGGGGCCCTTTTTCTGTGCCCTCCCTACGGACGGGCCCCTCTTCCCCCTTACGATCAGCGAGCCCCACCCCTACCGTCCGCTCCCTTTCCCCCAGAAGGACACGCCTCATGGGTTCCGCCAAGAACAGCAGCACCGCGGCGCGCAAGGCGCGCATAGAGGAAATGCGACGCTCCGAGCAAGCCCGCGAGCGCCGCAACCGGGTGCTCACCATCGCCGCCAGTGTGGTGGTCGTCGCCGGTCTCGTCGTCGGCGGTGTGGTCCTGGTGGACTCGCAGTCGGACAAGAAGGACTCGACCCCGAGCGGTGACGCCAAGGGCTCCGGGGACTCCGGGCACTTCACCACGGGCAAGGACGGGGTGAAGACCTGGTCCGGCAAGCTGGGGCGCACCCACGTGCAGAGCAAGGTGTCGTACCCGATGCACCCGCCGGTGGGCGGCAACCACAACCCGGTCTGGCTGAACTGCAACGGTGACGTCTACACCGAGGCGGTGCCGGACGAGAACGCCGTGCACGCGCTGGAGCACGGCGCGGTCTGGGTGACGTACACCGGCAAGGCGAAGAAGGCCGACGTCCACGCGCTCGCGGAGAAGGTGAAGAAGACGCCGTATTCGCTGATGAGCCCGTACGAGAACCAGGCCGCGCCGCTGATCCTGTCGGCGTGGGGCCACCAGGTGACCGTGAAGAGCGCGAGCGACCCGCGGGTGGACAAGTTCTTCGCCACCTACGTGCAGGGCAAGCAGACGCCCGAGCCGGGCGCCTCGTGCACCGGCGGGGTCATGAAGTGAGCCGCCGGCACATCGGCTGGGCCGCGGGGGCCGCGGCGGCGGCGCTCGTCGCGGCCGGCGCGATCACGTACGCGGTCGCCGAGGACACCGGTGGACCGGAAACGGAGCGGCCGGGTGCGGAGTCCGCCGACGCCGGGTTCGCACGGGACATGGCCGTGCACCACCAGCAGGCCGTCGAGATGTCGTACATCGTCCGGGACCGCACGAAGAACGAGGAAGTGCGCAGGCTCGCCTACGACATCGCGCAGACCCAGGCCAACCAGCGCGGGATGCTGCTGGGCTGGCTGGACCTGTGGGAGCTGCCGAAGGTGTCGGCGGAGCCGCCGATGACGTGGATGGGCATGGGCGACATGGCCTCTGGCAAGGACGGCGCGCTGATGCCGGGCATGGCGACCAACACCGAGCTGAAGAAGCTCGGGTCGCTGAGCGGGAAGCAGGCGGAGATCCTCTATCTGCAGCTGATGACGGACCATCACAAGGGCGGCGTCCACATGGCCGGGGGGTGTGCCGCCAAGTGCACCGTCGACGTGGAGAGGAGGCTCGCGCAGGGCATGGTCGACGCGCAGCGGTCGGAGATCGAGTTGATGTCCGGCATGCTCAAGGAGCGGGGCGCACAACCCCGTTCGTAGAGCGCCGCACGGAGGAAAGCCTCAAACCGCCCCACCTGAGGGTTACTTGAGCTTCTCTTGACTTTCACCTTCCCCTGACATGAACGGTTCATCGCAAGAGTGGCCCCCATCGTGTGATCCATTCGCCGGCCGACACCGCCGCGGGCCGGCGCGCGGAGCCTCGACGTACCGACCACTACATGCATGCGAACCGCATCGCAGGGGGTTACATGAGATCCAACCGCGCCAAGATGCGTGCCGGTGTGAGCATGGCAGCGACACTGCCCATGATCGCCGGTGCGCTGGCGCTCGGCATACCCGCGGCGCACGCCGCGGACTCCCCGGCCCGTGACGCGCTCAAGGGCACCAGGCCCGCGTGGGCCACGGCCAAGGCGGACAAGGGCGCGACCTCGAACAGCGCCCAGGTCAAGGCCCGGGTCTACCTGGCGGGCCGGGACCGGGCCGGGCTCGCCGCCTACGCCAAGGCGGTGTCCGACCCCAGCTCGCCGCTGTACGGCAAGCACCTGAGCGCCAAGAAGGCGCAGGCCCGCTTCGGGGCCACCAAGGCCCAGGTGGCCGCCGTCAAGTCCTGGCTGAAGTCGGCGGGTCTGACGGTCACCCAGGTCACCTCGCACTACGTCGCCGTCTCCGGTGACGTGGCCGCCGCCGAGAAGGCCTTCGGCACCCAGCTGCACAACTTCGCCAAGGGCTCGAAGACCTACCGCGCCCCCGCGCGGACCGCGTCCGTGCCGGCCGCCCTGCGGGGCGCCGTCCTGACCGTCACCGGCCTGGACAACGCGCCGCACAAGGCCCGCCACAAGGACCAGCTGCCGCCCCCGGACGCCGTGTTCAGGAATTCCGGGCCGTTCTCCTCGTACTACGGCTCGAACGTCGCGACCACGCTGCCGGACGCGTACGGCCACAAGATCCCGTACGCGATCAGGGGTTACACCGGCAAGCAGCTGCGCGCCGCCTACGGCGCCGGCACCTACACCGGCAAGCACGTCCGCATCGCCATCACGGACGCGTACGCCTCGCCGACCATCGCCTTCGACGCGGGCACCTACGCGAAGAAGCACGGTGACGCGGCCTGGAAGACCGGCCAGCTGCACCAGGTGCTGCCGAAGAACTACACCAGGACCGAGGAGTGCGGCGCGGCCGGCTGGTACGGCGAGGAGACCCTCGACGTCGAGGCCGTGCACGCGGTCGCGCCGGCCGCGGACGTCACCTATGTGGGCGCCGCGTCCTGCTACGACGACGACCTGCTGGACTCGCTCAGCAAGATCGTCGACAACCACCTGGCCGACATCGTCTCCAATTCCTGGGGCGACATCGAGGCCAACCAGACGCCGGACCTCGCGGCCGCCTACGACCAGGTCTTCCAGCTGGGCGCGGTGCAGGGCATCGGCTTCTACTTCTCCTCCGGTGACGACGGCGACGAGGTCGCCAACACCGGTACGAAGCAGGTCGACACCCCGGCCAACTCGGCGTGGGTGACCGCGGTCGGCGGTACCTCGCTGGCCGTCGGCAAGGGCGACACGTACCAGTGGGAGACCGGCTGGGGCACCGAGAAGGCCTCGCTGTCGGCCGACGGCAAGAGCTGGCAGGGCTTCCCCGGCGCGTTCACCTCGGGCGCGGGCGGCGGCACCAGCAAGACGGTCGCCGAGCCGTACTACCAGAAGAACGTCGTGCCGAAGGCGCTGGCCACGGCCAACAACGCCGCCGGCAACCGCGTCGTCCCGGACATCGCGGCCATCGCCGACCCGAACACCGGCTTCCTCGTCGGCCAGACCCAGACCTTCCCCGACGGCTCGGAGAAGTACAGCGAGTACCGCATCGGCGGCACCTCGCTGGCCGCGCCGGTCATCGCGGCGGTCCAGGCCCTGGCCCAGGAGGCACGCGGCGGCAAGGCGCTCGGCTTCGCCAACCCGGCGATCTACGCCAAGTACGGCAAGAAGGGCGTCTTCCACGACGTCACGGACCACCCGACGGACTCCGGCCTGGCGGTCGTCCGCGTGGACTTCGCCAACGGCTTCGACGCCGCCGACGGCCTGCTGACCTCGGTCCGCAGCCTGGGCAAGGACAGCTCACTGTCCGCGGTGAAGGGCTACGACGACGTCACGGGCGTGGGCTCGCCGGCGAACGGCTACGTGCAGTCATTCCGGCGGCGGTGAGTCGCTCCGCTGAGCAGTGGGGGGCGTGAGGTCTTGAGGGCCTCACGTCCCTTTTGCTTCACGGTGCCTTGAGCGCGGTGATGAAGGGGGTCCAGGCGGTGGCGGGGAGGATGAGGGTGGGGCCGTCAGGGGACTTGGAGTCGCGGACGGGGACGAGGTTGGGGATGTTGGGGGCCACTTCGACGCAGTTGCCGCCGCTTTCGTTGCTGTAGCTGCTCTTGAACCAGAGAGCTTCATTCAAGTCGATCCGGTTGCTTGCCATTTCGGTAATCCTCTGCCGCGAACTTGATCATGGCGAGGGACGTGTCTGGTGACAGCGCGACGGCCCTGAGCCGATCGTATGCCTTGCGGTACTGCTCCACGAAGACTGGATCATCGATGGTGTCACCGGTGTAGGACGCCTCGGTGTATACGAGGGGTGGGGCGTCCGGGAACGTCATGGTCATGACGGAGGCGGCCATCAAGGGATACGCCTTCTGCTTCCGCGGAACGATCTGCGTAGTGATCCGGCGCCGCACGGCCAGCTCCACGATCCGGTCCAACTGCTCAGTCATTTCCAGCGGCTGGAGGATCGGCTCCGTGATCAGCGACTCGTGCAGGATCACCCAGTACTCCGGAGTGTGGTGGTCCGCCTCGAAGAGGTCGGCGCGCGCCATTCGGGCGTTGACCTTCTCCTCCACTTCGGAGTCCAGGGACAACGGGAGACCCGTCAGGATGACGGCCCGCGCGTAAGCGGGAGTTTGAAGCAGCCCCGGGAAGAGCATCGGGCTCCACTCCTCGATGGTCAGGGCATGCTTCTCGGCCTCTAGGACCTTCTCGAAGTACGCGGCGTGCCCGGCCCTCCGCGCCTTCCGCACATCCTCGCAATGCCGCTCGAAGAACCCGTCGGTCCCCAGCATCCGGTCCGCATGCCGGGCCAGATCGATCGGCATTCTCCGTTCCCCGTGCTCGATGTCGCTGAGGTACGTCTTGCCGTAGAAGCTGCCCTCCAGGAACGCCTCCAGCGACAGGCCGGCCGCCTCCCTCTTCCACCGCAACTCCTTGCCGTAGAAGGTCGGAACGCTCATCGAGCCGTCGATGTCCTTGCCCCGCGCCACCGCTCACCGTCCTCCGCTGCCCTGATCGCGAACGCGAAACGTCTTCCACGGTAGCGAGCGGGACGACACTGTGTGGGGCGTTCGTCACACTCTGCACGGAAGGCTGCTCACTCCCCATGCCCGACCACTCCCCCACGGCCTACGACGTGACCCTCTGCGTCGAGGACCTCCGCGCCGCCCTCGCCCTGCACGGCATCACGCTGCCCTCCCTCCGCGTCGACCTGCCGAGCTTCGCGGGCACGTACGCACCGCCCGCCGGACTCGTCGCGCTCGGGAGCTGCAACACGGCCACGGCCCGTGCCCTCGCCGCCGCGCTCAGGAAGACGGCGGACGAGCGATGACGCCACTCGAATTCCATCTGCTCGCCACGCCCAAGGCGGCACCGGAACTGCGCTATCACCTGCGTGAGCACGATTTCGACGTCCGGCTGTGCGCAACGGAGTTACTGACGAACGTCATCGACCACCTGGGCGAGGGCACACCGGTGACCGTACGGGTCTTCGGCGCGGCGGAGCGGGGCCGTACCCGCATCGAGGTGACCGACCCCGACCCGCGCGCGTTGCCCGTCCTGCTGTCCGCCGCGGAGGCGGAGGAGTCAGGCCGGGGTCTGGCGCTTCTCGACGCGCTCGCCGAGCGCTGGGGCGTGGACCAGGGACCGGACCGCAAGACGGTCTGGTGTGAGCTGAGCCGGGGCGGGTCCGGGTGACCGGACGACGGCGGGTGGCCGTGGCGCGGCGGCCGTCCACCGCGACGGCGAACCCGCGCAGCGGACACGCGGCCTGGGACAAGCTGGGGGGCATGGGTATCGAGCTGGAGTTGCGGGTCAAGCGGACGACGCAAGGGAAGGGCCGCCGGGATGTGGTGATCCGTGGTTCCCACGAGCACGGGGAGGCGCTCGCGCGGGCGCTGGACGGGCTCACCGAGGGACGCCTCGCTCAGGTGGATCCGTACCGGGACACCCGGTTCACCGAGCAGGACGCGCAGGCCGCCCTTACGGAAGTGGCCGCCCTCGTACGGGACTGCGCCAACCCCTTCCAGGAGGCGGCCCTCCTCGACCTCGCCGAGCTGCTGGAGGCCTGCGCGGCGACGCCGGGGAGCTGCCTGTGGTTCATCGGTGACTAGTGCCGCGAGCGCACAGGTTCGCCGGGCCGGCGCAGTGACGGGTGGGCGTCGCCGCCTACTTTCCTAGGGAACATCTGGTCGGATCGTTCGAAGGCCGCCCAGCTGGGCCAGGACGTCCAGTGACTGCTGCGTTCTTCGCTGACGGATGCGACGGTCCGCACCGTGTGGCCCGCCGCCACCCACGGCGTCTTCGACCCGGGCGAGCACGGTATGAGCGCCGGTGCCTGGCTGCAGAAGGCCGAACGACCGGACCGACTGGGGCACAGGGGGCGGGGGGACAGACGAGGTCCGCCCGCCCCGGCGGCGTGTGCAAGGCTGTCCAGAGCTTCCATGAGGCTCGGCTGCACGTCTCTTCGCGGGCTCGGGCGGAGGCCCCCGGTCAGTGGTGCAACGCCCCCGGCTGCTCGGGTACGTGGGTGGCGACGACCTTTCCCGCCGAGGAGACTCGGCTCCGGTCGACCGCCTGGGCCACGCCCGCCACGCCCAGGCCGAGGACGGCGAGGGCCGCGCCCGCGAGCGCGGGGGACGTCACGCCGAAGCCCGCAGCGAGGGCCAGGCCGCCGATCCAGGCGCCGCCGGCGTTCGCCAGGTTGAAGGCCGCCTGGTTGGCCGAGGAGGCGAGGGACGGGGCCGCCGCGGCCTTCTCCATCACCATCAGCTGGAGCGGCGAACCCGTGACGAAGGCCGCCATGCCGAGCAGGGTCACGGCGACGGCCGCGCTCCACTCCGCGCGCATCAGCGGGGGGAAGAGCAGCAGGACCACGACGAGCGAGGCCAGGCCGCCGAAGAGCGTGCCGCGCAGGGAGTGGTCCGCGAGGCGGCCGCCCAGCAGGTTGCCGGCGGTGGCGCCCACTCCGAAGAGCGCGAGGAGCAGCGTCACATTGGTCTCGGCGAAGCCGGCGGAGTCCGTCAGCATCGGGGTGACGTAGCTGTAGGCGGCGAAGAGCGCGCCGAAGCCCGCCACCGTCGTACCGAGGGCCAGCCAGACCGGCAGGGACCTCAGGGCCGCGAGTTCGCCGCGCAGCCCGGTCGCGGGCGTGTGGGTGTGGTCGTGCGGGATCAGCAGGGCCAGCGAGGCTATCGCCGCCAGGCCGATGGCGCTCACGCCGAGGAACGTGGCCCGCCAGCCGAGGTGCTGGCCCATCAGGGTGGCGGCGGGAACGCCCGCGACGTTGGCGACGGTCAGGCCGAGGAACATCAGGGACACCGAGCGGGCCTTGCGCTCCGGCGGGACCATGGTCGTGGCGACGACCGCGCCCACGCCGAAGAAGGCGCCGTGCGGCAGGCCGCTGAGGAAGCGGGCGGCCAGGAGGGAGCCGTTGCCGGGGGCGAACGCGGAGAGCGCGTTGCCCACGACGAACAGGGCCATCAGGGCGATGAGGACCGTGCGGCGGGACATGCGGGCCGTGACCGCGGCCAGCAGCGGGGCACCGATGACGACGCCCAGCGCGTACGCCGAGACCAGGTGCCCGGCGGTGGGGATCGAGAGGTGCAGGTCGTCCGCGACGTCGGGCAGCAGGCCCATCATCACGAACTCGGTGGTACCGATGCCGAAGGCGCCGACGGCCAGTGCGAGCAGGGCCAGGGGCATGAAGGGGCCTTTCAGAGCGGAGTGCCGTACGGGTGCGAGTCCCGCAGTATGTTCCCGTACGGAACAAACTCGTCAGGCCCAGTATTCCAGCGGCTCAGGAGCCTGTGTCGAGCTTCACACGGGCCGCCACCGGCAGATGATCACTGTTGGTGCGCGGGAGCGTCCAGGAACTCTCCGGCTGCACGCCCTTGACCATGATCTGGTCGATCCGCGCCATCGGGAACGACGCCGGCCAGCTGAAGCCGAAGCCGCTGCCCGCAGCGCCCTGCGTGGAGCGCAGCTGCGAGGTGACTGCGTTGAGCGAGCGGTCGTTCATCGTGCCGTTGAGGTCGCCGAGCAGGACGACCCGCCCGAGGGTCTCGTCGGCGATGGCCTCGCCGAGCGCGTCGGCGCTCTTGTCGCGCTGCCGGGCCGTGAACCCGGCCTCCATCTTCACCCGCACCGAGGGCAGGTGCGCCACGTAGACCGCGACCGGGCCCCGCGGGGTCGTCACGGTGGCGCGCATCGCCCGCTTCCAGCCGAGCTTGATGTCGACGGCCCGGACGTCGGTCATCGGGTACCTGCTCCACAGGCCGACCGTGCCGACGACCGCGTGGTGCTTGTACATCGGCGCCAACGCCCGCTCGTACTCCGAGACGTCGGTCAGCTCCTCCAGGGCCAGCACATCGGCGCCGGACGCGGCCACGTCGGTGGCGGTCGCGGCCGGGTCGGGATTGTCGGCGTTGACGTTGTGGGTGGCCACCATCAGGTCGCCGCCGCCGCCCGACTTGTCGCCGAGCAGCCCGCCGAAGAGGTTCAGCCAGACGATCGCCGGGAGGAGGATCGCGATCAGCGCGGTCGCCGACTTCCGGACCAGGGCGAGGACCAGCAGCACCGGGACGGCCACGCCCAGCCAGGGCAGGAAGGTCTCGGTGAGGCTGCCGAGGTTGCCCACCCGGTTGGGGATGCGGGAGTGCACCAGCATCACCAGGGCGAGCAGCAGGGCCAGTGCGGCGAGGACGATGCCGCGGCGCCAGACGCGCCGGTCGCCTCGCCAGCCGTCGAGCAGACGGTGCGCCAGGCGCCGAAGCCGGGTTCCCGGTCGCTCGGACCCCGAGCCGCCGTTGTCCGTCTCCGTCATGTACGCCTGCTGCGTCATACCGCCTGCCTCACTGCCTGCCGTGCACACCGTTCACCCCCGTGCTCTTCCGACCCTAGGGGATGATCGGCTCCGATCCCGCCGCCCCATGACGGCCGTACGGAAGACGAGGACGAACGAAGCGGGACCGGGGGTTCCTGTTGCCCCCGGTCCCGGCGAGGTCTGTGACGAAACGCGCACATTGGTGCTACGAGGCCGTCGAGCTGACGGGCCGTAGGCCTTCCAGGACCGTGTCGACGATCTGCTCCGCCAGGTTCTCGGGCAGATCGGCGTCGGGGCGCATGACGGTGCGGACGAGCATGGGGCCGACGAACATGTCGTTGGCCAACTCCAGGTCGACGTCCGGCCTGATCTCGCCGTTCTCCCGCCCGCGGCGCAGCACTTCCAGAGTGAGGACGCGCCGGGGCGCTATGACGCCGGCGTGGTAGGCCGCCCAGATCCTGGGGCTGGACTTCATCTGGGCGTACACGTTGTGCAGGATCGCCGACGAACGGCTCACGAGACCGCGCTGCCGCAGGGACTCCAGCAGGACGACGAGGTCGTCGCGCAGGGAGGTGCCGGGGAGTTCGGGGTCGGGGGGTTCGGCGGCGCGTACGACGTCGACGAACAGTTCCTCCTTGCCGCTCCAGCGGCGGTAGATGGTGGCCTTGCCGACCCCGGCCGTGCGCGCGACCCGCTCGATGGACAGCTCGGCGAGGGGCACGCCCTCCTCCAGGAGCTTCACCACGCCGTCCAGGATGGCGCGTTCCACGGCTTCACTGCGCGGCCGGCCCCTCACGGGTCCGTCCGGTCGCGGCCGGCTGCCGGCAAGACTCACGTCACTCCGTCCTCTCACTGTGCTGCGGGGATTGTCCCCCAGCGGCCTCCTTCCCCCGTGGAGTTCCGCTCGACTCTCACTCCGTGACGCCGACCAACTCCGGTTCCTCCCGGTCCTCCTGGCCGGCCGGCGGCTTGCCCGGCAGGAAGAGGGCCACCACCACGGCGCCGATCAGCGCGATGCCCGTGCCGCACAGGGCGGTGATGTGCATGGCGTGCAGGAACGCGTCGTTGGCGGGGGCGATCAGGGCCTTGCCCTGCGGGCCGAGCCGGTCGGCGATGCCGTGGGTGGCCTCGATGGACTCGGCGGCGGTGTCGCGCAGGCCGGGCGGCAGCGAGCCGAGCTTTCCCTCGATGCCGTTGCGGTACGAGGTGGAGAGCACCGAGCCGAGGACGGCGATGCCCAGGGCGCCGCCGACCTGGCGGAAGGTGTTGCTGAGCGCCGAGGCGGAGCCGGCCTTCTCGCGGGGCAGGGCCTGCATGATGACGACCGAGGTCGGCGTCATGATGTGCGCCATGCCGGTGCCCATGAGGAAGAAGACGACCTCCAGCAGCCAGATCGGCGTGTCGGCCTCGAAGGCGGCGAACGCGGCCAGCGTCGCCGCGATCAGCAGCAGTCCCGCGGTGGTCGTGGCCTTGTTGCCGAACCGGTCGACCAGCAGCCGGGCGCGCGGCGCGAAGATCAGCTGGGCGGCGGCGAGCGGCAGCATCAGCACACCGGACTCCAGCGGTGAGTAGCCGCGCACGCTCTGGGTGTAAAAGACACCGAAGAAGGTGACGCCCATCAGCGCGAAGAAGACGAGCGCGATGGCGCCCATGGCGGCCGAGAAGACCTTGTTCCTGAAGTAGGTGACGTCCAGCGACGGGTGGTCGCTGCGCTTCTCGAAGACGACGAAGGCGGCCAGGACGACGAGACCGGCGATGATGGTCGCCAGCACCTTGGCGTCGGTGAAGTCGGCCAGTTCGCCGCCCTTGATGATGCCGTAGACCAGCAGCACCAGGCCGACGACGGACAGGACCACACCGACCGGGTCCAGCCGGCCCGGCTTCGGGTCGCGGGAGTCCGGCACCAGCCAGGTCATCAGCGCGAGCGCGACGATCACGATCGGCACGTTGACGAAGAAGACCGACCCCCACCAGAAGTGGTCGAGGAGCGCGCCGCCGGTGATCGGGCCGATGGCGATGGCGAGGCCGACGCCGCCGGCCCAGATACCGATGGCCTTGGGCTGCTCCTCGCGCTCGAAGACGTTCATCAGCACGGCGAGGGTGGCGGGCATGACGAAGGCGGCACCGACGGCCATCAGGGCGCGGTAGGCGATCAGCTGGCCCGGGGAGCCGGACTCGGCGGCGAGCGCCGAGCCGATGCCGAACACGGCGATGCCGCCGAGCAGCACCTTCTTGCGGCCGATGCGGTCGCCGACCAGGCCGGCGGTGAACAGCAGGCCGGCGAAGACGAGGGTGTAGGCGTTGATCGCCCACTCGATCTCGCTCTGGGTGGCGCCGAGGCCGGTCGGCGCCGGGGTGGAGATGGTCTTGATGGCGACGTTCAGGATCGAGTTGTCGAGCACCACGATGAGCAGGCTCAGCATCAACACGCCGAGAATCGCCCAGCGGCGCCGGTGCACCGCTTCCGGTATCCGGGGGGCAGGGGCGGGACTTGTCATGTTTCGATCTTACGATCATTTCGATACGGGACCGTCTCGTATCGGATTTCTTTGCCAAGGCCTTACACGGTTTCCGGCCACCGGTGGGGATCACAGGGGGTTCCCCTGGCCCTGACTGGCACGAGGTGCCACCATGGAGACGATCCGGGGACGCCGTCAGGGTGCCTCGAGATGACTGAAGGAGCCGTTGCCATGACGCAGCTTTCGGCTGTCCAGAACAAGCCTTCCGACGGCAGCAAGGCGCTGTACGGAGGGAAGGGCACCCGCCGCATCACCGTCCGCGACATCGCCCTCGCCAAGGAGCGGGGCGAGAAGTGGCCCATGCTCACCGCCTACGACGCGATGACCGCGTCCGTCTTCGACGAGGCCGGCATCCCGGTGATCCTCGTCGGTGACTCGGCGGGCAACTGCCACCTCGGGTACGAGACCACCGTGCCCGTCACCCTCGACGAGATGACCATGCTCTCGGCGGCCGTCGTCCGCGGTACGACCCGCTCCCTGATCGTCGGCGACCTGCCCTTCGGCTCCTACCAGGAGGGACCGGTGCAGGCACTGCGCTCGGCGACCCGGCTGGTGAAGGAGGCCGGGGTCGGCGCGGTCAAGCTGGAGGGCGGCGAGCGCTCGCACGAGCAGATCCGGCTGCTGGTGGAGTCCGGCATCCCGGTGATGGCCCACATCGGCCTGACCCCGCAGTCCGTCAACGCGATGGGCTACCGCGTGCAGGGGCGGGGCGAGGAGGCGGCGCAGCAGCTGCTGCGCGACGCGAAGGCCGTGCAGGACGCGGGCGCGTTCGCGGTCGTGCTGGAGCTGGTTCCGGCGGAGCTGGCGGCCGAGGTGACGCGGGTGCTGCACATCCCGACCGTCGGTATCGGTGCCGGGCCGGAGACGGACGCGCAGGTGCTGGTGTGGACCGACATGCTGGGGCTGACGTCCGGCCGGGTGCCGAAGTTCGTGAAGCAGTACGCGAACCTGCGCGAGGTCATGACGGGCGCGGCCAAGGCGTTCGCCGAGGACGTCGTCGGCGGCGCGTTCCCGACGGAGGAGCACTCCGTCCACTGATCCACAGCGGCACCACGGACAGCCCGCCGATCTTCCCCCGTCGGCGGGCTGTCCCTTTGCGGCCGGCTCGGCTCGACTCGGCTCGGTGAAGCTTTGGCCTCAACTTCGGTGTGATGAGAGGCAGTTGCAGCGCCGCCCATGTAACGGAGTGGCGTCGAAAACGCTCGGAAGGCTTCCCTGACCCCGTGTCAGTGGTGCACTTGGCGGTGTGGGACGTCTCACATCCGGGGGAACGACGATGGCCCAGACGCAGACCACCTGTTCCGACTGTTCCGCCGCCACCGTGACGGGGGCGGCCTTCTGCGGTGTGTGCGGGGCCGCGCTGGCCGCCGCCCAACGAGCGGAGTTGGCGCGCTCGGCACGCGGCCTCGCCGTTCCCCGCTGGGCCGGCGGCCGGGACCTGACCCGGTACATGTGCGCGGCCGTCTTCCTGGACCGCCAGTACGCCGACTCCCTCATCAGGGACGTCGCCGCCGAGCCGCATCTCGGTGTGGCACCGGCGCCCGGGTGCGACGTCCCCGTGGTGCTGCGGTACGCCTACGAGGCCAACGCACGGCGGCACGCCAGGGACCTGCTCCTGGCGGCCGAGTTCCTGGTGCTGGTCATCGGGCTGCTGGGGCTCGGCAGCGGCCTGGCCGTGTTCCTCATGTTCCTGTTCGGCTGGCTGACGACGCTGGTGTTCGCGCTCTCCACCCACTACGGCGAACGCCTTCAGCGGCTGAGGCCGGACCGGTTCGATCCGGCGCAGGCGCCCCCGCCGCCCAACGAGTCCGCCACCCGGCGGCTGCGCCAGATCCAGGAGTACGCACACGGGAACCTCACCGTCTACAGCGGCTTCTCCCCGTTCACCGGATACGGCCAGGAACTCGACTCGTGGTCGCTGACCTTCGACGTGACCACCTCGGGGCGCGAAGGCGTGAGACCGCGGGACTTCGACGTCACGGACCTGTACGCCCACATCGCCCGGCGGATCGGCGAGCTGTCGCTGCCCTGCCTGGAGCTGGAGGAGCGGGTCTTCGTGGAGGGGTCGGCGCTGCTGGGCGACGCCCGCTTCCTGCCGGATCCGCTCGGCCGCCCCGTCGCCCAGATCGGCGCCGATCAACTGGACGCGCTGAAGCGGGCCCCGGAGGAGACCGCTCGCGTCTATCTCGTCGCGCACTCCTCGGGCTGGGGCGGGGAGTTGGTGACCTCGATGTTCCTGCGCCTCGTGCGCTCGGACTCCAACCTGTTCGTGGAGGCCCTGCCCACCGTGCTGTGCCCGCTGCTGGACCGCTACCGGACCATCGACAGCCTCATGCCGCGTCCCTCGCCGCGCGAGTTCCTCACGATGGTGCTGCAGACCCTCGCCAGCACGCCCTTCGTGCTGCTCGCCTCGCCGGTGCGCGCGGTCGCGGGCTTCTTCCCGGACTTCTGGATGAGGCGCCGGCTGAAGAAGCAGCACCGGCAGATCACCCGGCTCAAGATGTTCGACTACGGGGCACGCAAGAGCGTGCGGCAGCTCGCCTCCGCCACGGACCACCGGCGGTACTTCCAGAAGGCCGACTCCGGCATGGTCCTCAAAACCGTCGAACGGCGGATCCTGGACGCCCTGGTGGAGTTCGCCGTGAAACACGACATCGACCCGGGCGACCTGATCCGACGCCAGGAAACCATCATCAACAACGGCATCATCGCCGCCGCGGGGGCGAAGGTCGAGTCGAGCGCGGTCGCCTCGGGCGACAAGTCCCGCATCTCGACCATCATCAAGAAGATCCCGCGGCCCAACACGGACTGACAGCGGAACGAACGGACGGGGACCGACATGGACGGACGCAGCAACGACGGCGTCATCGCAACGGGGAACGCTCAGGTCAGGAACGCGGTGGTCGCGAGCGGCAGCAACGCACGCGTCGACTTCCGCGTCACGGAACAGGAAGAAGCCCAGACCGCCGACGGCCGTCCGCTGACCCCTCAGCAGATCAACGATCTGCTGGCCCGGTTCATCGAGGAGCTGCGCCGGTCGGACCACCCGGACCGGGACGACCTGGCGGAGTTCGCGGAGGACGCGCGCGAGGAGCTGGCCGCGCCGGAGCCCCGTGCGGGGAAGCTGCGCCGGGTCGCGAAGGCGCTCGTGGAGGCCGTGCCCGGCTTCGCCGCGCTGGCCTCACTGGCGGTGACGATCGAAGAAGCCGTCCGGGGGCTGTAGACGGAGGCAGGGCCATGCACTTCTGCGTTCACTGCGGCGTGCGCATCGAGGATGCCACGCAGCCGGTCTGTCCGCACTGCGGAGCACCGCGCGCCGCCGAGCCTGCCGAGACCGTCGACCGGGGCACGTATGTGCGCGTGGGCGCCACGCGACTGCCGGGCTGGCTGCCCTGGGCCCTGGTGGCCGTCCTGGTGGCCGGCGGCGTGACGCTCGGGGTGGCCGTCGCCAACCGCCCCGACACCCCCTCGGCGGGCGAGTTCCCGGCCGGTCTGGTGTCCCCCGAGTACACGTACGGCGGCTCGGGCGGCACCCCGTCTCCCGCCGATGACGGATACGACACGGCGGAGCCCTACCCCGACGACAGCTATTCGTCCGACGACAGCGGCGGTTACGACGGCTCGGACACCGGGACCGCCGAGCCCTCGGAGACCGCCCAGGACGCGAGCACGGTCGTCACGACGTACTACGACTACCTCAACGCCGGGAACTACTCGGCGGCCTGGGACATGGGTGGCTCCAACCTCTTCCAGGGCTCCTACTCGGACTGGGTGGCGGGCTTCGCCTCCACGGCGCACGTCGACGTCACCGCCTCCGGCAACGGTTACGGCGACGTGAGCGTCGACATCCGGGCGACCCAGGACGACGGCACCGTGCGCGTGTTCAAGGGCACGTACACCGTGGCGGACGGGGAGATCGTCGGCGCCGACATCCAGGCGGTGTCGTAGCGGCCGACCCGCGCCGACAGATCTCCTACAGGCGTCGGGCGGCCGCTGTAGGCGGTCTGTCGGTGGTTTGTCGGTGGGGACTGGCACTGTCGTCGACATGACACGCATCGACGACAACCCCGCCGGCGGACGCTCCGCCGTGACCGTACGGGGACTGGTCAAGCACTACGGCGAGACCAAGGCGCTGGACGGAGTCGACCTGGACGTGCGCGAGGGCACCGTGATGGGTGTGCTCGGGCCGAACGGCGCCGGCAAGACCACCCTCGTACGGATCCTGTCCACCCTGATCACCCCGGACGCCGGGCAGGCCCACGTGGCCGGCTACGACGTCGTACGGCAGCCCCGCCAGCTGCGCCGGGTCATAGGACTCACCGGCCAGTACGCCTCGG
This sequence comes from Streptomyces sp. NPDC006314, assembly GCF_040613075.1. Lineage (NCBI taxonomy): Bacteria > Bacillati > Actinomycetota > Actinomycetes > Kitasatosporales > Streptomycetaceae > Streptomyces > Streptomyces sp. NPDC006314. The sequence continues at coordinate 397,741 of NZ_JBEXRL010000002.1, read as the reverse complement.
TGGACGAGAAACTGCCGGGCTGGGAGAACCTGTACCTGATCGGGCGGCTGCTGGACCTGTCCCGCAAGGACGCCCGCACCCGGGCCGACGAGCTGCTGGAGCGGTTCTCCCTCACCGAGGCGGCCAGGCGCCCGGCGAGCACGTACTCCGGCGGTATGCGGCGGCGGCTGGACCTCGCCGCCTCGATGATCGGCCGGCCGGCCGTGCTCTACCTGGACGAGCCGACGACCGGCCTCGACCCCCGTACCCGCAACGAGGTGTGGGACGAGGTGAAGGCGATGGTCGGGGACGGCGTCACCGTGCTGCTCACCACCCAGTACATGGAGGAGGCCGAGCAGCTCGCCTCCGAGCTGACCGTCGTGGACCGCGGCAAGGTCATCGCGAACGGCGGCATCGAGGAACTGAAGGCCCGCGTCGGCGGCCGCACGCTGCGGGTGCGGCCGGTGGATCCGCTGCAACTGCGGCCCCTGGCCCAGATGCTGGACGAGCTGGGCATCACCGGACTCGCGGGCACCACCGTGGACACCGAGAACGGCACCCTGCTGGTGCCCATCCTCAGCGACGAACAGCTGACCGCCGTGGCCGGCGCGGTCACCGCGCGCGGCATCACGATCTCCTCCATCTCCACCGAACTGCCCAGCCTGGACGAGGTGTTCCTCTCCCTCACCGGCCACCGTGCCAATGCCCCGCAGGACACCCCGCCCGCCGAGTCCCGCCAGGAGGTCGCCGTATGAGCGCCGTCACCGCCACCGCCACCGCGAAGACCGACACGCCGATCCCGCCGCGGGCCCACCTGCGGCACACCGGCGCGCTGATCCGCCGCAACCTGCTGTGGATCCGGCAGGACCCGGAGTCGATGTTCGACGCCATCCTGTTCCCCGTCGTCTTCACCCTGCTGTTCGTCTACGTCTTCGGCGGCTCCATCGGGCAGTCGCTGGGTGGCGGACAGGACCGGTACGTCCAGTACGTCATCCCCGGACTCATGGCCATGATGGGCATGAACATGGCTCAGGGCGTGGGTACCGGCTTCAACCAGGACTTCAACTCCGGTGTCATGGACCGCTTCCGCTCTCTGCCCATCGGACGCGGCTCCGTCCTCTTCGCGAAGATCGCGGTGGAGCTGATGCGGATGCTCTTCGCGACCGTGGTACTGATGGTGGTCGCCGTCCTGGTGGGCTACGACATCAAGCACTGGAGCGGTCTGCTGGCCTCCGTGGGGCTGTCCGCGGTGTTCGGCTCGGCGCTGATGTGGGTGTTCCTGACGCTCGGCGTGGTGATGAAGAACGCCCAGTCGGTGCAGGCGATGGGCTTCCTGGTGCTGATGCCCCTGCAGTTCGGCTCGTCGATCTTCGCGCCGCCCGCCTCGATGCCGGGCTGGCTGCAGACGTTCACCGACTACAACCCGCTCTCCGCGCTCGCCGATACCGCGCGCGGCCTGATGGAGGGCGGCCCTGTCGCCCACCACCTGTGGGTGACGCTGATCTGGTCGGTGGGGCTCACCGCGGTGATGGCGCCGGTCGCGATCCACAAGTTCCGCACGAAGAGCTGACGCTCCGCGTGCCTCAGACCAGGGCGGTGGCCTCCGCGAGGGAGAGGCCACCGCCCTCGGCGTACACGGCCTCGTACGCCCGCCCGGCGAGGTTCTCGCGGATGCGGGTCTCGGTCATGCCGTACACCCGGCGTTCCACTCCGGAGGCGACATGACCGGACGGCAGCAGCGCGTCGGCGGCGGCCAGGCAGCGGGCGGCGTCGGGGGCGCGGCTGCCGCCGTCGACGCGGGCGAGGGCCATCGCCGCGATGGTGAGGCAGCTGGAGTGCAGGTGCGGGATGACGGTCTGGGACAGCGGGTCGGCGGCGAGCCGCAGCGCCTTGCGCACCCGGGCCAGCGCGTCCTCGGTCCGGTCGTCGAGGGCGTCCACCCAGGCCTCCTGGCAGAGGATCACGGCGTCGAAGACGACGAAGTGCGCGATTTTGAACTCCTCGCGCAGCAGCCGGAGCTGTTCGCGTGCCTCGGCGGTGCGGCCGGTCAGGCCGAGCCAGCAGGCGAGAAAGAGCCGGGCGGCGGGCATCGCCTCGGTGAAGGAGCCCTCCTGGCTCGCGATGACGTCCCGCAGCAGCCGCTCGCCGCGCTCGATCTCGCCCGCCTCCATGAGCACGCTGCCGAGGCGGGAGCGGAGCACGGCCATCTGGGCGCGGGCACCGAGGCGTTCGGCGTGGTCGATGGCCGCCTCGTAGTCGGCGGCGGCCTCACGGTAGGCGCCCTTGCGTTCGCGGGCCTCGCCGCGGGCGGACAGGGCCTCGGCGGTGCCCCAGGCGTCGCCGAGGCGGCGGTAGATCTCCAAGGACTCGTCGGCGTCGCGGGTGGCGTCCCCGGCCCAGGCGGTGCGGTTGGCGAGGAGGTTGGCGCGCAGTTGCAGGGCGCCGGCCAGTTCCCACTCGTAGCCGGGGGTGTCCCGGCAGGTCTGCACGGTCGCGTCGAGGATGATCCGCATCCGGTCGGCGCCGCAGGTCAGCATCTCGGCGAAGAACCACAGCAGACCCGGGGCGCGGCAGGTCTGCGGCAACCCGGGCTCGTAGACCCGGGTGATGGTGCGGAGCTTGGCCTGGGCCTCGGGGTTCTGCCAGGCCTCCAGCTCGGTGTCCATACAGGCGAGGTGGGCCAGGTGAACGCCGCGCCGGGCCTCGGCGAGGACCTCCCCGGAGTACGGGGGCGGGGTGTCGGTGCAGCGTCGCCACACCGGACGGGCGCGGCGGACCGGTTCGGTGAACGGGTCGGGGCCGATCGCCATCGCTTCCTGGCACCAGGTGCGGGTCTCGATGCGCTGGTCGCGCATCTGCCAGAACCAGTGCAGGGACAGCACCAGGCACAGCGCCTCCTGCTCGTCGCGCAGGGCGACGGCGTGCCGGAGGGCGGTGCGCAGGTTCTCGTACTCCATCTGGAGCCGGTCGATCGCGGCGCGCTGTTCGGAGCCACGCAGCAACGGGTCGGTGGTGCGGGCGAGTTCACGGTAGTACGTGAGGTGGGCGCGTTCGGCCTCGGTACGGCACCCGGCCTGGTCGAGCCGTTCGGCGGCGTACTCGGCGACGGTCTCCAGCAGCCGGTAGCGCATCGCGCCCCCGGCCGAGGGCGCGGCCACCACCAGGGACCTGTCGACCAGGGAGCCGAGCGCGTCCAGGGCGTCCGGGCCGCACACGGCCTCGGCGGCGGCCAGGTCGCAGCCGCCGGCGAAGACCGACAGCCGGGCCAGCACGTCCCGTTCCTCCTCGCCCAGCAGATCCCAGGACCAGTCCACGACGGCTCTGAGGGTCTGCTGGCGGGGCAGCAGGGTGCGGCTGCCGGAGGTGAGCAGCCGGAAACGGTCGTCGAGCCGGTCCGCTATCTGGCGGGGGGTCAGCATGCGGAAGCGGGCCGCCGCGAGTTCGATGGCGAGGGGCAGTCCGTCGAGCCGTCGGCAGATCTCGGCGCAGGCCTCGGGATCGTCCTCGACCCGGAACCCGGGACGGGCCGCCGCGCCCCGCTCGGCGAGCAGCCGCAGCGCGACCGGCTCGGGCAGCGGCTCCACCGGCCGCACCAGTTCCCCCGGCACACCGAGGGGTTCACGGCTGGTGGCGAGGACGGTCAGCTCCGGGCAGCGGGCCAGCAGACGCTCGGTCAGCCGGGCGGCGGCCTCCACGACGTGCTCGCAGTTGTCGAGGATGATCAGCATCCGGCGCCGGGCACAGTGCTCCACGAGCCGTTCGAGGGGGTCGCCGTGCCGGTCGGCGACCGCGCGCATGCTGTCGACTCCGGCGCCGTGCAGGACGGTCTCGCGGGCGCCGATCGCGGTGAGCACGGCCTGCGGTACGGCGCCCGGGTCGTCCACGGGCGCCAGTTCGGCCAGCCACGCCCCGTCCCGGACGGTGTGCCGTACCGCCTCGGCGGCCTCCTGGGACAGCCGGGTCTTCCCGGCGCCGCCGGGTCCGAGCAGGGTGACGAGACGGGCGGCCGCGAGATCGGCGCCGATGGCCTCGATGTCGGCTTCCCGGCCGACGAAGGAGGTGAGCCGGGCGGGCAGGTTGCCGGGCCGTGGTGCGGGCCGCGTGTCCGACGGCGCCTCGCTCAGCAACTCGGCGTGCAGGGCGCGCAGTTCGGTGCCGGGGTCGGAGCCGAGCCGGTCCGCGAGCAACCGGCGTACCTCCTCGTAGCCGGCGAGGGCCTGGGCCGGGCGGCCGGCGTCGCGCAGGGCACGCAGCCGCAGAGCCTGCAACGGCTCGTCCAGCGGGTGGCTGTCGCACAGGGCGGTCAGTTCGGGCAGCGACTGCTCGGCCTGCCCGAGGGCCAGGGCGGCGGTGTGCCGGGCGCGCAGGGCGTCGAGGCGGCGGGTCTCCCAGCGGGCCGCCTCGGCGGTGTGGCCGGGCAGGTCGGCGAGGGCGGGGCCGTGCCACAGGGCGAGGGCGTCGTCGAGGACGGCGGCGGCCTTGGCCGGGTCTCCGTCGGCGAGGGCGCGCAGGCCGTCGCCGGTGAGCCGGTCGAAGCGGGTGAGGTCGACGTCGTCGGGCGCGGCGGTGAGCCGGTACCCGCCGTCGGCGGAGGCGACGGCGTCCGCGCCGAGGGCCCGCCGCAGCCGGCCGACGAGCGCCTGGAGCGCGCCACCGGCGTCGGCGGGCGGGCCGGCGTCCCACACCTCGTCGACGAGTACACCGACCGGGACGGTCCGGCCGGCCCGGAGCGCGAGCACGCTCAGCAGGGCACGCAGCCGCGCCCCGCCGACCGGGACGGGCCTGCCGTCGGGGCGGATTGCCTGGGTGGTTCCGAGCAGCCGATAACGCACGGGGTCCATTGTCCTCGGAGCGGTCAGCGGCGGTCACCGGGTTGCGGCGGCGTGCCGTCCGGGACCTCCAGGGTGACGAGGACGCCGACGGCACGGCGGACACGGTACGGAACCCGCCGCGGGGGCTGCTCCTCGTCCTCGAAGCCGTCGAACCACTTCGGGCAGCCGTCGACGGTTTCCAGAGTCGGTGCGCCGGGTACCGGCTCCAGCTTGCGCCCGGTGCCGCGGAAGATCACCGTGCCGGGTTCCGGCTCGGGGTGTTCGACGGCGCGCGGGTCGTGGTGGGCCAGGTACTCCTGGTGCACCAGGTCGATGGAGCGCACCCGGCCGACCGTCTCGTGGTCGGGGCCGCCGTGGTTCTCCACCCATGACCCGGCGCCGTAGTACTCGCCCTGCGGGGTATGCGTGTCGACGGAGACCAGCTTCCAGGCCACCCGGTCGCCCACGGCGAACGGCGTGCCGCAGCACTCCATCTGCCAGTCCTCGTAGAACACCCTCGTCAGTGCCATGCCCTCACCTTCCAGGAACCGGACGGCCACCGCCAGACGTTTTCCCCACGCGTGCGCGGCCGGTACGGTCGCAGTCCCCGACCGTCCCCGGCCCCACAGGAGTCCGCCCATGGCCACCGCCACCACCCGCCACGGCGATCGGCAGGTCAGTCCCGTTTTCGTGGGGATCCTGGCCGTGACGGCGGTGACCGGCTGGGCCACGTGGACGGGGTTCGCCGCGCAGCCGGGCGTCGCGGTGTTCCTGTTCGTGACCGCGGCCTGGATCGTCTCCCTGTGCCTGCACGAGTACGCGCACGCCCGTACCGCCCTGCACAGCGGGGACATCACGGTCGGCGCGAAGGGCTACCTCACGCTGAACCCGCTGAAGTACACGCACGCGCTGCTGAGCATCGTGCTTCCGGTGCTGTTCGTGATCATGGGCGGGATCGGTCTGCCGGGCGGCGCGGTGTTCATCGAGCGCGGCCGCATCCGGGGCCGCTGGCGGCACAGCCTCGTCTCGGCGGCGGGCCCGCTGACGAACGTGCTGTTCGCGGCGGTGTGCACGGCCCCGTTCTGGCTGCACGCCCTGGACGGGGTCCCCCGCGACTTCCGGAACGCGCTGGCGTTCCTCGCCCTGCTCCAGGTGACGGCGGCGATCCTGAACTTCCTGCCGGTGCCGGGCCTGGACGGCTACGGCGTGCTGGAGCCCTGGCTGTCGTACAAGGTGAAGCGGCAGGTGGAGCCGTTCGCGCCGTTCGGTCTGCTGTTCGTGTTCGCGCTGCTGTGGGTGCCGTCGGTCAACAGCGTGTTCTTCGACGCGATCGAGGCGATCCTGCGCGGCCTGGGAGTGGACGACTTCTCCCGGTACTGCGGCCAGGAGACCTACCGCTTCTGGCAGGGCACCCCGGAGATCTGCACCCTCAGCCCGTGACGGACCCGCCCTGTTCGGCGGCGGCCCGGCCGCGCTTCACGTAGTACCAGGTCATGTTGGACGACAGACCCGCCAGCAGCACCCAGACGATTCCCAGCCAGCTGCCCTGGACGAAGGAGACGACCGCGGCGGCCACGGCGAGGACGCAGACGATCAGGGGGTAGAGGGCGATGCGGGGCATGGCGGGTGGCTCCTGTCGGGGGACACTGCTACGGGACCAGTGTCCCCCATGCCCCTGCCCGGGCTCACACGTCGGTGACGCGGAGCCCGGCGTGTGCCTTGTACCGGCGGTTGACGGAGATCAGGTTCGCGACCAGCGACTCGACCTGGTGGGCGTTGCGCAGCCGGCCCGCGAAGACGCCGCGCATGCCGGGGATGCGCCCGGCCAGCGCCTGCACGATCTCCACGTCGGCGCGCTCCTCGCCGAGCACCATCACATCGGTGTCGATCTGCTCGATCTCCGGGTCCTGGAGCAGGACGGCCGACAGATGATGGAAGGCGGCGGTGACCCGGGATTCCGGCAGCAGGGCGGCGGCCTGCTCGGCGGCGCTGCCCTCCTCAGGCCGGAGCGCGTAGGCGCCCTTCTTGTCGAAGCCGAGCGGATTGACGCAGTCCACGACGAGCTTGCCGGCCAGCTCCTCGCGCAGGGACTCGAGCGTGTCGCCGTGGCCGTCCCACGGTACGGCGACGATCACGATGTCGCTGCGGCGCGCGGTCTCGGCGTTGTCGGCACCCTCGACACCGTGGCCGAGTTCCCCGGCGGCGGACCGGGCGCGCTCGGCGGACCGGGAGCCGATGATCACCTTCTGGCCGGCCTGGGCGAGCCGGTAGGCGAGGCCCTTGCCCTGCGGTCCGGTGCCGCCGAGCACGCCGACGACGTACCCGGAGACGTCGGGCAGGTCCCAGGGGTCCTTGGCGGGGGCCTTCTGTGCGCTGTCGGTAGAGGTCATGAGCCCGACTCTACGTCCGTCACCGGGCGGCCACCGGCTCAGGTCGGCCGGTGCACGGGAACCCGGCGGAAGGTGATCGTCTCGTGGGCGCCGAAGTCACCTGTCCCGTACCGGAGCCCGGCCGCGCCCCGGCCGACACGGAGACGGGAACGGTCCGTCGCTCTACCCAGGTTGGGCGAATTCGGGGTGAACTCCACGTGAGGGGTCCCGGGTTGCGGCAGGATGCGGCCCCATGGACGCCGTACGGGTCGCGTTGCTGCGGGAAGTGCTCGCCGGGACCGAGTGGCTGGGGGCCACCCGCAGGTTCGCGGGGGTGCTGCGCGGGTCGGTGGTGGCGCACGGGGGCGGGCTGCTGCTGGTGGGCACGCCCGAGTACGAGCCCTGGCATCTGGCCGCGCACCTGGTGGACGAGGCGGCCTGGTCGGGCACGCCCGAGCTGGCGCCCACCCTGGTACGGCATCACGCGCGCCCTACCGACCCCGCGCACCTGGCCGTCGGTCCGGGCCGGATCGCGGCGGCGCGCCGCGGCGAGACCCTGCTGGTGGTGGCTCCCGAGGAGCCCGCGCCGCTGCTGGAGCATGTGCACGTGGCTCGGCGGGCCGGAGTGACGGTGCTGACGCTGGGTGCCGGCGGGGGTGAGCTTGCCGCGATGGCCCATGACACGCTGGCCGTGCCGAAGGGGGCGGAACTGGACCTGGACAGCGTGCAGCACCTGGTCAGCGCGGCGGCCGGGGAGAACGCGGGGCCTCCGAGGGCCCGCCGGGGTTTCCGTGACCGTCTGTCGAGGCTGGCGGAGATCCTGACGGCACCGCCCCCCGCCCCCTGGTGACTTCTCGCGGGCGGGTGGGTGGGAACGCCGACAGCGCGTGTGCCGACGGAGCCGGCGCAACGAGCGTGCCGAAAAGCAGTTGCCCCGCCCAGGTCGCGAGCCGAGCATGGCCCCTTGTGCTTCACGACCTCCTCCCCGACCTGGCTCCCTGGAAGGCCTCGGTCGACTTCCGGCGCCTGTGGAAGTCCGGGCTGATCAGCAACTTCGGCAGCTTCCTGACCTTCGTCGCGCTCCCCGTCCAGCTGAAGGACCTCACGGGCTCGGCGGCAGCCGTCGGTGCGGTCGGCGCCGTGGAGCTGCTGCCGCTCCTCGTGTGCGGGCTCTACGGCGGTGCCCTCGCCGACGCTCTCGACAAGCGGAAGCTCATCGTGTGGACGGAGGCCGGCCAGGGCCTGCTCAGCGCCGCCCTGCTGCTCAACGCCCTGCTTCCGCACCCCGCGGTGTGGTCGCTGTACGCCGTCGCCGCCCTCTCCTCCGCCCTGGTGTCGGTCCAGCGCCCGGCCCTCGACTCCCTGTGGCCCCGGATCGTCGCCCACGACGACATGCCCGCTGCGGCCTCGCTGAACTCACTGCGCTGGACCGTCGGTGGCGTCGCGGGCCCCGCGCTCGCGGGCGTGGTCGTCGCCTACGCGGGCCTCGGCTGGGCGTACGCCGCCGACCTTCTGACGTTCGCCGTCTCGCTGGCGTACATCGTGCGGATCGCCCCCTCCCCGGCCTCCCAGGCGGCCGGGAAGCCGTCGTTCAAGGCCATCGCGGAGGGCGCCCGGTACGCCTGGGGCCGCAAGGAACTCCTGGGCACCTACGTCGTGGACCTCGCGGCGATGTTCCTGGCCATGCCGCTCGCCGTGCTGCCGTTCCTCGCCGACGAACTGCACGCCGACTGGTCGCTCGGGTTGATGTACGCCGCCGTCCCGGCCGGGGCCCTGCTGGTGAGCCTGACCAGCGGCTGGACCTCACGGACCCACCGGCACGGGCTGCTGGTGGTGCTGTCGGCCACGGGGTGGGGCCTGGCGGTCGCGGCGGCCGGCGTCTGCGGGAACGTGTGGCTGGTCCTCGTCTTTCTGACCATCGGCGGCGGATTCGACATGGTCAGCGGGATCTTCCGGGCCGCCATGTGGAACCAGACGATCCCGGACGAGCTGCGCGGCCGGCTCGCCGGGATCGAGCTGCTGTCCTACTCGGTCGGACCACAGCTGGGCCAGGTCCGGGCCGGCGGTCTCGCCGCCTGGGCGGGCGTCAGGACCTCCGTCGTCTCCGGCGGGCTGGCGTGCGCGGGCGCCATGGGGCTGCTCGCGCTGTGCCTTCCGGGGCTCATGACGTACGACGCCCGGACCAACGAGCACGCGGTACGGATGCGCGAGCGGCGCGCGGCCGCCGCGGAAACCGTGGGCTGATCACTCCTCGTCGGCGTTCCCGGCGGCAGGCGCGTCGTGCCAGCGTGGGTCGTTCTCCCATTGCAGGTTGCGCTCGGCGGCCGTCTCCATCGCGTGCCGCGCCTCCTCGGGAGAGGCGTACGGTCCGAAGCGGTCCTTGCCCGGGCAGTCCGGGCCCTCCTCGACCTTCTTGTGCTCCAGGCAGTAGTACCACTCGCCCGGCTTGCCGGCGGTGCGCTTCTTGAACAGGGCCATGAACAGCTCCTCTCGCCATCGACATGTTCCCCCATGTCCGCTGGATAGACTCGCTGGCATGTCTGGCCAGTCGCTGCTCGTACCAGGGGAGCTGTCCCCCACCCGTTCCGTCCCCGGAAACATCCGCCGCCCCGAGTACGTCGGCAAGCCCGCACCGGCGCCGTACACCGGGCCGGAGGTGCAGACCCCGGAGACCATCGAGGCCATGCGGATCGCCGGCCGCATCGCCGCGCAGGCGATGGAGGAGGCCGCGAAGATCATCGCGCCCGGGGTCACCACGGACCAGCTGGACAAGGTCGCCCACGACTACATGTGCGACCACGGCGCCTATCCGTCCACGCTGGGCTACCGCGGCTTCCCGAAGTCCCTGTGCACCTCGGTCAACGAGGTCATCTGCCACGGCATCCCGGACTCGACGGTCCTCAGGGACGGCGACATCGTCAATCTGGACGTGACCGCGTACTTCGGCGGGGTGCACGGCGACAACAACGCCACCTACCTGGTCGGGGACGTGGACGAGGAGTCGCGGCTGCTGGTGGAGCGCACCCGTGAGGCCCTCGGCCGCGCGATCAAGGCGGTGAAGCCCGGCCGGCAGATCAACATCATCGGGCGGGTCATCGAGTCGTACGCCAAGCGCTTCGGCTACGGGGTCGTCCGTGACTTCACCGGTCACGGCATCAACTCGTCCTTCCACTCGGGGCTGATCATCCCGCACTACGACAGCCCGCACGCGACGACGGTCATGCAGCCGGGGATGACCTTCACGATCGAGCCGATGCTGACGCTGGGCACGTACGAGTACGACATGTGGGACGACGGCTGGACGGTCGTGACGAAGGACCGCAAGCGAACCGCCCAGTTCGAGCACACGCTGGTGGTGACGGACACCGGCGCGGAGATCCTGACCCTGCCCTAGCTGTTCTGTCCGGGGAGGTCGTGGACGGCTGGCCCGCTCTCTGCGGAGGGCGGGCTTTCTCTTGTAGACTTTTACCGACAGGGCGTCGGCAAGATGCTCAAGGGACGGGCTCATGGACTCCTTCTCGACCCTCATCCGCACCGCGTCGCACGAGCAGCACGCGGCGGCGAGAACGTCGCCGTTCATGAGCGACCTGCTCGGCGGCCGGCTCGGCGTGGACGCGTACGCCCGCTACACCGAGCAGCTGTGGTTCGTCTACGAGGCCCTGGAGAGCGCGGCCGGGCGGCTGGCGGCGGATCCGGTGGCCGGGCCGTTCATCCGGCTGGAGCTGCTGCGGCTGCCCGCGCTGGAACGGGACCTGGCGCATCTACGGGGACCCGGCTGGCGGGCGGGCCTGAGCGCCCTGCCCGCGACGCGGGCGTACGCCGGCCGGGTGCGGGAGTGCGCCGCGCGCTGGCCCGCCGGTTATGTCGCCCACCATTACACCCGTTACCTCGGCGATCTGTCCGGCGGGCAGATCATCCGGGACAGGGCGGAGAAGACGTGGGGTTTCGCGAAGAGGGGCGACGGAGTGCGCTTCTACGTCTTCGAGGGGGTCTCCAGCCCCGCGGCGTTCAAGCGGGGGTACCGCGAACTGCTGGACGGGATACGGGTGGACGACCTGGAGAAGCAGCGGGTCGCGGGTGAGTGCAAGCGGGCCTTCGCCCTGAACACGGCCGTCTTCCGGGCCCTGAGCGAGGAGTTCCGGCTGTCCGCGTGAGACCTGCGAGCCGAGTTCGCCGGCCCACGGGCCGCACCCCGTGCACCATCACACGCACACGCGGGTCCTCCCCGGCGGAGGCCCGGACGTCCACCCGGGCGCCCGCGTGCGTCAGCGCTCGAGGTGGACCCGTCCGCCGACCTCGATCCACCCGTGCGGCTGGGGAGCCGTGAGGATCTGGGAGCCCGCGCCCTGGGTGATGTTCAGCGCCCGGCCGAGCCGGTCGGTCAGCAGCAGGGCCGCGGCGCCCGTGGCCTCGTCCTCCTCGATGCCGTCGTTCCGGCCGGGGAAGGCGCGGGCGCGGACGCGGCCGGCCGCCTCGTCCTCCCAGGCCCAGGCGTAAAGCCACTCCCCCGGCGGCGGCACGTCGAGGGCGTCCACCTCGGCGGCGCTCGCGTACTGGCGAAGGGTGCGCGGCGGGGCCCACTCCGCGCGGGCCTCGATCCAGCTGAACTCGCCGTCCAGCCGGGCCCCGACGACTCCGGCGGGAGTGACCAGCTCGGGTACGTCGAGCAGCCAGGCGGTACCGACGCAGGGGTGACCGGCGAAGGGCAGACGCAGGGTGGGCGTGTAGATGTCGATCACCCCGCGCTCGGGATCGTCCACGAACACGGTCTCGCTGAAGCCGACTTTGGCCGCCAGCGCCTGCCGGTCGCTCCGCTCGGGCAGGACCGAGCCGTCGCGGACGACGCCGAGTTCGTTGCCGTAGCCGCCGTTCGGTCCGCAGAAGACGCGGAGTACGTCGTAGTCAGTCACGTGGGAATTGAAACATCGCGGCCCGCGCGAGCGCCTCCCAGGCGGTGGCGCCGCCGGGGAGCGGCCAGGAGCGCACACCCGACGGGTCGTAGGGAAGGCCGGCCATGGCGTCGCCGTAGCCCCGCTCCAGGGCCGCCCGCTCTCGCCCGGTCGCCGGGGTGGCGGGGCGAGCCGCCAGCCGCTCCATGTGACGCCGGTGGCCCTCGGTCACGGCCTCGGCGTCCCGGCGCCACAGTTCCTCGTCCCGCAGCCGGGTGAGCACCACGCACTGCGGGGTCCGCCCCTCCGTCAGCGCGGCCACCGCACGGTCATGGCCGTCCAGGATCACCCAGCCGTCGAGGAACGGCACCCACCACAGCAGGACGGGCGCGAGGGTGCCCTCGCGAACGTGCTTGCGGTACGCCTTCACGCGGGTGGCGTCCGGCGGGGAGAGCCGGCGCAAGGGCAGGATGCCGTGCCAGCCGCCGGCGCAGTACAGCTCGAGGCTGCCGCCGGGCCAGTCGCGGACGAGGTCGCCGGTCCAGATCGGCGGGGCGAAGGCGGTGCGCACGGAGACCTCCCAGCGACCGCCGTACAGAGGCGCCCTGTCGGCCTCCTCCAGCCATCGCGCGTACCGGTGCGTCCAGTTGACGGCCGAATTCATCTCCGCCGAACGGATGGGCGGCAGGGGTGAGCGGTAGGAGTCGAAGCGGTGCAGATGGAGGTCGCGGCAGCAGCCCTCGCCGGCGAGGCGGCCGAGCAGCACGGCCCGCTCCCCCTGCCGCAGCACCGTCAGCCGCCCCTCGTCGGCGCTCTCGAAACGGAGGGGTGGGGGGTCGAGTCGGCCCTGGATGTCCAGCACCAGCCGCCCCGGCCCCGGAAACTCCCTGCGTGCCCGGTCCATACCCCGACCCTCCCACCCCTTGACCTTCTCTTTACCCTTTGTTGGCGTCTCTTTTGAGCCAACGAGATCAAGCCGTGCCTGTGATCTATCAGTGAGAGCTGAATCACGACACGCAGGGGTATGGGTGAGGTAAGCCTCAGGTAAGTTAGGGCAGCCTCACCAGACCAGATCCGCTTGGAGCCTGCATGCGAGCCGTCCGACTGACCGTCACCGCCGCCGCCACCGCGGCCGCCCTGACCGCCCTCTCGGCCTGCACCGCGAAGAGCGATGCCAAGGACGGCGACGCCATCGAGGTCACCGCGGCCGACTCCACGTGCGAGACCTCCGCCAAGTCGGTTCCGGCCGGCCAGGTCACGCTGAAGATCCAGAACAAGGGCTCCAAGGCCACCGAGGTCGAGATCCTGTTCCCGGACGACCGGATCGTGTCCGAGAAGGAGAACATCGGCCCCGGCACCAAGTACACGCTGACCGCCGAGGTGAAGGCTGGCTCGTACGAGATCGCCTGCCGCCCCGGTATGAAGGGGCGCGGCGTCCGGCAGAAGCTCACCGTGACCGGTGGCGGTACGGCCGCCAAGCGCGATCCCAAGCTCGACAAGGCCGTCGCCGACTACCGGCAGTACGCGCAGGGCCAGGCCGACGAGACGCTGCCGCTCGTCGAGACGTTCGTGAAGGCCGTCAAGGCCGGTGACGTCGACGCCGCGAAGAAGGCCTACGCGCCCTCCCGCCTCGGCTGGGAGCGCACCGAGCCGGTCGCGGAGTCCTTCGGTGACATCGACCCGAAGGTCGACTTCCGCAAGCCCGACGTGGACGCCGGCCAGAAGTGGACCGGCTGGCACCGTCTGGAGCAGGCCCTGTGGGAGCAGAAGAAGGTCGGTGACGAGGAGAAGACCCTCGCGGACCAGCTGCTCACCGACCTGAAGGACTGGCAGAAGCGGGTCGGCACCGCCGAGATCACCCCGACCTCCATGGCCAACGGTGCCAAGGAGCTGCTGGACGAGGTCGCCACCGGCAAGGTCACCGGCGAGGAGGAGTACTACTCGCACACCGACCTGGTCGACTTCAAGGGCAACGTCGAGGGCGCGCAGAAGGCGTACGAGCTGCTCAAGCCGGTGGCCGGGAAGAACGACCCGGCGCTGGTCGGCAGGCTGGACAAGCAGTTCACGGCGCTGAACGCGCTGCTGGACAAGTACCGTTCGGACAAGACTTCCTACGAGTTCGTCTCCTACGACAAGGTCGGCAAGGAAGAGCGCAAGGAGCTGTCGGACGCGGTGAACGCGCTCGCCGAGCCGCTGTCGAAGCTCGCCGCCACGGTCGTGAAGTAAGCAGGACAGGGGCAGGGCGATGACCGAGACGCAGGAGACCAAGGACGGCAGCCCGTCGCGCCGGGCGCTGATCGGCTGGGGCGGGGCCGGGCTCGCGCTCGGTGCCGCGGCGGCCGGTGGCGCGGTGGCGATGGCCAAGGCCGGCAACGACGTGGACCCGGCCGCCGCCGAGGCGGGTGGCGCGGTGGAGTTCCACGGCGCCCACCAGGCCGGCATCGCCACCCCGGTGCAGGACCGGCTGCACTTCGCCGCGTTCGACGTGAAGACCGACGACCGCGCCGAGTTCGTGCAGATGCTGAAGGACTGGACGGAGGCGGCCCGGCGGATGACCGCGGGCAGGCCGGTCGGTGAGGGCGCCTACGGCGGGCTCGCCGAGGCCCCGCCGGACGACACCGGCGAGGCGCTGGGTCTCAAGCCGTCCCGGCTGACGCTCACGATCGGCTTCGGGCCCTCGCTGTTCGACAGGTTCGGGCTCGCGGACCGGCGGCCCGCGGCGCTGGCAGACCTGCCCCCGTTCCCCGGGGACAACCTGGAGAAGACCCGCACCGGCGGCGACCTGTGCATCCAGGCCTGCGCCGACGACCCGCAGGTCGCCGTGCACGCCATCCGCAATCTGGCCCGCATCGGCTTCGGCAAGGTCGCCGTGCGCTGGTCCCAGCTGGGCTTCGGCAAGACCTCCTCGACCACCCCGGGCGCGCAGACCCCGCGCAACCTCTTCGGTTTCAAGGACGGCACCCGCAACATCGCGGGCACCGAGACCGACCGGCTGAAGAAGTTCGTGTGGGTCGGTGACGGGGACGTCGACCGGAAGTCGGACTGGATGACCGGCGGGTCGTACCTGGTGGCCCGGCGCATCCGCATGAACATCGAGACCTGGGACCGGACCCCGCTGCAGGAGCAGGAGGACATCTTCGGGCGGGACAAGGGCGAGGGCGCCCCGGTCGGCAAGGCCAAGGAGCACGACGCGCCGTTCCTGAAGGCGATGAAGCCGGACGCGCACGTGCGGCTCGCGCACCCCGAGTCCAACGACGGGATCACCATCCTGCGCCGGGGCTACTCCTTCACGGACGGCACCGACGGCCTCGGCCGGCTGGAGGCGGGCCTGTTCTTCCTGGCCTACCAGCGGGACGTCCGCAAGGGGTTCATCCCGCTGCAGCGCCGACTCGCCGCGCACGACGCGCTCAACGAGTACATCCAGCACGTGGGTTCGGCGGTCTTCGCGGTTCCCCCCGGCGTCCGGGACTCCGGCGACTGGTGGGGGCGCGCGCTGTTCTCGAAGGAGGCATAGCCCGTGTTCTCCAACTACCTGATCGGCCTGCGCGAGGGGCTGGAGGCGTCGCTCGTCGTCTGCATCCTGATCGCCTACCTGGTCAAGACCGGCCGCAGGGACGCCATCAAGCCCATCTGGGTGGGCATCGGCATCGCGGTCGCCATCGCGATGGGCTTCGGCTGCGCCCTCGAATTCGGCTCACAGGAGATGACGTTCCAGGCGCAGGAGGCGCTCGGCGGCTCGCTGTCCGTCATCGCCGTCGGCCTGGTGACCTGGATGGTGTTCTGGATGCGGCGCACCGCCCGGCACCTGAGGTCGGAGCTGCACGGCAAGCTGGACGCGGCCCTCGCCATGGGCACCGGCGCACTGGTCGCCACCGCTTTCCTCGCCGTCGGCCGGGAGGGCCTGGAGACCGCGCTGTTCGTGTGGGCGTCGGTGCACGCGGCCTCCGACGGAACCCCGCGCCCGCTGATCGGTGTCGCCCTCGGCCTCGTCACCGCGGTCCTCCTCGGCTGGCTGTTCTACCGGGGCGCCCTGAAGATCAACCTGGCGAAGTTCTTCACCTGGACCGGCGGGATGCTGGTCGTGGTCGCGGCGGGCGTGCTGGCGTACGGCTTCCACGACCTGCAGGAGGCCGACTGGATTCCCGGCATCACCGACCTCGCCTTCGACATCAGCGACACCATCCCGCCGGACAGCTGGTACGGCACGCTGCTCAAGGGCGTCTTCAACTTCCAGCCGGACCCGACGGTCGTCCAGATCACGGTGTGGCTGCTGTACCTGATCCCGACGCTCACGATCTTCCTCGCCCCGGTAGGGTTCGCCTCCGGAAAGGGGAAGGTGAAGGAGCCCGATGACCAGGGAACGCAGCCGTCGACGGCTTCGCAGGCGTGACCGTAACGCACTCATAGCGGCCTCGCTGACCGCTTTGTCGCTGACGGCCGGTGGATGCGTGGTGGTGCACGGGGAGCGTGTGGTGCTCCCCGCCACCACGCGCGCCGAGGCCGCCAAGGCGCTCACCGCGTTCACGGACGCGTACAACAAGGCCGACAAGGCCTACGACAGCTCTCTGGACGCGCCCTACGTCACCGGCGCCCTCGCCGACATCGACTCCGCGCGGCTGAAGGCGGGCCACGTCAACAGCCCCTCGGGCAACGCGAACCACACTCCGCTGAAGCTGTCCGACCCGAAGTTCACGATCCCCAAGAAGGCCGGCTGGCCCCGCTGGTTCGTCGCCGACGCCAAGGGGAACAAGGGCGGCGACTTCCGGTGGCTGCTGGTGTTCACGCGGGGCGGGCTGGGCGAGCGCTGGCAGGTGGCGTATCTGACGCTCGTGGCGCCCGACGCCGTACCGCGGTTCAAGACGGACAAGGACGGCTGGGCCGAGGCGGTGCCGGTGGACTCGCCGCAACTGGCGGTCCGGCCGGAGGAGTTGAGCGAGAAGTACGCGGCCTACCTGAAGAGCGGCGGGAAGGACTTCGCGGACGGCCGGAACACCAGCGACCTGCGCACCAGCCGCAAGAAGGCGGCCAAGAAGCCCGGTCTGGTCCGGCAGTTCGTCGACGCACCGCTCACCCGCGGCGACTACGCGCCGCTGGCGCTGCGCACCGCGGACGGCGGGGCGCTGGTGTTCTTCACCACGCACCACTACCAGAAGCAGACGGCCGCCGCGGGCACCTCGGTGCCGGTACCGAACAAGGACGTGCAGGCCCTGACCAAGGGTGAGGTCAAGCAGTCCCTGACGCTGGAGTCGATCGCGAACGAGGCCGCGCTGGACCCGGCCGGCAGCGGTCCGGTGCGGGTGCTGGGGCAGGTTCAGGGACTGACGTCCGCACAGGGCGAGTGAGCGCCGGGCCGGGCGAGTGACCCGCCGGTCCGGTTCTCAGTGGCGCAGGGGCCAGGCCGCGCCCGCGTGGCCGGCCTCCGCGCCGGCGTGCCGGGCGCAGGCGTCGGTGAGCGCCTCCAGCAGGCTCAGCGGGTCCGGCAGCGGATGCTCCGGGCCGTGTACCCAGCGCACCGACCGGTCGTCGCCGGGCAGCCGGGCGGGCGGTACGAGGACGTAGGAGCCGCGGCAGTGCCAGCGCAGACCGGGGTGCTCGTCCATGGTCTCGGGGTGGCAGTCCAGCTCACAGGGCCACCACTCGTCCTCGTCCTCGGGGGTGCCGCGGGTGAGGGTGAAGAACAGCATGCGGCCGTCGTCGCTCTCGGCCACCGGGCCGACCTCGACACCGGCGCCGAGCAGCCGCTCCATGGCCTCGCGGCCGGCCACCAGGGGGACGTCCAGGACGTCGTGCACCATGCCGGTGGCGGTGATGAAGTTGGCCTGCGGCTGGTGCCGGGCCCAGCGCTCGATCTGGCCGCGGTCCGTCGTGGACTGCGTCTGCCAGGCGAACGACACCGGGTGCCGGGCCGGGGTGGGGCAGCCGACGCGGTCGCAGGAACAGCGGTAGCCGGGGGCGGGGTGCGCGGCGGGGGCCAGCGGCAGGCCGGCGCCGGCGGCGGCGAACAGCAGGGCCTCACGGCCGCCGTCGTCGGCGGTCTCCTTCGGGCGGCGTCCCAGCAGCCATTGGGAGAGTCTGCCCTGCCGGCCGGACCGGCCGCCGAACGTCGCGCTCATCTATCCCCTCGGTCTGGTGGTCGCCTCGCTGGTGTGCGGACAGCATGCCTCATGGTCCCACCTTTGTGTGCTTCGGGGGGCCGGTGGGCGGATAAGGGGGATGCGGGCGAGACGCGTCTCACATCCGGCGGTGGGACGTCAGCGCGGTGCGATTCCGTGCAGGGCGTACTCCACCAACGTGTCGGTGTACTCGTAGGAGATCGGGCCGGTGCGTTGCAGCCAGCGTTGCGCGAGGGGTGAGACGAACAGCTCCAGCGCGATACGCGGATCGATGTCGGCCCGTACGCCCCCGGCGTCCTGCGCGGAGCGCAGCCGGTCCGCGTACAGCTGGAGCTGCGGTTCGAGGAGCTGGGTGACGAACTCGCGGCCGAGCTGCTCGTTGACCACCCCCTCGGCGGCCAGCGCCCGCGACGGCGCCTCGAAGCGGGGGTCGAGGAGTTCGTCCACCGTCGCTCGCAGCACCGCCTTGAGGTCGGCGGCGAGGTCGCCGGTGTCCGGGAGGGCGTACGTCTCCTGCCCGGCCGCCTGTGCCGCCTGCTCGGCGAGGTCCAGGAAGGCCTCCAGCAGCACGTCCGCCTTGGAGGACCACCACCGGTAGATGGTTTGCTTGCCGACCCCGGCCCGGGCGGCGATGCCCTCGACCGTGGTCTTCGGGTAGCCGACCTCGCCTACCAGGGCGAGGGCGGCGGCGTAGATCGCCCGGCGGGACTTATCGCTGCGGCGGGTGGCGTCGGGGGCGGGCTTCTTGACCATGGGGTCGAAAGTAACAAGGCGCGCCGGGGAGCTACGCCTTGGAGTCGTACGGAGGCCAGTCATCGCCCCAGTCGGCGTCCCGGGCCGCCTTGTACAGGTCGCCGTGGCGTTTGGTGACCGTCGTACGGCGCAGTTGCTCGTCCGCCTCGCACAGGTCGAGCAGTACCTGGCCCTTGCGGATCTGCGGGCGCCGGACCACCCGGGCGGGGGCCGGCTCGACGGGCAGCCGGGTCGCGGCGACGTAGGAGAACTTCTCGTCCTCGTACGCCAGCGAGCCGCCCTTGACCTGGCGGTGCAGGGAGGAGCGGCCGACCCGGGCGGAGAAGTGGCACCAGTCCTGGCCGGGCACGATCGGGCAGGCGGCGCTGTGCGGGCAGGGGGCGGCGACGCGGAACCCGGCCCGGACCAGGCGGTCGCGGGCCTCGATGACGCGGGTGTATCCGGCAGGCGTCCCGGCCTCCACGATCACGACGGCCTGCGCGGCGGTGGCGGCGGCGTCGACGAGGGCGGCACGGTCGGGCTCGGAGAGTTCGTTGAGGACGTAGGAGACCGTGACCAGATCGGTGGTGTCGAGGGTGAGGACGGGGCCGATCCGCGCGCGCTGCCAGCGGGCCTCGTCGAGCGCCGGGTTGGCGCCGGCGATCTCCCGGCCGAGGGCGAGCGCGGGCTCGGCCCAGTCCAGCACGGTGACGCTGCGCTCGCCGGGCCAGGTCGCCGTGACGGCCCAGGTCGCGGCGCCGGTGCCGCCGCCGACGTCCACATGGCTGCCGGGTGTCCAGCCGGGCACCGCGTCCGCGAACGCCGCCAGTGCCGAGTGGACGGCCGCGAAGGTGGCCGGCATCCGGTACGCGGCGTACGCGGCCACGTCGGCGCGGTCGCGGAGGATGGGCGCGTCGGTGGGGGTGGCTCCGCGGTAGTTGGCGATCAGCCGGTCCACGGCGCGGGCCACGTCCGTGGGGGGCAGACCGTCCAGCAGCTCGGCCAGCGCGGTGCGGAGTCGCTCCGCCGGGCGTACGGGGTCGTTCACCCGGCGATTCTACGGCGCCCGGTGCCGGTGCCGGCCTCGCCGGCAGCCCCCGTCCGCCCACCGCCCACCCGACTCGGCCGGCCGAGGGGTGAGGTTCAGATCACCGCCCGTGCCAGGTGCGTGCCCAGCGACGCCCTCGGTCTGCTGTCCGGCGGCCGGCGCCGTGGGTGGACCGTGTTGGCCAGCAGCACCAGGAACGTGTCCGTCGCCGGGTCCAGGACCAGGGAGGTGCCGGTGAAGCCGGTGTGGCCCGCCGCGCCCCGGCCCGCCAGCTCCCCCATGAACCAGGGCTGGTCCAGGGCGAAGCCCAGTCCCGGCGGGGCGAACAGCAGCTCGACGAAGTCGGGGCCCAGGATGCGCGCGGGGCCGTAGGAGCCGCCCGCGAGCAGGGCCCGGCAGAAGACCGCCAGGTCGCGTGCGGTGGAGAACAGACCCGCGTGCCCGGCGACCCCGCCGAGCGCCCAGGCGTTCTCGTCGTGGACCACGCCCCGCAGCAGGCCCCGGTCTGCCTTGGCCCATGGCCGCCGCTGGTCCTCGGTGGCCGCCGCGCCCGGGCAGGGGCCGAAGGCGGTGGCGGTCATGCCGAGCGGCCGGGTGATGCCGTCCTGGACGAGGAGGTCGAGGGTGCGGCCGGTGAGGCGCTCCAGCACGCACTGCAGCAGGAGCATGTTCAGGTCCGAGTACAGGTACGTGCCCGGTTCCGCGGTCGGTGCTTCCGCCCGCAGCATGGCCATCCTGGCCTCGTCGTCCGGGCACTCGTACAGGGGGAGGTCGGGGCGCAGCCCGGAGGTGTGGGTGAGCAGCTGCCGCACGGTGATGCCGTAGGCGGCGGCGGCCCGGAAGTCGGGCAGGTAGTCGCCGATCCGGGCGTTCATGCCGAGGGTGCCGCGTTCGATCTGCTGCACGGCGGCGACGGACGTGAACAGCTTGGTGAGGGAGGCCAGGTCGAAGGGCGTGCCGACGGTGACCGGGACCCGGGCGGTGGGCGGCAGTTCGACACCGGTGTCGGTCTCGGGGTCGTAGGAGGCGTAGCGCACCGCCCAGCCCGCGGCCTCGGCCACGGCGATCACGGGTCCGCGTCCGGCCAGCACGACGGCGCCGGCCGCCCAGGGGCGGTCTCCGGCGGTGAGGGCCTGCACCTCGCCGACCATGTGCCCGAGTTCCACCGGGTCGAGCCCGGCCCGTTCCGGCGTGTCGGCGCGCAGTCTGGGTGCGCTCAGTTCTCGTCTCCCTCCGACCCCGCACGTGTGTTCCGGCGCGTGCTCCAGGGACGGCACATTCCCACGAAGCAGGCCGCCGCGACCAGCGATCCCGAAAGTTGGACGACGGCCATGGGCACGGCGGTGTGCTCTCCGGCGATGCCGACCAGCGGGGAGGCGACCGCGCCGACGAGGAAGGAGGAGGTGCCGAGCAGCGCGGAGGCGGAGCCGGCGGCGTGCCGGATGCGCAGCAGGGCGAGGGACTGGGCGTTGGGCAGGGTGACGCCCATCGCGGACATCAGCACGAAGAGCGCGGCGGCCACGGGGGCGAGGCCGACCTCGCCGAAGACGCCGGCGGACATCAGCAGCAGGGCGGTCGAGGCGAGCACGATCACCGCCAGGCCGGCCGCGAGCACCTTGTCCAGACTGACCCGGCCGACCAGCACCTTGCCGTTGACCTGCCCGGCGGCCACCAGTCCGACGGAGTTCAGGCCGAACAGCAGGCTGAAGGTCTGCGGGGAGGCGCCGTAGATCTCCTGGATGACGAACGGCGAGGCGGACACGTAGGCGAACAGCGCGGCGAAGGCGAAGCCGCCCGCGAGCATGTAGCCGGTGAAAGGCAGGTCGGCGAGGAGGCCGCGCATGGCGCGCAGGGCCTCCCGCATGCCCCCGCTGTGTCTTTCGGCGGGCGGCAGGGTCTCCGGCAGCCGTACCCAGACCAGGGCGCCGAGCACGGCTCCGACCGCGGCGAGCACCACGAACACGCCCCGCCAGTCCGTCACCCGCAGGATCTGCCCGCCGATGAGCGGCGCCACGATGGGGGCGGCCCCGGAGATCAGCATCAGGGTGGAGAAGAAGCGGGCCATGGCGGCCCCGTCGTACAGGTCGCGCACGACGGCCCGCGCGATGACGACGCCGGCCGCTCCGGCGAGGCCCTGCACCAGCCGGAAGGCGATCAGCGTCTCGGCGGTGGGCGCCAGGGCGCACAGGGCGGTGGCGGCGAGGTAGACGGCGAGGCCGATGAGCAGCGGGCGGCGGCGGCCCCAGCGGTCGCTCAGGGGGCCCACGACCAGTTGTCCGAGCCCGAGGCCGGCCATGCACGCGGTGAGGGTGAGCTGGACGGTGACGGCGGGGGCGTGCAGGGAGCGGGTGACCTCCGGCAGGGACGGAAGGTACATGTCCATCGCGAGCGGGGTCGTCGCGGTGAGGCAGCCGAGCAGGAAGGTGACGAGCGGGCCCGTGCGGTGCGTGCCGCGGACCGGCGACGGTGTGGAGGTGGACGTGTGTTCCCTTTCCGGTGTGGGTGGCGCCGTGTGCTCCGGCATGTGCCCTCCCTCTGTGCCCCTCGGTGAGACGACCTCGCTGACGCGACCGGCACCTATGCTCTCAGCTCGTACACACTGCCGGGGAACGCGTGAGCGAGGGCGGGCGATGAGTGA
Organism: Streptomyces sp. NPDC006314; assembly: GCF_040613075.1. Lineage (NCBI taxonomy): Bacteria > Bacillati > Actinomycetota > Actinomycetes > Kitasatosporales > Streptomycetaceae > Streptomyces > Streptomyces sp. NPDC006314. The sequence continues at coordinate 375,162 of NZ_JBEXRL010000002.1, read as the reverse complement.
GCAGCGTGTGCGCTGGGGGCTTATGACGTTCGCATGGCGGAATGACGAGTTCCGGACTCTGGACCCTCACCTACGCTACGGATCATGACCACTGAGCGAACCGCCCCGCCCTCCCGTATCGCCGTCGTCACCGGCGCCGGATCCGGCATCGGCCGCGCGGTCGCCGTCGAACTGCTCCGCGCGGGCTGGTCGGTGGCCCTGGCCGGCCGGCGAACCGAGACGCTGGAGGAGACAGCGGCGTGGGCACCGGAAGCAGCCGCGCTGGCCGTGCGCACCGACGTGTCCCGGCCCGAGGACGTGGAGGCGCTGTTCGCGGCGACCGTGGAGCGGTTCGGCCGGGTGGACCTGCTGTTCAACAACGCGGGAACCTTCGGGCCCGGCGGGGTCCCCGTCGAGGAGCTGCCCTACGACGCCTGGCGGCACGTGGTGGACACCAACCTCAACGGGGCGTTCCTGTGCGCGCAGGCGGCGTACCGGCGGATGAAGGAACAGGACCCGCAGGGCGGCCGGATCATCAACAACGGCTCGATCTCGGCCCACACGCCCCGCCCCCACTCGGTCGCCTACACCGCGACCAAGCACGCGCTGACCGGCCTGACCAAGTCACTGTCGCTGGACGGGCGGCCCTACGGGATCGCGGTCGGGCAGATCGACATCGGCAACGCGGCCACGGACATGACGGCCCGGATGCAGACCGGTGCGCTCCAGGCGAACGGGGAGGTGGCCCCGGAACCGGTGATGGACGTGGCGGACGTGGCGCGCACCGTACGGCACATGGCCGAGCTGCCGCTGGAGGCGAACGTGCAGTTCGCGACGGTGATGGCGACGGCGATGCCGTACATCGGGCGGGGCTGAGGGCGGCGCGGAGGACGGGGTGGGGGGGGCGGGGCGGAGCCCAACTCCCCGGTACCCCAAGCGGAATTTGAACATCCGCGCTATTGCGGCCGGTGGGGGCCGTGTGCTCAACTTTCTCCACAAGAGCTTCACAGTTGAAGCCCGAGGGTTCCGCAGCCACATCCCGGGGGGGAGGCGGCGGCCGTTCCACCGCACCGGAGTTGGGGGTGGACCTCGCCGGTCGCGGGGTACACGCCGGTGGGTGGAACGGCCGCCGCACACACACTTGGGCCGGCTCAGCGCCGGTGGCCGCCGCCAGGCCCCGACTCGTCCTCCACCGCGGCCGTCGCCGCCCGCACCCGCCGCCTGCGCAGCGCCCAGGCCCCTGCCCCCAGCAGCGCGAGTGTTCCGGCCGCACCCGCCGCGAGGTGCCACGGCGAGTCGTTCCCGGACGCCGAACCGGGGGCGCCGGCCGCCGCCGGGACCGACTTCCGCGCGGGCACCGGGCCCACCCTCGCGCCGCCCTCGCTGAGCGGATCGACGAGCAGCCCCACGGCCTGAGCCGAACGCCCCTGCCCGAAGCCCCAGTCGAGCAGCGCGGCGGCCTGCTCGTAGACGGCGTTGCCGCCGGAGGCCGGGTGCATGACCGTGACCAGCAGGGTGCGCCCGCCGCGGACGGCCGCTCCGGTGAAGGTGTTTCCGGCGTGGCTGGTGTAGCCGTTCTTGACGCCGATGAGGCCGTCGTACGTCTTCAGGTCCCAGGCCCCGGTCAGCAGGCGGTCGGTGTTCTGTATCTGGAAGGTCTTCTTCCCGCCCGCCGGGAAGTCGGCGGTCTTCGTGCCGCAGTAACCGCGGAACTCGCCGTCCTTCAGGCCGTGGCGGGCGAAGAGCGTGAGGTCGTACGCCGAGGAGATCTGCCCCTTGTGGTCGAAGCCGTCCGGGCTGACCACATGGGTGTCCAGGGCCTGCAGATCCTCGGCCTTGGCCCGCATCTCCGCGACCGTCCTGGCGATGCCGCCGTTCATGTGGGCGAGCACATGCACGGCGTCGTTGCCGGACCGCAGGAACACGCCCTGCCACAACTGCTCGACGGTGTAGGTGATGCCGGGCTTGATACCGACGAGGCTGGAGCCGGCCGGGACGCCGGCGAGGTCGGCTTCGGTGACCTTGTACCGCTCGGTACGGTCGAACTTCTTCAGGACGGTGTCCGCGAACAGCATCTTCAGCGTGGACGCGGGCGCGAGCCGCCGGTGCGCGTGGAACGAGGCGAGGACCTCCCCGCTCGCGCAGTCGGCGACGAGCCACGAGCGGGCGTCGAGCTTCTTGGGCAGTCCGGTGGCGCCGCGCACCTGGACAGCGCCGCGGGCCAGACGCTCGCCCCCGATGACGACCGTCGTCGCGGAGGCCTCGGTGGCCGTGGACACGGGAAGGGCGGCGGCCGTCAGCCCGAGGGCGGCACGCCGGCTGAGCCGGGAACATTCACGCACCCGGGGACCGTACACCGCTTCGAGCAGGGCACACCCGGCCGGTGGACGGGTACGGCGCGGAACGTGCCGGGTGCTGAGCTTGTTCTTTAAACCCCTGGCGTCGAAAGTGGGCAAAACCGTCCGCCGCGAGAAGACCCTTATCGCCCTACAACGGTTGAAAGGTTGAAGAACAAGCTGAGGTCCAGCAGGGCGTTCGCGACCTTGTCAAGCTCGGGACGGCGTTGGCCGTCGGGCGGCGTCGGCAGCGTCCGTAGTTGTCGTTCACCTGCGCATCGGCGGCAGGGCCCGAAGTGGAACAGCCGCTCGACCGTTCCGCACTGCGGAAGGCCATGCTCGGGTTCTATATCGGCGGGATGGGGCACGCCTCCCGCAACTTCCACGCCGACCGCATGGCGCGCACGGGGTACGAGGAGGAGGCGCGGCGGATCCAGGAACTGTTCCTCGCGGGGCGGCGGGAGGAGGCGGTACTGGCCGTACCGGACGCCTTCGCCGACGAGATGTCGCTGGTCGGTCCCCGGGAACGCATCGCCGAGCGGCTGGAGTTGTGACTCGGGGGCCCGGTGACGGACCTGCTGGCGCTGTCACCGGACCGGCATACCCTCAGAGGCTCGCGGAGCTGAACTCCTAGTGACCCGTCCGGTAAGGAGGACAGGCGTAGCGGTCGTCGCCCTCAGGCCGAACGGCTCGCCCAGCCGGTCGCACGGCGTGGTCCCGTTGCGGCCAAGCCACGAACATAAGGGCGGTGATGAACGTGCACCGGGTCCGACACGGTCCTTGCCGTCACGGATTCCTCCCGCTGCCCCCGATCCTCGACGCCCGGGCTGCCCTCGTCAGCGACGAACCCACCTGGTCCTATCGGTCGTCGTGTGCGGCCGGCGGCATCGCACACGTTTGGTGTTCCCGTACGTCACGAGTGTGCCGCCAGCGGCAGTCGCGGCGCCGCGGAGCATACTGGCGGCACACAAGGGCCCGGGGTATGGCAGTGAGGGGGGTGCCCGCTGTGGACGAGGGGCGCTTGGTGAGGCGGGACATGCGGATCATGAGGGTAGCCATGAGGACGGCTGGCTTCGGCTCTGGCAGTACGCCGGATGCGGGATCGCCGTGCCACCCCTCCCGGTCCGCGCGGGATCTGGTCGGGCTCGCTCGTGTTGCCGCGCGAGTTCGGCCAGCATGCCGGGAACGGCCCGCCGATGTTGTTGCTTTGGCGAGGGTGCTGTGCCGGATATCGGAACTTCGGCAAGCGATGAATGTCATCCGTCTGCTTCATGGGTCCGATGAACAAGGAAAGGCGTGGCGCGCCGTCATACGGGAGATCGCGATCGGTGGCGACCACGACACTGCTTTGGCACTGACGGGCGCGATGGAGAACCGGCCGTGGCGGGCGAAGGTCCGGGGAATGCTTGCGCTGGTCCGTGCCGGGAACGGCGAGTACGAGCAGGCCCGTTCGCTTGCGGAGTCGGTCCAGTATCCCCACGAACGTCTGCGGACGTGGGCTTTGTTGGCCCAGACCTCAGCCGAATCCGGCAACCTCGCGTGGGCTCTCGAATTCCTTGACCGGGCAGAACAGACTGAGACGCTACACGACGACTGGACGTTGTCCGCACTGCCCATCCTGATTCGCGCGGCTGAAGTCGCGGGCGATCACGACAGGGCGCTCGTGTTGGTCGCTCGACTCGAAAGCGTCGCACACCGTGAGAGCGCCGGCCGAGAAGCGCTCATGGGGCGTAACGGCGATCGGTCGAAGAAGGCCGAGTTGAGCGACACGCCCGCACTGTCGCTCCTGCTTCAGGCAGTGATCAGCGTGGCGGAGTACGAGCGGGTAGGGACCCTCTTGGGTATGGTGCGAAAGCCGGCAGACCGGGCAAAGGCAACTGCGGCTGCTGTTCGGGCGCTTGCGCAGAGCGGAGCGGCCGACCGCGCCGAGCGTTTGGCGCGCTCTATCAAGGATTCCGGTCATCGGGCACGAGCGCTGGCTGGTGTCGCCGATGCCGCGGCTCTTGTACGGGACACGAAGGTGATCAATGCCGTGGGCGAGCTGGTCGCGGAGTCCGACGAGATGGCGAATGCCGGGCCGATCATCGCGGTGGCCGAGGCGTGGGCTGCCGTGGGCGCGGCCGACCGTGCCGAGGCATGGATGCAGTCCATCTCCCTGCCTGCGTTGCGCCTCGAAGCTCGGGCAGCCGCGGCCGAGGCGCTGGCTGCAGTCGGTGACATTGGGCGGGCAGAAGCCCTCGCTCGCACCCTCACCGATCCTGAGCTGCGCGCCGAGGCTCTACATCGCATTGTTGCCGCCTTGGCCGAGAAGGGCCTGACGGACCGGGCCGAGGCTGTGGCCAACGCGGTTCAGGGGCCCGACTGTCGGGCACGGGCACTTGCCGTCGTCGCGACCCACGCTGAGGGGCCCAAGGTGCGCAGGTTCGTCGCTCCAGCGCTCGAAATGGGTGACTGGGCCACGGTGATCGAAACTCTGGCTCGCGTGGAGCCGACAGCGGTGACCGCCATTGCCGAGGAGTCACTGCGCCAGGACGTGGACCGTCAACAGTCATGACGGTGGCGACGCTTCGCGGAGAGCGTCGTCACGAGGGCCCCACGCTCGAGTGCGGCAGGCACAGGAACGGGCCGAAGCGGGCACGGCCGAGTTTGCGGTCCTGTCGCAGTTGGCAGATGCTCAGCCGGTGGCGCGGAGTCCCCCCGGTGCGCGCCGCAATGGGAATGTGTGAGCGTGCTGTACCCCCAAGATCCTGGTTACGGTTCTGGATCCGTTGACGGGGGTCCTGCCGATACGACAGCAGTCGCGGATACGGAAGGGCCGGTGGTCCAAGTCGAGAGGGCGTGGACCACCCGGCAGCGTCGAGGCCGGCGTCGCGCTATCCGGCCGGCGGTTCAGTCAGTGGCGGGGCATCCGCTGGTTCCGAGGATCGACTGCTCCCGCACGGCTCCGTGCCGCGAAAGCGCGCATGGTTCGTGCCTGGGGTATTACGGTGTCGGGCAGGGAAGTCGAAAGGGCGTGCGGGTGCGGGGTGCGCCTGGGCAATCGGGGAGGACGCAGCGTGACGGGCACGGAGCCGCAGAGCGAAGCGCCAAGCAACGACGAAGGCGACAGACGGCAGGGGTGGCGTTCATGGCTGGGGTCGCGAAGGCGCCGCAGTCTTCAAAACTTGGCGACCGACGCCGGGCTCGGCCCCGTGCGTCGGATACACCGCTCACGACTGCCCCTGTGGACACGTCCCTTCTCACCGATGCTGACCGCCGCTGTGGGCGGGATCTGCCTGACCCTGGTGCTGATACGCAACCCTGTCGCGGCCGTCTCTGTCGCCTTGCTCATACCGGTAGGGCTGTTCGTCTACGCCGCGGCCGCGCCCTCGAGGCTCCGCGGTGGCCGACAGTGGATTGCGGTGTGCGAAGGCGGACTCGTCATCGCCCACGAGTACCGGATGGCACGCGCCGTCACCTGGGCGCAGGTGCGGGAGTGGCGGACGGCGGTAGCGGGGCCCGGCGTTGAGACATCCGACGTGCTGGTTGTCGAGGCTGAGGCCGAGGAGACAGACATCCCGGTCGGTGCGGTCGGCCGGCGCGGCGATCTGGTCCGCGCCCTCGTGAGTCGTGCTCCGGCCCCGCCCGACTACCGGCGAGGCATCAGCGTCGCAGCGGCTGCGGTCGTCATGGCCGGCCTGCTCGGCTGGCTGGCGCACTGGCAGTTCGATCCCCGTCACGAGGACGCGCTGCCCAGCATCGACAGTCTGGGTGCGGCCTGCGGACACCCCGGCGTCGCGTACGACGGCGCCGCCACCTATGACAGTTCGAGGCCGCGCCCGCTGGTCATCTATCAGAAGACGAGCGGGGCCTATCGTCACACGACGCTCGCGGAGCCCGCGCATGCTTCGTCGGCCATCGACCCCGAAGCAGTCGACAAGGTGCAGCTGATCGCCTGTGTACGGCGGGGTGACGATCCTCTCGGTCGCCCCACGGACACCGATTGCAAATACGTCTACAGCCACGGAACGGGCGCCGCGGCTCCCTTCGGCCGGCTGCCGGACAGAATCGTCAGCGTCGAGATTGCCCACTACGTCGTAGACGTCTACGAACTGCGCACTCACCGCAAGGTCGCCTCCCGCCAGCTAGACGGCGACGACATGACATGCCCGGGTACCATCACGGCCACGGAGAACATTTACAGCCAGATCAGCAATGAAGCCTTCCACCGTCTGCTCGATCCCTTGACACGGTAAAGAGGCAAGAGATCGGCCACGCTTGCACCGTTGCCGATCAGAGCACCCAGCTTGGGGGCTTCCGCCCTGGCCGGCGCCGAGGAAACCTCAACTGCTCCTCACCATACTCACCCGCGCGAGTGCATCAGCCACCGCAGCGTGGCAACGTCACCGAGCACGAAAGCAATGTGCGGCGGCCGGGGGCACGCAGGCTCAACGCGGCGGCACCCGGGCCGGGCAGAAGGCGGGCGGCACAGTGGCCTGGAGCGGGCGGGGTGGCACGGGAAGCGGCTCGGCGGCCCCGCGGCGGCGCGGGAGGGGCAGAGGACCCGCGACGGGGCGACCGGGTGGTACAGGCCGGGAGCACGGGGAGTGCACAGCGGCTCGGCATCCCCTTCACCCTCGGCATGGCCGCGCCCGCGGCGCGCCAGGTGACGGGACACCCGATACCGGTGACAGACGAGAACCGCCGGGAAGGAGACCCGGCCGTTCCCCTCACCACCAGCAGAATCAGAACCAGAACCCAACGAAGCGCAATGAGCACTCCAGCGGTAGATCGTGATCTGGACGACCGGACGACCCGCCGGCGGTTGGTGCTTGTCGCGAGTAGGGCCGGGGCCGGGCGGCGGTCAGTTCGTGTGGGATCCGCTCTTCCATGCGAGGCGGAGCTGCTCTGCGGTATCGGTGGCTTGGCGAAGACCTGCCTGGTAGGCCGGTTCCCAGGCCGTGCGGTCGTTCAGGTCTGAGCCGAATGCGCGTATGGATGCCGGATCAGGCTCGATGGTTACCGCCGTGTGCGCCCCGGCGACCGCCAGCTCCTGGTGGAGCAACTCGGGGGGAACAGGTGTGCTTGTGGGTCGATCACGACGAGTATGCGGGCTCCAGCCGCGAGTCCGGCGTTGGTCGCCGACTGCAGGGAGCCGTCCATGTATCGGCGGCCGTTGATGGTGATCGGTGGGTAGATGCCCGGGAAGGCGGTGCTTGCCGCCACGGCGGAGGGCAGTGATGCGCCACTGGCACGGTCGAAGACCTTCTGCTCGCCGGTCTCAACGATCCGGCGAACGCCCCGCCTTCTCAGCCCCCTTGGAGCCGCTCACCTGCCGAGCGCACGGTCGGTCCCGGCCGCAGTGTCCTGGTGGTCTCCATGCCCCAGGACGCCAGGAGTCGAAGCGCACGCCCAGACAAGTCCGGTGGCGCTTCCGCCTCACGCCTGCCCGGTCTCGAACCGGGAGATCCGGCCGTCGTCCTCGACGGTGAAGCTCCACTTGGTGCGCATCTCGCCCCAGGTGTCGTTGCGGTAGCGGGCGAGGAGGGTGTGGCCGCCGTCGGACTCGTTGTCCACCTCCATGTGGCCGCGGGACGCGAAGATCTCCTGGTCGATCCATTCGGCGAGGTCGCGGTCGGAGCCGTCGTCGGCCATGGTCGCGCCCGGGGCCAGAAGGGCCATGAAGCCCTCGCGGTCATGGGAGTTGACGGCGTTGACGAAGGCCCGGACGGCCGGATCGCTGAGTCTGGCTGGCTGAATGGTCATGGCGCCAGGCTCACACCGCTCCCCCGGCCCCGCCACCCGAACGCCATCCAGGACGGGCCCGCCGGTGTGAGGGGTGCGACGGTGGAAACGCGGGAGCACCTGCCCGCCTGTCCGCAGGGGAGTCACCGTGACCTGTTACGACCGACGTGATCTGGGCCTGCTGCTGCTCCGGCTGGGTACCGGCGGGGTGCTGGCCGCGCACGGCGCGCAGAAGCTGTTCGGCTGGTTCGGCGGGCACGGTCTGGAAGGGACCGGCCAGTTCATGGAGTCCGTCGGCTATGCGCCCGGCAAGGCGAACGCCACGGCCGCGGGCCTGGCGGAGACGGGCGGCGGCGTCCTGCTGGCGCTGGGTCTCGCGACCCCGGCGGCGGGCGCGGCGGCGGCCGGCGCGATGGCGGGGGCGGCGGCGGTCCACGTACCCAACGGCTTCTTCGCCCAGGAGGGCGGCTACGAGCACGCGGCGAGCCTGGGTCTGGCCGCGGCCGGCCTCGCGGTGACCGGCCCCGGCCGGCTCTCCCTCGACCATGCGCTTGGGCATGTGTTCGATCGGGGTTGGATGGTGCCGGTGGCGCTGGGGGTTGCGGCGGCGGGGGCGGCCTTGGTGGTGGGGGCGCGGAATCGGCGGGTGCGGGCGCGGAGTGAGGGGGAGCAGGAGGCGTTGTTCGACGAGTTCGACGAGTTCGAGGAGTAGCCCGTACGACCGCCGTCGGCCGCATGGCAGGCTGCGGGGCATGACCGATCAGGACACCGCCGCCACCACCGACGCCACCACCGACGCCGACACCGTCGCCCTCTGGCCGGCCATCGACGACCTCTGGTCCCGCCTGGAGTCGGCCCCCGCCCGCACCGGCACCGAAGGCGTGCTCTTCCGCGTCCTCAAGCTGTCGGAGGAGGTCGGCGAGGTGGCCGAGGCGGTCATCGGCACGACCGGCCAGAACCCCCGCAAGGGCATCACCCACACCTGGGAGGACGTCCAGGCGGAGCTGTGCGATGTGGCGGTCACGGCGCTGGTGGCGCTGCGGACGCTGACACCGCGGGCGCGCGAGGTGTTCGAGGGACACCTGAAGGGTGTCCGGGACCGCCCGCTCGGTTGTGATCGGTTCCGGCGTACACGCGGTCCGTGAAAGTGCCCGCGGAGCGCCCCGCGTCAGGCGGAGCGCCTTCCCCGACGCGGCGCCGCCGCCTCGGACGCGTCCCCGGCGGAGGAGTTGCCGCTGCTGGCCCACAGGGAACGGACGTGGCCCAGGTGTCTGCCCATGCACTCCTCCGCCCCCTTGGCGTCACCGGCGAGCATCAGGTCGAGGAGCTCCAGGTGCTCCTCGGCCGAGGGGATCAGTTCGTCTCGTCGGTCCAGAGCGGTGAGACCGTACAGGCGGGAGCGGTTCCGCAGCTCGCTCACGGTTTCGACGAGGCGGTCGTTTCCGGCGAGCGCGAGCAGCGACAGATGGAACTGCCGGTCGGCCTCCAGGTACCCGATGAGATCGTGCTCGCGTGCCGCCCGCACGATCTCCTCGGCGACCGGGCGCAGTTCCTCCAGCGCCTGGCGGGTGGCGATGCCGGTGACGCGTCCGACCGTGGGGATCTCGATCAGTGCGCGGATCTCCGTGTACTGGTCGAGATCGCTCTCGCTCAGCTCGGTGACCCGGAAGCCCTTGTTCCGGACCGGTTCGACCAGGCCTTCCCGGGCCATGTCCAGCATCGCCTCCCGGACCGGGGTGGCGGAGATACCGAAGTCCTCGGCGAGTGTGGGCGCCGAATACACCACACCCGGGCGCAGCTCACCGGAGATCAGGGCGGCCCGCAGAGCGTTGCCGACCTGGTCCCGCAGTCGCTCCCGGGTGGCATTGAGGTCGTGGCGCTTCAGATGGCCCATCGCAGTGGCAGTCCCTTCGGCCTGGTACGAGCCACCACCGTACAATGTCACGTTGTCCGAGCAGGTGACAGGGTGTAGGTCCGGCTGGAGGTGTAGAACTCCAGGGCCGCCCTGCCTTGCTCCCGGGCCCCGTGGCTGGAACCCTTGGCGCCTCCGAAGGGCACGTGGAAGTCGACGCCGGTGGACGGGGCGTTGATCCGGATCATCCCGGTGTCGAGACGGTCCAGACCGCACAGAGCCGTGTCCAGGTGCGTGGTGTGGACCGAGGTGACCAGGCCGTACGGCACGGCGTTGGTGATCCGCACCGCGTGAGCGAGGTCATCGGCCGGCAGCAGGGAGGCGACAGGCCCGAAGATCTCTTCGCGGAGCAGGGGGTGCCCCGGGGGGACCTTCTCGAGCAGCGTGGGGGCCGCGTACCAGCCGGGGCGGTCGGGAACGGTGCCGCCCGCCAGCGCGGACAGACCGTGCCAGGCCTCGCTGACCCGGTCCCGGGCGCGCTGGTCGATGAGTGGCCCGCTCACCGTCGCCGCGTCGGCCGGGTCGCCGACCGGAACGGCGCTGAGCGCCGCGGAGAGCGCTTCGCGCAAGGGATCAAGGGCCGCACCGACCGCGATGACCCGGCTGGTGGCGGTGCACTTCTGACCGGCGTACCCGGCGATGGACGCGGCGATGTGCGTCGCGGCCTGCTCGATGTCGGCGTCCGGCAGGACGATCGCCGCGTTCAGACCGCCCATTTCCGCCTGGACCGGAACGCCCCGGCTCGTGGCGGCACGCGCGACGGCCTGGCCCACGATCGTCGAGCCGGTGAAGGAGAGGACATCAGCGGAGAAGACGAGCGCGTTGCCTTCCGTCGGTCCACCGGGCACGCAGGTGAAGGCGCCTGGGGGAAGGGCGTCCTGGATGATTCCGGCCAGGCGCTGCGCGCAGGCGGTGGCCTCGGGGGCGGGCTTGAGGACGACCGTGTTGCCCGCCGCGAGCGCTGGTGCGGCCTTCCAGCTCGGAATGGCGAAGGGGAAGTTCCAGGGTGTGATCAGCCCGGCCACGCCGTGCGGGCGGCGTCGGGTGAGCAGCAGGCCGGGGCCCGTGGCCGTCTCGTGCACGGCACCCACGGGGTCGTACGGCGCCTGCGCGTAGTAGCGCCAGATGGCAGCCGTGCGGGCGACCTCGGCCCGGGCTTCGGCGAGGGGCTTTCCCACCTCCCGGACGGCGAGCGCGGTCAGCTCGGCCGCCGCGGCGTCGATGGCGTCAGCGACCGCGGTCAGGGCGGCCGAGCGGACGGACGGCCCGCAGAGCAGCCATTCGGTCTGGGCGTCGCGGGCCCGCTCCACCGCCTCGGCCACCCCGAAGGCCCCCGGTGCCGGAACCTGGAGGAGCACGTCGGACGGATCGGCGGGGTTGCGGGAAGTGACGAGGGATACGGCGGTCATAGGAGGAAACCTCCGGGGAAGGGGTCGTCCGGGTCGAGGAAGTACTGGGCGGTGCCGGTGATCCAGGCGCGTCCGGTGACGGTGGGAACGACAGCGGGCACGGAGCCGACCACGGTCTCCTCCGTCAGGCGCCCGATGAAACGGGTGCCGATGAAGGACTCGTTGATGAAGTCCCGGCCGAGGGGCAGCTGCCCGCGCGCGTGCAGCTGAGCCATCCGGGCCGAGGTGCCTGTTCCGCACGGGGAGCGGTCGAACCAGCCCGGGTGGATGGCCATCGCGTGCCGCGAGTGCCGTGCGTCGGAACCGGGAGCAGCCAGGTACACGTGCTTGACTCCGGCGATCTCCGGCCGCTCAGGATGCACCGGCCGCTCCGGTCCGGCGTTGATCGCGTCCATGATGGCCAGCCCGGCGGCCAGCAGATCGTCCTTGCGGGCTCGGTCGAAGGGCAGGTCCAGTGCTTCGAGTGGGACGAACGCATAGAAGTTGCCGCCGAACGCGAGGTCGTAGGTCACCGTGCCGTAGCCGGGTACCGGCACTGCGCGATCCAGAGCGGAACAGAACGCGGGCACGTTGGTCAGCGTGACCGCCTTGGCCGCACCGTCCACCACCTGTACCTCGGCGGTCACCAGACCCGCCGGGGTGTCGAGCCGCACCGTGGTGACCGGTTCGGTCACCGCCACCATGCCGGTCTCCACCAGGACGGTGGCGACGCCGATCGTGCCGTGTCCGCACATCGGGAGCAGCCCGGAGACCTCGATGAAGAGGACGCCGAAGTCGGCGTCGGGCCGGGTGGGCGGCTGGAGGATCGCCCCGCTCATGGCGGCATGACCGCGCGGCTCGTACATCAGGAGTGTGCGGAGATGGTCCATGTGCTCGCCGAAGTGGATCCGCCGCTCGGCCATCGTGGCGCCGGGGACGACCCCGACGCCACCGGTGATCACCCGCGTGGGCATGCCTTCGGTGTGCGAGTCAACGGCATGGAAGACATGGCGCGTACGCACTGACTTTCCCTTTCGTCGGTCGGGTGGTCCGGTCAGTGGTGGCCGTCGGCGACGGCCTTCTCCGTGGCGGTCCGCACCGCCGCTTCGACCTCTTCGGTGAGCGGGAAACGCGGCGGCCGCGTGGGCCCGCCCGGCCGGCCGGTGATGTCCATCGAGAGCTTGATGGCCTGGACGAACTCGGTCTTGGAGTCCCAGCGCAGCAGTGAGTGCAGGGACGTGTAGAGAGGGAGGGCCGTGGACACGTCGCCCGCGACGGCGGCGTGGTACAGCGCGGCACAGCTGGCGGGAAAGGCGTTGGGGTATCCGGCGATCCAGCCGACGGCACCGGCGAGGGCGAGTTCGAGGAGCACGTCGTCGGCGCCGATCAGCAGATCGAGTCCCGGGGCGACTTCCGCGATCTCGTACGCCCTGCGGACGTCACCGGTGAACTCCTTCACGGCCACGATGCCACCGTCCTGGTACAGCTGGGCCAGCAGGGCGGGAGTGAGATCGACCTTGGTGTCGATGGGGTTGTTGTAGGCGACGACCGGGACCCCTGCCCGGGCGACTTCGGCGTAGTGGGCGCGTACGGCGGGTTCGTCGGCCCGGTAGGCGTTCGGGGGCAGGAGGAGCACCGAGCCGCAACCCTCCTCGGCCGCCTGGTCCGCCCAGCGGCGGGCTTCGCCGCTTCCGTAGGCGGAGACGCCCGGCATGACCCGCGCGCCGCCGGCCACCTCGACCGCGGTGCGCACGACGCGGGCCCGTTCCTCGTCGGAGAGGGTCTGGTATTCACCGAGCGACCCGTTGGGCACCACTCCGTCGCAGCCGTTGGCGATCAGCCACCGGACGTGCTCGGCGTAGGCGTCGTAGTCGACGGACAGGTCGTCACGCAGGGGCAGTGCGGTGGCGACCATGATGCCGCGCCAGGGTTGGGCACTGCTCCAGGCGGTTGCGCTCATGTGTGGGAGACCTTTCTGTTGATGTGGTGTCGGTCGGACGTCCGCACGCGTTCTGCCCGCGGTCGCCGTGGGCCGTGGACGCCGAGACGGCGTCGGGCTCGGTTCAGGGCCGGCGGCCTGGCGTTTCGTCATCGGGGGCGTCGAGGCCGGCGAGGGCGGCGAGCGGTACCGGCACCGCGAACGGACGGCGTTCGACCGGACGTCCGTCGGATCGGCCGCCGGCCGCGAGGCAGGCGACCGCCGCGCCGCACATCCGCCCCTGGCACCACCCCATGCCGGCCCGGGTGAGCAGCTTGACGGTGCGTGCGTCCCGCGCTCCGAGATCCTCGACCGCCTCGCGGATCCGCCCCGCGGTGACCTCCTCGCAGCGGCACACGTCGGTGTCATCCGTGAGCCAACGCGACCATCCGGGGCCGGGCGCGTGGGCGACGGCCATCGCGTCGGCGAAGGCACGCATCCGGTCCCTGCGGCGTCGCAGTGCCCGGACCCGGCCGCTCGGGGCGGGACGTCCCAGGAGCCGCGCGGCGGCGGCGATCCCCGCCAGCTCCCCTTCCGTACGGGCCAGGGCCGCGCCTCCGGCTCCCCCGGTCTCGCCCGCGGCCCACAGTCCCTGCACGGAGGTCTCCTGAAGACCGTCCACGATCAGGGCGCGGGTGCCGTCGGGCAGTTGCCGGGAGGCGCAGCCGAGGGTCGTGCCCAGCTCGATCTGGGGCACGAGGCCGTGCCCGACGGCCAGGGCGTCACACTCGATCCGGCGCCCCGTTCCCCGTACGGGCCGCCAGTCCCGGTCGAGCCGGGCGACGGTGACGGCCTCCACCCGGTCGGTGCCGTGGACCTCGGTCACCGCGCTGCGCATCCGCACCCGTACCCGGTGCCGCAGCAGCGCGGCGCCGTGGCCCAGCGCCTCGACCGCCTTGTGCGGGTTGGTGGCGAGTGCCCGGGGGTGCCGGGCGTAGCGCAGATAGCCGGACGCCTCGACCACGGCGGGCACCCTGGCGCCGGCGGCCGCCAGCGAGGAGGCGACCGCGAGCAGCAGAGGGCCGCTTCCCGCCACGACGATCCGCCGGCCGGGCAGTACCAGACCGGACTTGAGCATGGCCTGCGCTCCCCCCGCGGCCACTACTCCCGGAAGAGTCCAGCCGGGAAAGGGAAGGTGGCGTTCGCAGGCTCCGGTGGCGAGCAGCACCGCACGGGCCCGCAGCCGCACCGGCCGCTCTTCGCCTCCGTCGGCTCCGGTGACCGCGTGCACCGCCCACGTCGCGCCGACGGCCTCGCTCTCGTGCGTCACGCTCCACACGTGATGACCGGGAAGGTGATCGGCCTCGCTCCGTGCCAGCCGTCGGCGCAGGTCGGCGTAGGGGGACCAGTCGTGGTGCAGAGCCTCGGGCCGGACGGCTCCCAGGGCGGGTTCCGGAGTGCGGTAGAACTGCCCGCCGGTGTCTGCGGAGGCATCCAGCAGGGCGACTCTCAGCCCCATGCCGGCGGCGGCGACGGCGCCGGCGAGACCGGCGGGTCCCGCACCGATCACCGCGAGATCGTACGGTTCAGACGCCGAGACCCGCACGGCCGTGTCCTTCCTGTGTGGTGACCGCGTCTCCCGGCCGGGCCGGGACCAGGCAGGCTCGCCGGTTGGGTTCTCCGTTGATGGTGGCCAGGCAGTCGTAGCACTGGCCGATGCCGCAGAACGCGCCCCGCGGGCGTCCGGCGTTGCGCGTGGTGCGCCAGGCCAGGATCCCGGCCGCCCACAGTACGGCGGCGACCGACTGGCCGGGCAGGGCCGTCACGGGCCGGCCGTCGAACGTGATCCGGAACGGTGGGCCGGGCTGAGCGCCGACCAGGTCGGCAGGGGTGCGGGCCACAGGCCCTCCTTTCAGTGCGGGGCGGTTTCAGGCAGCCGAAGTGAAGCGGTCCGGCCTGAAGGGAGCGATGTCGAGCGGAGCCTCGCGGCCGGTCACGGACCGAGCGACGATCAGACCGGTGACGGGGGCCAGCCCGATTCCTGCGCCCTCGTGGCCACAGGCGTGCAGCAGACCGGGAACCCGAGGGTCGGGGCCGATGGCGGGCAGGTGGTCCGGCAGGTACGGGCGAAACCCGACGTACGTGCGCATCGCCCGGACGCCGGCCAGCACCGGGAAGAGTGCGGTGGCCTGGGTCGCCAGGCGTCTGAGCGCCTCGACCGAGAGCGTGCGGTCGAAGCCCACCCGCTCCCGGGTGGCCCCGATCAGGACCGGTCCGGCCGGGGTGCCCTCCACCACCGCCGAGCTCTGCAGCCCGGCGGAACCGCTGGCCACGTCGGCGACATAGTCGGCGGCGTACACCTTGTGGCGCACCACGCGCGGCAGCGGCTCGGTGACCAGGACGAAACCCCTGCGCGGCCGCACGGGAAGTCCTCCGCCGGCACCGCGGGCGAGGTCGCCTCCCCAGGTTCCGGCGGCGTTCACCACGTGCGGGGCATGGAGTTCCCCGGTCGCTGTGCGCACTCCTCGGATCTCCCCAGAGGCACCGACGAGCAAGCCGGTGACCTCTTCGCCGAGGCGCAGTTGGATCCGGTCGCCACCCGCGCGCAGCAGATGGGCGGCTGCGAGCGCCGGCATGACCTGCGCGTCCTGGGCGTAGTGGAAGCCGCCCGCCAGGCCGGCGGCGAGGTGCGGCTCCAGGTCGTGCAGGCGGCCGGCGGGGACCTCCTCCGCGGTGACACCCGCCGTCCGCTGCCGGGACGCGAAGTCCTTCAGCGCGGTCAGGCCCGCTTCGTCGGAGGCGACGACCAGTCCGCCCTTGGACTCGTATTCGATGCCCTGCGGCAGTTCCTCGGCCAGCTCCCGCCACATCCGGGTCGACAGCAGAGCCAGTTCCAGCTCGGGCCCCGGCTCCTTGTCGGAGACCAGGAGGTTGCCCTCGCCGGCGCCCGTGGTTCCGCCCGCGACGGAGTCACGGTCCAGCACGGTGACGCGCAGCCCGGACCGGGCGGCGTAGTAGGCGCAGGCCGCGCCGACCACGCCCGCCCCGACGACGATGAGGTCCGCGGAGTTCCTTGTGAGCACACCAGTAATATTTCACATTGTACTGGTGGACGCAAGGGAGTGCGGTCAACCGCCGATCAGCCGCCCCATCCACTCCTCCACCGCGTCCGCGGAGCGGGGCAGCGCTCCGGAGAGCAATCGCGCGCCGTCGGACGTGATGAGCAGGTCGTCCTCGATGCGCACGCCGATGCCGCGCAGTCCGGCGGGGAGCGTCTCGTCGTCGGGCTGGAGGTAGAGACCCGGCTCGACCGTGAGCACCTGCCCCTCCTCCAGCACGCCGTCGGTATACGCCTCAGCGCGCGCCCGGGCGCAGTCATGGACGTCGAGGCCGAGCATGTGCCCGCTGCTGCACAGCGTGTAGCGGCGGTGGAGATCCCCCTCGGCACTCTCCAGTACGCCCCAGTCGGCCAGCCCTTCGGCGATCACCCGCATACACGCCCGATGGAAGTCGCCGAAGCGTGCACCGGGTCTCAGGGCGGCGATACCCGCTTCCTGTGCGGCGAGGACGAGTTCGTACACCTCACGCTGGACGGGCGAGAAGCGGCCTGACAGCGGAAGAGTGCGGGTGATGTCCGCCGTGTAGAGGGTGTCGGTCTCCACCCCCGCGTCGAGCAGCAGCAGACTGTTGCGGTCCAGTGGGCCGTCGTTGCGGATCCAGTGGAGCGCGCACGCGTGGGCGCCGGAAGCGGCGATCGTCTCGTAGCCCGTGCCGTTGCCCTCGGCGCGGGCACGGAGTCCGAACACCCCCTCGACCCAGCGCTCGCCACGCGGATGGGCAAGGGCCTGCGGCAGGGCCCGCACCACATCCTCGAAGCCGGCGACGGTGTGGTCGACGGCCAGTTGGAGCTGCCCGACCTCCCAGGCGTCCTTGACCAGCCGCAGCTCGCTGAGAACCGAGGCCAGCAGAGGATCGGTGGAGGCGTCACGGCCCGGCGGCAGCCTGTTGAACGCATCCAGGTGCGTACACCGTATGCCGGTCATCCGCTCGGCCTCGGCCAGGTCCGGCCGGCGTCCGACCCAGAACTCTCCATACCTGCGGTCGCGGTAGAACTCGTCGCCCACGCGCGGTGAACGCGGGCGCACATACAGCACCGCCTCGTGGCCCCGCGGCCCGTCGGGTTCGAGGACCAGGACGTGGCCGGACTGGTCCTCGCCGGTCAGCCCGGTCAGCCACGCGTAGGCGCTGTGCGGCCGGAAGCGGTAGTCGCAGTCGTTGGAACGGACCCGCAGCCCGCCTGCGGGGATGACCAGCCGCTCCCCCGGGAAGCGGGCGGACAGCCGCGCCCGCCGGGCAGGGGTCAGCACCGCGACCGGCAGCCGGATGTCGCCCTGCAGCGGCGTCATGGCCCAGCCGCCGGAGAGGAAGGCCGCGAGCTCTTGCGAGGCGGGCAGGTCATGACCGGCCGCAGGGGTAACGGTGTTCATCGGTTCACCCATGGACGAGGCCCTCCCAGCACGAGTGGGTAACGAATCCACCGACGACTTGTCAGTGCAATTTCACATTACTATGTTACACGTCACGTTCCAGCCTGGGGGCTGTCCCCACTGCCTTGGGAGTGACCCATGAACAAGCGCACGTGTTCCGCTCTCGCCACCGCGCTGGTGGCGAGCCTCACTCTCGGTGCGGCCGGCTGCTCCGGCTCCCACAAGACGGGCGACGCCCGGGGCCACAGGAACCCCGCGACGGCCAACAGCGGCCGGGTCGTCGGCGGGACGCCACACCGAGGCGGCACCCTCACGGTCCTGTCCAACCAGGACTTCACCCACCTCGACCCGGCCCGTAACTGGGTCATGGGTGACATGGACTTCGGCACCCGGCTGCTCTACCGCACCCTCGTCACGTACAAGGCCGCGCCGGGCCCGGACGGCGGGAAGCTCGTCCCCGATCTCGCCGAGAACCTCGGCGTCTCCTCCGACGGGGCCAAGAGGTGGACCTTCAAGCTCAAGGAGGGCCTGAAGTACGAGGACGGCTCGCCCATCACCGCACAGGACATCAAGTACAACGTGGAGAGGTCGTTCTCCCCCGACCTTCCGGGCGGCCCCGACTACGCCGCCCGCTACCTCGCCGGCGCCGAGGGCTACCAGGGCCCGGGGCACGGCAAGCACCTGCGGTCCATCAGGACCCCGGACGACCGCACGATCGTCTTCGAACTGCGCAAGCCCTTCGCGGAGTTCCCCTACGCAACGGTCCTGCCCACTTTCGCCCCGGTGCCGAAGGCGAAGGACAAGGGGCCCCAGTACGACAACCGCCCCTTCTCCTCAGGCCCTTACAGAATCGAGTCCTACGACCGCGACAAGCAGCTCACCCTGGTCCGCAACCCCCACTGGAACCCGGCCACCGACACCGTGCGCAAGGCGTATCCGGACAAGGTGGTTGTGGTGATGGGACTCAGGGGGAACCAGATCGACGACCGGCTCATCGCGAGCCAGGGCAAGGACGCGTCGGCGGTGTCCTGGGGCAAGCTGCGTCCCGAGAGCACCCCCAAGGTGCTGACCCGGGCCGACGTCGGAAAGCGGCTGCTGGCCGAATCCTCGAACTGCACCGAGATGCTCCAGATGCACACCGGGCGTGCGCCGTTCGACGACGTCAAGGTGCGCCGAGCCGTGCAGTACGCCCTCGACCGCGAGGGCGTACTGACCGCCTCCGGCGGGCCGGCCCTCAACGACGTGGCCACCGCCTACATGCCGGGCCCGCTCTTCGGCGGCAAGCAGCCCGACACCCGGAAGATCCCCCCCACCGGCGATGTCGAGAAGGCCAAGCGGTTGCTGAAGGAGGCGGGCAAGCCCGACGGCTTCTCCACCAGCATCACCGTCTCCAACGGAGACAAGGGCGTCGGCGAGGCCATTCAGCAGTCCCTCGGCCGGGCAGGCATCAAGGTCACCATCGAGACGGTGGACCCCTCCGCCTTCTACGACACCATCGGCGACACCAAGAACCGCACCGATCTCGTCTACTCCGGCTGGTGCCCTGACTACCCCTCCGGTTCCACCTTCCTGCCGTTCGTCTTCGACGGCCGCTACATCAAGGAGAAGGGCAACTCCGGCAACCACTCGCTCTTCCGGGACAAGGCGACCATGAAGCGGATGGACGAGATCGCCGCCATGACCGACGCCCGGAGGGCGAACAAGGCATGGCAGGAGCTGGACGGGCAGATCCTCGCCAAGGCCCCGGCGGTACCGGCCGTCATCGAGCGCATGCCCCTGCTGCTCGGCGGCAACGTCGCGGGCGCCTTCGGCCACACCTCGTTCGGAGGGCAGATCGACTACGCGACGGTCGGTCTCAAGGACCCCGCCGCGGACGGACGCTGAGGGCGGGACACATGGCCGACAACTCCTCAGCCGTTCCGGCGGGCAGCAGTCCCTGGCAGCTCGCCCGCACGGAACTGCGCCACCGCACCTCCGTCAGGGTCTCCCTCGTCCTCGTGGCACTCTTCGCGGTCATGGCGGCGGCCGCCCCCCTGCTCAGCAGACTGGGCGGCTGGTCCCCCGAGGAATTCGACAAGAGCGCCGTCGACCCCTACCTGGGAGGACTGCCCATCGGCCCGCTCGGCGGCGTCTCGGCCCAGCACTGGCTCGGCGTCGAACCCGTCACCGGCCGAGACCTGTTCGCCCGTGTCGTACACGGCGCGCAGGTGTCCCTCCTCATCGCCTTCGCCGCGACCGCGATCGTCGTCATCGCGGGAACGGCAGCCGGCATCGCCGCCGGATACTTCGGCGGCCGCACCGACACGGTGCTCTCCCGGCTGATGGACCTCACGATGTCCTTCCCCTCCCTCATTTTCATGATCGCCATGATGTCGGTGGCCCGCGACGTGAACCGCGTCGTCCTGATGACCGCCGTGATCGGGGTGTTCGGCTGGCCGGGCATCGCCCGCGTCGTACGCGGCCAGGCCCTCACCCTCCGGCACCGCGAGTATGTGGACGCCGCACGCGTCGGCGGATCGGGATCCTGGCAGATCCTCAGCCGCGAGATCCTGCCCGGCGTCGCGGGGCCCGTCATCGCGTACACCACCCTCATCATCCCGGGGATGATCGCCACCGAGGCGGCCCTGAGCTATCTGGGGGTCGGAGTCCGGCCGCCCACCCCTTCCTGGGGGCAGATGATCGCCGAGAGCGTGGCCTTCTACGACACCGATCCCCTGTACTTCGTCATCCCGAGCCTCTGCCTGTTTCTGACCGTGCTGGCGTTCACCCTGCTCGGCGACGCGCTTCGCGACGTCCTGGACCCGAGAGGAAGCCGCAAGTGATCCCCTACCTCGGACGCCGGCTGCTCGGCGTCATCGGCGTCCTGATCGCCGTCGCCGCCGTCACCTTCACCATCTTCTACGTCCTGCCCTCGGACCCGGCCGCCGCCGCCTGCGGCAAGTCGTGCAGCGCGGAGCGCCTGACGGCGATACGCGCCCACATGGGTCTGGACCAGCCGTTGTGGCGGCAGTTCGCGGACTTCGTCACCGGCATCTTCACGGGTCGCACCGTGGGCAGCGGCGAGTACGCCCTGCACTGCGACTTCCCCTGCCTGGGCTACTCCTACGAGAACAGTCAGAGCGTATGGGACCTGCTGATGAGCCGGCTGCCGGTCTCCGCCTCACTCGCCCTGGGCGCCGCGGTGATCTGGCTGCTCCTCGGTCTGACCGCGGGAGTCACCGCCGCCCTTCGCAAGGACACCCTCACCGACCGCGCTCTGATGGTCGGCGCGGTGGCCGCCGCCTCCCTGCCGGTCTACTTCACTTCGGTGATCCTCATCTACGGACTGATCCGCGCGACCGGCCTCCTTCCCTATCCCACGTACGTGGAGTTCACCTCCGACCCCCTGCACTGGGCCTCTAACCTGCTGCTGCCCTGGCTGGCCCTGGCGACCCTGTACGCGGCCATGTACGCCCGGCAGAGCCGGAGTTCGATGATCGAGACGATGGCGGAACCCTTCATCCGCACCGCCCGCGCCAAGGGCCTGCCCCGCCGGACGGTCGTGGTCAAGCACGGGCTGCGGGCAGGCATGACGCCCATCCTCACCATCTTCGGGATGGACCTGGGCGGACTGCTCGCCGGTGCGGTGATCACCGAGTCCATCTTCGGCATCCCCGGCGTGGGCCGGCTCTTCTACGGAGCGCTGTCCACCGGGGACCAGCCGGTCATCCTGGGCGTCACCCTGCTCGCCGCCACCTTCATCGTCGTCGCCAATCTGGCCGTCGATCTGCTGTACGCCGTCGTCGATCCCCGAGTGAGGTACTGATGAGCGCCTCCGACACCGTGCTCTCGGTACGGGACCTGACGGTCACCTTCACCACGTCCCGCGGTCCGGTGCGGGCCGTGGACGGCCTGGGCTTCGAGGTGCGACGGGGAGAGACCCTCGGCATCGTCGGCGAGTCCGGTTCGGGCAAGTCCGTCACCTCCCTGGCGGTGATGGGACTGCACACCGGTGCCTCGGTCACCGGCTCCGTCGTCCTCGGGGGCCGGGAGCTGGCCGGACTGCCGGAGCGCGAACTGAACCGGTTGCGTGGCCGCAGGATGGCGATGATCTTCCAGGACCCGCTCTCCAGCCTCCACCCCTACTACACCGTGGGCGAGCAGATAGCCGAGCACCACCGTGTGCACTTCGGCAGCGGCAGAAGGGCCGCCCACGCGCGAGCCGTGCAAGCGCTGGCCGAGGTCGGCATCCCCGAGCCGAAGCGCCGGGCCCGGGAGTACCCCCACCAGTTCTCCGGCGGCATGCGCCAGCGCGTCATGATCGCCATGGCTCTGGCGTGCGAGCCGGAGCTGCTGATCGCGGACGAACCGAC
Source organism: Streptomyces sp. NPDC006314 (assembly GCF_040613075.1). Taxonomy (NCBI): domain Bacteria; kingdom Bacillati; phylum Actinomycetota; class Actinomycetes; order Kitasatosporales; family Streptomycetaceae; genus Streptomyces; species Streptomyces sp. NPDC006314. Next base: position 353,066 of record NZ_JBEXRL010000002.1, on the reverse strand, counting down.
CACCGCTCTGGACGTCACCGTCCAGGCCCAGATCCTTGAACTCATCGCCCGGCTCCAGCAGGAACGAGGACTGGCCGTGATCATGATCACGCACGATCTGGGCGTGGTCGCCCGGGTCGCGCACCAGGTCCTGGTGATGTACGGGGGCCGAGCCGTCGAGAAAGCCGACGTGGACGCCCTGTTCTCGGCACCGGTCCACCCCTACACCCGTGGTCTGCTCGACTCCCTTCCCCGCCTCGACGACAGGGATGACGAGCCGCTTCGGGCCATCCCCGGCAGCCCGCCGTCCCTGCTCTCCCCCGCGCCCGGATGCGCCTTCGCGCCGCGCTGCCCCCGGCTCGCCGGTGCCTCCGCCCAGGAGCGGCACCGCTGCGAGACGGTGACGCCCCACCTCGACGGCCCGGCCGGGCATCCGGCCGCCTGCCACCTCTCACGTTCCCCGCATTCCTCCGCAACGAAGGCATCGTCCCATGACGTCCACTGAACCCCTGCTGTCCGTGCGGGACCTGACGATGACGTTCCCCGGACGGCGCCGGGCCGCCCCGGTCCGGGCGGTCGACGGCGTCACCTTCCACGTCGGGGCGGGCGAGACGCTGGGGCTCGTCGGAGAGTCCGGCTGCGGCAAGTCCACCACCGGCCGCGCGATCGTCAGGCTCCTGGAACCGACCGCCGGCTCCATCACCTACGAGGGACGCGACATCAGTCACCTCTCGCAGCGTGAAATGAAGCCGCTCCGCACGGATCTGCAGATGGTCTTCCAGGATCCGCACTCCTCCCTCAACCCCCGACAGACGGTGGCCCGTATCATCTCCGGCCCGCTGCTCGCACAGGGCGATTCGGCAGCTCACGCGCGCAGATGCGCGGCAGAGTTGATGGAACAGGTGGGACTCATCCCGGAGCACATCGACCGCTACCCGCACGAGTTCTCCGGTGGTCAGGCCCAGCGCATCGGCATCGCCCGCGCACTGGCCACCCGGCCCCGGCTGGTCGTCGCCGACGAACCGGTGTCCGCTCTCGACGTCTCGGTCCAGGCCCAGATCGTCAACCTGATGGAGCGGCTCCAGCGCGAACTCGGTCTCGCGTACCTCTTCATCGCCCACGACCTGTCGGTCGTCAAGCGGGTGTGCGACCGGGTCGCTGTGATGTACCTGGGCCGGATCGTCGAGATCGGTGCGAAGGAACAGGTCTACGCGGCCCCGGCCCACCCGTACACGCACGCGCTGCTGTCCGCCGTGCCCCTGCCCGATCCGGCCGCCGAACGTTCACGCGAGCGGATCACCCTCCTCGGGGACCCGCCCAGCCCGGCCACTCCCCCGCCCGGCTGCACCTTCCATCCGCGCTGCCCCCGGGCCCAGGAGATCTGCCGCACCGACGCTCCCGCACTGCGGAACGTGTCGCCGGACGGCGCGCGGCAAGTGGCCTGTCACTTCCCCGAAGCGGCCCTGGCTGCCTGAAAGCGCCCCGGCTGCCGTCCAGCAGCCGGGGCGCTTTCAGGCTCGGGGGCAGCGGTCGTCCGCTGGGCGAAGAACGTGAGGAGAACAGCTGACGGGCCTGCCCTCGCATGGTGTCGCTCGTAGCATCGTCTGTTCCGGCCCGCCCCTTTGAGGCGGGCCGGACTGCTTTGCGCGTCAGGTGCGCGACGACAAGGAGGGCACATGGTGGTGAAGGCGTTAGCTCGGTGGCGGGGGGCGGCGTTGTCCAAGGCGGGCGCCGTTGTTCTGGCGGTGGCCGCTTCGCCCCTGGTCCAGGCGGCCCCGGCCGCAGCGGATGACATCTGCGGCGAGAAGGTCGGAGGGGCCATCCTGGTCAAGTACCGCGAGCTGGGCGGCGAGGACGGGGCGCTGGGCTGCCCCACCTCCGGGGAGCTGGTCACCCCCAACGGGCGTGGCCGGTACAACACCTTCGAGAGGGGGGCGATCTACTGGACCGCGGAGACCAACGCGCATCCGGTGTGGGGTGCGATCAGGGACAAGTGGGGTGGACGCGGCTGGGAAAACGGCAAGCTGGGGTTCCCTGTCGGCGATGAGCTGACCAACCCGGAGAACGGTGACGTGGACGTGCACGTGTTCCCCACCGACCTCGGCTTCGAGAAGGCGAAGGACAGCTACGACAAGCTGTGGGATCAGGCTTTCGGCACGGTCCCGTACCCGAAGAGGCTGACCGAAGCCCAGGGGTCGTCCATGTACACGCAGCTCGCCTGCCACGCCAGGTACGTGTTCAAGCTCCCCAACGGTGAGTGGAACACGCACGAGTCGTGGGACATGGAGTCGTGGCGGCCGGATGTGTCGTGGGACTACGCCATGAACCCGCTCGTGTGGCCGCTCCACAAGTGCAACTGGACCTGACCGCGCCCTCGGTCCTGGCGGCGATGCGATGCGGGACGTGCACGGCCGACGCCGTCTTTGAGGATGGCGTCGACGATCTCGCGTATCGCGTACCGGAGCTGGCGACGCACCGCAGCCCTTTGGCCGCGGTGCGCCTTTGGCGTCTGCTCGCTGTGCGCGCCGTTGCGCACTCGGGGCGCTCCTTCCGAGTGGGTGGGCCCCCGGACCGGGTCGCCCGGTCCTGCTCGCCCGGGCCGCGTGTCCCCTGGCACGCCGTGAGGTGGCGCGTGGTGAAGGGCTGTTGCGCCCGCGGGCGACGGGACCGGATGACCGTCAGCCGCTGGAGGGGCCGACCTGCAGGACGACGTGGTGGCCGTCGCCGCCCTCGCTCAGGACGGTGATTTTGGTGTTGGTGTCCGGGACGATCACGCCGCCGGTGGGGTTGGCCGGGTCGTAGTAGCGGTCACCGTGGCGGTCGTCGAAGACCGGCGTGCCGGGCGCCGCGGGCACCTTCACCTCTACGCCGTTGCGGTGCAAAACGAAGGCGTCGGTCGGCCGGAGGCCGAAGGAGGCGTCGAACGTCTGGATCAGGTTGGTCATCGGCGTGCCGTCGGGCCAGCGCATCGCAGTGGGGTGGGCATCGACGGGCAGGATCTGGCCGTGGCCGGGGTGCAGGCCGACGTTGTTGTCCGGCTGGGAGGTGTCCCACAGCGAGATGAGCAGGCCGTTGTGGAAGGGGAAGTGCTCCACCCACCGGGGGCGGGTGGAGCGCCAGCCGAAGTTGTACGGGCCGGTCTGCAGGGTGGTGTCATAGGAGACGTACTGGCGGTTCTCGGCGATGTAGTACTGCGGGTACCGGGTGATGAAGGCCTCGCCGATGCGGGAGAAGCCGCTCGCGGTCCAGCCGTTGTCGCCGCCCTCGGCGTCGTCGGCGAGCAGGGTGGCGCCGTCGGCGGTGATGGTGATGGCGTCGGCGGCGAAGCCCTTGCCCTGGACGGCTTCATCGGTGGCGTAGCGGAACCTGACGTCGATCTTCTGGCCGGCGTAGGCGGTCAGGTCGTAGGCCAGGTTCCTGTAGGCGCCGGCGGTGCCGGTCAGGGCGGCCCTGCCGGCGCCGTCGTGGCCGAGGGGCGCGCCGTCGGCGGTGCCGTTCAGGGCGGCCCAGGTGGTGCCGCCGTCGGTGGAGGCCTCGGTGTAGAGGAAGTCCCAGTCCTGCTCGATGTCCCACCAGCCCTTGAGGGTGAGGGTGGCGGTGGCCTTCCCGGTGAGGTCGACGGGGCGGGTCAGGGTGTTGGCCAGCTTGTCACCCATGCCCGACCACCACTGCCTGTCGCCCTGGGCGGGGGTCGTGATGGAAGTCGCGACCCGCTTGTCGGGCAGGTCGACGACCAGTGCCTGCGGGTCCTTGCTGTTGAACTCGGCGTAGCCCAGCTTGTAGGTGCCCTTGGTGGCGGCCTTGGCGGTGGCGTAGTCGAGCCAGCCCAGCTGGAGCTTGTCCCATGCGTTCATGTCGCCGGGCAGGTCGCCGATGGTGCCCTTGCCCCGTCCGAGCCAGGAGCCCTGCGACATCACGCTCCAGGAGCCGGAGGAGGATTCGCCGGCGCCGCTGGTGTCGTAGTGATCGGGCAGGCCGAGATCGTGGCCGTACTCGTGGGCGTAGACGCCGAGGCCGCCGTTCTCAGGCTGCATGGTGTAATCGCCGACCCACAGGCCGGTGTCGCCCACGGGGGTGCCGCCGGCCTTGTTGCCCGCCGGACCGGTCTTGCCGGCCTGCTGGCCATAGACGTAACTGCGATGGGCCCAGATCGCGTTGCTTCCCTGGAGGCCGCCGCCGGCGGACTGGTCCTCACCGGCGTGGACGATCTGGAAGTGGTCGATGTAGCCGTCGGGCTCGTTGAAGTCGCCGTCACCGTCGTGGTCGTTGCGGTCCCACTGGTCGTAGGAGGCGAGGTCGGCCCTGATCTGCTGGCCGGTACGGCCCTTGGCCTTCTGGTCGGCCACCCAGGCGTCGACGGCGTCGCGGACCAGGTCCTGGGCGTTGTCGCAGATGTGGGCGCCGCAGAAGTCGGAGCCGTAGCGGGCCTCGTTGTAGGGGACCTTCACCCAGTCGACGACCGTGCCGTCCACGGAGTAGCGGCCCGAGGACTGCCGCTCGTAGTACTTGGCCACCGACTCCTTGTGGGCGTCGTGCGAGAAGTACAGGTCCTGGAAGTGGTCGCGGTGGTAGTCGGTCTGCCAGGCGGTGGAGTTGTCCGTGGCCGGGTCCGGCTGCGCGATCCGGTTGTGCAGCGGCCCGGGTTCGCCGCCGTACTTGACCACCGGCGGCTTGGGGCCGGCGCCGTCCGGGTCGTAGGTGGTCGTGTGGTCGACCGTGTCACCGAACTCGGCGAGGACGACGAGTATCTTGTCGGTCTTCTCGCGGCCGAGCTCGGCGTACTTGCCCTTGCCCAGGCGCACGACCTGGGAGGCACCGTGCTTCTTGACGGACGCCTTGCCGGAGAGGACCTGCTCCAGGGCTTCCTTGCGCTGGGCCCGGTTCTTCTTGGTGAAGGGGCCAGGCAGGTCGTGGTCGTCGGCGCCGGGATCAACCGTGGAGGTCACCGCACCGGTGGGAGGGTCGTTGGGGCTGGCGCCGGCCGTGGTGGACACGGCGGCCAGGGCCGATCCGGCCAACATGGCTGTGGCGGTGAGCAGGACAGCGGGCGGGCTGGTACGTCTTTCGTGCTTCAAAGGGATCCCTCCTCGGTGGTGTGTGACATTGCACAGCAGGGGGCGGGAAAGAACAAGACTTGGTACCGCCGCATGTGTTTGTTCTGTGGCGGCGGTTCAGGGGGCGCGTCCACCTCAACCGGACCCAGACGCCTGAGCGGAGGGAGAGGGGAGTCCCTTTCCGCTTTCCGGGTGTCGCACTCGCGGGGCGCGCAGGACGGTCAGGCAGTCGTGGTGACCCATGGCCGGAGCCCCTGCGGCCATGCCGGCCGGGGGACGGCAGAGCCGGCGGCCGACCCTGACGGTCAGAGCCTGCATGCCGGGCGGCCCGGCCGCTCTGCAGCCGTTCTTCCGCTCCAGCGGAACGCCATGCCCGGCATCGGCCGCGGAAGCGGAAGGCGAAACGGTCCGCCGAGGCTAGTGGTGGACGGCCCAGGTGGCAGTGGACTGCATGGTCGCGGCGATGGCCGGGTCGCGGACCGCGTCGGTGCGGTCGGTGACGACGACGGTCAGGTGGTGCCGCCGGACCGAGTGGGAGTCCAGGTGGAGGGCGGAGACGGGCACCGCGGTGCGGCCCTGGTGCGCGGCGAGGCGCTTGCCGTCGAGGTACCACTGGATGTCGAGCTGCCGCTCACCGGACAGCCTGGGCACGTCGACCCTGGCGATGTCCCGGCGGCGCAGGGTGCGGTCGGTGGGGACGAGAGGGGTGAGCAGGTTGGCATGGCGGTAGAAGCCGCCGATCATCGCCTCGCGGCCGGGCAGGCTGAACGGCTTGCCGAGGATACGCATGATCGAGGCGTCGGTCGGCCGGTTGAGGCCGGTCACGTAGTAGCCGCCGCCTACGTACGCGCCGACGAGGCCGCCGTCGGGCGAGGTCTCACCGAGCCACCGGTACCACTTGGTCCGGCTGGTGCGCATGCCGTCGTCGGTGAGGGTGGAGATGTTGGACTCGCCGGGCTCCTCGCCCTCGTACTTCTCGTATCCGGGATAGTCGGCGTAGAAGTACTCGTCGGCGAGCTTGCCGAGCGAGTGGCCGGTCTCGTGGATGGCGACCTGTCCCGACCTGTCGTTGCCCGCGGATGCGGTGGAGATGCCCTCGTACCCGAGCGTCCTGCTGGGGGTGTTGTAGCCGGCGCCGCCGTACTTGGAGCTGTTGGCGAGCACCAGCACGAGGTCGGCCTCGGGGGCCTTCGCGACGTACGAGTCGACCTTCTTCTCGTCGACGCAGAGGAGCCGCTCGACGCCGTCGCACCAGAAGTACGAGCCGAGCGCGGTGTTCCTGACGACGTCCTTGCCGGGGTCGCCGCTCACGCCCGAGTCCGGGGAGACCGCGTCGACCGTCCAGACGTTGAACAGGTCGCGGTACCTGGTGTACGGCTCTGCGGCGGTGAACTCGGCCCACTTCTCCTCGGCGTCGGCGTGGAACCGGTCGAGCTGCTCGAGGGTGTAGCCGTCGCCGACGATGACGACGTCCAACCGGTCGCCGGTCGGGCCGTTGTCGACGAGGGAGGAGACGTCACCATCGGCGCGGGACTCGGCCGGGGACAGCTGGCCGGGGCGGGATGCGGTACCGGAGGTGACGGGCACCCAGGTGTAGCCCGATCCGGCCTCGACGGCACCCTTCCCCTCCAAGCCGGGTATCTCGACCCGGGTCCGTGCGGTGTCGTCGACGGGACGGGCCGAGGCCGGCGCCGGGGCCAGGGCGAGTGCGGCGGCGACGACGGTGACGGCCGTCGCCGCCACACACCGTCCACGCAGGGTGGGAAGCATCCAAGTCCTCCTGGGGGAAAGCGACTTAAGCGAACACGTAAACGTGCTTAACAAGTCGCTTAAGCTAGGGGCAGCGGCGGGGACCGCACAATGCCCCTGCCGCGGTTGTCCGGAACGGACGCCGTGACGACCCCCGGGACGCGATGCGCGCCGGGGCCCCGGCGCCCCGGTGTCACGCTCCTCCGGCAGCGGACGCGGAACGTGTGGTGGCGTCACGCCCGGAGCGGGCCGCACCCTGGGGGAAGCCGCCCGGGAGCGCGGCCTGACGTGGTGTCGGCCGGCCGAACCGGCCGCCGCGGCCGCCTGCTTCGCGCCCTGGAGGCCGGCAAAGGTGCGTCCCCGAGGTGGCGCCGCGCTTCCCCGCCGACCGCCTGAGGACCACGTACGAGGAGCCGGCGACCGGACGATTCGCCCGGCTGGCCACGGGACTCTGGCTGAGGCTGACCGGCGCCCGCCGTCCACTCGCGACCGGTGCGCCCGGGGAGGCCGCCGCCCGTTACCGGGCCCTGCGCGACGAGGCCGAACGCCTCGGCCTGGAGTCCGAGCGGGCGGAAGCCCTCACCGGACTGGGCGAGTGCGCCCTGGCGGGCGGTGAACTCGGCGAGGTCCGGGAGCGGTTCGAGGCGACCGTGTGCCTGCCGGCCGCCGAACCAGCATCTCCCGCGCCGTGCGCAGCTTGGCCGCGGCTCTCGCCGGATCCCCCTTCCGCAACACGTGACAGGGGTACCGGAGTTCACCGGCCGGCAGGCGCCCGCACGTAGTGCTCCTCAGCGCGGCCGTCGGGGAGTTCGGCCGGCGACAACCTCAACGAGGGGACGGGGACGCCATGGTGATGACCTGGAAGCCCTCAGATGAGGGGATCGGCCGGAATGGCCTGCTCCGTCCAGATGATCTTGCCGGTCGTCGTGTAGCGGGTCCCCCACCGGCGGGCGAGCTGGGCGACGATCAGCAGGCCCCGCCCTCCCTCGTCGGTGGTCCGGGCATGGCGCAGGCGCGGCGAGGTGCTGCTGGCGTCGGAGACCTCGCAGATCAGGCCGCGATCGCGGATCAGGCGGAGACAGATCGGTCCGGCCGCGTGGCGGATGGCGTTGGTGACCAGTTCGCTGACGATGAGTTCCGTGGTGAACGTCAGATCGGGTACGCCCCACTCCGTCAGCTGCCGGGTGGCGAGTGCGCGGGCATGCGCGACGGCGGCTGGATCGCTGGGCAGGTTCCAGGAGGCGACTCGGTCCCGGGCCAGCACACGGGACCGGGCGAGGAGCAGGGCCGCGTCGTCGGACGGCGGACCGGCCAGCAGGTCGTCGATCACCGTGCGGCCGGTCTCCTCCAGGGACGGCCGGGGCACCGACAGGACATCGCCCAGCCGGGAGAGCGCGACGTCGATGTCCCGGTCGAAGGACTCGACGAGGCCGTCTGTGTAGAAGGCGATGAGGCTTCCCTCGGCCAGCTCCAGCTCGACGGCCTCGAAGGGGAGGTAGCCGAGGCCGAGTGGCGGACCGGCGGGCAGGTCCAGGATGTCGGCGCCGCCGTCCGGAGCGACGATCACCGGCGGGAGGTGACCGGCCCGCGCCAGCGTGCACCGCCTGCTGACCGGGTCGTAGACGGCGTACAGGCAGGTGGCACCCATGAAGGCGGTGCCCGCGCCCTCACCCTCACCCGCGCCCTCGCCCTCACCCTCGCCCTCGCCGTCACCCTCGCCCTCGCCCTCACCCGCGCCCTCGCCCTCGCCCTCGCCCTCGCCCTCAGCCGTCGTCGCCGCGTCGATGCCGTGCGCGCCCATGAGGCCGATGACCAGGTCGTCCAGATGGGCCAGCAGCTCGTCCGGGGGGAGATCCAGGTTGGCGAGGGTGCGCACCGCGGTGCGCAGGCGCCCCATGGTCGCCGCCGCGTTGATGCCGTGCCCGGCGACGTCCCCGACGACCAGCGCGACCCGCGCTCCGGAGAGCGGAATCACGTCGAACCAGTCGCCACCCACACCACTGGGCACGTCCGCCGGGAGATACCAGGACGCCACCTCCAGAGCGGACCCTCCCGTCAGGCCCTGGGGCAGCAGGTAACGCTGCATGGAACGGGCCGCGGTCCGCTCGCGGGTGAAACGGCGCGCGTTGTCGACGCACACCGCCGCACGGGAGACGAGTTCCTCGGCGAGACGTACGTCGTCCTCCTCGAAGGGACCCAGCCGCCGGGACCGGGCGAACGTCGCCGCGCCCAGCGTGACGCCGCGCGCCCGCACCGGGATCACCATCACCGAGCGGAAGTCGAAGTCGCGGAAGGAGGCGCCCAGCGACTCGTCCTCGGTCACCCACGGGCTCTTGACCTGATCCAGGGTCCGCTCCACGAGGGTCCTGCTCTCCAGCAGACAGCGGGTCACGGGCGACGTGGGGGCACGCCGGACCGTCTCGCCCACGGCCAGACTGGCCTCGGGACAGCCCTCCCGCACCGACTGCTGCGCCGCGCGCCGGATGACGGGCGCCATGCCGACCGGCCCGGGTGCCGGCTCCCCGCCCCGCATGACCGAGTCCAGCAGGTCGACGGCGACGAAGTCGGCGACGGCCGGCACGGCGTCGTCGGCCAGTTCCTGCGCGGTCCGCGTCACGTCCAGGGTGCTGCCGATGCGGCTGGCGGCGTCGTTGAGCAGGGCCAGGCGTTCCTGGGCCCGCCAGCGTTCGGTGACATCGATGACCATGTACCAGACACCCACGTTGCGGCCGTGGCGGTCCTTCATGGCGAAGAAGGAGGCGGAGACCGCTCGGCGGGTGCCGGGGTCCGTGTGACTGAGGCTGCGGTATTCGTGGTCCATCACCGGCGCGCCGGTCTCCAGGACGGCACGCATCTTCTCCTCGAAGACGTCGGCCTCCGCCTTCGGCAGCACGTCCGCCATCCGCCGCCCCAGCCGGCGCTCGAGTGGGATCCGGCGGTCCAGTGGTTCGTTCACCCAGACGTACCGCAGATCGGTGTCGAGGACGGCGATGCCGACCGGCGCGTGGGCGAGGAACGGAGTGAGCATCAGCCGGCTCACCCCGCCGCCCGGCATCCGCCAGAAGGCCCGTTTCGGAGGCCGGCCGACGAACCTGCCGAAGACCAGTGCGGCGGCCGTGGCGACCAGGACGCCCGGGACCATCTCGTAGATGCCCGACTCGAACGGGCCGAGCAGCGGATTGATCTTCTTCCACAGCAGCACCGTGGCCGCGCCCGACACGATCCCGGCCATGGCTCCCGCCCAGGTCATGCGCGGCCAGTACAGCGAGAGAAGGACGACCGGCCCGAAGGCGGCTCCGAAGCCCGCCCAGGCGTAGGCGACGATGCCCAGCAGCCCGCCGCCCCTGAGCGCGATCACGAAGGCCACCAGGATGACGACGACGACGGCGGCGCGACCGACCCACACCAGTGTCCTGTCCGGGGCGCGCCGGTTGAGGAACGCGCGGTAGAAGTCCTCCGTGAGAGCGACGGACGACACGAGGAGCTGGCTGTCCGCGGTCGAGATGATCGCGGCCAGTACGGCGATCAGCATCACCCCGGCGCCCCAGGGGTCGAGCAGCGCGCGGCTGAGGGTGATGTACACCGTCTGCGGGTCGGGCAGCGGCGTGCCGGACCGCGCGATGCCCACCAGTCCGACGAGCGTGGCACCGGCGAGTACGACGACGACCCACCCGGTTTCGATCCGGCGGGCCGTGGGGACGGCACCGGTGCTGCGGATGCCCATGAAGCGGGCCAGGATGTGCGGCTGACCGAAATAGCCCAGCCCCCAGGCGAGCAGCGAGATGATCGCGACGGCGCCGAGCGGTCCACCCCCCGACCACCGCCCGTCCGTGACGTCGACCCTGGCGCCCATGTCCAACAGGTCGGGCGTCTTGCTGTCGAGGGCGTCGCGCATGGCCCCGAAACCGCCCAGCGCGGCGATACCGACGACGGGGAGCACGAGGAGGGCGAGGAACATCAGCGTGGCCTGCATCACATGGGTCAGGCTCACCGCCAGGAAGCCGCCCAGGCACGAGTAGACGACGATCACCAGGGCGGTCAGGCCCACTCCGAGCCCGAACCCGACGTCGAAGATGTGCCCGAACAGGAGCCCGCCGGCCACCAGGCCGCTGGCCACGTAGACGGTGAAGAAGACCAGCGTGACCGCTGCCGAGACCATCCGGAGCATCCGGGTACGGTCCTCGAACCGCTCCTCCAGATAGGCCGACAGGCTCACGGCGTTCCCGGCACGCTCGGTGTACGTGCGCAGCCTCGGCGCGACGAACAGCCAGTTGAAGTAGGTACCGAGTACCAGACCGACCGCGATCCAGCTGGCGCCGACGCCCGCCGCGTACACCGCCCCGGGGAAGGCGAGGAAGAGCCAGCCGGACATGTCGCTGGCCCCTGCGGACAGAGCGGCGACGAACGCGCTGAGCCTGCGGCCCCCCAGGGCGAAGTCGGCGAACGTGTGAGTGCGCCCGTAGGCCCAGACCCCTGTTCCGATCATCACGGCCACGTACACCAGGAACGTGGCCACGATCGGCGCACTCAAGTCGAACATGCTGTCCCCGCCTACGAGGTTCCCGAGCACGTGCGCGACCGTCGCATACCTTGACAGCCCCTACTGTGCAAATGTACAGATAGCGGGCATCTTCAGCCGACAGCGCCACTCACGCCGGCGCAGACGCGGACGCTCACGCGCCCGAAGGAAGGCTCCCCGGGCAACGCGCGTCGGGCATGGCGGCGGGTCTGATCAGCCAGGGCCCACCTTCTGGCGCAGGGCGCCGAGAAGGGCAGAAGCCCGAACGTGGGCCTCCCCGCCGACATCCCGTTGTCGCCCGCCCCTCGCATGCGACCCGGGGGATTGCCCAGCCTGGGAAAACAGGCGCTGCCCAGAGCAAACGGAGAGCGGCAGACGAGTCGGGCTGTACACCGGGGAGAGTCGCCGCAGTGCTATCACCTGCGCAAACAGGAACGTAGCACGCTTCCGTGGCTACCTTGATGGCTACGTAACGAGTCGCCTCAGCCCCGGAGCCGTCCGTACGGCGGCATCGTCGTTCCCGGAGTTCCGAACTGCGCCCGCCCCCAGCCCGGTGACGGGCGCTCTTGTGATCGGTAGGTCAGACCGGCAGGTTCCAGGAGCGGCCGTCGGGTGTGCCGAGCCACACGCGTTGGGTGCCGTCCGGGTCCACGGTCAGGCCGAGGTCGGAGTGTGGGGGTGAGCCCGCGTCCTGCCAGACAGTGAGAGCGTCTTCCACCTGATCCCAGAGGCGAAGAGGGCCGTGCTGGTGCACGGCCCAGCCACCTCCGGCCGGTTCGGTCCACGCCTGTGACCCGGTGGCGACGTCCACGAGGATCACGCCCGTGCCGGTGGTCATGAGTTCGGCGGACGGTGCGGCGAGCTGAGCGAGGAACTGGCCGGTCCAGTCGTCCAGGAGCGCGGGGTTCACGCGGGTGGCGCGGGTGTGGCCGGGATGCAGGTGGAAGGTGGGCCGGGGCGGGCGTTCGTGGGGGCGGGCGAGCATGTAGCCGATCTCGTCGGTGTGGAAGCGGCCCGTGGCGGTGCCGTCGTCGTGGACGGTGAGGCGGACGAGTCCGGAGGCGAGCATCCATCCGCTGATGGTGGTGGTGATGGTTCCGCCGGCGCGTACCTGGTAGAGCCAGGCCGGGGGGATGTGGCGGACGGCGCAGGTGGCCACGATGTGGTCGTATGCGGCGTCGTCCTTGTGTCCGGCGAGGCCGTCGCCGGTGATCAGGGTGGGGTGATACCCCGCGGCGTGGATGTGGTCGGCCGCCGCGGCGGCCAAGCCCGGATCGTACTCGATGGAGTACACGTTCTTGGCGTCGAGGCGGCTGCACAGGATGGCGGTGGAATAGCCGGTGCCGGTGCCGATCTCCAGCACCTTCTGACCCTCGCTGATCCCGGCGACGTCGAGCATGCGCAAGACCAGGGAGGGCAGCGTACTGGACGAGGTGGGGCGGCCGGTGACGGGTCCCGTGGCGTCGGCGGCGGCGGTGCCTCAACCTGGGTGACCCAGGTGGTGTCCTGGTAGACGAGCCCCAGCCACTTTCCGGGATCGGTCCGGTCGCGGTGCACTGGGGTCCACTGGCGGCCGTCGAACTGGAACAGGCCGTTACCGAGGAAGGGTTCGCGGGGCACCGCTTCGAGGGCTGTGCGCCATGCCGGGTCGTCCACAGGGACAGCGGCGGCGAGTTGGTGGCGCAGGTCTGCGGGGTCGGTCATGCGGGGGCTCCGTGCTGTAGGCGGTCGGCGATGGCGCGCGTGAGGGGAGCGGTGATGTGGTCGGGGAACCAGGCCCATTGACCGTTGGGGTTGCACTCATACCAGTGCCAGACGCCCTCACGGTCCAGACCGAAGTCGAAAGCGCCGAAGGTGAGTCCGAAAGCATCGAGGTAGGCGTGCACGCCTTTGAGGATGGCCGGGGGGACGGGCACGGGAGTGTAGGTGAGCCGGTCGTAATGGCGGCGCCAGTCCACGCCAGGTGAGCCGTCGATGCGGACGGCGGTGAGGTAGTCGCCGACGGCGGTGAGGCGGATGTCAGCGGACTTGCTGACGCGCTGCTGAAACAGGTGCGCAGTGTGGCGTAAGTGGTGGTCGATCTGGCTCGGGGTGACGTCCTCGATCCACACGGTCAGCGCGCGGCCGGTGTCGTCGGTGTACCCGGTTTCCCTGAGCGGCTTGTAGATGACCGGCCCATGTTCGGCGGCGAAGCTACGGACGCGGTCGGGGTCGTTGCTGATGAGCGTGGGTGGCACGGTGAAGCCGCAGGCGGCAGCCGTGGCCAGTTGCGCCGGCTTGTACTCGGCGTCCCTGTTGCGCCATGGGTGGTTCAGGTAGCGCGCGCCGGGGAGAGCGGCGAGTATGCCGCCGAGCCCGTAGCGGGCTTCTTCGACGGCCCATCGGCCGGTCTGCTCGTCCATGGCGAGGTCGGCGGTGTAGGGGGTGGGCCGCCGCCAGTACACCGAGCGGACGTTCCCCAGGTCAACGCTCCTGGTTGCGGTGACGAGAGTGCCGCCAGTCCCGATGCTGTCGAAGGTGCCGGCCAGGGTCACCTCGCGGGGGAAGTCGCCGGGGTCCAGGCGGACCACTGGCACGCGACGCCGGTTCAGTTCGGTGATCACTTCATCCGCAGTTGCGTCATCCAGGCGCGTGACGACGAGGACGGGCGGCCCACCCACAGCCATCAGTCAGAGTCCCCGTTCTGGTCGCTCCCCTGGTCCGGGGTGCCGTCCAGGCTGGTCTTCGTGCTCGTCTCCTGCGACGTCTCCGACCGCTTGTGTTTGGCCTCCACCGTCAGCGGTGCGCCGTCGGGGCCGACCCACGCGGGCACCTGCATGTGCGGGTCGAGGACGGGCCGGGCGGCTGGGAAGACGGCCGCAACCGGGTAGGGCCGCATGCGTCCGAGCCCCCAGGGCTTGACCTGGTCCAGTGACGTCAAGGGCTGCTGCATGAGTCTCCTCGTCTCTCGGGTGATCCAACAGTGGCAGTCGCCGCCCGGGGCTTCCGGACGGCGAGAGGAGCTCGGCCGGAGCAGTCGTGTGAACAAGCGTTGCGCCCCGGCCGGGGGTAGTCGGGCCACCCGCCCCTGGGGATTGGGCAGGCGGCCGTTGCGGTCCCCCTCGGATGTGAGGGACCATCCCGCGCGCTGCCGACGGTCGACGGATGGATGCGCGCGGGGGTGGTGCGTCCCGGTGGCCGGGGGGCGTGGCGGCCGGTCGTCCGGTCCCGGGACTGGTTCAGGGGTTGTGGCGCCGCGCACACCGGCAGGGGTGGCTGTGGGGGCGGTCTGGTGCGGCGAGAGCCGCCGCGTGCGGCTCCTTGTCGGGAACGGAGTACGCAGCCGAGGCAGACTCCGTGCGGACCTCGTTGGAGACCATGCACACCACCAGCCCGAGCCCGACGGCGACGGCTCCCAGGAGCCCGGTACCAGCAGTCACCCCGTCGGCTTCCAGCATGCGACGGCGGCCGGTCACTGGTCGCCGACCTTGATCGCGATCTCAGCCCAGACGCGCTTGCCCCAGGGAAGGAGATCGGTTCCCCAGCGGTCGGAGAGGGCCTCGACCAGGAGGAGGCCACGGCCGCCGATGGCGTCCGGTCCAACGATGTGCAGCTCGGGCATGCGGCGGGACTTGTCGACCACGGCGACGCGAAGCCTGTCACGGCGCGGCTGCTCGGCGATCACCCGGACGCTGTGAGAGTGACCGTGGCGGACTGCGTTGGTGACGATTTCGGAGATCAGGAGCGCGCCGGTCTCTGCGGCGTCCTGGTCCATGCCCCACTCCGCGCACGCCTCGCGGACTATCTGACGCGCCACCGCAACGGCGGCGGCCTCGCTCGCGAGGGTGGCGCTCTGGCGCGGGTATCGCCCTGGTCTCACTCGCTCGTTGGTCACAGTCATCGTCACGCCTTGGTCTGGGCGGCTGGGGGGAAAGCCCCGCCCGTGTACCTCGGGGAAGAAGCCTGCGGGCGGGGCGGCGCCGAGGTGCGTTCACGGGTGCGCTTCCCGGCGGCTGACAGTCAGTCAACGCGTAGAGAAGGGGATGGGGAGACTCCAGAAGGTGACTCCAACACGGAGTCAGGTCAGCGGCGTTGGCCTTAGCATCGGTTCCATTCGCTACTCGGGGGAGTTGCAGATGTACCGTCTGTCACCGGACCCGCGTGAGGTCGTCGCCGGTCTGCTCGGGGATGAACGCCTGCTCCATGCGTGCGCCGAGCGGGACATGGGCACGGTGTTCCGGATGCTCAATGCGCGCGGTGTCAGTACACGGCGCATTGCTGCCGCCGTCGACATCACTCAAGGGCGGCTGTACGACTACATGAATGGCAAGAGCCGGGTGGAGAAGCTGACCCTGTTCGAGCAAATCGCCGACGCCTTCCACATCCCCGGCCATCTGCTGGGGCTGGCTCGGCGCTCGTGGGAGCCCGCGCCGGCGGCCGCCGAGCACGAGCAAGCGGACCGGCCGCCGCCGGACGGTGACGACCTGGTGGCGATGGATCATTTCCGCAGCGCTGACCGGCAGACCGGCGGCGGCCGGTTGTACGGGGCTGTCGTCCGGCACCTGTCGGACCGGGTGGCGCCCCGGCTGGTCGACATCGGCAGCGGTCCGCAGGTGTTCGCCGCCGCAGCCGCGCTGACCGAGATGGCGGGCTGGATGGCTCACGACTCCGGTCATGATGACCGCGCGGCCCAGCACTTTACCCGCGCTCTCCCCCTGGCCCGCACCTCTGGCGACCTCCCGTTGGCCGCGCACGTCGCTGCGAGCAGCAGCCATCTCGCCCTTGAGACCGGGGATGCGGCCGGGGCTGTCGGTTGGGCGCGGACCGGGCTCGACCTGGCCGCGGAGGGGCCTCGGATTCCCGCGCTGACGGCGCGGCTGCACACCATGCAGGCGCGTGCGCTGGCGGTCGCGTCTCAGCGCGCCGCGGCCGCCCACGCGCTGGAGGCCGCGCACCGTGACCTGGGGGCGTCGCCCGCTGCTGATCACCCGTGGCTGAGCCCGTTCGACACCGCCGCGCTGGCCAGCGAGTCAGCTCTGATCCTGCGTGACCTCGAGCAGTACGACGAGGCGCTGTCGCACGCCGAACAGGCTGTTGCGCTGCGCGAGACGGGGCGGGCGCGGTCCCTGGCCCTCAGCCGGATCTGCCTGGTGGACATCCACGTGCGCCGGGGTGACCTGGAGGCCGCGGTGAGCGTCGGCCACGACCTGCTCAGTACGAGCCCGACTCTCGGTTCGGTCCGGGTGGTGCGGCAGCTTGACGGGCTACGGCGGCTGCTGGAGCCGCACCGGGGCTACCGGCCGGTCCGGGAGTACCTGGCGCGGTTCGATGATGCACGCCGCGCCAGAATGCTCCTGCTGGCTGATCTGATCCCGCCGTCCCCGGGAGGCACCACCGCATGAGGCCCACAGCACCCGATCCCTCCGACACCGACGCGTGGAATGCGTACCTCGCGGAGGGCAACGCCAAGCAGGCCCGCAAGCGCGTGGCGGCCGATGTGCTGCTGCGGGACCCGTCCGGCCGTGTGCTCCTGGTGAACCCCACCTACAAACCGGGATGGGACCTGCCCGGCGGCATGGCGGAGGCCAACGAGCCGCCGGAGGAGACGGTATGCCGTGAGCTGATGGAGGAACTCGGCGTACGCGTCACGTTGCTCGGGCTGCTGGTGGTGGACTGGGTGGCCCCGCACGGCCCCTGGGATGATCAGCTCGCGTTCATCTTCGACGGCGGCACCCTGGAAGAGGACCAGGCCGACCAGCTACGGCCACGAGACGACGAGCTGTCCGAAGCCGCCTTCGTCACGGCCGCCGAAGCCGCCGGTCGCCTCCGGGACCGCATCCGGCGCCGGTTCGAGCACGCCTGGAAGGCACTGGACACGGGACGACCGCTGTACCTCCGCGACGGCGCATCCGTCATGTGATCAACAGTGCCCCACCCGTCATGCGGACAGAGCGGGTTGTCCACAGAGCCGGAGGTCGACGACGACGCGGGCGCCAGCGGGCCGCTGAGGGCTCCTCCGCGCGGCACGTGCGTGTCGCCCAGTTCTGGCCCCCCCGAGGCATGGCTGCCTTCAGGCTGCCTACGTAGCCGCGTGGTCCCGTTCGAACCGGTGTGGACCGGAGTCCAGCGAGGCCCGCCCATGCGCGAAAAAAGAGCCTCTGACCTGCGTTCTTACTGGTCAGAAGCCCTGGGTGGCAGACGAGTCGGGCTGTACGCCGGGTTCTGTTCCCCGGTGTCCTCGCGGGCGCCGGGGCGACGGCCATCCATCTAGGACCGACGTTGCCGTCGGCCTCGTGCGGTCTACCCGCGGACTCGGGCGGGCAGCCCTCGATCGTCCGCGCAGAGCGCTTTTCACGGCGCTCCTTTTGACCTTGCTCCGGGTGGGGTTTACCTAGCTGCCCAGGTCACCCTGGGCACTGGTGGTCTCTTACACCACCGTTTCACCCTTACCGAGGACCGAGATCCCCGGCGGTCTGCTTTCTGTGGCACTGTCCCGCGGGTCACCCCGGGTGGCCGTTAGCCACCACCCTGCCCTGTGGAGCCCGGACGTTCCTCGGGAAGCCCCCGAAGGGAACTCCACGCGGCCGTCCGCCCGGCTCGTCTGCCGTGTCGACCATGGTACCGGGCGGGTGCCGCGCCGTGGACCGGCGGCGGGCGCCGGCACCGAACCGGCCAGGACGGTTCCGCTTCCCCACCACGGCGGGTCTGCGTTTGGTGCCGCTGCACGCCGACGACGCAGGCACGCTCGCCAAGGCCCTCAGGCCGCGGTGAAGAGGATCTTCGCCGTCCCCGGGTCGGCCCGGGTGAGCCGTACCCGCAGGCGTTCGCCGAGCGGCAGCCGCTCGCCCTCTACGGGGCCGATGACCGCCGGGGACTCCACCTGTACGGTCCCCACGGTCGGCCGGTGCTCGTCGACGTCCACCACACAGCCGTCGAAGACGTCCCCGACCCGGTCCTTCAGCAGGGCGGCCTCGACGATGTCGACGCACCCCCGCTCGATCATGCCCGCGCGCCGGGAGCCCTCGGCCATCTGACGGGGCAGCGCGTCGAGGGCGGCGACCACCCAGTCGGGCGGGGCCTGGCCGGCGACGGCCGCGAGACAGATCTCGGAGGCGTACCGGTCGGCCAGGCGGCGCAGCGGCGCGGTGCAGTGGGCGTAGGGGGCGGCGACGGCGGCGTGTGTGGTGATCGCGGGCAGTACGCCGTCACGGAAGGGGGTGTAGCGGGCTCCGCGCAGGAGTGTCGTGCATTCCTGGAGGAAGGCCGCGTGGCGCGGGGCGTGCGGGTCGAGGCCGCGGATCAGGGCCGCGTAGGACACATGGTGCGGCCAGTCGATGCGCAGGGCGGTCGCGGTGCGGCGAAGCCGGGCGACGGCGCCGTCCGGGGCGGCCGGGAGGGTGCGCAGGACGCCGGTGCCGTGGGCGAGCATCAGATCGGCGGCGGCCATGCCGGTGAGCAGGGAGAGCTGGGCGTTCCAGCCGTCGGCGGGCAGCGGGGCGCGATAGCTCAGCTCGTAGGTGTGGTCGTGCTCGGTGATCTCCTGCTCGGGGACGCCGAGGGAGATGCCGCCGCGCTCGGCCTCCAGCCGCTCGCGTGCCTCGCCGATCTCTTTGAGCAGCGCGACGGGTTCCTCGGCCGTCCCGGCGTCGATGTCCTTCTGCACACCCGCGTAGTCGAGCTTGGCACGGCTGCGCACCAGGGCCCGGCGCACGTCGACGGCGGCGGTCCGGCCGTCCGCGTCCAGGTCGATCGTCCACAGCACGGCCGGCCGGGTCCGGCCCGGCAGCAGGCTCGCGGCGCCCTCGCTGAGCACGGTGGGGTGCAGCGGCACCTTCCCGTCCGGGAAGTAGAGGGTGTTCACCCGCCGGTGCGCCTCCGCGTCCAGCGCGCCACCGGGGGCGACGAAGGCGGCGACGTCGGCGATGGCGTACCGGACCCGGTAGCCGGTGCCCCGCCGGGACAGATGGGTCGCCTGGTCGAGGTCGGTGGAGGTGGGTGGGTCCAGGGTGAAGAAGGGGAGGTCCGTGGCGTCGTACGAGGGCAGCGTGGGCGCCTTCGCCGCACGCTCCGCCTCCTCCCGGACCTCCGGCGGGAAGCCGTCGGGGATGCCGAGTGCGCTGCGCAGGGTGGCGAGCGCGGCCCGGAGGGGGGCCTCGGGGGCGCCGGTCAGACGGATCTTGCGGCGGGGCATACAGCGAGCGTAGGCCGAGGCCGGGCCGGGGGCACGCCGTACCCTGTCGCGGAGGTCTACGTGAGGAGTACGTGTTGCTGGTCCTGCTGCCGCCCTCGGAAGGCAAGGCGAACTCGGGCGGGGGCGCCCCGCTGGCGCTGGAGTCGCTGTCGCTGCCGGGGCTCACCGCCGCGCGGGAGGCCGTGCTCACCGAGCTGGTCGAGCTGTGCGCGGGGGACCCCGGCCAGAACGAGAAGGCGGCGCGCGAGGTGCTCGGGCTGAGCGAGGGGCTGCGCGGCGAGGTCGCGAAGAACGCGGGGCTGCCGACGGCCGGCGCCCGCCCGGCCGGGGAGATCTACACCGGTGTCCTCTACGACGCCCTCGGCCTGGCCACGCTGGACGCGGCGGCGAAACGGCGCGCGGCGGACTCGCTGCTGGTCTTCTCGGGGCTGTGGGGTGCGGTGCGGGTGACGGACCGGATCCCCTCCTACCGCTGCTCGATGAGTGTGAAGCTGCCGGGACTCGGCGCGCTGGCCGGGCACTGGCGGGCGCCGATGGCCGAGGTTGTGCCCGAGGCGGCCGGGGACGGCCTGGTGCTGGATCTGCGCTCCTCCGCGTACGCGGCGGCCTGGAGGCCCAAGGGCGAGGTCGCGGGGCGGACGGCGACCGTACGGGTACTGCACGCTCCCACCAGGAAGGTCGTCAGCCACTTCAACAAGGCGACCAAGGGGCGGATGGTACGGAGCCTGCTGTCGGCCGGGACCGCGCCGGAGGGTCCCGCCGAGCTGGTGGAGGTGCTGCGGGAGCTGGGATACGTCGTGGAGGCGGAGGCTCCGGGCAAGGCGGGCAAGGCGTGGTCGCTGGACGTGCTGGTGGAGGAGATTCACTGAGGTCGCGACGGGCACACACCCTTGCATTGCAGCATACGCAACACTCATTGCATATAACGCACTCCGTGGGCACGATGAGGTCATGACCTCGCCGCCGGCCCCCTCCCCCGCTGCCTCCGTGCTGGAACTCGCGCCCGTCGTGCCCGTGGTGGTGCTCTCCGACGCCGACGACGCCGTACCACTGGCACGGGCGCTCGTGGCGGGCGGGCTGCCCGCGATCGAGGTGACACTGCGGACCCCGTCGGCGCTGGAGGCGATCCGCGCGATCGCCGGTGAGGTGCCGGAGGCGGTGGTAGGGGCGGGGACGGTGATCGCGCCGGAACAGGTGGGCGGGTGCGTGGCGGCCGGGGCGCGGTTCCTGGTCAGCCCGGGGTGGACCGCCGCGCTGCTGGAGGCGATGCACGGGTCCGGGGTGCCGTTCCTGCCCGGCGTGTCGACCACCTCGGAGGTCGTCGCGCTGCTGGAGCACGGGGTGCGGGAGATGAAGTTCTTCCCGGCGCAGGCGGCGGGCGGCACGGCCTATCTGGAGTCCCTGGCCGGTCCGCTGCCGCAGGCCCGCTTCTGCCCCACGGGCGGGATCGGCCCGGCGACCGCTCCCGAGTATCTGGCTCTGCCCAACGTCGGCTGTGTGGGCGGCAGTTGGATGGTCCCGGCGGACGCGGTGGCCGCCGGGGACTGGGCCCGGATCGAGGAGCTGGCGCGGGCCGCCGCCGGGCTCAGGGACGCAGGTGGGACGTGTCGTTGAACAGCCGGACGCTCGCGTTGCCGTCCGCGTAGTACGCCACCACCGACAGGGAGGCCGCCGAAAGCTCCATGCGGAACAGGGACTTGGGCGGAGCGCCCAGCGCGAGCCGCACGAAGGTCTTGATCGGGGTGACGTGGGTGACCAGGAGGACCGTGCGCCCCGCGTAGGCCGCGGCCAGCTTGTCCCGGGTCGCGGCGATCCGGGTGGCCGTCTCGGCGAAACTCTCGCCGCCGCCGGTGGGGTGGGCCTCCGGGTCGGCGAGCCAGGCGTTCAGGTCCTCCGGGTGGCGCTCGCGGACCTCGGCGAAGGTCAGGCCCTCCCAGGCACCGAAGTCCGTCTCGCGCAGGCCGTCGTCGATCACCACGTCCAGGCCGAGGCGGGCGGCGACGATGCCGGCGGTCTGCCGGGTACGGGCGAGCGGGGAGGCGACGACGGCCTGGATCGTGCCGCGCTTCGCCAGCGCCTCCGCGACTCGCCGGGCCTGTTCGCGGCCGACGTCGGAGAGGGAGGGGTCGGTGCCGCCGCTGCCGGAGAAGCGCTTCTGGGGGGTGAGAGCGGTTTCGCCGTGCCGGAGGAGCACGAAGGTGGCGGGGGCCCCGAGGTCGGGGGCGGCGCTCCAGCCCGGCGTCGAGAGGCGCGGCTCGTCGGGGGTGGACAGGGATGCCCCACGGGAGCTGGAAGGGTGCCCCTCACCGGGGGTGCCGGGGCGCTGCTCGCCGAGAGGTGCCGCCTTCTGCGGAACGGGCGCCGCCTCGGCGGCACGACTGCCCGCAGCCGCGTCGGCTGCGGCTGGAACGGCGGCTCGGCCCTCCGCCAGTGCCGCCCGGGCCTTCGCCGCGCCCGCCGCCGCGTCGCCGGGTGGGCCCGACGGCTCGGGGACGGCCGGCGGGGTGTCCAGGGCGGCCCGGGACTGGGCCGGGGACCACTGTTCGCCCTTCGCGCCCGCGTCCATCGCCTCGTTGGCCAGGCGGTCGGCGTGTTTGTTGCGCTCGCGCGGGATCCACTCGTAGGTGACCTGGCCGGGCGGGAAGACGGCCCTCGCCTCGGTGGCCAGCGGCTTCATGTCGGGATGCTTGATCTTCCAGCGGCCCGACATCTGCTCGACGACCAGCTTGGAGTCCATCCGGACGTGGACCGTCGCGGTCGCGTCCAGGGCGTGCGCGGCGCGCAGGCCGGCGACGAGGCCGCGGTACTCGGCCACGTTGTTCGTGGCGATGCCGATGTACTCGGCCGCCTCCGCCAGGGTCTCCCCCGTCGCCCCGTCGCTCACCACGGCGCCGTAGCCGGCCGGCCCCGGGTTGCCCCGCGAGCCGCCGTCGGCCTCGACGATGAACTCCCTCACCCCTGAAGCCCCCTGCCTCTTACAGGCCCGACTCTGCCGTACGCACCAGGATGCGGCGGCAGTTCTCGCAGCGGATCACCGTGTCCGGGGCCGCCGCGCGGATCTCGTTCAGCTCGGTGATGGCCAGCTCCTGGCGGCAGCCCTGGCAGGTGCGGGCGTACAGCTTGGCCGCGCCGACGCCGCCCTGCTGCTCGCGCAGCTTTTCGTAGAGCTTGAGCAGGTCCGCGGGGACGGAGCCGGCGATGACCTCGCGCTCCTTGGTCACCGAGGCGGCCTCGCCGTCGATCCGCTCGAGCGCGGCGTCCCGGCGGCCGGTCGCGTCGTCGATCCTCGTCTGGACGGAGCCGACCCGCTCGGTCAGCTCGGTCACCCGCTCCTGCGCGGCCTCGCGGCGCTCCATGACCTCCAGGACCACGTCCTCCAGGTCGCCCTGGCGCTTGGCGAGGGAGACGATCTCGTGCTGGAGGTTGGACAGGTCCTTCGGCGAGGTGACCGCGCCGGAGTCCAGGCGCTGCTGGTCGCGGGTGGCACGCTGGCGCACCTGGTCCACGTCCTGCTCGGCCTTGGTCTGCTCGCGGGCGCAGTCGCTCTCCTCGGTCTGCGCGGCCACCAGCAGGTCGCGCAGCTGCGTGAGGTCCTTGTTCAGCGACTCGATCTCGGCGTGCTCCGGCAGGGACCTTCGCTTGTGCGCGAGCTGCTGCAGACGGACGTCGAGGGCCTGGACGTCGAGGAGTCGGATCTGGTCGGCGGGCGCGGCGTTCAGTTGGGGGCTCCAAGGGAAGGGGAATGGCTGGTCCATGGGTCGGTGACCGTCTTCGAGACGTGGACGCGCAGGTCCCAGCCGTGGCGGTCGGAGATCTCGTCGAGCTGGGCTGCGGCCAGCTCGCACCAGGGCCACTCGGTGGCCCAGTGCGCCGCGTCGAGCAGCGCGAGGGGACTGTGGGCGACGGCCTCGCTCGCCGGGTGGTGGCGCAGGTCGGCGGTGAGGAAGGCGTCGACACCGGCCGCGCGGACCTGGTCGAAGAGGCTGTCGCCGGAGCCGCCGCTGACGGCGATCGTGTGGACGACGGCCTCGGGGTCGCCGGCCACCCGGATGCCCTGCGCGGTGGCGGGCAGCCGCTCGGCGACGCGGGCGGCCAGCTCGCGCACGGTGAGTGGGTGGTCCAGTTCGCAGACACGGCCCAGGCCGCGGCGGCCCTCGGGGTCGGTGGGGTCCGGCACGAGGGGGCGTACGACGCGGAGGTCGAGGGCGCCGGCGAGGGCGTCCGAGACACCCGGGTCGGCGGTGTCGGCGTTGGTGTGGGCGACGTGCAGGGCGATGTCGTTCTTGATCAGCGTGTGCACGACCCGGCCCTTGAAATGCGTCGCCGCGACCGTGGTCGTCCCGCGCAGATAGAGCGGATGGTGGGTGACCAGCAGGTCGGCGCCGAGCCGCACCGCCTCGTCGACGATCTCCCGCACGGGGTCGACGGCGAACAGGACCCGGGTGACCTCCTGGCCGGGGTCTCCCACCACCGTGCCGACCGCGTCCCAGGACTCGGCCCGCTCGGCGGGCCACAGGTTCTCCAGCGCGGCGATGACTTCAGACAGACGGGGCACGGGGAAAGGCTACCTGGCTGTTCGACAGGGCCGTACCGCATGCGCCTTCCCCCGGCTCCCGGCGGCGCTCGGGCGGGGGGACTCCATGGCCACGCTCAGCACACACGCCCGGTTTCCTCAGAGGAATCGCTTCTGCGCCACCCGTACGTGTGAAGCGGACGAAGGCCGGTTCCACGCCCGTGCATGCGAAAACTAGCTTCGTCACCGGAGGTGACCGAATCATGACGGCCTGTGCGATCGAACCCCCGTCGGCGGGTGAGTCCGACGGTGTGCCGACGGCGGGGTGCACCCTCACGGCGGACGGCGCGTACGCCGCCCGGCTCACGCTGAACGGCGAGTCCTGGTTCCCCGAGCGCTGGACGCTGGACGGCCCGGAACCGTACGCGGTGCCGCTGCCCGGCAACCAGCCGGAGGAGCCCGGCACCGAGGTGCAGCCCATGGGCGACGGCCGGGTGCTGATCCACCGGCTGGTGGAGCGGCGGCACGTCTTCGCGCTGCTCTACCCGACCGGTCCCGCCACCGGCGAGCTGCCGCTGGGCGCGGTGGAATGCCCCGAGCCCGGCGCCCGGCTCACCTTGCTGCCGCCGGCACCGGGGGGCGCCCGGGCGTACGCCCTCGCCGTCGGCCCGCGTTCCAGCACGGTGTGGCTGGTGGCGGGCGGGGCCTTCGGGCCGGAGCGGCTCGCCGAGGTGCCGGGGCGTTGCGCGGGCGGGGTCTGGCTGGACGGTACCGGCCGGATGCTGGCGCTGGACCGGGAGCTGGGCGGGCACACCAAGACCGTCGTGGTGGACCTGGAGCGCGGCGAGATCTCACCCCTGCTGCAGATCGCGGAGGGCAGCGAGGACCGGCTGCTGCTCGCCGACCCGGACAGCGGGCTGCTGCTGATCTCCTCCGACGCGCCCTCTCCGGGGCAGGAACGATTGGGCTGGGGGGTGCTCGGCAGCATGCTGCCGGTGCGCTTCCCGGACTGCCTGCGCGTGCCGGAGTGCGTGGTCACGCCGTTCGCGATCCAGCCGGGGCAGGTGCTGGTGCCGGAGAGCTGCGCGGTGGCGCTGCGCATCGACGGCGCGTTCGGCACCTGGGTGGGCATCTGGCGGCCGGCCGAGCGGCAGCTGACGCATGTCCCGGCGCCCGGTGGGTGGTTGGCGGGGACCGGGCTGTGGACGCGGGGCGGGGTGCTGCGGCTGCCGTACGCCACGCAGGACACTCCGTGCGGCGTGGCGGAGCTGACGGTGCCCCGGGGGGAAACGGGGGGCGGGCAGGCGACAGGGGGCAAGGGGACCGCGGCCGGTACCGGGTGTCCGGCGGACGTGGATGCGGCGGGATCAGGGGACGTCGGTCCGGAGGGACCGGTCCGGGACGGCACGTCCGCCGGGACCCCCGAAGCGTCCCGGGAGGCGACGGAACCGGACCCTTCGGAACCCGTGCCGGCCCGTCCGGTACCGCTGCAACAGGCGCCCCTGGGGCGTCTTGTAACGAAGTAGTGCCGGTTGGCGTGTGCTCCTGGATTCGGCCCGTGGACTGCCGGTTAGACTCGCCCGGCTGTACGAAAGATCATGTTGACGGGGTGAATTCTTCCGATGAGCGACACCAGCACGATGGAGCAGCTGTCTGCCGACTCGCAGAAGGTTGCCGGCCACGGCCGGCACCGGGGTCCGGTCGCGGCTCAGGAGAGCGAGACGCCTCCCCACGGCCGGCACCGCAAGCCGGCCGAGGAGTCGGCCGAGGCGGTTGCCTGGCGGTCGTAGCGGAAGAGGGGGCGCCCGATGGGCGCCCCCTCTTCGTGTGTCTCAGCCCCGCCTGAGCCCCAGCACCTCCGCCGCCGCGAAGCTCTCCCCCGGTGGCCGGTCCGTGTAGTGCGGGGTGAGCAGCGCGTCGAGTTCGTCGTACGTGAACGTCTCCTGCTTGCTGTCGAACCTCACCCGCACCCGCGGCCGTTCCACGACGGCGACCATGCCGCCGTGGACGACGAGCAACTGGCCGTTGACCCGGGCGGCGGCAGGTGAGGCCAGGTAGCCGACGAGCGGGGCCACATGCTCGGGGGCGAGCGGGTCGAGGCCCTCCTCCGGTCGCTGGAGATCCGCGAAGACGTCCTCGGTCATCCGGGTCCGGGCGCGCGGGCAGATCGCGTTGGCCGTGACGCCGTACTTGGCGAGGGCGAGGGCGGTGGAGGTGGTGAGGCCGACGATTCCGCCTTTCGCCGCCGCGTAGTTGGGCTGCCCGGCGGAACCGGCGAGGAACGCCTCCGAGGAGGTGTTCACGATCCGCCCGTACACCGGCCCCCCGGCCGCCTTCGACCGCTCCCGCCAGTGCGCGGCGGCGAAGTGGATGGTGTTGAAGTGGCCCTTGAGGTGGACGCGGATCACCGAGTCCCACTCGTCCTCGGTCATGGAGAAGACCATGCGGTCGCGCAGGATGCCCGCGTTGTTGACGAGGATGTCGAGCGTGCCGAACGCGCCGATCGCCGACTCGACCAGTTCCCGCGCCTGCTGGAAGTCGGCGACGTCCCCGGTGTGCGCGGCGGCCCGGCCGCCTCGGTCACGGATCTCGGCGGCGACCTGCTCGGCGGGTCCCGCCGAGGCGTCGCCGGTGCCGTCGCGGCCGGGCTGTCCGTAGTCGTTGACGACGACGGCCGCGCCGAGCCGGGCGAGTTCCAGGGCCTCGGCCCGGCCCAGCCCGCGCCCGGCGCCGGTGACGATCGCCGACAGTCCCTCGAGTGGCAGTGACATGCGCCGCGTCCTCAGATCTCGATGCACGTACGCAGGGCGGTCCCGGTACGCATCTGGTCCAGTGCCTCGTTGATCTCCGCCAGGTGCACCCGGTGGGTGATCAGGCCCGCCAGGTCAAGGCGGCCGGCCCGCCACAGGGCGATGGTGCGCTCGTAGGAGCGCAGCACGTCCCCGCCGCCGTACAGGGACGGCAGGATGCGCTTCTCGTCGAAGAACAGCTCGAACATGTTGAGCTGGAGGAAGTCGTCCATGGCGCCCGCGCCGACCACGACTAGGGTGCCGCCGCGCCGGGTGTTCTCGTAGGCGGTGCGGGCGGTGGTGGACCTGCCGACGACCTCGAAGACGTAGTCGAAACCCTCACCGCCGGTGACCCGCTGCCTGGCGTCGGGCAGCTCGTCCGGCGCAACGGCCCTGGTGGCACCGAACTTGAGGGCGGATTCCCGGCGTGAGGCGACCGGGTCGACGGCGACGATCTCGGCGGCGCCCTTCAGCCGCGCACCCTGGACGGCGCAGATGCCGACGCCTCCGCAGCCGATGACGGCGACCGACGAACCGGCCGCCACGTCCGCGGTGTTGAGGGCGGCGCCGAGCCCGGTGGTCACCCCGCAGCCGATCAGCGCGGCGATGTCGAAGGGCACGTCGTCCGGGATGGGGACGGCGCAGCCGGCGTCCACGACGACCTCCTCGGCGAAGGTGCCGGTGCCCGCGAAGCCGAACACGTCCCCCCCGGAGCGCCGGAAGTTCGGGGTGCCCGCGTTCATGAACCCGGCCAGGCACAGCTCGGTCTGGCCGCGCCTGCACGCGGGACAGGCGCCGCAGGCGGGCAGCCAGCAGATCACCACCCGGTCGCCCGGCTTCAGGTGCCGCACGCCCTCCCCGACGTGGAGAATCTCACCCGCACCCTCGTGGCCGGGGACGAACGGCGCGGGTTGCGGCAGCACCCCGTTCATCGCGGACAGGTCCGAGTGGCACAGGCCGGTGGCCCGGACCCGGACCCGTACCTTGCCGGGCCCGAAGCCCACCGCCTCGACGTCGTCGAGGATCTCCAGCTTTTCCTGGCCGATCTCGTGCAGTACGGCTGCGCGCATGGTGCGGCTCCCCTCTGGCGGTGGGCTGCTCAGGAGTGTTCGACGATGGTGTCGGCGAGGACCGGCGCGTCGTCCCGCTCCACCGCGCCCACCGCGACCCGCACCCGGCCCGCCCCGCCTTCGCGCCACATCCGGACGCGCAGGGTTTCGCCCGGGTGGACGACCCCCGCGAAGCGCGTGGTGTAGGAGCGGACCCGGGTCACATCGCCGCCGAGCAGCGTGTCGACGACCGCCTTGAGGGTGATGCCGTAGGTGCACAGCCCGTGCAGGATCGGCCGGTCGAAACCCGCGAGCTTGGCGAACTCCGGGTCGGCGTGCAAGGGGTTGTAGTCGCCGGAGAGACGGTAGAGGAGGGCCTGGTCCTCGCGGATCGGCCGGTCGACGGTCCGGTCGGGCTCGCCGGTGGGCGGATCCAGCCGAGTGGAGGGGCCGCGGTCACCGCCCCAGCCGCCCTCGCCGCGTACGAAGATCTGGGCGTCGTTGGTCCACAACGGGCCGCCGGCGTCGGCGACTTCGGTGCGCATGACGAGGACGGCGGCGGTGCCCTTGTCGTGGACGGCGGCGATGCGGCCGGTGGCGGTGGCGGTGCCCGCCGCGGGGATCGGACGGTGGATCGTCAGGCTCTGGCCCCCGTGCAGGACCTTGGTCAGGTCGACATCGACGCCGGGCATGGACAGCCCGCTGATCACTCCGGGTGAGCCGGCGCCCGCGACGGTGGCGAAGCTCGGCAGGACGTGCAGCCGGGACTCCAGGGTGTAGCGCAGCTCGTCCGGATCGGTGGCGGGGATTCCGGCGCCGATACCGAGGTGGTAGAGCTGCACGTCCTTGGGGGTCCAGCTGATCTCGCCGGAGCGGGGCTCGGCGGCGAGGGCCAAGGCTGCGTCGATGGGCATGAGGCTCCTGACGTGGCGGCAGGGGAGGTCTTCCGGATCGCCGAAGACCCCGGCACGGCCGTCCGCACCGTCGGCCGCACCGAGGTCGCTACGGGCCGACCTAGAACACGTTCCAGTCCGGCGCCCCCCTGTATAGCCCAGCGTTCCGCACTTGTGAAGGCTCCTGACGCTACGTCAGCCGACCGGGCGGTGAGCTGTGACATGTGTACCGCGCGGCTCCGTACAAGTGCATCTGCCGGAGCCGGGGTGCGGTTGCGTACCGTCCGATTCGTACGCTGTGCTGCCGCACCGCCGTGGTGCGCGGACCATCCGACCGGGGGACACAGAGATGACATGGTGGCGGAGACTGCGGTGCCAGATGGCGGCCTGGCGGACGGAACGGCTGCTGTGGCGGGCGGAGCACGAACGCTTCAAGGCCGCGCGACGGGCCGTCCGGAAGAACGGCGGGGCTCCGCGCGTCGACCATCCGGGACCGCCGCCCACCGGCTTCACCCTGCTGCCCTGGCTGCTGATGGGCCTCGGGTCCTTTTCCAACCTGCTCCAGGGCAGGACCCCCAGCCCCTGGATCGGCGGCCTGGGTCTGCTGGCCTTCAACTCCCTCTACATCCATGTCACCTTCCGCTCCTTCGACCGGGACAAGCGCGAGTCGGTGTCCACGCGGGTGGCGCTCGGCCTGATGGGGCTGCTCACCACGGGCCTGGCCCTCGGCTACGGCGGCAGCTGGCTGCTCTTCTTCCCGCTGCTGGGTCTCGCCACGGGCGCCACTCTGCGCGGCCCGCGGCTGGGCCGCATCGGTCTGCTGCTGTCGGTGTACGCGGGCGTCGTCTCCGGTGTGCGGGGCGGCTGGGGAGACGCGACGAACATCGGCTACGCCACCTTCCTCTCCAGCATGGTGACCGCCGCGATCCTCAGCCTGTCCGAGGCGGTACGGGAACTGCGCGCCGCTCGCGAGGAACTGGCCCGGCGGGCGGTGGAGAAGGAGCGGCTGCGCTTCTCCCGGGATCTGCACGACCTGCTCGGGCACACCCTGTCGGTGATCGTGGTGAAGTCGGAGGCGGCCCGGCGGCTGGCCCCGCGCGACATGGACGCGGCGCTGGCGCAGATCACCGACATCGAGTCGGTGGGCCGGCAGGCACTCACCGAGATCCGCGAGGCGGTGACCGGCTACCGCGAGGGCAGTCTGGCCACCGAACTGACCCGGGCCCGGTCGGCGCTGTCCGCGGCGAGCGTGGAGCCGGTGGTCCGCCAGACCGGGACACCGCTCGCCCCGCAGGCCGAGATGCTGCTCGGCTGGGTGGTGCGCGAGGCGGTCACCAACGTGGTCCGGCACAGCGATGCCGGCCGCTGCGAGATCACCGTCGAGGGCGCCGCCGAGCGGGTCCGGCTCACGGTCACCGACAACGGGACCGGCAAGGCCGTCAGCCGGCCCCGGGAGGGCATCGGCGGCACGGGTCTGACGGGGCTGACCGAGCGCCTCGCGGCGGCGGGCGGCTCCCTGACGGCCGGCCCGTCGCCACGCGGCGGTTTCACGGTCACCGCGGAGCTCCCGGCGGATCCTGAGGAGTTGACGGCAGCCGCGGCTACAGCGGTGGCTGCGGCGCCCGGGGTGAGCTGACCGCCCGGCTGACGTGGTCCGTCCAAGAGGCGCTGCCGGCGCGGGCCTTGGAGCCGCCGGGTGCCCCGGACAGGGGGAAGGCCGACCTCCGGGGACGGCATCCGACGCGGGGCGGCTTGCGGCAGGATGGAGCCGTGCCAACCGAATCGGACCAGATCGAGCTGAACGAACACGAGCTTCGTGAGATCGCGGGCTACGCGGCTGATTGTGCGCGCAGGGTGCTGTCGATCTTCGAACAGACCCTCCCTGCCGACACACGCCCTCGCGACGCCATCGATGCCGCATGCGTTTTCGCCGGGGGCGGCCGGCGCGACGGGGCTCTGCGGCAGAGCGCGTGGGCGGCGTACAAAGCGGCACAGGAAGCCGCTTCGCCCGCCGCGGCCGACGCGGCGCGAGCGGCGAGCCATGCGGCCGCCGCCGCGTACCTTCATCCCCTGGCAAGCGCTCACCAGGTGAAACACATTCTCGGTGCGGCGGCGCACGCGGCACGGGCGGAAGAGCTGACATCCGATGAGGACCAGCCCGTCGCCGCGGGGACCCTTGAATGGGCGCTCCATCACGCGCCGCCGGCGGTCACCGCGGTGCTCGGCCGGCTCCCCACCGCCCCTCCCGGCGGCGGACGCGTGGGGGAGCTCATCCGTCATCTCGACACCGCACTCCGCGTCTGAGGGCTCCACCTCAGCGCGTCAGCCGCCGTGCGCGGCCGCCGCGGTGTGGGCCAGGAGGGCGTCGGCGAGCGGGGTGTGCACCTCGCGCGGAAGGGCGTGGCCCATGCCGGGGATGTCGACGACGCGTGCGCCGCGGATGGCCTGGGCGAGGTGATGGGCGTGGGGCGGTGGGACGACGGGTTCGGCGGGGGCCGAGATGACGAGGGTGGGCACGCTCGTCCGGGCGAGCCGCTCGGTGCGCTCCATGCCGGAGGTGTCGGCCCGGGCGTGTGCGGTGCTGGTGGCGTAGTGCCCGGTGTGCTCGATGATCTTCGTTTCGAGGGCGCGGGCGTACTCGGCGTCGAAGGGAAGCTGGTCGCCGCTCAACGCCCGCCAGTGTTCGACCCGCCGCTCCAACTCGGCGTCCGGTCCCCGGTCCACCACGGGACGGGCCCACATGTCCAGCAGCCGCGGTGCGACCCCGGGGAGGTCTTCGGGCGCGGTCCGGGTTCCGTCGGGGTGCACGTAGGAGACGGTACTCAGGGCGCTGGTGCCGATGAGGGTGGCGCTGAGCACTCGGTCCGCATGGTCTGCGATGAGCAGCTGAGCGAGCATGCCCCCTAAGGACATGCCGACGATGTGGGCACGCTCTATCCCGAGGCGGTCCAGCACCGTGACGGCGTCCTGTGCCAGTTCGGTGAGCGGATAGGGCTGCTGGTCGAACGACCAGGTGGAGCGGCCGGTGTCACGGTGGTCGTAGCGGATGACGCGGTGGCGGGTTGCGAGCCTGTCCACCAGTTCGTCCGGCCAGCCCAGGCCCGATGCCTGAGCACCCATGATCATCAACAGCGGTGGCAGGTCGGCGGCGCCACGGTCCTCCACCCACAGACGCACGCCGGGCGCTGCATCCACGAACCTTTCCACGTCGGGCTCCTCTCCTCGATGAACAAGACGAGACGTATCGTATCGCCACACCGGGAGGCGCGCGCAAGTGCCTTGAGTCCTCGGCCCGGCGGTGGGTTCGCGCGTCGGCCGTAATCTGAGCGCATGAACGAATCGCCCCGGGAGCGCCGGCCCGCCAAGTCCATCCGGGTTCTGCTCGCGGAGGATCAGGGCATGATGCGCGGCGCGCTCGCCCTGCTGCTCGGCATGGAGGAGGACATCGAGGTCGTGGCTCAGCTGTCCTCGGGCGACGCCATCGTGGACGCCGTACTCACCCACCGTCCGGACGTGGCCCTGCTGGACATCGAGCTGCCGGGCACCAGCGGGCTGGACGCGGCGGCCGAGCTGCGGGAGCAGGCGCCCGACTGCCGGGTGCTGATCCTCACCACCTTCGGCCGGCCCGGTTATCTGCGCCGGGCCATGGAGGCCGGGTCGGCCGGGTTCCTCGTCAAGGACGGGCCGGTGGAGGAGCTGGCCACGGCGATCCGGCGCGTACTCGCCGGAGAGACCGTGGTCGATCCGGCGCTGGCCGCCGCCGCGCTCAGCGCCGGGCCGAATCCGCTGACGGCTCGCGAGTGCGAGGTGCTGAAGGCGTCGGTGGACGGGGCGACCGTCGCCGACATCGCCGGGCGGCTCCACCTGTCCGAGTCGACCGTGCGCAACTACCTGTCCTCGGCGATCGGCAAGACGGGTACCCGGAACCGGGCGGAGGCGGTACGGGAGGCCCGGCAGCAGGGGTGGCTGTGACCAGGGCGCTTCCGTTCCGGGTCATCCGGTCACCTTCGCCGACTTGTACGTCGTGCCGTCCGGCGCCACGCAGACGAACCAGTTCGCGCCGGGGTAGCCGTGGACCGGCCGGATCACCCCGTCCTCGGGGCGCAGCGCGGAGTTCCCGGGTTCCGGCACGGCCACGGTGGTGCGGCCGTCCTTCCAGGTGCAGGTGACCTCCTTGGCGGTCTTGGCGACGAGCCCTATCACGAGGCGGCCGGCACTTTCGGGTTGGTCCCCCAGCCGGGTCGCACGGGCCTCCAGGTCCGCGCCCGACAGGCGCTGAGGCTTGCCGACGGTGTTGACCAGCTCCGGAATCCCGATGGAGCCGCCGTAGCTGTGCATGGCGAAGTACGAGGTCCTGCCGATCAGATCGGCGGGTCCCCCCACATCCACGGCGCCCCACGCAGTCGGCTTCACGGGCTCGACGCCCCACGCGGTCATCGCCTCCAACTGCCGTTCGGCCTCGACCTCGTCACGCGGCGCATCCCAGACCTGAAGACTGACGGCCCACTCCCTGCCCCGATAGGTGCCCCAGCCCATGCGGGTGACCTGCGGCGCGTACACATGCCGTGCGTCCGGAGCAACCGGCCCGTCGGCCACGCCGGCCCCCCGGTCCCCGCGGCCGTCCCCCGGCAACCCCGTCACCGCCAGCGTCGACCCCATCGACCCCGCCACCACCAGCGCCGTCGCCGCGGTCACCGCCCAGCGGCGCGCCCTGCGCCGCCGGCCGCCGCGGATGACCGCCTGGACCGGGGCTATGCCGACCTCGACCTCGTCCGCGGCCTCCGCGAGGAGGAAGGTGATGTCCGTCTGTGTCATGTCGTGGTTCTCCCGGTCCGCGCTCATCACTTCCGCCCTCCGTGCGTCACCGTCTCGGCCAGTCCCGGTATGGCCCGGAGTTTCGCGATCCCCTTGGCGGCGTTGCTCTTCACCGTGCCGACCGAGCAGCCCATCGCCTCCGCCGCCTGGGTCTCCGTCAGGTCCTCCCAGTAGCGCAGGACCACCGCCTCCCGCTGCCGCACGGGCAGTTGGGCGAGCGCCTTGAGCAGGGCGCTGCGGTCGTCGGCCTGCGCGATCCGGTCCCCCGTGTCGGCCACCTCGTGCACCAGGCCCGAGTCGTCCTTCGGAGCCAGGAACTCCTTCAGCCTTCTCCGGTGTTTGCGGGCATGCGCGTTGATCATCACGCGCCGTACATACGCCTCCGGGTCGTCGGCGCCACCGACCCTGCGCCAGGCCACGTAGACCTGTTCGAGCGTCGACTGGACCAGGTCCTCGGCGGCGTGCTGTTCCCCCGTGAGGAGAAATGCCGTACGCATCAGCCGCGGCCAGCGGCCGACCATGAAGCTCTGGAACTCCTCGCTCCGAGCCTTCTTCCCGTCCCCCATGGGCACCTCCTTGATGTCAGAAGGAGTCCCTGAGCCGCCCGGACCGTTGCCTCGCTCGGAGAATTCGGAGACCCTCTGTCTCAGCCAAGCGCTTCGGCGGCAGCCGCGCCCGGCCCATGGCCTACACCGCCCGCAGCACCGTCACCACCGCCGCGCCGCCCAGCCCGATGTTGTGCGCGAGTGCGACCCGTGCGCCGGGTACCTGCCGCTCGCCCGCCTCGCCGCGCAGCTGCCACACCAGCTCGGCGGTCTGCGCGAGGCCGGTGGCGCCCAGCGGATGGCCCTTGGAGATGAGCCCGCCGGACGGGTTCACCACCCAGCGGCCGCCGTACGTCGTCGCCCCGGACTCCACGAGCCTGCCGGACTCACCGGCCGCGCACATGCCGAGCGCCTCATAGGTCAGCAGTTCGTTGACGGAGAAGCAGTCGTGCAGCTCGATCACGTGCACGTCCTCGATGCCGAGCCCGGCACGTTCGCAGGCCTGCCGGGCAGCGGCGCGGGACATGGGCTGCCCGACGACGTCGATGCAGGAGCCGGACGCGAAGGACTCCTCGGTGTCCGTGGTCATGGCCTGCCCGGCGATCTCGACCAGACCGGTCAGGGAGCGCTCCCGCGCGAACCGTTGCGAGACCACCACGGCCGCCGCCGCGCCGTCCGAGGTCGGCGAGCACTGGAGCTTGGTGAGCGGCCGGTGCACCATGCGGGCGGCGAGGACGTCGGCCACCTCGTACACGTCCCGGAACTGGGCGCGGGGGTTGTGCGCGGAGTGCCGGTGGTTCTTGGCGGCGACCGCGGCGAGCTGCGCCTCCGTCGTGCCGTACTTCTCCATGTGTTCGCGGGCCGCGTCGCCGAAGATCTGCGCGGTGGGCGGGGCCGCCTCGAAGCCGTGGCGGGCGGCCATGACGCCGTAGTGCCGGGCGACCGGGGACGTGGAGAAGTCACCTCCCGGTGCGCCGGAGCCGAGCGCCCCCTTCTTCATCTTCTCGAACCCCAGCGCCAGGACGCAGTCGCAGACCCCGCCCTCGACGAGCTGGCGGGCGAGCATGAGCGTGGTGGCGCCGGTCGCGCAGTTGTTGTTGACGTTGTAGACGGGGATGCCGGTGAGGCCGAGTTCGTAGGCGGCGCGCTGGCCGGCGGTCGACGGCTGGAAGCAGTAGCCGACGGAAACCTGTTCCACATCGGTGTAGACGACTCCGGCGTCCGCGAGTGCCGCACCGCCCGCCTCCCGGACCATGTCCCAGTACTGCCATTCGCGGGCCTCGGGCTTCTCGAAGCGGGTCATCCCGATCCCGGCGACATAGGCCTTCATGGCGCGCCAGACTAGAACGCGTTCCATTAACAGACCAGACCCCTGACGGAAGATCAGAATCCCATGGGATGGTCAAGGATTCATTAGGGGCCCGAAGCAACGGAATAGTTGCCTGCGCATACGAGGTTGACCCACCACTCATGTCACGCGGGAGGCCTCACTCAATGACCCACACGACGACCGATCAACCCACCCGGCGGGCCGGCGGGGCCGTGGTCCCGGTGCTCGCCTTCGCGGGCATCGTGGTCGCGGTGATGCAGACCCTGCTCGTGCCGGTCATCAAGGACCTGCCACAGCTGCTGGAGACCACCCCCAGCAACGCCACCTGGGTCCTCACCTCGACCCTCCTCTCCGGCGCCGTCGCCACCCCGATCATGGGCCGGCTCGGCGACCTGTACGGCAAGCGGCGGATGCTGATCCTCAGCCTCGCCGTGATGGTGGCCGGCGCCCTGGTCAGCGCGCTCACCAGCCAGCTGCTCACCATGATCGTGGGCCGTACCCTGCAGGGCTTCGCCATGGGCGCGATCCCGCTCGGCATCGGCCTGATGCGGGACATGCTGCCGCGCGAGAAACTCGGCTCGGCCATGGCCCTGATGAGCTCCTCGATCGGCGTCGGCGGCGGCCTGGCCCTCCCCGCCGCGGCCCTGGTGGCACAGCACACGGACTGGCACGCCCTGTTCTACGGCGCCGCCGGCCTCGGCGCGCTCGCGATCGCCCTCACCCTCCTCGTCGTGCCCGAGTCCCCGATGCGGGCCGAGGGCTCCTTCGACCTGCTCGGCGCGACAGGCCTGTCGACCGGCCTGGTGCTGCTCCTGCTGCCGATCACCAAGGGCAGCGACTGGGGCTGGTCCTCCGGTACGACCCTCGGCCTGTTCGCCGCGGCCGTGGTCGTGCTCCTCCTGTGGGGCGTGTACGAGCTGCGCGTCCAGGCGCCCCTGGTCGACCTGCGCACCACCGCCCGCCGCGAGGTGCTGCTCACCAACCTCGCCTCGATCATGGTCGGCGTCAGCTTCTACGTCGTCTCCCTCGTCCTGCCCCAACTGCTCCAGCTGCCCGCCGCGACCGGTTACGGTCTCGGCCAGTCCATGGTGGTCGCGGGTCTGTGCGTGGCCCCGCTGGGTCTGACGATGATGTTCACGGCGCCGGTGTACGCCCGTCTGTCGGCCCGCTACGGCCCGAAGACCACCCTCATCATCGGTCTGCTGATCATCGCGATCGGTTACGGCGGCGGCCTCGGCCTGATGGACGCGGCCTGGCAGACGATCGTCACCTCGGTCGTCCTCGGCGCCGGCATCGGCCTCGCCTACTCCTCGCTTCCCGCGCTGATCGTCGGCGCGGTCCCGGCCTCGGAGACCGGCGCGGCCAACGGTCTGAACACCCTGATGCGGTCCATCGGTACGTCCGTCTCCAGTGCCGTCATCGGCATGGTGCTGGCCAACACGGCGAACGACGTGGGCGGCGTCGCGATCCCGACCATGCACGGCTTCCGTGTCTCCTTCCTGATCGCCGCGGCCGCCGTCGCGGTGGGCCTGCTGCTGGCCTTCTTCCTGCCGAAGGCGGCCCGCCCGGCCCAGCACACCCAGCTCCGCGCGAGCAGCGAGGAGGACGCCGGTCTGGAGCGCGCCGAGGAGGTGCTGCGGGGCTTCCGCGGCCGGGTCCTGGGCGCCGACGGCTCTCCGGTGGCGCGGGCCAAGGTCACCCTGATCGACCGCCGGGGCCGCCAGGCGGGCGCCGCCGTCTCCGCGGAGGACGGCTCCTACGCCCTCGCCGTCCCCGCGCAGGGCGCGTACGTCGTGGCCGCGAAGGCCGCCGGGCACGGCCCGCTCGCCTCGTCCGCGACCCACTCCGGCCACGACCACACCGTCGACCTGGACCTCTCCCTGCCGGGCGAGCCGGTCAGCGCGTAGCGCTCCGGCGGGACGGCCGCGCCTCGCTCCGCCGGGAGTGCCACGAGGTGCCGTCCGGCGGCTGCGCCGTCGTGTGGCTGGTCGCACCCCCTCGGCGAGCCGCACATCACTACGGCCCCGCGCCACTTCGGGGGCCCGCCACCCGCACCCCCCGTCGCCCGGCCGGCGGGGGTGCGGCAGCATGGGGTGCCGACAACCTCCTACCCGCGAACCGTACGACCGAAAGGCCCCCCATGCCCGCCGCACCCAAGCCCGAGATCCTGGCCGCGTTCGAGGCGGCGAAGGGGTTCATGCCCGTGGACGAGGGGCTGGCCCTGTACGCGGCGGCGGTAGGGGCCGGACGGCTGGGGCTGCCGTTGCTGGAGGTCGGCACGTACTGCGGCCGCTCCACCGTCCTGCTCGCCGACGCGGCCCGCGCGGCCGGGGTCACCGCGCTGACGGTCGACCACCACCGGGGCAGCGAGGAGCAGCAACCGGGCTGGGACTACCACGACCCGGAGACGGTGGACCCCGAGATCGGCCTGATGGACACACTGCCGGCCTTCCGCCGCACGCTGTTCAGGGCCGGGCTCGAGGACCATGTGGTCGCCCTGGTCGGCCGTTCCCCGCAGATCGCGGCGATCTGGAACTCCCCGCTCGGTTTCGTCTTCGTCGACGGCGGCCACACCGACGAGCACGCCACCGCCGACTACGAGGGCTGGGCGCCCCATGTCGCCGAGGGTGGGCTGCTGGTCATCCACGACGTCTTCCCGCACCCCGAGGACGAGTTCACCGGCCAGGCGCCGTACCGGGTCTATCTGCGAGCCCTGGAGTCGGGGGCGTTCACGGAGATCTCGGCGACGGGCTCGCTGCGCGTGCTGCGGCGGACGGGGGCGGGGATCTGAGTCCCTGCGACCGGGTGCCGTCGGCCCGTAAGGTGGCAGCGTGTCGTACGTAGGCCCCGACTTCGATCCCCCGCAGCCGCGCCGGCCCAGGCGTGGCCCGCTGACCGTGGCGCTGGCCGCGCTGGTGCCCGGTGCCCTGCTCGGCTGGGTGGTGTACGAGGCGGTGGGTGGCGGCGGCTCGGACCGTGCGGCCTCCCCCGCCCCGGCCTCACGCACGGCCCCGGCGTCCTCCTCCCCGTCGGCCCTGTCCGCCTCGCCCACCGACGACGGCAAGCGCTCCCCCTCGCCGTCCGCGACGGCGCCGCCCACCGGCTCCGGGCCGCTCAAGGGCAAGGTCGTCGTCATCGACCCCGGGCACAACCCGGGCAACTTCCAGCACGCGGCCGAGATCAACCGCAAGGTGGACATCGGGACGAACTGGAAGGAGTGCGACACCACCGGAACGTCCACCAACGCCGGTTACACGGAAGCCCGGTTCACCCTGGATCTGGCGCACCGGCTGCGCGCACTGCTTCAACGGCAGGGCGCCACGGTGAAGTTGACGTACGACGGGGACAGCCCCGCCTGGGGGCCGTGCGTGGACGAGCGGGCCCGGACCGGGAACGAGGCGCACGCCGACGCGGCCATCTCCCTGCACGCCGACGGCTCGGCGCCCGGCAACCGCGGCTTCCACGTCATCCTGCCGGGGTCCGTGCACTCCGGTGCCGCCGACACCCGTGGGATCGTCGGCCCCTCCCACGACCTCGGGGTGCGCGTCGCGGGCCACTTCGTCCGCGAAACCGGTGAGCCGGCCTCCAACTACCTCGGCGGAGGTACCGGTCTTGTCACGCGCACGGACCTGGGTGGTCTCAATCTGTCAACGGTTCCCAAGGTGTTCATCGAGTGCGGCAACATGCGGGATAGCAAGGACGCGGCACTGCTGACCAGTGGCGCCTGGCGGCAGAAGGCGGCGCAAGGGATCTCTGAGGGAATCGTGAGTTTCCTGCGTCGGTCCTGACCGACGGGCGGAACCGGCCGGACAGCCGGATCTTGCGGACGATAGTGTCTACCGACGACGAGACGACCTACGAAGGACCTGAAGTGAATATCCGCTCCCTCACTAGAGGCGACGGCGTGGTGATCGGAGCAGCGGTGGTGCTGTTCATCGCGTCGTTCCTCGACTTCTACAGCATCTCCGGCTACGGCTCCGAGTACAGCCGGAACGCGTGGGAATCCCTGGGCGTGGGCCTGGGCACCTACATGGGCGCGGTGATCGGTGCCGTTCTCATCGTCGTCAACCGCTGCCTGCCGCAGCCGCGCAAGGTGGCCGGGCTCGACCTCGGCGCGGTCGGCACCGCGTTCGCGATCATGGCGACCTGGACGCTGCTGTGGACGATGCTCGACATGGAGAACGCGGACGCCGGCGCCGGCCTGATCCTCGGGTTCATCGCCGGTCTCGTCCTGTCGGGCTTCGCCATCGCCACGCCCTTGGTGCCCGCGCTCCAGGCCGCCCTGGTCCCGGCTCCCAAGCCGGTCGCCCCGCTGCCCTACGGCGCCCAGCCGCAGGGTGGTTACGGCTACCCGGGCGCCCAGCCGCAGCAGCCGTACGGTGCCCAGCCGCAGCCGGGCCAGCCGTTCGGGCAGCCGGCCCCGCAGGGTGCTCCGGCTCCGCAGGGTGCTCCGGCCCCTCAGGGCGCTCCGGCGCCGCAGCCGGCCGCCGGGGACTTCTCGCCGTTCTGGTTCGCCGTGCCGGTGACCCGCCCGCTGTTCGCGGAGGACGGCTCGCCGAACCCGATCGCCGAACTGGCGCCCGGCACCTGGTACCTGGCCGTCGAGCAGCGCGGTGCCGCGCTGGTCGCGCAGACCCAGGACGGCCGCCGCGGCGTCCTCCAGGACACCTCCGGTATCCAGCGCGGCTGAGCCCCACGCCGCACCGCACGACGGCCCCTCGCCCTTCCGGGCGGGGGGCCGTTGTCGTACAGTCGCCTTCCGGTCGGGAAACTGACGTACCGTCAGGAGGCAGGCACATGCGGCTCGGTCTCGCGCTCGGTTACTGGGGACGCGGCCCGGACGCCGGGCATGTGCCGCTCGCCAGGGAGGCGGAGCGGCTCGGGTACCACTCGGTGTGGACGGCGGAGTCCTGGGGCTCGGACGCCTTCACCCCGCTGACCTGGATCGCCGCGCAGACCTCGACGATCAGGCTGGGTACGGCCGTTGCCCAGATGGCCGCCCGCTCGCCGGCCGCCACCGCGATGCACGCACTCACCCTGGACCACCTCTCCGGCGGACGCGTGCTGCTCGGGCTCGGGCTGTCCGGGCCGCAGGTGGTGGAGGGCTGGTACGGCCGCCCGTTCCCGAAGTCGCCGCTGACCGCGACCCGGGAGTACGTGGACGTCGTACGGCAGGTGCTGCGCCGGGAGGCACCGGTGGAGGCCGAGGGACGGTTCCACCCCCTTCCCTACCGCGGGCCGGACGGCACCGGCCTCGGCAGGCCGCTCAAGTCGATCACCCATCCCCTGCGCCGCGACCTCCCCGTCCTCCTCGGCGCGGAAGGCCCGCGGAACGTCGCCCAGACGGCCCGGATCGCCGACGGCTGGCTGCCGCTGTACTGGGCGCCCGGCCGGCCCGAGGTGTACGGGGACGTGGTGCGGGAGTTGCCCGAGGGGTTCCTGGTGGCTCCGATGGCCCGGGTGCGGGTCTGTGACGACGTGGCCGAGGGGCTGCTGCCCGTGAAGGCCATGCTCGGCTTCTACATCGGCGGGATGGGTCACGCGGCCCGCAACTTCCACGCCGGCCTCATGGCCCGCATGGGGTACGAGGAGGAGGCCCGGCGGATCCAGGAGCTGTTCCTCGCCGGACGCCGGGAGGAGGCCGTGCTGGCCGTGCCGGACGCCTTCGCCGACGAGATCTCCCTGGTCGGCCCGCGCGCACGCATCGCCGAGCGGCTGGAGTTGTGGCGCAGGGGCCCGGTGACGGACCTGCTGGCCCTGTCACCGGACCCGCACACCCTCAGGGTGCTGGCGGAGCTGAACTCCTAGCCCTTGGAGAGCTGGGAGGTCGAGGGCACCTGGTCCTTGACCGGGGCGCCGGCACTCTTGCCCGCGTCCTTCACGTCGTTGATGACGTCGTCGAAGGAGTTCGCCGCTTTCTCGTCACCCTTACGGAGCTTGGACGGCAGCTTCTTCAGGGCCTCGATACCGGAGGTGAGCGGCGCGAGGGCCTTGGAGAGCGTCGGGTCGCCCTGGGCGTTCTTCTGCGCCGCCTTGAGCCGGTTGTAGGCGAAGGCACCGGCGAGACCGGCCTTCACCAGGGCCAGCTTGCGGCCCTTGGCGCCCTTCTTGAACTTGCCCGCCTTCCAGGGCTTCACGATCCACTGGTAGGTGGCGCCGGCGGCGAGCCCCGCGTTCGCGATGAACCGGGTCTTGGCGAACTTCTGGCGTTCGGCGGATGTGGTCGGGCTGGGCGCGGCCTGGTCGACGGCGGCCGCCGAGGTTGTTTGCTTCGT
Organism: Streptomyces sp. NPDC006314; assembly: GCF_040613075.1. NCBI lineage: Bacteria > Bacillati > Actinomycetota > Actinomycetes > Kitasatosporales > Streptomycetaceae > Streptomyces > Streptomyces sp. NPDC006314. The sequence goes on along the minus strand of NZ_JBEXRL010000002.1, from coordinate 311,386 downwards.
ACTGGTGGTCTTCTCGCCGCCTCCACAGGCGGTGGCACCGGCCACCAGAGCGCAGCACAGGGTGAGCGCCACCACGAGGCGCCGTATCGGTACGGGCACGGGGTCCTCCGGACGTTTCCTCCCCGAGCGGTCTGCTTCCTCGGGCAGCTTCGCCCTGGGCGGCCGTGTGCGCCACTTGGCGGATGCCGTTCGGGTTTCACCGCCCGCCGCCCGGCAATCCGGAAGGTATGTCCCCTCGATATCGCAACGGTGCGAATCAGGCCGGCAGGGTCATCGCGGTCGTCGCCGACGTCATGGCCCTCATCCTCGGCCTGTGGATACTGATGTACCTACTGGAGGCGAACCGGGCCAACAGCCTGGTCCAGTTCGTGCACGACACCGCCGCCGTGCTGGCGGGCTGGTCCCGCGACCTCTTCACCTTCGACGAGGCCTGGGCCCGGGTGGTCGCCGGATACGGCCTCGCCGCCGTGGTCTACCTGTTCATCGGCCACGCCATCGCCAACCGCATGCACCGGCACTAGCCCCCGCCGGCGGCACGACCGCACACACCGGCACCACGCCCCGCGGGGCACGACCAGACACACCACCCCTCCCCCGGCGGTCCGGCCACGCGACAGGCCACCCCCGCGACCCGGGGGTCCGGGGGGCACCCCCGGGGGTGGTCGCCGGATACGGCCTCACCGCCGCTTCGTCGGCCACGGCACAGCCACCGCGTGCACCGGTGCTGAAGCCGGGACCCCGGCCCGCTCCCGCCTAGCGGCAGCAGTCGGGGTCCAGGCCGGTCGGCAGGTGGCCTCCTCCGAAGACCGCGCACGTGGCGTCGTGGCCGCCCAGCGCGGCCACGGCGAGGAGGAGGGAGCCTGCCGTCCAGGTGGTCAGCTCGCGGGGCCAGATCGCGCCGTCCTCGAAGACGTAACCCGTCCAGTACAGGCCGGACTCGGGATCGCGCAGGTGCTGGATGGACTGCAGGATCTCCAGGGCGCGGTCGGACTCGCCGACCGCCCACAGGGCCAGAGCCAGCTCGCTGGACTCGCCACCGGTCACCCAGGGGTTGGGGATCACGCAGCGCACGCCGAGGCCGGGGACGACGAACCGGTCCCAGGACTCCTCGATGCGTGCCTTGGCCTCCACGCCGGTCAGCGCGCCGCCGAGGACCGGGTAGTACCAGTCCATCGAGTAGCGGTCCTTGTCCAGGAAGCGCTCGGGGTGCCGGCGGATCGCGTGCCGCAGCGCCCCGACCGCCAACTCCCAGTCCGGCTGCGGCTCTTCGCGTTCCTCGGCGATGGCGAGCGCGCACCGCAGGGCGTGGTGGATGGAGGAGCTGCCCGTCAGCAGCGCGTCCGTCGCCGCCGTGCCGTCGTCCTCGCGGCGCCAGCCGATCTGCCCGCCCGGCTGCTGCAGCCGCAGCACCCACTCCGTGGCCGCGTAGACACACGGCCACATGCGGTCCAGGAACGTGTCGTCGCCGGTGGAGAGGTAGTGGTGCCAGACGCCGACGGCTATGTAGGCGACGAAGTTCGACTCACGGGCGCGGTCGGTGACGTCGTCGTGGGCGCCGTCGGCATAGGCGGCGTACCAGGAGCCGTCCTCGTTCTGGTGGGCGGCGAGCCAGGTGTACGCCCGCTCGGCGGCCTCATGCTCGCCGGCCGCGTCCAGGGCCATGGCGGCCTCGGTGTGGTCCCACGGGTCGAGGTGGTGCCCGCGGAACCACGGGATCGCGCCGTCCTCCCGCTGCACGGCGAGAATGCCGCGGACGGTCGCGGCGGCCTGCTCGGCGGTGAGGACCCCGGGCAGGACGAGGTGTTCTGTCCGGGGAGTGGTCACTTGGCGTCCACCCGGGGCAGATGCGGCTTGGTCGCGTAGACCACGAAGCTCTTGCCGATCAGCGGGTTCAGCGCCTGCTCGGCGACCCGGGTGGCGAGCGGCTTCTTCATGATGTCCCAGACCAGCAGCTTGTGGTACGCCCGCACGGGCAGCGCCTTGTCGTTGTCGACGCCGAAGGCGCACTTCAGCCACCAGTACGGTGAGTGCAGGGCGTGTGCATGGTGACTGCCGTAGGGCTTGAGGCCCGCTTCGCGGATCTTCGCGACCAGTTCGTCGGCCTTGTAGATGCGGATGTGGCCGCCCTCGACCTCGTGGTAGGCGTCGGACAGCGCCCAGCAGACCTTCTCGGGGCCGTAGCGCGGCACGGTGACGGCGATGCGGCCGCCCGGCCTGAGCACCCGCACCATCTCGGCGAGGACACCCTTGTCGTCGGGGATGTGCTCCATCACCTCGGAGATGATGACGACGTCGAAGGACTCGTCCGGGAAGGGCAGCGCGAGGGCATCGCCCTCCATGGCGGTGGCGGTGGCACCCTCGGGAGCCTCGCCGGCCTCCTTCATCGCCGCGAACCACTTGGCGACCTCGCGGATCTCCTCGGCGTTCTGGTCGAGGGCCACGACCTGGGCGCCGCGCCGGTAACACTCGAAGGCGTGCCGGCCGGCCCCGCAGCCGAGGTCCAGGACACGGTCGCCGGGGGCGAGCGGGAACCGGGAGAAGTCGACGGTCAGCACGTGGCCCTGCTTTCGGAAGAGATGCCTGCAACACTTGCCGAGGCCGCGGAGCGGCCGGGATTCTGGGCTGCGGAGCAGCCGATCGCCTCGCGGTAGCGGGCCACCGTCCCCTCCGCGGCGCGGGCCCAGGTGAAGTGGCGCAGCACCCGCTCACGGCCCGCCGCACCAAGCCGCGCCCGCAGCTCGGGGTCCCCCAGCAGTCGGCCGAGCCCGGCGGCCAGCGCCCCGGCCTCGCCGGGCGGCACGGCCAGGCAGGTCTCGCCGTCGCGGCCGGCGACCTCGGGGATGGCGCCGCCGGTGGTGGCGACGAGCGGGGTGCCGGTGGCCATGGCCTCGGCGGCGGGCAGCGAGAAACCCTCGTACAGGGAGGGCACGCAGGCGACCTCGGCCGAGCGGATCAGGTCGACCAGCTCGGCGTCGGAGATGCCCTTGACGAACTCGACGGCGGCGTCGAGACCGTAGCGCTCGATCGCCTGGGCGACCGGGCCCTCGGCCGGGCGTTTGCCGACGACGACGAGATGAGCGGCCGGATGCTCGGTGCGCACCTTCGCCAGCGCCTCCACGAGGAAGACCAGGCCCTTGAGGGGCACATCGGCGCTGGAGGTGGTGACGATCCGGCCGGGGACCTCGGGGACGGCCGGATTCGGCGCGAACAGGTCGGTGTCGGCGCCGATGTGGACCACGTGGATCCGGTCGTCACGGACGCCGAGGTGGTCCACGATCTCCTGCCGGCTAGTGCCGGAGACGGTGAGGACGGAAGGCAGACGGCGGGCGACGCGCTTCTGCATCCGGGTGAAGGCGTACCAGCGGCGTACCGAGAAGCGGCGCTGCCAGGTGTCGGCCGCGTCCAGCTCCAGCTGCCGGTCGACGGTGATGGGGTGGTGGATCGTGGTGATCAGGGGCGCGCCGACGTCGCCCAACAGCCCGTAGCCGAGGGTCTGGTTGTCGTGGACGACGTCGAACTCGCCGCGGCGGGCGCGCAGATGGCGGCGGGCGCGCAGCGAGAAGGTCAGCGGCTCGGGGAAGCCGCCGGTCCACATCGTGCCGACCTCGAGGGCGTCGATCCAGTCCCGGTACTCGTCCCGTCCGGGGGTGCGGAAGGGGTCGGGCTGGCGGTAGAGGTCGAGGCTGGGCAGCTCGGTCAGGGTGAGGTTGGGGTAGCCCTCGTCGAGGACGGGGTACGGCTGGGAGCCGATGACCTCCACCCGGTGGCCGAGGCGGGCCAGCTCGCGGGACAGGTGGCGTACGTAGACACCCTGGCCGCCGCAGAACGGGTTCCCTTTGTAGGTGAGGAGCGCGATGTCGAGCGGTCGCTCGCCGTCGGATGCGGGGTCCTCCTGGGCACCCGCTCCCCGGGCCTCAGCGGTCACTCTGTGCCCCCTTCTGCCTGCGCTGTCCCGCGAGACTACGACGGGACGCTAATCTAGAACAAGTTTCAGACTTGATCATTCAAGAGGCTCTGAATCTACCGGCAGGTAGGGGCGCTGTGAGCAGTGGATCAGGTGATTCACGCCACGGCGCGCCGCCCTGCCACGCTGTCTGATCACGTGCCCTACAGACGCCCTCACCGACTGTCACGGAACGGGACCCATGCCTGCGGAATCCAAGGTGGAAGCCAGTACGGTCCGGCCCTCCTCGTCCCCGCTCACCGAGCGGCAGGAGGCCCGCCGCCGCAGGATCCTGCACGCGAGCGCCCAGCTGGCCAGCCGGGGCGGTTTCGACGCCGTACAGATGCGCGAGGTCGCCGAGTCCTCCCAGGTGGCCCTCGGCACGCTGTACCGGTATTTCCCGTCCAAGGTGCATCTGCTGGTCGCCACCATGCAGGATCAGTTGGAGCACATGCACGGCACCCTGCGGAAGAAGCCGCCGGCGGGCGACACGGCCGCCGAGCGGGTCGCGGAGACGCTGATGCGGGCCTTCCGGGCGCTGCAGCGCGAGCCGCACCTGGCCGACGCGATGGTCCGCGCCCTCACCTTCGCCGACCGCAGCGTCTCGCCCGAGGTCGACCAGGTGTCCCGGCAGACGACCGCGATCATCCTGGACGCGATGGGCTTGGAGCACCCGACCCCCGAGCAGCTCTCGGCGGTCCGGGTCATCGAGCACACCTGGCACTCGGCCCTCATCACCTGGCTCTCCGGCCGCGCCTCCATCGCCCAGGTGAAGATAGACATCGAGACGGTGTGCCGGCTGATCGACCTGACGGAGCCGGCCGGGCACCCGTGATCACCGCCGCCGCCGGGACGCTCAGACCTGGCGCGGCCCGGAAGGGCCGTCGCCGGGAGGGCGCCCCGGGCACCCGAAGGGTGCGCTAGCCGACCGGCTCGAGACCGCTCCAGTTCCGACCGACCACGGTCTGCCCCGCCCACTGCTCCAGCAGCCTGCGGGCCTCCTCCTCCGGAGCCGCCAGGGACACCTGCTGGGCGCCCGCGTGGGTCTTCCGCTCCTGTTCGTGCGGAGGCCTCGAAGAGGAGCAGCTCGTCGAAGACGGGGTGTTCACGGCCCTCCACGATCCTGCGGCCCTTGGGCTCGCCGTCGTGGACGACGATCTCGCCGAAGCGCCGGCCGCCGGTCACGGGCGCGTTCACGACCCGGCCGCGGGTCGGGCAGAGACGGTCGATCCAGACGACCTCCCGTTCGCCGCCGGTGTCGAGGCGCACGCAGGCGGGGCCGGAGCGGGCGTTGATCTCGCCGTCCCCGACGGGGAGCTGGATACCGAAGCCGGTCCAGGCGTCCCGGGCGGTGGCCCGGTCGCGCTGGATGGTGGCGGCGATGCCCAGGTTCCAGTAGGCCGGTTCGCCCTCGCCGCGCGGGGCTCGGGCGGCGGCCTCGCGGCCCAGCTCGTAGGCCTTCGCCCAGTTGCGCCGGAACTTGTGGGCGAGCACGGCGTCGTACCGCCACACCGCGCTCTCCGGCGCGTCCGGGAAGTGGGCGAGGACCCCTCCAGCAGGCCGGCCGCGGTCGGCCACTTCTCGGCGTCCCACGCCTCGTACGCCTGCTTGACCAGGTGCTCGGCCTCGGACTCGTCCACTCTCTCCCACCCTGGTCGCCGCCTCACCCCGCGGCTCCGGCGCTCCTACTCCTCGGGCGGGTACACCGGCTCGCCGCTGCTCAGCAGTGTGATCACGATGGCCTCCACCGGGCAGCTCTCGGCCGCTTCCAGGACCTGTTCGCTCGCGTCGGTGTCCGGCGCGGCGGGGTGGGACTGGCGGGCGGAGTCGAGACGGAAGCCGTCCGGGGCGTGGTGGAGGCACTGGGCGGAGCCGACGCAGACGGAGCGGTCCACCTCCACGTGCCAGCGGTCGCCCATCCCTACGCCCCCGCCGGCAGGTGGATCATCTTGTGCTCGAGGTACTCGCCGTACCCCTCGGGGCCGAACTCCCGCCCCAGGCCGGAGTCCTTGTAGCCGCCGAACGGGCCGAGCATGTCCAGGCTGAAGGTGTTGACGGAGTAGGTGCCGGTACGGACCTGCCGGGCGACCTCGACGCCGTGCTCGACGTCGGCCGTCCACACGCTGCCGGACAGGCCGTAGTCGGAGTCGTTGGCGATCTTCACGGCCTCCTCCTCGTCGCCGTACGGCAGCAGGCAGATGACCGGGCCGAAGATCTCCTCGCGGGCGATCCGCATGGAGTTGTCGACGTCGCCGAAGAGGGTCGGCTCGACGTACCAGCCCCTCTCCAGGCCCGTGGGACGGCCGCCGCCGGTGAGGATCTTGGCGCCCTCCTCCTGGCCGACGCGGATGTAGTCGAGGTTGCGCTGCTGCTGACGCCGGGCGACGAGCGGGCCGACCTGGGTGGCCGGGTCGAGCGGGTCGCCGACCCTGAGCGCGCTCGCGGCCTGCGTGAAGGCGTCCGCGAACTCGTCGTAACGGGCGCGCGGGAGGAGGATACGGGTCTGCGCCACACACGCCTGGCCGTTGTTCATCCAGGCCGCCGGGACGATGCCCGACACCGCCGTCCGCACGTCCGCGTCCGGCAGCACCACCGCCGCCGACTTGCCGCCCAGCTCCAGCGTCACCCGGGTGAGGTTGCGGGCGGCGACCTCCATCACGCGCCTGCCGGCCGCGACCGAGCCGGTGAAGGAGACCTTGTCGATGCCGGGGTGGCCGACCAGGTGTTCGCCGACCTCGCGGTCGGCGGGCAGGATCGAGAGCACGCCCTCGGGCAGACCGGCCTCGCGCGCGATCTCGCCGAGGAGGTAGGCGTCCAGCGGAGCCTCCGGGGACGGCTTGAGGACGACCGTGCAGCCGGTCAGCAGCGCGGGGGCGAGCTTGGCGGCGGCGACGAACTGCGGGACGTTCCAGGGGACGACGGCGGCGACGACGCCGACCGGTTCGCGGCGGACGAGGATCGGGCCCAGGACCCCGTCCCGCCGTTCCTCGTGGGTGAAGTCCCGCGCGACCCTGATCGCCGCGTCCCACACCATCATCGCACCGAGCGCCTGGGCGAGGACGCTCCAGGAGTACGGGGAACCGTTCTCGCAGGAGATCATGCGGGCGATCTCCTCGTGCCGGGCGGCGATGCCGTCCTTGATGCGGGTGACGACCTCGATCCGCTCCCCGAGCGAGGTGCGCGGCCAGGGGCCCTCGTCGAAGGCGCGGCGCGCGACCGCCACGGCCCGGTCCACGTCCTCCCGGGACGCGTGCGGCACCCGGCCGATGACCTCCTCGGTGTGCGGGGAGACCACCTCGATGACGTCCTTGCCCAGCGGGTCGGTCAACGCCCCGCCGATGAACAGCTGTCCGTGTTCCACGAGCTCGGTCATGGCCGACTGCCTTCCGCCGCCACCGCCTTTATCTGACGGTGTTTCAGAACTGATACCAGTTCCAGTCGGACTAGGCCAGACGGCCGGGTTCCGGCCTCGCTGCGCGAGTCGGCTCGGGTCAGGCGCGAGGGAGGTGAGGTGGCGCGTACCGGTGAAGGTGGCGGACGACTCCGCGCGGGCATCTGACGCACCATCAGTTTTCGTTATAGTGGGCGATGGCCGTGGGGCCCGGGTGGCGGGGCGGAGGACCGATGACGAAGACGTTCGATCACGGCGGGGGCGTACGGTCCGTGCAGGTCCCCATCCCGGACAACCCCCTGGGCCACACGCTGGTGTACGTCGTGGACACCGGCCGGGGGCCGGTGCTGGTCGACACCGGCTGGGACGATCCCGCCTCCTGGGACACGCTCGAAGCCGGTCTGGCGGCCTGCGGTACGGCGGTGCCGGAGGTGTACGGAGTCGTCATCACACACCACCACCCGGACCACCACGGGCTGTCGGCGCGGGTCCGCGAGACGTCCGGCGCCTGGGTGGCGATGCACGCGGCCGACGCGGCGATCGTGCGGCGGACGCGGGAGGCCCGTCCGGAGCGCTGGTACGCCTACATGGCGGCCAAGCTCACGGCGGCGGGGGCACCCGAGGAGCACATCGCTCCCCTGCGTGCCGCCCGGGGCCGCCGCACCCTGCCCGGCCTGTCCCCCGCCCTCCCGGACCGGGAGATCGTCCCCGGCGAACTCCTCGACCTGCCCGGCCGCCGGCTGCGCGCGATCTGGACGCCGGGCCACACCCCCGGCCATGTCTGCCTGCACCTGGAGGAGGCGCATCCGGCTCAGCTGCCGGGTCATGGACGGCTGTTCAGCGGTGACCATCTGCTACCGGAGATCACCCCGCACATCGGCCTGTACGAGGATCCCGACGACGCGACCGTGACCGATCCCCTCGGTGACTACCTCGACTCCCTGGAACGGGTGGGCCGGCTCACCCCCGCCGAGGTGCTCCCCGCCCACCAGCACGCCTTCACCGACGCGCCCGCCCGCGTACGGGACTTGCTCGGCCACCACGAGGCACGCCTGGCCGGGCTGCTCGCCCTGCTGTCCGAGCCCCTCACCCCCTGGCAGCTCGCCGAGCGCATGGAGTGGAACCGCCCCTGGGCCGACATCCCCTACGGCTCCCGGAACATCGCCGTCTCCGAGGCCGAGTCCCATCTGCGCCGGCTGGTGGAGCAGGGGCGGGCCGAACCGGTCGCCGGGAGCGTTCCGGTGACGTACGCGGCGGTGTGAGAACCGGTCGCCGTGGCCGATCTGTTCACCGAGAACGGCAGCGGGGAGTGGCCTCCGCCGCGGGGCGGACGCCGGGTGGGGGGCCGGGAGGCGCGGGGAAGGTACTTCGGCTCCCGGCCGGCTCTCCCGGCGCCTGATGACCGACGTCCCGCTCGCGCTGGATCGCCGAGCGCGAGGAGCGGGGCCTCCGCGGACACGGCGACGGCGGTCTCGACTTCACTTCACGACGTACCGCGTCGGCGGGTGCGCGGGCGGCCTCGTCCCCACCGGCCCCCGGTCCAGATCGGCCACTGCCGGAACACCTTCCCCACGTCGACGGGCGTGGGCCGCTGCGGCGCCGGGTTCTGCGCCTGCCCTTCGGCGGGCCCACCCGAAGGCCTCCGTCAATCGAGGGTCGACAGGAAGGCCCGTTCGGTCCCGGTCAGCGGCGGGCCCGGGAGCGGGGGAAGCGGCGGACCGGCGACCGCGGCCAGGATCGCGTCCGGCCGCATCAGCCGTGCCGGGCCCGCGCGGAGGCAGGTGACGTCCCACAGGGCGGCTGCCGCCGTGTAGGAGCCGGTCGCCGCCATCGTCAGCCGCCGCGAGTACCCCGCGGCGAGGCGGTCGGCGATGGACGGCCTGCCGCCCTGCACGCCGGGATACAGCACGTCCGTACCGACGGCCATGGCCCAGGCCGCCTCGACGGAACGGGCCATCGCGCGCTGGACGCCGCGGGCCAGACCGGGCGTGTGGATGTCGTCCTTGCCGAGCGCCTCGGCCAGGGACCGGGCCCCGAGTGCGGCGACCGACATGCCTTGGCCGTAGAGCGGGTTGAACGTGGCCGCGGCGTCGCCGAGGGCGACGAAACCATCGGGCCAGACGCGGGCCCTTTCCAGATACCGGCGGGAGTTGCTGGTGCTGCGGCTGGTGAAGACCTGGGTGAGCGGCTCGGCGTCGGCGATGAGCCGCCCCACCAGGGGGCTGGGCAGGCCGAGGGCGTACTCGAGGAAGGCGTCGGGGTCCCTCGGGGGTTCACTGCCGCGCATCCCGCCGAGGCTGACCATCCACTGATCGTTCTCGATGGGCACGATCATGCCGCTGCGTCCGGGCCTGCCGCCGTAGGGGTCGGCCTGGATCAGGGTCAGCGGCCAGTCCCGTGCGCCGGTCGGCGTGCGATAGACGCGGGTGGCGTTGGCCAGACCGCAGTCGACGGCCTTCTCGCGGATGTCGCGGATGCCGAGGGCTTCGAGCCAGGGCACGACACGTGTCCCCCGGCCGCTGGCGTCCACCACCCAGTCGGCGTCGAGTTCACCGGAACGGCCGTCGGCGGCAGGACGGATGTCGTGGGCGGCCAGGAAGCCGGGGTCGAACCCGGCAGCGGTGCCGGCCTCGAGGCGTACGCCGAGAACCCGGCGTGCGCTGCCGCGCAGCCCCGTGACCTGGGCCCGGTGGACTTCGACGTTGGCGTGGCTGCTCAGCACCACCCTGCGCACGATCCAGTCCAGCAGGGGCCTGCTGCAGGTGATCGTGACGTAGGTGTGGTGCCGCCAGCGCCTGAACCAGCCCGCGGGCGTGTGGGCCAGCATGCCGGAACTCAGCGCCAGCTCCCTGGCCCCGGCGGCCAGCAGGTGCTTGCGCAGCTCCGCCTCGGGAAGAAGCTGCTCCATCGCCTCCAGGCCGCCGGGCATGAGCAGGTGAGCATGGTGGCCTTGGGGTACGCCTCGGCGGTGCTCCGGTGTATCGGGCAGTTCGTCGCGGTCGAGCACGACCACGTGATCCACGGCCCGCGACAACGCCGCGGCGGCGAGCATGCCGGCCGGTCCGGCACCTATGACAACGGCTCTGGGTGACATCACGGCTCTCTTCCTTCAGCTGCGAGCGGCTCTCGCCGCACCTTCGCGAGCTGCTCTGACGACGGGTGACTTGGCCAAGGCCCGTGAGAGCTGGACCAGTTCGCCCGTATCCGAGAACACAGCGGTGTGCAGGCGGGACGTTCCGGCCGACTCGTGGCTCACGGGTGGCTGCGGTTGCCGGGCCTGGTGCGCGGCATCGACGACCATGGCGGCGGCTGCGATGAAATGGGCCTCGCCAGGTGTGCTTCCCTGGGTGCGGGCCTGCCGGTATGCCATCTCCCGGACCCGGCCGTCACAGTGGGACTGCAGGGCGAGCAGGGCGTCGAGGATCCGTACCTCGCGGTAGTACAGCCGGCCGCGGGGCAGTTGCCAGCGCGGTGGCGCGGGCTTGGGGGCGGTCGGCACCTCCTGGAGTTCGGCCCAGAGGGGAGCCAGCGCCCGGTAGTCCCAGATGCTGTGCCACTGGGCCAGGGCCGCGGGCAGGAGCCGGGGGAGCGCGAAGCCCGCGCTGCAGATCAGAGCGCCCAGGGCGGAGGCCGGCGGAGCGACGTCGGTGGACAGCCGGTCCAGGTCGTGTGCCGTCCATCTGGCGATGACCGCGGTGATCTTCGCGCTTTCGAAGCCGATCACGTCGACGGCCAGTCCCGCCATGATGAGCCGCAGGCCCACGCGGAGCATGCCGGTCACCTCACGTGACCATCTCAGGCACACGTAGCACGTGATCAGCACGCAGGCACCGTGCCCGAAGAGATAGAGCACGATCATCTCGCGCATGTACGGCGTGTTCGCGTAGTAGGTGTCCAGGTCCCGGAGTCGCTCGACCTGCGCGCTCGACAGGGCGAACAGCGTGATGATGGCGGCGATCAGCAGGCTGTACACCGTGGCCACCCGCACGACCCAGCGCCTGACCTGGTCGGCGGGGCCACCGCGCCAGTTGATCAGCAGGATCAGCAGGGAGGCGCTGTACGCCGAGATCACGCTGTAGGTCATCGGGGCGCCGAAGTTGGGAGTGCCGGTGAGCCCGTTCACCGCGGCCAGGGTGACGGGGGCCGAGCAGAAGAAGCAGAGTCCGCCGAGAAAGATCGAGACGCAGGTGGAAGCGGTCAGGGGATCCCTCAGGGCGACACGCGGCCTGCGGAAGAGGAGCAGGGCGGTCATGGCGAACAGACACGCCGCCGAGTACACGACAAGGCTCATGGGTCGAGTGCTCCGTTCAGCACATGGCCAGGGCGCGCTCGCCATGGCTCTCGGCGAGTGCGTCGGCGATGCGGAGGAGAGCCGAAAGGTCGGGGCGTTGCGGTAGCGGTGCCGCTTCGCCCGCCACCGCCGGCCTGGGCCCGCTGTCGCTCACGGTCCGGGTCGCGGCGGTGATGGCCGTGGCCCAGGCGGCGGCCTCCGCCTGGTGCCGGTCGCCGGTCACGCGCAGACGATCGGCATACGCCTGCCGGTACAGCCCTTGGTCGAAGTACCGCTCGAGGTAGTGCAGTCCGTTGTAGATGGTGCTCTGGCGCCAGGTCAGCCAGCGGGTGGGCGAGGGCCAGAAGGGACGCGGGACACTCAGGTACTCGCGCCGCAGAAGCTCCATCAGCTCCTGCTCCAGTGGGCCCAGCCGCGCGTACGCCCGCCAGCATCGCGCACGCGTCGCCACGAAGGGGCCGACCAGAGGGATCACGGTGCCCACGACGGTCAGCGCCGCCCCCAGCCCGGCGCAGGCCGGCGAGAGCGTCGTACCGAGAACGGACCAGTCGCGTCCGCACCAGCGGGCGACCACGGCCACGAGCTTCGAAGCGCTGTAACCCGCGCCGACGACGGTCCCCGCCCCCATGGTCACCAGCCCCGCCCGCAGGGCGCCGCGCAGCTGCCGGGCCCAGGTGAGCGAGCGGTGCGCGGTGACGACCACGGCGGTGAAGTGCCCGACGAGGTACAGGACGATCATCTCGGCGATGTACGGCGTCGTGGCGTAATAGGTGTCGAAGTCCGTCCGGCGTTCCACCGACGCGTCACCCAGGACGAACAGGCCCCCGATACAGGCGAGGACGCCCCAGTAGCCGAGTACCCAGCGCCGGATGGCGCGGGTCGTGCCCGGACCGCCGCGCCAGCTCACGACGAGAACCAGGGACGCGGCGCCGTAGGCGGTGATGGCCCCGTAGGTCAACGGAGCGGCGAGATTGGGCACGCCGCTGACGTCGTTGATGAACCCCACCGTGTGCGGGGCGCCGAACAGGAAACACAGCGAGGCGAAGGCCAGAACGCAGCTGATGGCCAGCAGGAACGGGTCACGCCATCTGCGGACGAGGTCGGGCGCCTTGGCCAGCAGGCCCAGCCACAGCAGCCCGCAGCTCACATAGTTGATCAAGTCACTCACCTTTGGGCCCCGCGGTAGTTCAGGGCCGCCCCTATGCGTCCGGCGAGGTCGTCGTTGTAGGCGGTCTGTGCCGCGTAGACGGAGTCGGGGGCCGCTTTCAGCCAGGGGCGCAGTCTGTCGCCGATCAGCATGCCGAACAGATCGGCTCGCTGCTCCGCGGCTGCCAGGAACCGGGTGCGCGCGGCGGTCGGTTGGGAGGCGTCACCGGCCGCCGACGGAAACGCGTGCTCGGCGTGCCCGGCCGGGTGGGACGGGTCGTCATCCGCCATGTGCCACAACTCGTGCCCCAGGATGACCAGTTTCATCCAGGGCGGTGCGTCCGCCTCGATGACGATGTCGTCGCACGTACTGCGCTCGATCCAGAGTCCGGTGGCGGAGGTGTGCGGCGGAAAATTGGCCAGGTGGAGGACGATGGGGCGTCCTCGCCAGCGAGAGGCGGATTCGACCAGGGCCGCGAGAAGATCACCGGGGTCCGCGGGGATCGGAACCCTGAGGGGGTCGATGAGCGCGTTGGCGAACCGGCGCATCTTCCTGGTTGTGCGCACCATTCCCCCGAGGGCCTTCGGCTGACATGGGAGCGGCGGTCGGGTCGGCGTGCCGCTGCTCGACACGACCAGAAGGTCACGTCTGATCGCCAATATGCCAACTCGCCGCCGCTTCGGCCAGCTTCCCCCGTGGCCCGTGCGCGGGAGGAAAGGGACGTTCAACGGAAACGGGGTGCGGCACGGTCCGGTGGGTGACCGAAACCCACGCCCGCGGGGCGGCGGCCCCGGCCGCCCGTGCCGAAGGCCGCTCCGGCACCGGATCCGTGCGCGGGCCGCCGGTCACGGCCGTGCCCCTGGTCACCGGCCCGGTGTGCCCACGGCCACCCGTCAGACCGCGGAAGGCTGCCGGTAAAGTGGCGGGGTCGTCATCACACCCGTACGGGGGGAAGCCGGTGTCATCGCGGCGCTGCCCCTCCCCGAGGCTGTCGGCTTCGCTCGAGCGGGGGGACCCCCGCCGTAAGCCGTCCCGCACGGTGAGCCGGATCGCCCCGGACGGGACGTTGACCGGCTCACGTGCGCCGGCGACCCGCCGCGCACGGCACCGTCGAGGTTCACGGAGCCGAGCCGCCCGGGGGTGTCTCCCGTGCGCCGCCGGTTCCCCGCAGGAGAGGCAGTCGCCGACCATGAACGTACGCCGCAGCGCCGCGGCGCTCGCCGCCGTAGGCGTGCTGGCCGCCGCAGCGCCCGCCACGGCCGCCGATCCATCCCCGTCGGCGTCCCCGAAGGTGACGATCCCCTCCGGCCTGTACGGCAAGGGCGACCCGACCTACGACGGCGTGTGGCGCCAGTCGCTGACACTGCTCGCCCAGCGCACGCTCGGCTACCGCCCGGCCACCGAGGCCGTGGACTGGCTCACCGGGCAGCAGTGCGCGAACGGTGCCTTCACCGCCTTCCGCGCCACCCCCGCCAAGGCCTGCGACAGCACGGTCAAGCCGGACACCAACAGCACGGCCGCCGCCGTCCAGGCCCTGCAGGCGGTCGGCGGGCGCGGCGGCGCGGTCGGCAAGGCGGTGGACTGGCTGAAGTCCGTGCAGAACAAGGACGGCGGCTGGGGCTACTACCCGGGCAGCCCCAGCGACACCAACTCCACCTCCGTCGTCATCGGCGCGCTGTCCGCGGTCGGGACGGACCCGGCGGACGTCCGCAAGGCGGGCAGGTCCCCCTACGACGCGCTGCCTGGCTGGTCAATCCCCTGCGACCAGGACGGCGGTGGCGCCCTCGCCTACCAGCCGGACAAGAAGGGCAAGCTGCTCGCCAACGCGGACGCGACGGCCGCGGGCGTACTGGGCGCGCTCGGCAAGGGCTTTGTGGCGGAGGCCGGCAAGGCTCCCGCGAAGGATGCCTGCACCAAGGCCGGCCACCTCACCCCGGCCCAGGTGGCGGACAACGCCGGCGCCTACCTGGCGGCGGCCGTCGCCAAGACCGGCCACCTGCAGTCCACTCTGCCCGGGGCGACGGCCCAGCCGGACTTCGGCAACACGGCGGACGCGGTCGTCGCCCTCGCCGCGGACGGCCGGACCGAGCAGGCCGGCAAGGTGTACGCCTGGCTGGAGAAGAACGCCACCCAGTGGGCGGCGCAGAACGGCCCGGCCGCCAGCGCCCAGTTGATCCTCGCCGCGCACGCGGTCGGCGAGCAGCCGGGCGACTTCGGCGGCACCAGTCTGGTCCGCTCCCTCAACGCCCAGGGCCCGGCCCCGCGGCTGGAGAAGTCCGCCGAGCACAGGTCCGAGGAGTCCGACGACGACTCGAACACCGGCGTGTGGTGGATCGTCGGCGTCTTCCTCGTCGCGGGCATCGGCATCGGTTTCCTGCTCAGCGGCCGGAAGAAGCGGCAGCCGTGACCGCCGTCCGCCGTGCCGCGCCCCTGCTGCCGGCAGCGTTCGCCCTCCTGCTCACCGCGTTCCTCCTTCTGCACGCCGCCACCCGGGCGCACGCCACCGGCTACCGCTACTGGTCGTTCTGGGAGCACACCGGCGGGCACTGGACGTACGCCACCCAGGGCCCGTCGACCGTCCGTCCGGACGACGGCGCGGTCCAGGGTTTCCGCTTCGCGGTGAGCGCGGACTCCGCGGACGCGCGCCGGCCACGCGGCACGGCGGACTTCACCACGATCTGCGCGGACACGGCGGCGAAGCCGGACACGAAGCGGGTGGCGCTGGTCCTCGACTTCGGCACCCCGGCCGACGCCCCCTCGGGTGAGACCCCGCCCGCCCGCCGCACGGTCTGCGCCCGCGTGCCCGCCGACGCGACGACGGCCGAGGCCCTCGCCACGGTCGCCAAACCCCTCCGCTACGACACGAACGCCCTGTTGTGCGCGATCTCCGGGTATCCGGAGAAGGGGTGCGGGGAGCAGGTAGCGGCGGGGGGCGGCGCCGGCAAGGGGAACAAGGAGAGCGAGGAGTCCGGCGACGGCCCCTCGCTCGGTCTGCCGATCGGGGCGGGAGTGGTGGCCGTGCTGGCGGGCGCTGCGGTGTGGCAGGCGCGACGGCGGCGCGATGACACCGTGTGAGTGCCGGCAGTCGTGCGGGTGCGCCATGGCCGATCGCGCAGTGCCCCGCGCCCCTGGGAAACCGCAGTCGCCGCCCTCGCGGAGGCACCGTAGCTGCGGGCGGTCGTGCGGCTGGGGCGGCACCCGTCCCCAGGAGAGCGGCACCCGGCAAGCGGGGACGAGCGAGACGCACCCCCGCCCGGCCACAGCACCGCCCACCCCGCAGGCACCGGCAAGTGGACCGGACCGGCGCCGGGCCACCCTGCACTCCGGTGCCTGGTGGCTCTGGTCCCTGAGCGTCGGTACCGCGGCCACCCGCACCACCAACCCCCTCCTCCTCGCCCTCCTCATCGCCGCCTCCGCCTACGTCGTGGCAACACACCGCTCCCCCGCCCCCTGGTCGCGTTCCTCCACCGCCTTCGCGAAACTCGCGCTCGCCGTCCTCCTCATCCGCCTCCTCTTCGCGGTGGCCCTCGGCTCCCCCATCCCCGGCACCCACACCCTCCTCACGCTCCCCGAAGTCCCGCTCCCCCACTGGGCGCAGGGCATCCGCCTGGGCGGCAAGGTCACCGCCGAGGCGCTCGTCTTCGCCGCCTACGACGGCCTGAAACTGGCCACCCTCCTGATCTGCGTAGGCGCCGCGAACGCCCTCGCCAGCCCCTCCCGCCTCCTGAAGTCCCTGCCCGGCGCGCTGTACGAGACGGGTGTGGCCGTCGTCGTCGCCCTCACCTTCGCGCCCCACCTCATCGCCGACGTGCAGCGACTGCGTGCCGCCCGCCGGCTGCGCGGCCGCCCCGACCGGGGCGTGCGGGGTCTGCTCCAGGTCGGACTGCCGGTCCTGGAGGGCGCGTTGGAACGCTCGGTCGCGCTCGCCGCCGCAATGGAGTCCCGCGGCTACGGCCGTACCGCCGACGTCCCCGCCCGCGTCCGCCGTACAACGGCCGCGCTCACCCTCGGCGGCCTGCTCGGCGTGTGCGCGGGCACGTACGGGCTGCTCACCGCGGAGGGCGGCACGTACGGGCTGCCGGTGCTGCTCGCCGGGGTGGCCGCCGCGCTCGCGGGCCTGCGGCTGGGCGGCCGCCGTTCCCTTCGTACCCGGTACCGCCCCGATCCGTGGGGCGCGCGGGCCTGGCTGGTGGCGGGCTCGGGTGCCGCGGTCGCCGCGCTCCTCGCGCTCGCCTCCGCCCGCGATCCGGACGCGCTGCACCCGGGTGTCGTACCCCTGGTCGCGCCCACGCTCCCCCTGTGGCCCGCCGCCGCCGTCCTGCTCGCCCTGCTGCCCGCCTTCGTCGTCCCCCGGCCACCTGAGCCGCCCCGGACCACCAAGGCGCCCGAACGCTCCGAGGAGCCGTCGTGATCCGCTTCGAGGAGGTCGGCGTGACGTACGACGGTGCCGCCGGACCCACTGTCCGGGGCGTCGACTTCGAGGTGCCGGAGGGCGAACTGGTGCTGCTCGTCGGCCCGTCCGGGGTCGGCAAGTCGACCGTGCTCGGGGCGGTCAGCGGGCTGGTCCCGCACTTCACGGGCGGCACCCTGAGCGGACGGGTCACGGTGGCCGGCCGGGACACCCGTACACACAAGCCACGTGAACTCGCCGACGTGGTCGGCACGGTGGGCCAGGATACGCTCGCCCATTTCGTGACGGACACCGTGGAGGACGAACTGGCCTACGGCATGGAGTCGTTGGGGATCGCTCCCGAGGTGATGCGGCGCCGGGTGGAGGAGACCCTGGACCTGCTGGGCCTGGCGGGACTGCGGGACCGCCCGATCGCCACGCTGTCGGGCGGGCAGCGGCAGCGGGTCGCGATCGGCTCGGTCCTCACCCCGCACCCCCGGGTGCTCGTGCTGGACGAGCCGACCTCGGCGCTGGACCCGGCCGCGGCGGAGGAGGTGCTGGCCGTGCTGCAGCGGCTGGTGCACGACCTGGGGACGACGGTTCTGCTGGCCGAGCACCGGCTGGAACGCGTGATCCAGTACGCGGACCGGGTCGTGCTGCTGCCCGCCCCCGGCGCCGCCCCGGTCGTCGGCTCCCCGGCCGAGGTGATGGCCGTGTCCCCGGTGTTCCCGCCGGTCGTGGACCTCGGCCGACTCGCGGGATGGTCCCCCCTGCCGCTGACCGTCCGGGACGCCCGCCGCCGCGCCGCCGACCTGCGCGACCGCCTCGCCACTTCGACAGCCGCAGGCAGCGACACCACCGCGGCAGCGGGCGCCCGCGCGGCTGGGGCGGCGCCCGTCCCGACGAGAACGGCACCCCGCCGGCCCGGGCAGGCGACCCCGCCCATCCCCGAGCCCGCACAAGCGACCCCACCCATCCCCGAGCCCGCACCCGCGCCCCCGAAAGCCGCCCGCCTCCGCGCCCTCTTCCGTCGCCGGCCCTCCGCCGCCCCGGAACCCCCGCGGACGCACATCGCCGAGGTCCACGCCCTCGCCGTGCGCCGCGGCCGGATCGAGGCCCTGCACCACGTGGACCTGACCGTGGCCCCGGGCGAGACGGTCGCGCTCATGGGGCGCAACGGAGCCGGGAAGTCGACCCTGCTCGGCTCGTTCGTCGGGCTGGTGGAGCCCAGCTCCGGCACGGTCCACGTCGGCGGAGCCGTCCCGCACCGCACCCCGGCGGGCGAGCTCGTGCGCCGCGTCGGTCTCGTCCCGCAGGACCCGCGGGATCTGCTGTACGCGGACACGGTGGCCGCCGAGTGCGCGGCGGCCGACCGGGACGCGGACGCCGAGCCCGGCACCTGCCGGGCGCTGGTGTCCGAGCTGCTGCCGGGCATCACGGACGACACGCATCCCCGCGATCTGTCCGAGGGCCAGTGCCTGGCGCTGGCCCTCGCCGTCGTGCTGACCGCCCGCCCTCCTCTGCTCCTGCTGGACGAGCCGACGCGCGGCCTCGACTACGCCGCCAAGGCCCGCCTGGCGGCCGTACTGCGCCGGCTGGCCGCCGAGGGGCACGCGATCGTGCTGGCCACGCACGACGTGGAGCTGGCCGCCGAGATCGCCCACCGGGTGGTGCTGCTGGCCGAGGGCGAGGTGATCGCCGACGGCCCGACGGCCGAGATCGTGGTGTCCTCTCCCTCGTTCGCGCCGCAGGTGACGAAGATCCTGGCCCCGCAGCAGTGGCTGACGGTGGCCGAGGTGCGGGAGGCGCTGAGGTGACTCCCGCACCACGGGTCCGGGCCATCCGCCTCGGCCCCCGCTCCCTCGCCGCCCTCGTGCTGGCCAGCGCGGTCGGCGTGGTCGCCTTCGGCTGGCCCTTCCTCGCTCCGCCCACCGCGCAGCTGAGCGCCCACGCCCAGGACGCGCCGTGGCTCTTCGCGGGCCTGCTGGTGCTGTTGGTCGCGGTCGTGGCGGCGACGATCTCCGAGTCGGATCTCGGGCCGAAGGCGGTGGCCATGCTGGGCGTGCTGGCCGCGACCGGGGCGGCGCTGCGCCCGATCGGCGCGGGCACGGCCGGGATCGAGCCGATGTTCTTCCTGATGGTGCTCAGCGGGCGGGTGCTCGGCCCCGGCTTCGGCTTCGCGCTGGGCTCGGTGACGATGTTCGCGTCCGCGCTGCTCACGGGCGGGGTGGGCCCGTGGCTGCCGTTCCAGATGCTGTCGATGGGCTGGTTCACGATGGGCGCCGGTCTGCTTCCGGGCCCGAGGGGGGTCTCCCCTGCCCGGAGAAGGCCCGGGGCTCGCGGGAGGCTGCGCGGCCGGGGCGAGCTGCTGATGCTCGCCGGGTACGGCTTCCTGGCGGCCTTCGCCTACGGCACGCTCATGAATCTGGCCGGCTGGCCCTTCCTGGGTGCCGCGGCCTCGAACATCTCCTTCGACCCGCATGCGCCGGTCCCCGCGAACCTGGCCCGCTTCGTCGCGTACTGCCTGGCCACTTCCCTCGGCTGGGATCTGGGCCGGGCCGTCTGCACGGTGCTGCTGACCCTGGCGCTCGGCCCGGCGGTGCTGCGGGCGCTGCGCCGGGCCACACGGCGGGCGGCGTTCGAGACCGCGGTCACATTCGACGGTCCCGCCGCGTGACGGGCGGCACACGCGGCCGTCCCGCCGGGTGACGTGCCGCACGCGTGCCGTGAGCGAGACGGTGAAGCACCCCACATGACGCAGGTCACCTACGATCAGGGGCCGTAGTCCCGTTTGTCCGATACATCCCTTCCGACACCCCCACTGACCTGCGGTTTGAGACCCACGCCACAGCACCCACGTTTCCCCTCCATCCGGCCACAACTAGTAAAAGGGGTCATTGCGGGCAGATTTCGGGCCTGCTTATCTGGACGACGTCGCCAGGCGCCACGAACCCCCAGGGGTCGCGGCGCCGACACATGCGGCCACAGCGCGTGGCCCATCCCATGTGGGCGATTCCCCGTCCCCGACGTAAGAGGTTCTCCGTGTCCGTCTCGTTCATCCGCCGCATCGCTTCCCCGAAGAAGGCCCTCACCGCCGCCGCCCTGGCCGCCGCCACCGCGGGTATGGCACTGACCGCGGCGCCCGCCCAGGCCGCCCCCACCTCGGCCTCCTCCGCCCAGGCGATCGCGCACAAGATGATCCCGGACGCCGCGCAGTACAACGCGTTCAGCAAGATCGTCGAGCACGAGAGTGGCTGGAACCCGACCGCCACCAACAGCTCCTCCGGCGCCTACGGCCTGGTCCAGGCCCTGCCGGCTTCGAAGATGGCCTCGGCCGGTGCCGACTGGAAGACCAATCCGGCCACCCAGATCAAGTGGGGTCTGGACTACATGAACTCCCGCTACGGCAGCCCGGCCAAGGCCTGGAGCTTCTGGCAGGCCAACGGCTGGTACTGAGCCGCTCCCCCCCTGAGCCGCTCCCCCAGAGCCGCTCGGCGCCGGACCGCCCCGCCGCTGAACCAGCGCGCGATCCGGGCCCGGACCGCCCGGTACGACCCACCATGGTCGACGGCCCTCATATCCAGCACCGCACCCTCGCCCCCCGTCCGGCGAGGGTGCGCGCGCATGTCCGGGCAGCCGGGCGGTACCCATGGTGGAGTTGTCACCACGTTGCCCGTCCGGCCGACCGGAGGAACGATGACGACCCCGACGACACCGGACGCCGAGGAACGCGGGGTCCGGCTGGTGGCCGTGCTCCTGATCCTGACCGTGGTGAGCGGCCTGATCGACGCCGTCAGCTATCTGGGCCTGGGCCGGGTCTTCACCGCCAACATGACCGGCAACGTGGTCGTCCTGGGCTTCGCGGCGGCCGGCGCCCCGGGCTTCTCCGTCCCGCACACGGCCGCCTCCCTGACCTTCTTCCTGCTGGGTGCGGTGGCGGGCGGCCGGGTGGCGGCACGCTGGCAAGGCCGCTCCCGGCGCCGGTGGGCCCGGCTGACACTGGCGGCCGAGGCGGTCCTGGTAGGCGTGTCGGCGGCGCTGGCCTTCGCCTGGCCGGACGCCCCGGGCACCCGGTACGCGCTCATCGCGCTCACGGCCTTCGGCATGGGTCTGCGCAACGCGACGGTCCGCAAACTCGGCGTCCCCGACCTGACGACCACCGTCCTGACGATGACCCTGACCGGCCTGGCCGCCGAATCCCGGCTCGGCGACGCCACCGGCCACCGCTCCCCACGCCGCACGGCCTCCGTGATCGCGATGTTCGGCGGCGCCTGCCTGGGGGCCTGGCTGGTCCTCCACCACGGTCTGGGTATCCCGCTGCTGTTCGCGGCCCTGGCGTCGGGGGTGCTGGCGGTGGTGGCTTCGGGGCGGGAGTGAGGCGCCGGCGGGCCCGGCCGCCTCGGGGGCGGCTCAGCCGGCCATGACCCGGAGTTCCTTGACGCCGTTGATCCAGGCCGAGCGCAGCCGGCGGGGGGCGCCGGCCAGGCGGAGGTCCGGCATCGCGTCGGCGATCGCGTTGAAGATCAGGTCGATCTCCAGGATCGCGAGGGACTTGCCGAGGCAGTAGTGGGGGCCGCCGCCACCGAAGCCGAGATGGGGGTTGGGGTCGCGGGTGATGTCGAAGGCGTCGGGGTCGGTGAAGACCTCGGGGTCGTGGTTGGCGGAGGCGTAGAAGAGGCCGACCCGGTCGCCCTTCCTGATCGGCACGCCGCCCAGCTCCGTGTCCTGGGTCGCCGTGCGCTGGAAGGAGTTGACCGGGGTCGCCCAGCGGACGATCTCCTCGGCCGCGGTGGACGGGCGCTCGCGTGTGAAGAGGTCCCACTGGTCGGGGTGGGTGAGGAAGGCGTGCATGCCGTGGGTGATGGCGTTGCGGGTGGTCTCGTTGCCGGCCACCGCCAGCATCAGCACGAAGAAGCCGAACTCGTCGGAGGTGAGGTTGCCCTCGTCCTCCGCCGCCACCAGCGCCGTCACGATGTCGTGCGCGGGGCACCGCTTGCGCTCGGCGGCCATGTTCATCGCGTAGGCGATGATCTCGGCGGCCGACTGCCTGCCGACCTCCTCCGTGATGGCGTACTCGGGGTCGTCGTAGGCGATCATCCGGTTGGACCAGTCGAAGATCTTGGAGCGGTCCCCCTGGGGGACGCCGATCAGTTCGGCGATGGCCTGGAGGGGCAGTTCGCAGGCGACCTCGGTGACGAAGTCGAACGGCCCGGAGCGGGTGCGGGCACCGGCGACGATCGCCTCGGCGCGGGCGCGCAGGCGGTCCTCCAGGGCGCGGATGGAGCGTGGCGTGAAGCCCCGCTGCACGATCTGGCGCACGCGCGTATGTTCCGGTGGGTCCATGTTGAGCAGGATCAGCCGTTGCGCGTCGATCGCGTCGCGTTCGATGTGCTCGTTGAAGCGGATGATCGCGGTGTTGAGGGTGGAGGAGAAGAGTTCCGGGTGCGTGGAGACGTACTTGACGTCGGCGTGCCGGGTCACGGCCCAGTAGCCGGTGTCGGCGAAGCCCGCGACGCCGTGCGGCTGCGGGATCCAGCGGACCGGCTCGGTGCGGCGCAGCTCGGCGAACTCCGGGAAGGGCACACGGTGGTGCAGCAGGTCGGGGTCGGTGAAGTCGAACCCGTCGGGCAGCGCGGGGCAGTGCATGGGCGACTCCCAGCCATCTGACGGTCCATCAGCAAGTGCCGTGAACGTAGTAACGAGTTCTAGAACTGGCAAGAGGTACGGCATCCCCAATCCGCGCCCAGTACGTGCAGATCACGGCTTCGGCGCCTGCAAGACCCTTGCGGTGATGGACGTCACGTCAGCAGACTGCACCCATAGAACTAGAACACGTACTAGTTCTGGAGGAGAGCCCTCTCAGAGAGGACCCGCACCCATGGCCGCCGAACCCGTGATCGTCGAAGCCGTACGCACCCCGATCGGCAAGCGCGGCGGCGCGCTCGCCAACCTGCATCCCGCCTATCTCCTGGGCGAGACCTACCGTGAACTCCTCGGCCGCACCGGCATTCCCGCCGACGCGGTCGAGCAGATCGTCGGCGGCACGGTGACGCACGCCGGCGAGCAGTCCATGAACCCCGCGCGCACGGCCTGGCTGGCCATGGGGCTGCCGTACGAGACGGCGGCGACGACGGTCGACTGCCAGTGCGGTTCCTCGCAGCAGGCCTCGCACATGGTGGCCAACATGATCGCCTCGGGTGCCATCGACGTAGGGGTCAGCTGCGGCGTCGAGGCCATGTCGCGCGTACCGCTGGGCTCGGGCTCGAAGCACGGCCCCGGCAAGCCGTTCCCCGACGAGTGGAACGTCGACCTGCCCAACCAGTTCGAGGCGGCCGAGCGGATCGCCCGGCACCGGGGCCTGACCCGCGAGAACGTCGACTCCCTCGGCCTGCGCTCCCAGGAACGGGCGGCCCACGCCTGGGCGGAGGAACGTTTCAAGCGGGAGACCTTCGCCGTGCAGGTGCCCACCACCGAGGAGGAGCAGCACGCCGGGCAGGGCATGTGGCGACTGGTCGACAGGGACGAGGGGCTGCGCGACACCTCGATGGACGCGCTGGCGGGGCTGAAGCCGGTGATGCCCACGGCGGTTCACACGGCCGGCAACTCCTCCCAGATCTCGGACGGCGCGGCGGCGATCATGTGGGCGTCGAAGCGGATGGCGCGCGCCCTGAAGCTGAAGCCGAGGGCGCGGATCGTGGCCCAGGCCCTGGTCGGCGCGGATCCGCACTTCCACCTGGACGGGCCCATCGACGCCACACACGCGGTGCTGGGCAAGGCGGGGATGACTCTGCGGGACATCGACCTCGTGGAGATCAACGAGGCGTTCGCGTCGGTGGTGTTGAGCTGGGCCCAGGTCTTCGGGCAGGACCTGGACAAGGTCAACGTGAACGGCGGTGCGATCGCCCTGGGGCACCCGGTCGGGGCGACGGGGGCCCGCCTGATCACCACCGCCCTGCACGAACTGGAGCGAACGGAGAAGGAGTTCGCGCTCATCACCATGTGCGCGGGCGGCGGCCTGGCCACCGGGACGATCATTCAGCGGCTGTAGACGCCCAGGACAGGAACATGGTGAACGCGGCGGGGTCGATGGTGAGGATCGGTCCCGCCGGGGTCTTGCAGTCGCGTACCCCCACGGTAGCGCCGGGCAGTTCGGCCATCTCAACGCATTGGCCGCCCTGGTCGCTGCTGTAACCGGACTTACGCCACTTGCTCTCCATAGCGGTCCTCCATCACACGCCGGATCAAATCCGCCGAGGCCTTGAGGGAGAGTGCGGCGGCCCGTAGGTGTTCGTAACGGCGAACAGTCCTTGACGGTGTCCGGATGGGCAGTTGGATGCCCGCTGCCGTACCCCTCTGTGGAGACAATGCTCGGATCAGCGGCGAAGGGGTAGACGTCGTACGGGCCTTGCATACCGGCATGCGCCCCCGCCGAGAACTGCAGGATTTGAGGCACCCCCCGCCCCGTCCCTTCCGGGCGCGACGCGCGCCGGGTTCCCTTGCGCAACACTCTGGGGCTCGCGGTCCCCCCGGAGGAGGACGCGGAAAAGCCCTGTTTCCCCTGACGTCCGCCCGCCTTTGTCCGAAAGACCACGGTCCCGGGAGGGCCCGGTTCCGGAGCCCAGGCGCGAGAAGGATCACAGTGGGCAGCAGGAACGGCGCTACGTGAGCGGACAGACGTACCTGCGTACACACCGTTTAGCTGCACCATGCATCGACTCGCCTACGGGACGTAAGGGGCCGACGTCCCCCTATGGTCGTTTTTCGGCCCGTTTCCCGGCAGCGCCGCCGTCCGGGCCGCGTACCCGTCCCCGTCGAAAGGTAGGCGAGCCTCGTTTTGGCGACCGCCACAGCCGTCACCCCGCACCTGAAGACGCACCACGCCACCAAGGCCCGCGGCGTCACCGTCATCGACCCCGCGCACGTCAAGCGCGCCGTGAAGGCGGCGGCGCTCGGCAACGCGATGGAGTGGTTCGACTTCGGTGTCTACAGCTACATCGCCGTCACCCTGGGCAAGGTCTTCTTCCCGTCCGGCGACCCGACCGCGCAGCTGCTGTCGACGTTCGGCGCCTTCGCCGCGGCCTTCCTGGTCCGCCCCCTGGGCGGCATGGTCTTCGGTCCGCTGGGCGACCGCGTGGGCCGGCAGAAGGTCCTCGCCGTCACGATGATCATGATGGCGGTGGGTACGTTCGCGATCGGCCTGATCCCGTCGTACGCCACGATCGGCGTGGGTGCGCCGCTGCTCCTGCTGGCCGCCCGGCTGGTGCAGGGGTTCTCGACCGGTGGTGAGTACGCGGGCGCGTCGACGTTCATAGCCGAGTACGCGCCGGACAAGAAGCGCGGCTTCTTCGGCAGCTGGCTGGAGTTCGGCACGCTCGCCGGTTACATCGGCGGTGCGGGCCTGGTCACCCTGATGACGGCCCTGCTCTCCTCGGACGACCTGCTCTCGTGGGGCTGGCGCGTCCCGTTCCTGATCGCGGGCCCGATGGGCGTCATCGGCCTGTATCTGCGGATGCGGCTGGAGGAGACCCCGGCGTTCGCGGCGGAGGTCGAGAAGGCGGAGTCGGCCCGGCCGAAGGTACCGCTGCGCGAGATGATCGCGGGCCAGTGGAGGGCCCTGTTCCTCTGCATGGCCCTGGTCCTCGTCTTCAACGTCACCGACTACATGCTGCCGTCGTACATGCCGAGCTACCTCACCAGCGAGCTGGAGTACGACGAGACGCACGGTCTGCTGGTCGTGCTCGGCGTGATGGCCCTGATGATGATCGTCCAGCCGTTCGCGGGCGCCCTGACCGACCGGGTCGGCCGCCGCCCGGTGATCGCGGCGGGCTGCGCGGGTTTCCTCCTCCTCTCCGTCCCCGCTCTGCTGCTGATCCGGCAGGGCAGCCTGGTCGCTGTCGCGCTGGGCATGGGTGCGCTGGGTCTGCTCCTGGTCTGCTTCACCGCGGCCATGCCGGCCGCTCTTCCGGCGCTCTTCCCGACCCGGGTGCGCCACGGCTCCCTGTCCATCGGCTTCAACGTGTCCGTGTCGCTGTTCGGCGGTACGACTCCGCTGGTCGTGACCGCGCTGATCGGGGCGACCGGGAACATGATGATGCCCGCGTACTACATGATGGCCGCGGCCGTCGTGGGCGGGTTCGCGGTGTGGCGGATGACCGAGTCCGCGGGACGGCCGTTGCCGGGTTCCGCCCCGGCAGTGGAGCATCCGTAAGCACCGTAGGGCTTGACGCCGTCTTCCGGCCGCGGGCGCGCGGCGGGCTGATCGCGGGTTCCCCGCGCCCCGGGGGCGGCACCGCCGGTTTCACGGCTCCGGGGCTGCGGGCAGCCCTGCCGCTCGGGGCCCGTCCCGAAGGAAAGGGCACCCTGCCGGCGCCGGTGAGCGACCCCGCCCCCTTCCAGCCTCCGGCGCCGGAACCGGTCCGGCACCGGCGCCGTCTGTAGCCCTGTGATGCGCGCCCGGATACTCACCGCCGTTCTGGCTCTGCTCGGCCTCCAGCTGGCCTGGCTCATCGCCCCCGCGTACGCCTGCGGCTGCGGCGCGATGGTCCCGGACCCGGCGACGCGGATCGCCGTCTCCGACGAGCAGTCGATCCTGCGCTGGGACGGCCGGCGGGAACAGATCGTCATGCGGCTGACGGTGGGAGGCGACGCCGAGCACGCCGCCTGGATCATGCCGGTCCCGCACCGGGCGGCCGTCCGCCTCGGCGACCCGGCCGTCTTCGGCCGGCTGGCCAGGGCCATCGCCCCCGTGCACCGCACCCGCTACCACTTCTGGCCCCGGAACGGCGACTGGCCCTTCGACGGCCATGACGAGGTCGGCGCCGCCGCGCCCCCCGCGGCGGGCGGTGTCTCCGTGGTCGACCGGCAGCGGCTCGGCCCGTTCGACGTGGCCCGGCTGACCGCCACCGACCCGGCCGCCCTCGGGGACTGGCTGCTCGCCCACGGCTTCTCCCTTCCGGACCGGTTGAGAACCGCCCTTCAGCCGTATGTCGACCGGCACTGGGAGTACGTGGCCGTCCGCCTCGCCCCGCACACGGGTGGCACCCCGCTGCACGGCGCCCTGGACCCGCTCCACCTCACCTTCGCCGCCGACCGCCCGGTCTACCCGATGCGGCTGTCCCGCCTGGCCCGCACCCCGCAGTCACTCGGCCTGTACGTGCTGGCCGCGCACCGTATGGAGACACGCACGGCGATCGGCGGCGCACCGCCCCAGGTGGTCTTCGCGGGCCGTCTCGCGGCACGCGACGGCGCACTGGGCGAGCTGGCCGCCGGGACGCCGTATCTGACGGCGTTCACCCAGGCGTTCCCCGAGCCCGGCCGCATCTCCGGCGACCACGAGCTGCGCCGGGCCGCCGCGGACACCCCGGTCCAGCAGGTGATCTACGACGACGAGCTGCGCGAGGTCGCCGGGATCCCGGCCTGGCTGCTGACGTTCGGGGGCGGACTGCTCGTGATCGTCACGGCCGTCGCCGTGGTCGTCATGCGCCGCTCCCGGCGGCCGGTGACTCCCCCGCCGCCGGTGCAGCCCCCGCCGCCCTTCTCCCCGTCCGCGCCGCTCGGCTGAGATGATCGGCGTGGGCAGGGCCGAGAAGCCTCGGGACGACACTCGGGAAAGGCAGCAGACGCATGAGCGGGTCGCAGCTCTGGGACGACGTCGACGACTACTTCATCAGCCAACTCTCCCCGGACGACGAGGCGCTCCGAGCGGCTCTGCGGGACAGTGAGGCCGCCGGGCTGCCGCCCATCGGCGTCACGGCCGCGCAGGGCAAGTTCCTGCAGCTGCTCGCCCAGGTGCAGGGCGCGCGCACCATCCTCGAGATCGGCACGCTCGCCGGTTACAGCACGATCTGGCTGGCCCGTTCCCTGCCCGAGGACGGCAGGCTGATCTCGCTGGAGTACAGCGCCAAGCACGCCGAGGTGGCCACCCGGAACATCGCCCGCGCGGGCCTGGACCGGATCGCGGAGGTGCGGGTGGGCCCGGCCCTGGAGTCGCTGCCCAAGCTCGCCGACGAGAACCCGGCCCCCTTCGACCTGGTGTTCATCGACGCCGACAAGGCCAACAACGGGCACTACGTGGAGTGGGCGCTGCGGCTCACCCGCGCGGGCAGCCTGATCGTCGTGGACAACGTGGTGCGCGACGGCCGGATCGCCGACGCGAGCAGCACCGAGCCGGACGTGGTCGGCACCCGTGCCGCGATCGAACTGATCGCCGCGCACCCCAGGTTGAGCGGCACGGCGATCCAGACGGTCGGCCACAAGGGCTACGACGGCTTCGCAGTGGCCCGCGTGCTGGGCTGAGCGTGTTGCCGGGCCGGGCTCACACCTCGTGGTAGAAGCCCACGTTGACGCTGCGCGGCGCGGTGCGGTCCTGGACGACGATCTCGCCGGCCCCGCCGTGCGGGAGCGGCACGGTCGCGCCGTAGGCGACGGGCTGCGTGTACTCCCCGATGATCAGCCGCACTTCGGACGCCGGGTCGGCCTGGGAACCGCGCAGCCAGGTCACCTGCCAGCGGCCGTCGGGGCCGCACAGGAACTCCAGGTGGACACGGGAGAGGAAGAGCCAGTCCTCGGGGGTGACCAGCCGGCACGCGGACGCGTCGCGGCCGACCCGCAGCACCGCGCCGGGCTCGCTGGGTGCCTCGGCCATCGTCATGCCGGCCGTGGCGCCCGCGTCGGCCCCCGAGACGGTGGCCATGGTGAGTTCGAGCACGCGTGTTCCCCCTGAGCAGTGAAGCGGCTGCAACGCCCGAGCGTCCTTGTGCGGTGGCCGGATCGCCGTACCGCCGCCGCATGATAAAACGCCCGGCCGGGTCGCGTCCGGCGCAATGGGCTCATGGCCGAGCGAAAGCCACCGGATGTCCCGTTCGGGAGGGGCGTCTGCCCCGCTCGGACGTAGTGGAGAGCGGGGGAGGGGCGCGGAGCAGATCCGCGACGCGCCGGCGCGCGGCGAGTTCCGAGCGGCTGCCCACCTGGTGTCCAGGCCGCCGCCCGGCTCTCCGCTGGGAGGAAGCCGTATGACGTCGAGGAGGTCCTGCGCGCATGGCGGCAGCGCAGGGCTGCCGCCATGGGGGACGTGCCGGGGTCAGCTGTGCAGCAGTCGGCCGGCCAGTTCCCGGTAGTCGCGCAGGGCCAGCCGCAGTCGCTCGGTGTCGGTCTCGGCTCCGGGCCCGCGTTCCTCGGTGCCCTCCCACGACATGCGCAGGGTGCGGCGCCGCCGGGTCACGGCCTCGCTGAACCGCGCGGCGATCTCCTCCAGCGCCCGGTCGGCCTCCTCCACCGCGCCCCGGGGCTCGTCCACGAATCCGGCGACCACCTGCCGCATCCGCTGCTCGAAACGGTCCATCTCGTCGTGCGGCAGCAGCGGGGCACCGGTGCCGGAGGCATCATCGCCGTGGGCCGCCGTGCCGCCGGATGCGGCCGGGCCGCCCGGCGCCGCCGTCCCGGTGTCCGCCGTCCGGGACCCGGTCGTGCCGGCCTCGCGTCGGGCGACGCCCCCGGCGGACGCAGCGCCGAGCCCGTCGTCCGGCATCCGGCGCTTCTCGGACACCGGCTCCTCGTCGGCGTCCGTGCCGGGTGTGCCCGGTGCGGCCCGCCCCAGGTCCTCCGTGCCGGGTCGCAGGCCCTCGGAGCCGTGCGGCATGCCGTGCGCTGCGGAACCCGGTCCCGCGGCATCCCCGGAGGTGGGCGTTCCCGCCGGTCCCGGCGGTGGCTGTGCCGTGTCCTGCGGGGTGCGGTCGTCGGCCGTCAGGCCTTCCCGGCCGGCCCCGGCCGGGAAGGCCTGACGGCCGCCCGCAGCCTCGCCCGGAACCCGGCCCGCGCTCTCGCCCGGCGCCGGTTCCCCGGTCAGCCGCTCCTCCGGCCGGGCCTCCCTCGGCGTCCGGCCCCGTGCCGCATCCTCCGGCGCCCGTGCGTCGTCCGGCGTCCGCGGGGAGCGCCCGGTGGGGTACCGCTCGTCACCGGAGCCGGTCGTCTGATCCGTCATGACGCTCAACTCTCCTTCGGCCGGCTCCTGTGGAGGGCCCACGGCGCATGGGGGCGGGCATGGGAGCGGGTACCGGAGGTGGCCGGGGACCCGGCCGTGCCGGAAGACGCGCGGTGCCGGCCGGTGTCCGTGCCGGGGCCGGTCAGGTCGTCGAAGAGGGCGCGGGCCTCGACGAGGGCGGTCCTCATCTCCTCGGTCCCGGCGCCGGTGTCGCTCGCGCCGCCGCTCGTCCCAACGCGGGCCATCCGGTGCACCTGCCGGTAGCCGTCGACGTGCTCGGCGTGGTGGACGGACAGCGCAGCGAGCTGCTCCTCGTACTGCCCGCCCTCGGGGTAGCCACGGACGGCGGCCAGCTCAGCGAGCAGCCGGTCGGCCTCGGCCACCGCTTCCCGGGGCGAGTCGACGAAGCGTTCCTGGACGGCCGTCCAGCGGGCCGCGTACCGTTCCTGCCCGTCGCGATCCAGCGGCCGTTCCCGCAGGTCACCGTGGCGTTCTAGGCGCCGGGCCAGCTCTCGTTCGGCGGCCTTGGTGTCCCCGTCGTGCAGGGCCACGGTCCGCTGGTACTCGGGTCCGAAGCGTCGCTTGAGGCTCGGCCCGCCGCGCCGTGTGCGGCCGAGAGTGAGAGCGGCGGCGCCGCCGACGACCACGACCGCCGCGATCACGATCAACAAAATGATCAGGCCTGTGGACATGGTTGCCTTCCGATCGGACCGGCCCCGCTGGCCGGTTCTCCCTTCGGGTGACCCGGAAGACAGGCGACAAACGGCGGCCGGTACGCGAAGGCTTCGGGTCAGTCCGCGAAACGGCGCAGTCCGGTCACCGACCACACGGTGGCGATGCGCCCCCGCACCACCTCGAACAGGTCGATGCCGCTCCGCTGCGCTCCGTCCGGCCGGGTCACGTACCAGCAGGAGGCGACCCGTCCGAGTCCGGTGTCCACCAGCGGGGTCCCCTCGACGGCATACCGCAGGCCGGGCTTCTCCGTGCGGAAGGCGGAGATCAGGCCGACGATCCCGGCCGGTCCGCGCACCGCGTCGGTGGCCGCGTTCTCGGGGTCGTTGCCGAACCGGATGCGGAAGTCGGGTGCGAGGAAGTGCTCGGGGTCGGTGAAGTCACCGTTCCACAGGGCGGTCCAGCGCTCGAAGAGGGCGAGGCCGGTCTCGGCGGTGAGGGTCTCGGTCGTCAGGGGGGTCATGGCTGATATGCCCTTCCGGTCACGGGAAAGATCCCACGGCTTACGGGCCTTCAGCCTCCGTCCCGCGCGCGACACCCCCCTGTCGGTGTTTGCCGTCACATCACCGCCGTCACATCGAGGGGTACGGCGTCCGAACCGAGGGTGTCGAGGGTCGCGAGGTCCACGGCGCGGTGCGGGGCCCGTTCGTCCAGGGCCGTGACGCAGCGGATCCGGTCCAGCCGGAAGCCACGGGGTGCGTCCCGCAGCCGGCACCAGGCGGCCAGGTACCAGTGCTCCGTGGCGCCGAGGAAGCCGAGGGGTTCGACGTCCCGCGCGGAGACCCGGCCGGCCGCGTCGGCGTACTCCAGACGCAGCACCCGGCCCGCCGTCAGCGCCTCACGCAGGGCGGTGGGCACCATCGGCCGGGCGGGCCGTGCCGGGCGCGCCGCCGGAACGAGCACCCGTACCCGCCCGGACAGTTCGTCCGCCGCCCGTCGCTCCCGTTCCGGCATGACGGCCAGCACCTTGTGCAGTGCGCTGCGCGCGTCCGTGGCGAACGGCGTCCCGTCGAGGGCGTGGAGCGCCACCGCGAGGGCGGTCGCCTCGGCCGGGGTGACGGTCAGTGGTGGCAGGGTGCGCTCTCTGTCGAGGACGTAACCGCCGGTGCGGCCCGGTTCGGCGTGGATCGGCACGCCGGACTGCTGCAACGCGGCCAGGTCCCGCTCGATCGTGCGCGGGCTGACTTCGAAGCGCCGGGCGAGCGCGCGGGCGCTGCGGGGGCGGGGCGCTGCGGCGCGCAGCTCCTCGACGAGGGCGTAGAGGCGGTCGGTGCGGTTCACGACGCCCAGTCTCCGGAAAATCACCCCGCCCCGCTCGGCCCGGGGCGAGGTCACGCATATCCGGTTGCGAAGGGTGCGCGCCGGCGCCCGACAATGGCCGGCATGACGTGGACGATCGCCCCCGAGCCCTACGACTCCTCGGTCGCCACCGCGCTGTGGCGGGCGTACTACACGGAGGTCAGCGACCGCTGGTACCTGCTGCACGCGGGGCACCGCACCGACCCCGACGAGCTGGAGCGGGAGATCGCGGCCAAGCCGGGGTCCGAACTCGCCCCGCCGAGCGGGCAGTTGCTCATCGGCCGGTACGAGGGGAAGCCGGCCGGTTCGGCGGGCGTACGGCTGCTGGACCCGGACACGGCCGAACTCACCCGGGTCTTCGTGGTGGAGGGGATGCGCGGCAAGGGCGGGGCTCCGCTCCTCGTCGCGGCCGCCGAGGAGGCCGCCCGCGCCCTCGGCGCCCGGCGGATCGTCCTCGACACCCGCTCCGACCTGGTCGAGGCCCGCTCCCTGTACGCCCGCCTCGGCTACACCGAGACGGGTCCGCACAACGACGACCCCTACGCCGAACACTGGTTCCGCAAGGAACTGGTGGCGACGGAGTGCGTCAACGGGCCTTCTTGACCGTGCCGTTGTGCGGCCGTTCGCGTTCCGCTCCGCACAGTTCGCCGGTGAGTTCCTTGACGAGGTGCATCAGGTCGGTCGAGCGGTCCGGCTGCCACCAGTCGCCGAGCAACTCGGCGAGGGACTCCTCACGGGCCGTGGCGAGCCGTTCGGCGACCTCGTGGCCGGAGTCGGTCAGCACCAGATCCAGACCCTGACGTTGGGCGAGGCGCCGTTCCTCGACCTGGCGGGCGGCGGCCATGACCGCCTGGAGCGGGACGGGGGTGCGCTCCGCGAGCACGGCCGGCTCCACCGAGCCGTACCTGCGGATGCGCAGCAGCAGCCAGCTGGCCGCGGGCAGCAGATCGTAGCCGGCGCGTTCGGTGATCTCCCGGTAGATCTCGCGGCGGCCCTCTCGGGTGCCGAGCACGGACAGGGAACGGCACACCTCGTCGTAGGAGGAGCGCTCCACCGGGTTGGGCGGAAGGGTCTCGGAGACGTCGGGCGCGGTGACCGAACCGCGCAGCCGGTCCTCCTTCAGGAACCAGGCCAGCAGGAAGCCGAGCAGGGCGACCGGGGCGGCGTACAGGAAGACGTCGGTGATGGCGGACGCGTAGGCGTGCAGGGCGGCCGAACGCAGCGCGGGCGGCAGCGCGGCGATGCCCCGCGGGTCGGACTTGAGCGCGTCGGCGGTCGCGCCGGGCGGCAGCCTCACCCCGCGGAGGGCGTCGGCGAGTTTGTCACCGAGGCCGCTCGCGAAGACCGTGCCGAAGATGGCGACGCCGAAGGAGGCGCCGATGGAGCGGAAGAAGGTCGCGCCGGAGGTGGCGACGCCCAGGTCCTGGTAGGAGACCGCGTTCTGCACGATGAGCACCAGGACCTGCATCACCAGGCCGAGGCCGAGGCCGAAGACGAAGAAGTAGACGCTCGTCTCGGTGGGCGAGCTGCGCTCGTCGAGCCGGTGCAGCAGGAGCAGGCCGAGGGTGGTGACGGCCGTTCCGGCCACGGGGAAGATCTTCCAGCGGCCGGTGCGGCTGACGATCTGCCCGGACACCGTGGACGACAGCAGCAGCCCGAACACCATCGGCAGCATGTGCACGCCCGACAGCGTCGGGGAGACACCGTGCACGACCTGGAGGAAGGTCGGCAGGTAGGTCAGCGCACCGAACATGGCGAAGCCGACGATGAAGCTGATGACGGCGGCGAGCGTGAAGGTGCGGATGCCGAACAGCCTGAGCGGCAGGACCGGTTCGGTGGCCCGGCGTTCCACGGCGACGAACGCCACGGCGAGCAGGACGCCCAGCACGGCAAGAGCGATGATCTGTGCCGAGCCCCAGGCCCAGGTCGTGCCGCCGAGGGAGGCGACGAGGACCAGGCAGGTGGCGACCGCGGCGATCAGGAAGGTGCCGAGGTAGTCGATGACATGGCGGGAGGTGCGGCGCGGGATGTGCAGGGCGGCGGCGATCACGGCGAGGGCCACGACGCCCACCGGCAGGTTGACGTAGAACACCCAGCGCCAGCTCAGATGCTCGGTGAACAGCCCGCCGAGCAGCGGCCCGAGCACGCTGGTCGCACCGAAGACGGCGCCGAACAGGCCCTGGTAGCGGCCACGTTCGCGCGGCGGCACGAGGTCGCCGACGATCGCCATGGACAGCACCATCAGCCCGCCGCCACCCAGGCCCTGCAACGCCCGGAAGGCGATGAGCTGGGGCATGTCCTGCGCCATGCCGCACAGCGCCGAGCCGATCAGGAAGATCACGATGGCCGTCTGGAACAACCGCTTGCGCCCGTACTGGTCGCCGAGCTTGCCCCACAGCGGGGTCGCGGCCGTCGAGGCCAGCAGATAGGCGGTGACCACCCAGGACAGGTGCTCCAGGCCGCCGAGGTCGCTGACGATGGTGGGCAGCGCGGTCGACACGATGGTCTGGTCGAGCGCGGCCAGCAGCAGCCCGAGCAGCAGGGCGCCGATCGGGACGAACACGCTGCCCGGAACGTGTTCGCCGCTGCTCACGTCCTTCGCCGCGCCGTGCGTGTCCAGGGCCATGGAGACC
This sequence comes from Streptomyces sp. NPDC006314, assembly GCF_040613075.1. Lineage (NCBI taxonomy): Bacteria > Bacillati > Actinomycetota > Actinomycetes > Kitasatosporales > Streptomycetaceae > Streptomyces > Streptomyces sp. NPDC006314. Next base: position 276,581 of record NZ_JBEXRL010000002.1, on the reverse strand, counting down.
TCCCGGGGCTCGAGTGCACCTCTTCCATCGTGATCGGTGTCACCGTTTATGGCCTCTTGAGCCCTGCGGATGTGGAGGAAGTCCGCATAGTCTCTGAAGTTCGTGAGGGGAGGGGGCGAGCGCGTGAGTGAATCCGAGGGCCGCACCTGCCCGGAATGCGGGGCGCCGAGGGGACCGGACCACACCCCGTCGTGCGACTGCACCGAACGGGCGTCGGAGGCCCTGCGCGAGGCACGCACGGCCGAGGCGGCAGCGGCGGAGGACTTCGATCCTCTGCGGATACGGCCGTACGTGGACGTGGAGCAGCCGCGGCCGGCCCCAGCCGCGGCCGGCGCGTCAGCCGACGCGGAGACCCGCCCGGTGCCGGCCGTCGAGGCCCCTCGGCCGCTGCGCGCAGCGGTCGGGCCGACCACGGCGGGCCTGCGGATGTTCGAGGCCGGCGGGACGGACGAGCCCGGTGCGGCGGAGCCCGCGGCCGAGCGGCCCCGCCGCCGGTCCCGGCGCGTGGTTCCGCTGGCCGTCGCGGGAGCGGGCGTGGCGGTCGTGGTGGCGGCCGGCTTCGCCGGCGGACCGTTCTCGTACCACACGCCGTCCCGGGACCGGGCGGCCGAGGAGGTCAGGGAGAGCGTCCCGGACGTGACCGCACCGGGCCCGGCGTCGCCGACGGCACCGGGGGCACCGGCCGCGTCCCGGCCGCCCGCGCAGGCCCCCTCCACGTCGGCCGCCCCGAGCCCGTCGCCCTCGCCGTCGTCGTCCCCGAGCCCCTCGGCGTCCCGCAGCCCGTCCGGCTCCGCCTCCGCCACCCCGTCACCCGTGACGGTCTCCGCGCCCCCGGGAACCGCCCCCGCCACCCCCGCCGTCGCGCCGGTGCTTCGGCGCGGCGACTTCGGCCCGGAGGTCACCGAACTCCAGCAGCGGCTGCGTGGGCTGAACCTCTACGGCGACCAGATCGACGGCTTGTTCACGCGCCCGGTCGAGGACGCCGTACGCAACTACCAGCTGGCCCGGGGCGTCCGGGGCGACGAGCCGGGGGTGTACGGACCGGCGACGCGGGCGAGCCTGGAGGCGGAGACGCCGGAGCCGTAGGCGATGCCGAGTCGTTCCTGGCCGGTCGGACGGTTCCCCGCGCCCTTGGGCGGCCGTGCCGGGCCGGCCCTCAGAGGCGGGGGGAACCGCGCGGGAGCCCGCCACGCACCGGCACCCACACCCGCACCCCGCGCCCCGCGCCCCGCGCCCCCGCATGATGTGCAGCCGGGTCGTGCCGTCAGCCGACGTGCAGCCGGATCGTCCCGTCGTCGAGGGCGTCGACGGTCACCTGCGTCAGGTCCCGTACGACGACATCGGGCGCGTGGGAGCCGGCGCGCGGGCCGACACCCACGACCCGCATCCCCGCGGCGCGCCCCGCCGCGATGCCCGCGCCGGAGTCCTCGAAGACGACGCAGTCGGCCGGGTCGATGCCCAGCTCGGCCGCGCCCTTGAGGAAGCCCTCGGGGTCGGGCTTGCTCGCGCCCACCGACTCGGCGGTGACACGGATCTCGGGCAGGGGCAGCCCGGCGGCGTTCATGCGGGCGGTGGACAGGGCGACGTCGGCGGAGGTCACCAGGGCGTGCGGGAGACCGCGCAGGGAGGCGAGGAAGGCGCTCGCGCCGGGGATCTCGATCACGCCGCGGGTGTCGGCGGTCTCCTCGGCGAGCAGGCGGGCGTTGTCGGCGAGGTTCTGCTCGACGGGCCGGTCGGGCAGCAGGAGGGCCATGGAGGCGTGCCCCTGCCGGCCGTGCACGACCTTCATCACCTCGTCGCCGTCCAGCCCGTGCCGCTCGGCCCAGCGCCGCCAGACGCGCTCGACCACGGCGTCCGAGTTGACGAGGGTGCCGTCCATGTCGAGCAGGAGGGCATGGGCGGTGAGGACGGTGGCCGGCATCGGCAGCTCCAACCGCAGGAGGGACAAAGGGGACAAGGCGGCCCCGCCCGCCGGTCAGGGAAAACGGGCGGGAGCCACTTTGTTTCTCCACGGTACAAAATCCGGAGCGGGTTCCGCCACCGCCTTTCGGCGAGGGTTCACCGTCCGTTCGGCTCAGCCGGCCACGGCTTCGTACAGACTCCACACCCCGAGGCCCAGCATCAGCAGTGCCGCGACCTGCGTGATCAGCCGCAGCGGCACCCGCTTCATCAGGGCCTTTCCGCCCACGATGCCGAGTCCGGCGACCGCCCACAGGCCGAGCACCGCGCCGAGTCCGACGGAAACCGGGTCGTCGTAGCGGGCGGCGAGATTGGCGGTCATGATCTGGGTGAGATCGCCGAACTCGGCTACGAGGATCAGCGTGAAGCCCGTACCCGCGACCTTCCAGAAGGACTGGTCGGCGGGCTTCTCGATCTCCTCCTCGTCCTCGTCCTTCTTCAGCAGCAGCATCGCGGCCCCGCCGAGGAAGAGGACGCCGGTCAGGGCGTGCACGATCTGCTGCGGCAGCAGGGTCAGCACACTGCCCGCGGCGACGGCGAGCACGACGTGCAGCAGGAAGGCGGCGGCGACCCCCGCGAAGACGTAACCGGCGCGGTAGCGGGTGCCGAGGACGAGGCCGGCGAGCGCGGTCTTGTCCGGCATCTCGGCCAGGAAGATGACGCCGAAGACGAGTGCCGTCACGGTGATGCTGATCAAGGTTCCTCAATCGGTCGGGGCTGCCCCGCCGAGAGTGCGGTACGTCACGCGATGACACCTCGGCACGGCAGCACACTCGGCGCCCGTGCCGGGGCACGGGCGTGCACTGCTTGCCGAAGGTCTCGCTGGCGGTCCTGACGAGGTCCGCCTCCGGGCGCCGGCTCAGGCTGGCTGAGCAGTGTGTCGACGGTCCGGCGAAGAGCTACTCCCCTTCTGCGCTGCCCATCGTACGGGATGTGAAAGTTCCGCAGTGAACCTTGTCGTGTCATGAGCACGTCACTAACTTCTTACCGAGCGCTCACCCGCCGTCAACGCGGCACCGCGAGCATTCCCTCGCTCGCGCCCAACACCCCCACCCCCCAAGGGAGTTCCCATGCCCAAACTCTACGCGCGTCGACGGCTGAGCGTACTCGCGACCCTCACCGGCCTGACAGCCTCCGCGGCCCTGTTCAGCGCCCCGAGCGCGTCCGCCGCCCTCCCCACGCCGGTCAGCGCCGCCACCGCCCGCAGCTACCTCTCCCAGCTCACCGTGGCCACCGAGAACCGCACCGGCTACAGCCGCGACCTGTTTCCGCACTGGATCACCATCAGCGGCTCCTGCAACACCCGTGAGACGGTCCTGAAGCGGGACGGCACGAACGTCACCACCGACTCCTCCTGCGCGGCCACCGGCGGCAGCTGGTACTCCCCCTACGACGGCGCCACCTGGACCGCCGCCTCCGACCTCGACATCGACCACCTCGTGCCGCTGGCCGAGGCCTGGGACTCCGGGGCGAGCAAATGGACCACGGCCCAGCGCCAGGCCTTCGCCAACGACCTGACCCGGCCTCAGCTCATCGCCGTCACCGACAACGTCAACCAGGCCAAGGGGGACCAGGACCCGGCCACCTGGCTCCCGTCCCGTTCCGCGTACGTCTGCACATACGTCCGCGCCTGGGTGCAGGTGAAGTACCACTACGACCTCTCGGTCGACTCCGCCGAGAAGAGCGCCCTGACGAACGACCTGGCGAGCTGCTGACCTCTCGAGGAATCCGGGCGAGCGGGGCCCGCCGGACCAGGCCGGCCTCCGCTGCGTCCGCGGACCGGACGGCGCCGGGCCATCCGGCCGGGCAGCGGGTCAGCCGACTGGGCGGCGGGTCAGCGGGCCCGGCTGACCCGCCGGATCGACCCGGGCACCCGATCAACCAGCCAGGTGCCGGATCAACCGGCCGGGCACCCGATCAGCCGACCGGGCGGCGGCCCACCAGGTACCCCGCCACGCCGCCCGCCGCGAACAGCGCGGCCACCGAAACCGCCGTGGCCAGCCAGGTCGCGCCCAGCCACTGGGCACCGAAGTAGCCGAGGGCGACGCTGTAGGCGGCCCAGGACAGCCCGGCCAGGGCGGACCAGGGCAGGAAGTCGCGGGCTCGGCGGTGGGCGGCGCCCGCGCAGAAGGAGACGACCGAGCGGCCGGCCGGGGCGAAGCGGGCCAGCACGACCAGCGCGCCACCGCCCCGGGCGAGCGCATCGCCGAGACGTTCCTGCGCGGTGGTCAGCCGCTTGGAGCGGGCTATCGCCCGGTCCAGGCGCTCCCCGCCCCGCCAGGCCAGACGGTAGGCAACCAGGTCACCGAGGACCGAGGCGGTCGCCGCGGAGAGGATCAGGACCAGGATGTCCGGCACGTCGTGCGGGACCCGGCCCGCCGCCGCGCCCGAACCCGCGGCCGCGGCCGTGCCGGCCGTGATGACGAGCACGCCGCTCGGCAGCACCGGCACGAACACGTCAAGGAGCACGGACAGGGCCACCACGGCATAGATCCACGGTCCGGCCGCAAGCGACCCCACGCTCTCGAACACGACGACTCCCCACCGCTCCCCCGTTGACAGCCATACAGCGTACGCCGGGGGTGTGACGGAGTGTTCTGCGGGGGCGTCGTGGGAGCGCCACGGCGTCCGGGGCGCCGGGAAAGGGAACGGGACGGCACCCTCCCCCCGCACGGCCGGGGAAGGGCGCCGTCGCTCACGTGCCGGTGCGGTCAGGCCGCTATGGAGGTCCGCTCCGCGGCGGGTTCGCCGTTCACCGCCGCGCGCCGGCCGACGAGCCGGTCGAGACCGAAGGCGCCGGAACCGGTGAAGACGAGCAGGAAGAACGCCCAGCAGAACAGGGCCGCCGGCTCGCCGCCGTTCTGGATGGGCCACAGGGCGGCACGCTGGTGGACGTCGAAGTAGGCGTACGCCATCGAGCCGGAGGCGATCAGCGCGGCCCCGCGGGTGCCGAGACCGAGGAGCACCAGGCCGCCCGCGACGAGCTGGATCACGGCCGCGTACCAGCCGGGCCAGGTGCCCGCGTCGATCGTGCCGCCCCGGGTGCCCGCGGCGCCGCCGAGGACGCCGAAGAGGGAGGCGGCGCCGTGCACGGCGAAGAGCAGGCCGATGACGATGCGGAAGAGGCCGATGACGTAGGGCTGAGCGGTATCGAGGCGTGCGGACATGAGGGAGGTTCTCCTCTTCGGTGTCGGTCGGACCGGCCGGGGACGTGGCCGGCCGTGGGGGCGGCGGTACCGAAACGAGGGGCCAGGTTAGGGGAACCTAACCAGTGCTTGCAAGTTCAACATCTTGCCGTGCCGCCGTTTCCGCGCACGGTTCCGCTTAGGGAGCGGGCACGCGCACCAGGGTCCGCGCCACCGCAACGACATCCGAAAGCGTGACCGAGTCCACGCCCGGCCGGACCCCCGCAGTGGTCACACGGCGCACCCCTCCATCGACACCACCGACGCCAACTGCCCTGAATGCACGCTCTCGTGATGCTCAGTCAGGTAGTACGGCCGCCGGGTCACGGCCACTCCTCCGGTCTCGTAACCGTCCACGGTGTGCGGTCGGCCGCCTCCGCCCCGCGAGCAGACCCGCGAGCAACTCGTCGCCCGCGCCTCACATCCGGTTCCGGAAGACGCGTCTCATGAGCGTCGTCACCCGCACCGCCGACCCCGGCACCGCCGACCCCGGCACCGCCGACCCCGGCACCGCCGGCGAGTGCGCCGTCCAGCCCGTCGTCCAGCCCGTCGTCCGCCGCGCGGACCTCGCGCCGCGGACCGAGCACCTCCACCACGTCCGCCGCGAGCAGGGCCGGCGACTCTCGATACGGCGCCGGGACGGCCCGGCGGATGGGAAGGGGGTGAGCGGGATGTCCCAGCGGTCCGGGTGCGCGCGACGGAGGCGCCACTCACCCCCGTGGTCGACCACCAGCCGTATCTCGTTGCGCGGATCGCGCAGCTCGTCGAGCGCCGCCTCGAGCGGCCCGTGCACATGGCCCAGGGCGGCCTGCGCGGCATCCTCACGCAGATGCTCCAGCAGCCGCGCCCCACCACTCCCGAGGCCCCGTGAACTCCCGCTCCCCGTACGGCCCGGACACCGGTGTGCGGATGACGGGGGCGGTACGAGGGGTCGCGGGACACGGGAGGTCTCCGGGCACGCGGGCCCGTCGCGGCTCCTCCCGGCCGGTCACCTCCACGCGGCGGGGCCGCGTATCGGATACGCCCGGCGCCCCTGAGCCGGCTGCCCCGCTCCCCCCTCCCCCTTAATCGGCGGCCCGCCCGGAGTGGCCGCGTACCTCCAGGCCGCCGAGCAGTTCCGCCGTGGCCCGGGCCACGGCGTCCACCGCGCGGTCGAAGACCTCGCGGTTGTGGGCGGCGGGGGCCCGGAAGCCCGACACCTTCCGTACGTACTGCAGCGCGGCGGCATGGATGTCCTCGTCCGTGGCCTCATCGGGCAGCGCGGGCGGTCGCAGCGTCTTGATACTCCGGCACATGACCCCAGTCTCACGCACTCCAGGCATCCCTGCGATGATCACGCCGAAGGCGGCCACCGACTCCCGGGGCCGACCGTCGAAAGGAACAGCCTCATGGCGACCCAGCACACCATGGCCGTCCTCGGCCCCGGCGGTACGGGCGGCCTCCTCGCCGCCCTCCTGTCCCGCTCCGGCCACCGCGTCATCTGCCTGGCCCGGAACGGCACGGCGGACACCCTGCGCCGTACCGGCATCACGGTCAGCAGCGCGCAGTTCGGCGAGTTCACCGCCCCCGTCGAGGCGGACACCCGGCTGCGGGAACCGGTGGACGCCTGCCTGATCGCCGTCAAGCACACCGCGCTCGACGCCGCGCTCACCCGGATCCCGCCCGACGCCCTGGGCGACGCCCTCGTCGTACCGCTTCTGAACGGCGTCGAGCACCCCGCCGCGTTGCGCACCCGCTACCGCCCCGACCGTGTCGCCCCGGCCGTGATCCGCGTGGAGTCCACCCGCGTCGCACCGGGCCTGATCGAACACGGCAGTCCGTTCACGGAGATCGACCTCACCGGGGACGGCGTCCCCCACGCGCGTCTCGACGCGCTCGCCGCCGTCCTCGCCACCGCCGGTACGACCGCCCGCGTGGTCGAGGACGAGACGGCGGCCCTGTGGGCCAAGATGGCGTTCCTCGCCCCGTTCGCCCTGCTCACCACCCGGTACGGTCTGCCGCTCGGCGAGGCCCGCACCCGCCACCGGGACGAACTGCAGGCGCTGGTCGCCGAGACCACCGCCGTCAGCCGCGCCTGCGGCGCCCCCGCCGACCCCGCCCAGGCGCTCGCCCGCTACGACGCCTTCCCGCCCGGCGCCAGGTCGTCCATGCAGCGCGACGCCGAGGCGGGCCGTCCGCTCGAACTGGACGCCATCGGCGGGGCGTTGCTGCGCGCGGCCGAGCGGCACGGGGTACCCGTACCGGTGACGGCACGCCTGGTGCGAGAGCTACGGGACGCCGGCCGCTGACCCGGTCCGCCACCGCCCTGACCTCGCCGATCAGCGATCAGGGGCCAGGGCGGCCGGCGATCGTGCGCACGAAGAGGCACCCCGCCGATCGATCACCCGTTCGGCTGAACCTCCCCGCAACCTCACGAACGAACTCGACCCTCAAAATCGAACAGGCGTAGCATTGCCGCGTGGCTACGACCTATGAATTCCCCAGTGACCTCCTCGCCGGCCAGGAGGAGCTGCACCAGGTCCGGGCCGAGTTGTCGGCCCTGCTCAAGCGGCTGCCCTGGTCGGTCGAGCCGATGGACGGCTTCAGCGACGACACCGGCTGGCGCAGGACGGAGCGGCCCGCGTCCCCCGGCTGGACGGCGGACGAGCAGGCCGAGGTGGAGAAGCTGCGGCGCCGCGAGCACGAACTCGCGGTGTTCGTCAGCACGCACCGCTTCTGGGCCGAGGTCGCGGCGGCGGACCGCATGGATGCCCGCTCGAAACTCAAGCACGCCCACGAGCGGACGGCGGAAGAGTAAGGCACGAGAACGGCCCCCCGGAGACGTCTCCGAGGGGCCGGCCGGTGGGCGCGGACGGTTTCGAACCGCCGACATCCTGCTTGTAAGGCAGGCGCTCTACCCCTGAGCTACGCACCCTGAACGCCTGGACCGCGAGCCCAGGCCGAGTGGACAGACTACCTTGCCGGGGCCGGTGCACCGCAAACCCGCGACGACCACGCCCACGGGCCCCGCGCGGCACGCACGGGGGTTGACCCCACCCCTGATCCGGGAGGTCGCCGGTCGGGGCGGGGGTGATCATGCATCGTCGGTGACGGACGGTCGCCCGGTGCTCCAGGGCTCCGTCGCCGTCGACCGCGGGCCCGAGGCCGGCCGTCGAACTCCGCGGCGCGCCGGGCGCGGTGACCGCCCCCAGCGGCAACGGTGTGGTGACCGCCTCCCCGCCTACCGCCGGCTACCACCGGAAGGCCGGGTAGGACGACGGGCCGGTTTCGGCCGGCGCACCGGTGGACGACCGGAGCCGGCACAACCCGTCCGGCCGGTCCGCGAACGGCAAAGTCACGGTACACGCCGCGAACTGACCGGCCCGTGTGTTCGTCTTCAACTGGTGGGAGAATGACACCACCCAGGCGAACCACAGCACGGGAGAGGGATGTGACGGCGACACGGGGCACGCCATCGACGCGGCCGTACCCACCGCCGTCCAGCGCCCGGGCCCGGTCCGGGCCCACGGCCCTGCGGGACACCCTCACCCTGATCACGCTGCCCGTGCTGGCCGCGCTCGGGCTGTCCGCAGCGTTCGCCGGCGGGGGCACCCGGCGCTGGTTCGGGGGGCGGGCGGAGAGCCAGCGGGCGGAGGCGCAGAGCGCGAAGGACGCCGCGGCGGCCGCGTTCTACGAACTCGACACCTCCCAGCGGGATCTGCGGATCTCCATCGAGACCATCACGGCCGTGGACGACTCCCCCGCCGCCCGGCGCGCCGCCTCCGACTTCGAGGCGCTCGGCCGGCGTATCGACGAGGTCAGCCGGCAATACATCCAGGCCGTCGACGCCCATGATCTGGATCGGGACGGTCTGGAGGCCGCGCATGCCGCCCGGGCGCGTTCCGAGCTGACCGCGGCCAGGGACGAGCTGATACGCGTCAAGCAGGAGCTGGACCGGTTCGGCGACTCGCTCGGGCCGCTGCTCGGCACGGCCGAGACGCAGCTGGCCCGGCTGGCGCCCGCCGTGGAGCGGGCCCGGCAGTCGCTGCTGGCCGCGAGCAACGCCCTGGACGCCGTGCGGGAGCAAGGTCTCAGGGCCGACGATCTCGCGGCACGGCTGGCCGCCCTCTCCCCGGAGCTGACCAGGCTGAACCAGGGCGCCGGGCAGCACGGGGTCGCGCCGACACTGGAGCGGGCCGAGCGGGTGCAGCGGGAGGCCGGGGCGATCCGGGCCGAGGCCGAGCGGCTGCCGGAGAAGGCGGCCGAGACCGACCACCGGCTGGTGTCCCTGCGGACCAGGGCACAGGCGCTGACCACCCGTGCCGGGCAGGTGGATCCGGTGCTGAGCGAGCTGCGGCGCCGGTTCGTGGCCGCCTGCTGGCAGGACCTGCAGCAGGTGCCCGAGCAGGCCGCGGAGAACGTACGGCAGGCCGAGCTGAAGCTGCGCGAGGCGCAGGCGGCGCGGGACGCCCAGCGCTGGCCGGACGCGACCTCGCTGCTGTCGACCGTACGGGCCCTGCTGAACGCCACCGACGAGGCCGTCTCGGCCGCCGGGGAGCGGCTGCGGCGGCTGAACGCCGTGCAGAAGGATCCGCACGCGGAGATCGAGCGCACCCGGTTCGCGATCCGGGACGCCCAGCGGCTGGCCATGGCGGGCCGTACGACCCCGGATTCGCGGCACGCCCGGCCGCTGGACGACGCGGTGGCCCGGCTGGAGCGCGCGATCGGCGCGCTGGAGGGCCGGCACCCCGACTACTGGCACTTTCTGACCGAGACGGACGCGGTGCGGCAGACGGTCGCCCGGGTGGTGGCGCAGATCCGCGAGGAGCGCGGCGGCGGGCACTGAGGCGGGGCAGCGGCGGGCCGGGGGTCGTCCGCGTGTGTTGCCGGGTGGGGCCGGTCGGGCGGATATTGAAGTGGACGGATGGCCTCCGCTAGCGCCCGAGGGAGGCGGATATGGCCACACACGCAGCGCACACGAGGAACACCGGGGAACAGCCCCGGATGCGGCTGGACGACCACCTGCCCGTGGACCACCGGCTGAACAGGGTCTACCGGATCGGCGCGGGCCTGATCGGCGCGTTCCTGATCGTCTTCGGCATCCTCGGCCTGATCGACCACATCGGCTTCTTCAACACCGGCGGTGACACGGTCACCGGGCTGAACACCAACGGCGCGCTCAGTGTGCTGTCGATCTGCATCGGCCTGCTGCTGCTGGTCGGCATGGTGATCGGCGGAAACTTCGCCTCGACCCTGAACATGGTCCTCGGCGTGCTGTTCCTGCTGAACGGCTTTCTCTTCCTCGGCCTGCTGGACACCAGCAGCAACTTCCTGGCGTTCAAGATCCAGAACGTGTTCTTCAGCTTCATCGTGGGCCTGCTGCTGATGACCTTCGGCATGTACGGCCGGGTCGGCTCGTCCCTGCCGCACGACAACCCGTACTGGCGGGCCCGTCACCCCGAAGCGGACGAGCAGGAGTGGCGTGCGCACGAAGTCGGCACGCCGCCGGCCAACCGGGCGCTGCGCGGCACGCGGGACGCGCACCGGCCCCAGACGGAGTGACCGCGCAATCGGCCGTGGGCCCTGGGGACAGGGACCACGGCCGGTTAGTCTGTGCCCATGCCTCGCTATGAGTACCGCTGCCGGACCTGCGGCGACACCTTCGAACTGAGCCGTCCCATGGCGGAGTCCTCCGCCCCCGCCGACTGCCCCGCGGGCCACGACGACACGGTGAAGCTGCTGTCGACGGTGGCCGTGGGCGGCACGTCGAACGCCTCTGCCCCGGCCCCGCAGGCGGGCGGAGGCGGCGGCTGCTGCGGCGGGGGTTGCTGCGGCTGACCCCCAGGCTGACCACCAGGGTGATCACCGGGTGTTGGCCTACGGCCGGTGGTCTACAGCCGGTGACTACGCCCGGTGGCCTACCACGTTGGGCTATGCCGCAGGACCTACCAGTGTTGGCCTGCGTAGGCAGGTCTACAGGCGTCGGCCCCACGCATGGTGGCTGGGCGCCTAGACCTACAGGCGTTGGCCAACCCGTGTTGGCCTACGCCTGTTGGCCCGCTGCCGTCGCCCCCCGCGTCACCCTGAGGAACTCCCGGACGATCCGCTCCCCGGCCAGTACTCCCCGCTCCGGCAGCGCGCTGATCTGCGGGGCGGTCCAGCCGGTGTCGGCCAGTTCGCCGTGGCCGGGGCGCCAGCCGCGGTCGGCGGCGAGGAGCAGGTCGGCGTCCAGGAGGGAGTCACCGGCGGCCAGCGTCAGTTCCGCGCCCGTACGGCGGGCGACTTCGCGCACGGCGGCGCTCTTGGTGAGCGGCTTCGGTACGGCGTAGATCTTGCGGCCCTGCAGGGAGACCGTCCAGCCGCGGTTCTCCGCCCACACCGCCAGTTCCTTCACCCAGTCCTCGGGCAGCAGCTCGCGCTCGACGACGAGGTAGGCGAAGAGGTCCTCGGCGACCCGGTGCTTGCGCACCCAGACCGGATCGGCGGACCGGAGCAGATGTTCGCGGACCTCGTCCAGCGACGCGCACTCGTCGGCGAGCCTCGCCTGTACGCCCGTGTGCCAGTCGGCGTCGGTGACCCCGTCCACCAGCAGGTGGCCGCCGTTGGCACAGATCGCGTACTTCGGGGGCGGTCCGGGCAGGTTGATGCGCTGGTACTGCTTGCGCGTCCGGGTCGTGGTGGGCATGAAGACGGCCGTGTCGCCGAGGTCGGTGAGCAGCTGGGCCGCGGTCTCCGTCATGTAGGAGAGCGGCTTGGCCTCGTGCACCTCCACGCACAGCAGCCGGGGTGCCCGAGCGTCGGGCATGGTCAGCGCGAGGGCCGCCGCGGAGTAGATCAGCGTACGGTCGAGGTCGCTCGCCACGAGCACCGGCATCAGACGTTCACCGCCTTGCCGTCGGCGCCCGTGGCGCCCCGCGTGTACTTGGGGTGGATCAATCCGACGCACGTGTACGGCAGTTCACCGACCTCCTCCACCGGCACCCCGCGCTGCTCGGCGAGCAGGCGCACGTGGTCCAGGTCGGCGCCGGCCCCTTCGCGGGCGAGGATCTTCCACGGCACCCGGCGCAGCAGTACCCGGGTGGTCTCGCCGACGCCGGGCTTGACGAGGTTCACGTCGTGGATGCCGTACTCCTCGCTGATCCGCTCGACGGCCCGCCAGCCGGCCCAGGTCGGGGTGCGGTCCTCGGCCATCAGCTCCTTGACCGCGGACTCGACGGTGTCGGCGACCTCGGGGAAGCGTGCGGAGACGGCGTCGAGGAAGGCCACGGAGACGTCGGCGCCGGCGAGTTCGCGGTAGAACTTGGCGCCGTGGAAGTCGTCCGGTCCGACCAGGTCGGCGCGCAGGACCGTACGGGATATCAGCCCGGAGACGGTCGAGTTGAGGCAGGCGGAGGGGATGAGGAAGTCCTCGCGGGTGCCGTAGGTGCGTACGCAGGAGCCCGGGTCGGCGAGGACCGCGATCTCCGGATCGAAGCCCGTGACGCCCTGCTTCGCCTCGAACTCCTGAATGGCCTGGGCGAGTTCGCGGGTGATGGCACCCTTGCCGGTCCAGCCGTCGACGAAGACGACGTCACGGGGGTCGTGGTGGGCGGCGAGCCAGCGCAGCGCGTTGGCGTCGATGCCCCGGCCGCGGACGATGGAGACGGCGTAGTGCGGGAGTTCGAGGCCGTGCCGGAACCGGGCCCAGCGGCGCATGAGGGCGCCGATCGGGGTGCCGGCGCGGGCGAGGGAGACCAGCACGGGGCGGGGCGAGCGCTCGGTGATCACCGTCTCGGTGACCACGCCGACCGCGTGGGCGAGGCGGGCGGCGGAGGCGTCGAGAGCGGTCTGGAACAGCTCCTGGTACTGCTCGCTGGGCTGGTACTCCACCGGCAGCGACTCGGCGTAGTGGGCGCCGCCGCTCTGGATGGCCTCCTCGCGCTCCTCGGTCGGCGCCTCCAGGGTGACGTCGGAGAGGTCCTGCAGCAGCCAGCCGACCTCCTCGGGCGCGTACGAGGAGAATGCGGGGCCGCGGAGGGGCTCGGGCAGCATGGCCGGCCTTTCGGGAGCGTGCGGGGGCTCGGGGACGTAGGAGGGGACGACCGCGAGCAGGACGCGCGGGGCGTGCGCCGCGAGACGGGCCAGCAGGCCGTCGGGGGCGTGCAGGGCGGGGGTGTCGGCGACGGAGTCGACGACGGCGACCACGGCGTCGTAGCCGGCGCCCGCGACGTTGTAGGCGTAGCGCTCGCCGGGACCGTCGGCCGGATCGTCGTGGGCGGGGAAGACCAGGCGGGTGCGTATCGCGTAGCCGGGGTCGTCGAGGGCGAGGACGGGTGAGCGGGTGGTGGTGGAGAAGCGCACCTCGGCGTCCGCGACCCGCTCCAGCTCGTGTGCGAGGCGCAGCGGGGCGTACATCAGCTCCTCGAAGCCGAGGACGAGGACGCGGCGGGTGCCGGCGGGCAGGGCCTCGGCCATGCGGGCGGCCATGGCGGGCAGCGCGGCCTCCAGGCGGGCCCGGTGGGCGGGCGTGAAGCCGTGCCGGCCGCCGTCGGGCAGGCCGGAGGGCCAGGGGAGGTCGACACGGGATACGCGGCCGTCGTGGCCGGACGAGGGGGAGAGCCGGCCCTCGGCGGACTCGTACCGCGCAACCAGTTCCCGGCCCTTCTCCAGCACCCCCTCCGGCAGGAGCACCGTCCCGGACGCCGTGGCGATCACGTCCACCCGCGCCCCGATGTCATCCGCGAACCGCCGGAGGCGGGCCGTGTCCTCGGCGGAGCGCATGTCGACCAGGGCCACCACCACGTACCGTCGGCGCGGATGGCGTTCGTGGAGGTCGCGGATGGTGTTGAGGACCGTGTTGCCGGTGGAGAACTCGTCGTCGACCAGGACGAGCGGGCCGTCGCCGGCCAGCAGGGCGGGGTCCTCGGGGAGCAGCAGGTGGGAGGTGGCGTGGGAGTGGGACTCCTCGAAGCCGCCGGCGGAGGCGACACCGGGGACCGGGCGGCGCGTGGAGTGCAGGTACGGGGCGGGGCCCAGGCCGTCGGCGACCGCGTGGCCGAGGCCGGTGGCGGTCTCCGCGTAGCCGAGGACGACCGCCTGGGCCGCCTCGGTCTCGCCGAGCAGCTCGTGGACGCGGCGGCCCAGGCGGAAGCCGTGGCCGTAGACCACGGACGGTGACTGGGGGACGTGCTTGCCGAGCACGTTCGAGACCAGCAGGTGGGCCCGCCTGGGGTTGCGGCGCAGCGCCAGCCCGAGCAGGGCCGGCAGCCCGTCGTCGCCCACGAGTTCGACCCCGAGTCGCTCGGCGACCCAGCTGCCGGACCAGACCCCGTCGTTCACTGCGTTCTTCATGCGTTCCTTGGATGTGGGAAGGTCAGCCGGACGTTCCGGCGGCGTCAGCCGGGTATTCCGGCGGCGAGCAGCTCCACGAAGCCGACGTCCTCGTTGGCGACACCGAAGACCTCGGCGCGCAGCAGGGTCCGCTCGGCCCAGGCGCGGTGCGGTTTCACCTCGTTCATCTTGTTCGTATAAGCCGACCGGAGTACACCCCCACCGCCGCGTTCCGGCCGCAGGATGTCCTGGGCGTCGCTGAACTCCTCGTGGCTGACCACGGACAGCGCGTGCACGGGCAGGACGTGGGACGGGTGGATGCAGGTCTTGCCGAGCAGGCCGTTGGCCTGATCGAGGGAGATCTCCCTCAGCAGTCCGTCCATGGCGTGCTCGATGAGCCTCTCGCGCAGCTCGACGGCCTGCACCTCCAGGAAGGGGCTCTGCCTCAGCTGCGGCTTGAACATGCGCTCGGGGACGCGGAAGTACTCCCACACGGGCCCGGTGACGGTGAACCCGGTGCCGTCGGCCCGGCCGAGCATGTTCACCACGTCGGCGATCACGGAGGCGACGATCTGGACGTCGTAGGCGGTCATGTCGGGGGCGCGGCGCAGACCGTAGGAGGAGCAGAAGTCGGTGACGCCGAGGCGGAGCGCGAGGACCCGGTCGCGGTACTTGTCGACCGCGCGGGAGATGCCCTCCAGGGTGTCCACGCGGCTCTCGCGGTAGAGCAGCTCCGGGGATTCGAGCACCGGCATGGCGAAGAGCCGCCGGCCGCTCGCGGTCTCGGCTGCGGTCAGGGCCTCCAGGAAGGGGACGCCGCGTTCCCCGGTGAATTTCGGCAGCACGAATCCGGACAGCAGCCGCACGGTCGGGCCGAGGCGTCGCACGAGGTCGGGGATCTGCCCGGGGGTGCGGACCCGGATGAAGAGCAGGGGCGGTTCCGTACCGGGCCGGGAGTCGAGGTCGGCGAACTGCCGGACGAGGTTCTCCTCGCCCGCCACGACGTCCGCGTCGTCGATCGAGTCCTCCAGGCACAGCACCATCGAGACCACGCCGTGTGCGGCCTGCTTGACGATGTCGTCGGCGAGCCGGGGCCGGGTGGCCGGGCTGTACAGCGTGGCGCCCAGGGCCGCGGAGAGCAGCCGGGCCGGGGCGTCGGCGGTGAACGCGCACGGTTCCTGGTGGAAGAGGCGCTGCCGCGCCTCGGGGGCGATGTGCCCGAAATGACGCATAGGACTCCCTCAGGGGTGCGAGCCGGGCCTGTGGATTCGGTAAAGGGTGGCCGGTAATAGTACGTAGGGATTCATGTCAGGGGTTCCCCGGGGGCGTGAATTCCCGGTGACTCGCCCGTGTCGGCCCCGGCACCCCCCGCATTGTCGTGACCAGGACCGAGAGGGCAGGATGACCGCATGACGCACGCGATGCTGAAGGGGTCGAACGTCCCGCTGGAAGCCACCACGGTACGCGCCGTACTGCGCTGGACGCCCGGGCAGGGGGTTCCGGACGTGGACGCCTCCGCGCTGCTGCTGGGCTCCGACGGCCGTGTGCGCTCCGATGAGGACTTCGTCTTCTACAACCAGCCCCGGCACCCCTCGGGAAAGGTGTGGCGGCTCGGCAAGAAGCGTATCGCCGAAGGCCTGACCGACACGATCCAGACGGATCTCGACGGTGTCGAGCCGAGTGTCGGCCGCATCGTGCTGGTCGCCTCGGCGGACGGCGTCTCCTTCGACCGGGTACCGGCCCTGGGGATCCTGCTGTACGACGCGGCGATGGCCGACGGGGAGCCGCTGGCCCGGTTCGACATCAAGCCGGAGACCGGCGCGGAGACGGCGCTGATCTGCGGCGAGCTGTACCGGCGCGGGGAGGGCTGGAAGTTCCGCGCGCTGGGTGAGGGCTACTCCAACGGGCTGAAGGGCCTGGCCACGGACTTCGGCATCTCGGTGGACGAGTCGGAGGCGGAGGAGGAGCGTCGCCTGCCGGAGACGGCGTCCCAGCCGCTGCCTCCGGAGCAGCCGACGTCGGCGGTGCCGCAGCAGCCCGCCTACGGCTATCCGCAGTCGGCCTCTCCGCAGGCGGGGTACGGGTACCCCCAGCCGGGCAGCCAGCGCGCCTACGGGTATCCCGAGCCGCAACCCGTGCCGGTGGCTCTGGACCCGGATTTCCGGCTGCCTCCGCAGGGGCCGCAGTTCATCGGGCGGTAGGGCGCCCACCGGCTCGGGGCTTGAGCCGGTGAGGCCGAGTGCGGGCCGTTCCCGGTCGGTCGCGCGGTTCCCCGCGCCCCTCCGGGACGCCTTTCCCCCGGGGCGTCTAGCGGGCCACCTTGGCCTTGTGGCCACGGCCCCACTGCAACCCCCACCCGTACAGCCGGTCCAGTTCGCCCTGGAAGCCGTAGACGAACTTGACCTCGCGCCGGACGATCAGTTCGTCCTTGACGTTCTCGATCATGACCACCGCGCAGGAGCGGGCCTGGGGGTGGCGTTCGTCGAGGCCTATCTCGATGCGCGGCCCGTTGCTCGGGTACAGGGTGACGATCGCGTGGGTACGGTCGAAGGCCGGCGTCTGGTCGTAGATGTAGACGAAGACCAGCAGCCGCTTGATGGCGTCCCGGTGGTCGAGATTGACGTACATGGTCTCGCCTGACGCGGAGCCGAACCGGTCGTCGCCGCTGAGCTTGATGTACGGCGGTGCGTTGACGTCGCCGAGGTAGCCGCCGAGCGGCTGGACGACCCCCTTCGTGCCGTCGGCCAGCTCGTACAGACAGCCCAGGTCGAGGTCGACGTTGACCATGCTCTGCCCGTGCCCGAGCACCTCCGGCGGCTTCAGCGCCTTGAAGGGGTGGCGCAGCAGGCTGGTGCGCTGGGCTCCGTCGAAGTCGGAGGTCCGCATCCGCCAGGTGAGGTTGACGCGCAGATGGCCGGTGGCCGCGTCCTGCTTGGTGAGGGACACCGTCTGCTGCCGCCTGGTGAGTTCGATGGCGTTGCTCGAGGCGTTGCCCGAGTCGAAGTCGGCAGCGCGCCCGCCCAGCAGTCCGTCGAAGAAACCCATTCCCGCCCCCAGGTGTTCGTTCACCACGCCGTCGGGGCGGCCGACCATGTCGGCCGCCCCGAACAGAGCGTTCCTCACCCGAAGGGGTGCCACACCCCTTCACACCCCGGATCTGCCCCGTAAGGGATCCGGGAGGGCCCGGCTCAGACTCCCGAGGAGACCTCGGCCTTCTCGTCGGTGCCCTCGCCCGCTGCCGCGAGGGCGCGGTTGCGGCGGACGGAGGACCAGAAGGACCAGGCGATCAGGACGACGCCGACGAGACCGGTGATGACCTCGTTGATCTCGTACTGGATGGTGACCATGAGGATCACGGCCAGGGCGCCGATGGCGTAGTGGGCGCCGTGCTCCAGGTAGACGTAGTCGTCGAGGGTGCCCTGGCGGACCAGGTAGACCGTCAGCGAACGGACGTACATCGCGCCGATGCCGAGGCCCAGCGCCATCAGGACGATGTCGTTGGTGATGGCGAAGGCGCCGATCACGCCGTCGAAGGAGAAGGACGCGTCCAGGACCTCCAGGTAGAGGAACATGAAGAACGCCGCCTGGCCGGCCAGGACGACCGCCGAGCGCTGCTTGCCGCTGCGGACGGCCTCTTCCTCCTCCTCGTGCTCGCGTTCCTCCTCTTCCTCCAGTTTGTCCTCGAAGTAGCCGGACAGGCCGCCGACGATCATGTAGGTGATCAGGCCGGCGATGCCGGCGATCAGGACCGTCTCCGCCTTGTCGGCGTGGGCGCCGCCGTGCTGGTGGGCGTGGGCGGCGAAGGTGAAGGAGGTGATGAGCAGGACGATCAGGGAGATGCAGACCGACAGCATGTCGACCTTGCCGAGCTTGGCCAGGGGCCGCTCGATCCAGCGCAGCCACTGGATGTCCCGGTCCTCGAAGATGAAGTCGAGGAAGATCATCAGCAGGAACATGCCACCGAAGGCGGCGATCGCCGGATGGGCGTCGGTGACCAGCTGCTGGTAGCGGTCCTTGTTGTTCAGGGCGAGGTCGACGGCCTCGAGGGGGCCCATCTTGGCGCTGATCGCGACGATGACGACAGGGAACACCAGCCGCATGCCGAAGACGGCGATGAGCACGCCGACCGTGAGGAAGATCTTCTGCCAGAAGGCGTTCATCTTCTTCAGGATTCCGGCGTTGACCACCGCGTTGTCGAACGACAGCGAGATCTCGAGGATGGCGAGGATCGCCACGATGCCGAAGGCGGTCCACCCCCCGTAGAACGCCGCCGCGACCAGACCGAGCGCGGTGACCGCGAACGACCAGCCGAAGGTTTTCAGAAGCACTGGCTACCCAATCGTGTGTGTACGGGTCTCCCCCGCGCCGTACTCGGCTTTGCTAAATATTGACCACGAGTCTAGAGGGGCACCCTACCGGCGGTACCGGTCAGGGCAACCCTCACGGAAAAGCCACGGCACAGGCCCTTGCGGGGTACCTCGGTTACGAGATGTTCACCCCGAAATCGAGTGCGATGCCCCGCAACCCCGACGCGTACCCCTGCCCGACGGCACGGAACTTCCACTCGCCCTGGTAGCGGTACAGCTCGCCGAAGATCATGGCGGTCTCCGTGGAGGCGTCCTCACTGA
Organism: Streptomyces sp. NPDC006314; assembly: GCF_040613075.1. Classification (NCBI taxonomy): domain Bacteria; kingdom Bacillati; phylum Actinomycetota; class Actinomycetes; order Kitasatosporales; family Streptomycetaceae; genus Streptomyces; species Streptomyces sp. NPDC006314. The sequence goes on along the minus strand of NZ_JBEXRL010000002.1, from coordinate 257,521 downwards.
GGTCGTAGCGGGCCAGTTCCTGGCCGTCGGCCTGGTTGACCACACGGATGAAGGCGTTGGAGACCTGGCCGAAGGTCTGGCCGCGCTCGTCCGCCATATGGATCGAGACCGGGAAGATGATCTTCTCGCACTGCTGCGGCACCTTGGCCAGGTCCACCAGGAGGGACTCGTCGTCACCCTCGCCCTCACCGGTGAGGTTGTCACCGGTGTGCTCCACGGAGCCGTCCGGGCTCTTGAGCTGGTTGTAGAAGACGAACCACTCGTCGCCCAGCACCCGGTTGCCGCCGCCGCACAGCAGCGCGCTGGCGTCCAGGTCGAAGGGGGCGCCGGTGGTGGACCGGGCGTCCCAGCCGAGCCCGATCATGACGTTGGTGAGGTTCGGTGCGGCCTTCGAGAGGGAGACGTTACCTCCCTTGGCGAGCGTGACGCCCATGATGCTGGTCCTCCCCTTGTGGTGCTTCCCTGGTTGTCCTGCGCGTCCGGCGCCGCCCGTAAACGGTGCGGCGCCGGACGGTAGGGGCGTCGGAACCCCGCCGATCAGACGTTGACGCCGAAGTCCTGCGCGATGCCGCGCAGGCCGGAGGCGTAGCCCTGACCGATGGCGCGGAACTTCCACTCCGCCCCGTGCCGGTACAGCTCGCCGAAGACCATCGCGGTCTCGGTGGAGGCGTCCTCGCTCAGGTCATAGCGGGCGATCTCCTGCATGTCGGCCTGGTTCACGACGCGGATGAAGGCGTTGCGCACCTGCCCGAACGACTGCTGGCGGTTCTCGGCTTCGTAGATCGACACCGGGAACACGATCTTCTCGACGTCGGCCGGTACGCCCGCCAGGTCGACCTTGATCTGCTCGTCGTCGCCCTCGCCCTCACCGGTCAGGTTGTCACCGGTGTGCTCGACCGAGCCGTCGGGGCTCTTGAGGTTGTTGAAGAAGACGAAGTACTGGTCACTCGCGACCTTGCCGGAGTTGTTCAGCAGCAGCGCGCTGGCGTCGAGGTCGAAGTCCGTGCCGGTCGTGGTGCGCACGTCCCAGCCCAGACCGACGATGACGGCGGTCAGGCCCGGAGCCTCCTTCGTCAGCGATACGTTGCCGCCCTTGCTGAGGCTGACTCCCACGGGTCCTCCATGTGGTGTCCAGGGGCGGGGAGCCCCGTCGTGCTTCGGATATGGGATCAACGTGCCGATCCTAGTGACGGGTTCCCGCCGCCCGCGGACCGTGGAGCCGGAGAAGAACAGGTGTCGGCCACGGTCGGCCTACAGGGTGTCGAGCGCCTTCACATAGTCGTTCAGGTCACGGGCGTCCGGAAGGCCGTTGACCACGGTCCACCGCACGACGCCCTCCTTGTCGATGATGAAGGTGCCGCGGACGGCGCAGCCCTTGTCCTCGTCGAGGACGCCGTACGCGCGCGAGACGTCGCCGTGCGGCCAGAAGTCGCTCAGCAGCGGGTACTCCAGGCCCTCCTGCTCGGCGAAGACGCGCAGGGTGTGGATGGAGTCGTTGGAGACGGCGAGCAGCTGGGTGTCGCGGTCCGTGAACCTCGGCAGGTTGTCGCGCAGCTCGCACAGCTCGCCGGTGCACACGCCGGTGAAGGCGAAGGGGTAGAAGAGCAGCACCACGTTCTTCTCACCGCGGAAGCCGGAGAGCCTCACGGTGCGGCCGTGGTTGTCCTTGAGCTCGAAGTCGGGCGCCTTGTCGCCGACCTGGATCGCCATCGTCGTGCATCCCTTCGGTGGGCTGTTCGGGTGAGAGCACAGCAAACGCTCGGCTCCAGCCTACGCAGCGATCACCGCATGCCTCCGGACGGACCGAGCGATCTCGGCCCGTCCGGTGCTGAGGGACGAGACGGCTTACCTCTTGCCGGACTTCGCGGCCTTCGGCGTCGCCAGACGCGAACCGCTCCAGTCCTTGCCCACACTGACGCTCTTCGACGCTGTCAGGCCGGCCGTCGTGGCGGCGTCCTGGATGTCGCTCGGCTCCACGTACCCCGAACGGCCGGTCTTCGGCGTGAGGAGCAGAATGGCGCCACCCTCTTCGATGTACGTGGTGGCATCCACCAGCGCATCCGTCAGGTCGCCGTCGTCGTCACGGAACCACAGCACAACGGCGTCGGCCACGTCGTCGTAGTCCTCGTCCATAAGGTCGCCTTGGACGGCTTCCTCGATGGCCTCGCGGAGCTCCTGATCGACGTCGTCGTCGTAGCCGATCTCCTGGACCACCTGCCCGGGCTGGAACCCCAGCCTGGCGGCAGGGTTCGTCCGCTCCTCCGCGTGGTCCGCGGTCGCGCTCACGGGTTGCCTCCTGATCATGTCTTGATGAATATCCCAGCCACGCGCGTGCGCGAAGCATTGGCCGTAGTCCACACGTGCGGGGCGGATCGCGCAAGTACCCGGCCGCCGGGACCGCCGAAACGGTGACGATCCCGGCCGTGTCGCCGCAACTTCTGGCACCGTATCCCGATTCCGCGCCACCCACATCACACCGGGGTGCCCGATTTGCGAGGTTCGGAATCATCCCGTGTCGCGTATCTCGAACAACTTTGCCAAGCGCGTCACATCCCGAGCGTATCGTTGCGTTTTGACCGGACCCGCGCCCCGGTTACCCCACGGTAGAGATGACGTACGTCTTCCCGAGGTACACGATGGGGAACGGTGCAGGCACGAGTACGAAGCTTCAGAAAAAGCGGCCCTCTGACAGGTAAGGAACAGCGTGGCTTCCGGATCCGATCGCAACCCGATCATCATTGGCGGCCTTCCGAGTCAGGTTCCTGACTTCGATCCCGAAGAGACCCAGGAGTGGCTCGACTCCCTCGACGCCGCCGTCGACGAGCGCGGCCGGGAACGAGCCCGCTATCTCATGCTCCGCCTGATCGAGCGGGCCCGCGAGAAGCGCGTGGCCGTGCCCGAGATGCGCAGCACGGACTACGTCAACACGATCCCCACCAAGAGCGAGCCGTTCTTCCCGGGCAACGAGGACATCGAGCGCCGGATTCTGAACGCGACCCGCTGGAACGCGGCCGTGATGGTCTCGCGCGCCCAGCGTCCCGGCATCGGCGTCGGCGGCCACATCGCCACGTTCGCCTCCTCCGCCTCGCTGTACGACGTCGGCTTCAACCACTTCTTCCGCGGCAAGGACGAGGGCGACGGCGGCGACCAGGTCTTCTTCCAGGGCCACGCCTCCCCTGGCATCTACGCACGCGCGTACCTGCTCGACCGGCTCACCGAGAGGCAGCTGGACGGCTTCCGCCAGGAGAAGTCCAAGTACCCGGACAGCCTGTCCAGCTACCCGCACCCGCGCTCGATGCCGGACTTCTGGGAGTTCCCGACGGTCTCCATGGGCCTCGGCCCGCTCGGCGCGATCTACCAGGCGCGGATGAACCGCTACATGGAGGCGCGCGGTATCGCGGACACCTCCAAGTCCCACGTGTGGGCGTTCCTCGGCGACGGCGAGATGGACGAGCCCGAATCGCTCGGCCAGCTCACCCTGGCCGCCCGGGAGGGCCTGGACAACCTGACCTTCGTGGTCAACTGCAACCTGCAGCGGCTCGACGGCCCGGTGCGCGGCAATGGCAAGATCATCCAGGAGCTGGAGTCGGTCTTCCGGGGCGCCGGCTGGAACGTGATCAAGCTGATCTGGGACCGCTCCTGGGACCCGCTGCTCGCCCAGGACCGGGACGGCATCCTCGTCAACAAGATGAACACGACCCCGGACGGCCAGTTCCAGACGTACGCCACCGAGTCCGGCGCCTACATCCGCGAGCACTTCTTCGGCGACGACCACCGGCTGCGCGCGATGGTCGAGAACATGACCGACGACCAGATCCTGCACCTGGGGCGCGGCGGCCACGACCACCGCAAGATCTACGCGGCGTTCAAGGCGGCCAAGGAGCACAAGGGCCAGCCGACGGTCATCCTGGCCAAGACGATCAAGGGCTGGACGCTGGGCCCGAACTTCGAGGGCCGCAACGCCACACACCAGATGAAGAAGCTGACGGTCGACGACCTCAAGCGCTTCCGGGACCGCCTGCACCTGCCGATCTCCGACAAGGAGCTGGAGTCCGGCCTGCCGCCGTACTACCACCCGGGCCGGAACTCGGAGGAGATCCAGTACATGCACGACCGCCGCAAGGGGCTCGGCGGTTACGTCCCGACCCGCGTCGTACGCTCCCAGCCGCTGGCGCTGCCGGACGACAAGGCGTACGCGAGCGTGAAGAAGGGCTCGGGTCAGCAGTCCATCGCCACGACGATGGCGTTCGTGCGACTGCTCAAGGACCTCATGCGCGACAAGGAGATCGGCAAGCGGTTCGTGCTGATCGCGCCGGACGAGTACCGCACGTTCGGCATGGATTCCTTCTTCCCCAGCGCCAAGATCTACAACCCGCTCGGCCAGCAGTACGAGGCGGTCGACCGCGACCTGCTGCTCGCGTACAAGGAGTCGCCGACCGGCCAGATGCTGCACGACGGCATCTCCGAGGCCGGCTGCACGGCCTCGCTGATCGCGGCCGGCTCGGCGTACGCCACCCATGGCGAGCCGCTGATCCCGGTGTACGTCTTCTACTCGATGTTCGGTTTCCAGCGCACCGGCGATCAGTTCTGGCAGATGGCCGACCAACTGGCGCGCGGTTTCGTACTGGGCGCGACCGCCGGCCGTACGACTCTGACCGGTGAGGGTCTGCAGCACGCGGACGGCCATTCGCAGCTGCTCGCCTCGACCAACCCGGCGTGCGTGGCGTACGACCCGGCGTACGCCTACGAGATCGCGCACATCGTGCAGGACGGTCTGCGCCGCATGTACGGCAGCTCGCCCGAGCACCCGCACGGCGAGGACGTCTTCTACTACCTGACCGTCTACAACGAGCCCATCCAGCACCCGGCCGAGCCGGCGGGCGTGGACGTCGAGGGCATCGTGAAGGGCGTCCACAAGATCAATGAGGGCACGGACGGCTCGATCCCGGCGCAGATCATGGCGTCCGGTGTCGCGGTGCCGTGGGCGCTGGAGGCGCAGAAGATCCTCGGCGAGGAGTGGAACGTCAAGGCGGACGTGTGGTCCGCGACCTCCTGGAACGAACTGCGCCGCGAGGCCGTGGAGTGTGAGCGGCACAACCTGCTGCATCCGGAGGAGGAGCAGCGGGTGCCGTTCGTGACGCGGAAGCTCAGCGGGTCCGAGGGCCCGTTCGTGGCCGTGTCCGACTGGATGCGATCGGTTCCGGACCAGATCGCGCGGTGGGTGCCGGGCACGTACCAGTCGCTGGGCGCGGACGGCTTCGGCTTCGCCGACACCCGGGGCGCGGCGCGCCGCTTCTTCCACATCGACGCCCAGTCGATCGTGGTCGCGGTGCTGACCGAGCTGGCGCGCGAGGGCAAGGTCGACCGGTCCGTTCTGAAGCAGGCCATCGACCGGTACCAGCTGCTGGACGTCTCGGCGGCGGACCCGGGGGTCGCGGGCGGCGACGCGTAGTACCGCGCAGCCTGAGTGGGTGAAGGGCGGTGGAGTCCGATTCTCCACCGCCCTTACCTTTTCTTTACGATGCGGACATGGAGCGACATTCGGCGCAGGCGGCCTGGGAACGGCGCACCCAGCGGCCACTGCTGGCGCTGGCGGTGGCGTTCGCCGTCGCGTACGCGGTGCCGATCGTGGACGGTTCCGCGGGGTACTCGCTGACGGCCGTCTGCACGGCCGTCGAGTGGGTGGTGTGGGGGTCGTTCGCGGTGGACTACGTGGTACGGCTGGCCCTCGCGCCCCGGCGCAAGGAGTTCGTACGGCGGCACTGGCTCGACCTGTGCGCCGTGGTGCTGCCGATCCTGCAGCCGCTGCGGCTGCTGCGACTGGTGTCGACGCTGCTGCTGGTGGGACGGCGGGCGCGGATGGCTCCGCAGATCCGGCTGACCACGTACGTCGTCGGTTCCGTGGTCGGGCTGCTGATGTTCGGCTCGCTGGCGGTGTTGTCCGTGGAACGGGACTCACCGGACGGGAACATCAGGACGCTGGGTGACGCGGTGTGGTGGTCGTTCACCACGATGACGACCGTGGGGTACGGGGATCACGCGCCGACGACCGGGCTCGGGCGGATGATCGCGGTCGGGCTGATGCTGTCGGGGATCGCGCTGCTGGGTGTGGTGACCGCGAACATCGCCACGTGGTTCATCGCGCGGTTCGAGAAGGACGACGTGGAGGAGCGGCGGCAGACGGAGGCGATCACCTCTTTGACCGAGGAGGTTCGGCTGCTGCGGGCTGAGGTGGCTCGACTGGCGGAATATCAGGAGCAGCGGCGTTGACCTTGGCGCCCGATGCCGGGGCTGGGCGGGGGTGGGACGCCTGCTGACGCCGGCCGCCGCGCCCGCCCTGGCCGTCCCAGCGGCACGACCGCCCGCAGCTGAGAAGCGCCTGAACGGGCGCGGGGAACTGGGCGCCCGGTCCCCGCGCCCGCGGCCGGGCGACGGCCCCTGCCGCACCGGCGAGACGCCGCCGTCGGCTAGAGCAGCCCGTGGCTCCACGTGGCCGCACCCGCCAGGGCGACGATGGCGAGCAGGGTGTCGATCGCGCCCAGGATCAGGGCCACCAGGGCCGGGACGTTGTGGTCGTTGGACCACTTGCGGCCCATGGACTGCCAGCCGCAGAACATCGCGACCGGGCCGAGGATGACGCCCAGCGCGAAGAAGCCGGCCACCGCGCAGATGGTTCCGATGATCCCGAGCGTCGCACGGTCCGGCCCGGTCCGTTGCCACATCCGGCCACGTGACCGGGGGTACCCGCGCGTTCCGTGCCCGAAGCCAGCCATCATCAACTCCCTGATGCCTATGGACAGTTCGGCTTCGGTGTGCGGGTACCCCGGTTCCGCCGGGGCAGACCTGCGCGCGCTGCCCCCCTCCAGCAGCGCGCGCCACGGCCCGACCGCCCTCCCATGCGCTGCGGAGGACTTGACCCACTGTGACCTGTGGCTCGCGCCGAGGGCGAGGAATCTTTAGCGGAGTCACCCTGATAGGCGAAATCCGCCCGAGTCAGGAGAGCGCGGGTCAGACGTGGCCCGCGCCCGCACCCGCCTCCGCGCCGGCACCCCGCTGGGAGAGCAGCGCGACCACGACGGCGACCGCCGCCACACCCGCCGCGGCCAGGGAGGTGAGGCTCATCCCGGTGGCGGAGGCCTGACGGGCCACCTCGGTGATCTTCGCGGTGGCCGGTGCCGGGGTGCCCTCGGCCACCGGGGCGATGCCGACGCCCGCGCTGCTCGCCGCCCCTCTGCGCCGCTCGGCCGCCGCGGAGGAGACGGTCGCGCGCCTGCCGGCCGAGTGGGAGGGCGTCGGCGTGGACGTCGACCCGCGGCCGCGGCCGGCCGTGGCCGTGTTCGGCGGGGTGACAAGGGTCACCGGACGGCGGTAAAAAACGGGCGGGGAGTTCAGCCAGGAGGCGATGCGCACGCTCACCGCGCCGTGCCTCGACCAGGTGGGTTCCGGCACCCGACCGGGAACCGGCGCAGCACGTGAGGTCGTTGGCAGGTCGTCCCGAAGATCGGCCGACCGGGAGCCGGGGAGATCGTCGGCAGACCGTTCGACGCTCACCGAAACGTGATCCCTGTCACTCGGTTACCCCGAGACCCTCCCGTTCTCCTAGTGTGTCCTCCCAGTGACTTCCTTCGACACCTCCCCGCAACTCAACGTCTGGCGCGCACTGCTGGCCCTGGCCGTGGTGTTCGTGATGCTCGCGACCACCGGCTGGACCGCCCTGCGCAGTCACCGGGAGTCGGCAGCTCTGCAGGCCTCGCTCACCAAGTGGGAGCACGGCCGCATCCACGGCCTCCCCCTGCCGGACCCCGAGGCCGACCCGGCGCTGCTCACCCGTTTCTTCGCCTCGCTCACCCACAAGGATCGCGACCGTCTCGCCCACCGTTACCCGCTCGCGGTCGGCAATATGAACGGCGCCCCCGCCACGCTGCGCTACAAGGCCAACCACATCGCGCTGGAGCAGGCGCGCGAGGTCGAGCAGAAGCGCATGCACGACAGCCGGCTCAGTGCGGCCGGACAGCAGGACGCGGGCCGCCGGATGCGCCGCTACGAGTCCCTGCTGGAGCCCGGCCGGCACATCCTGGCCTTCGACCCCCAGGGGTCGGGCCGAGTCGCCGAGGTGTTCGGCAGCCTCGACCGGGCGCAGCGGATCTCGGTGGTCGTCCCCGGCGTCGACACCGATCTGCTCACCTTCCAGAGGACGTATCGCAAGTACAGCGCCCCGGTCGGCATGGCGAAGGCGCTGTACGCGGCCGAGCGCTCGGCCGGCCCCACGACGCGTACGGCCGTGATCGCCTGGGCCGACTACACCTCCCCCGACGGGCTCGGCGTGGACGCGGCCACCGGCCTGCGCGCCGAGGAGGGCGCCGTACGGCTGAACGGCCTGCTGCGGGCCCTGCCCGGCCGCGCCCGGGTGGCGATGGTCTGCCACAGCTACGGCTCCGTGGTCTGCGGGGTCGCCGCGCACGGCATGCCGCGCCGGGTGACCGACATAGCGGTGGCCGCGAGCCCCGGCATGCGGGTCACCAAGGCGTCCCGCCTGAACACCACGGCCCGGGTGTGGGCCATGCGGGACGCCACCGACTGGGTCCGGGACGTTCCGTACCTGGAGCTGGGTGGGCTCGGGCACGGGGCCGATCCGGTGTCGTCGGCGTTCGGCGCGCGGGTGCTGTCCGCGCGGGACGCGCAGGGGCACGCCGGCTACTTCCAGCCGGGCACGGACAGCCTGCGCAACCTCGCCGAGGTCGGGGTGGGCGCGTACGAGGCGGTGACGTGCGCACGCGAGAACGATGCGTGCCGGGCCGGCCTGCCCGGCACCCTGACGGCCGGACGCGCGTAGAAGCAGCAGGAAGTGCGGTCTGCGCGGGTGGCGACGGAGGAGCACGTGCCGCATACGATGAGCCGCATGGGTGACGTACTGGCGGGTTTTCATGCCGTCTGGGAGTTCGAGTCCGACTCCGTGCTCATCCGTTACGAACGGGGGATTCGAACACCCAAGCTCTTCCAGGCACTCGGGGAACGGCGGATCCCGCTGTCCGCGGTCGAGGACGTGGCACTCACGCCGGGCAGACGCGGCACCGTCGCCCTGCGCCTCGTACCGCGCGCCGGCGCCGACCCGCTGATGGAGGCGGCGGCCGGTCAGCTCAAGGAGGGTTCCGACCCCTACCGGCTGGTCCTGCCCGCCGAGCGGGAGACCCTCGCCGAGTACTACGCCGACGAAGTGAAGGGCCTGCTGACCGCGTCCGGCCCCTGCGAACGGCATCTGATCGCGGCGCCCGAGGCGCCCCTGCACTTCAAGGCGTACGACGGGAAGGCGTCCTTCGACGGGGCGTCCGTGCAGTTCCGCTGGTCCTGGACCGGGGCGTCCTCGGCGAAGTGGAAGGCCGGCGACCAGAGTTTTCCGGTCGCCGGCCTCAGCGGAGTGGAGTGGCGCTCGCCGGAGGTCTTCGAGGGGCATCTGCGGTTGCTTCCGCGGGAGCCCGGATCCGGCCGGCCGGCGCAGCCCGACCAGGACCCGGCGTCGGTGGTCTTCGGGCTCGGGTACGGGCCGGTGCACGAGTCGCTGCCGTTCGCGGCTGCCGTACTGGCGGCGGTGCGGACGCGAGGGCCCCTGGCGGCGGTTCCGGCCCGGTCACGGCGCGACCCCGCCGACATCGCCGAGCGGATCCGGCACCTCGGTGAACTGCACCGGGCCGGGCTGGTCACCGACGAGGAGTTCTCCTCCAAGAAGGCGGAGCTGCTCGCGGAGCTTTAGCATCCGCCGCCTAGGGCGTCACCGGCTCCGCCGAGTAGAAGCTGATCTTCCTGTCGAGGACGCCGAGGGTGTCGTGCAGTTCCGCGATCCTGGCCAGTACGTCCCGGCGGGTCGACTCCAGCAGCCGGCGGCGCTCCGGGTAGGTCCCGTCGCCCTCGCGCACCAGCTCCGCGTACCGGACCATGTCCGCCACCGGCATGCCGGTCAGCCGGAGCTTCGTCACGAAGTCCAGCCAGTCCAGGTCGCGGTTGGTGTAGCGGCGCTGGCCGGTGTGCGAGCGGTCGACGTGCGGCATCAGGCCGATCCGCTCGTACCAGCGCAGGGTGTGCGCGGTCAGGCCGGTGAACGCGACGACCTCGCTGATCGTGTAGCGGTCCTGGCCGTCGGGGCGTGGGTGGCGCCGGGGTGGTGCGGAGCAGATGTCGGCGGGAGTGGTGGTGGTTGCGCTGTCCGCTGGCGGGGTCTGCATCACCGTCATGCCCCCACGCTATGGCCTTCGAGTGCACTCCAGGCAAGCGGGGCCGGTCGAGAAATCGACAGGACGCCGTCCAGGGCCGGTGATTAGCGTGCGGCCCATGAGTCTCGTACGCCGGGCCCTGCCCGAGGATGCCCCCGAAGTGCTGCGGCTGCGGCAGGTCATGATCGATTCGATGTCCGAGTCGGGAGGTGGCCCGACCGGCTGGCACGCCGAGTCCCTGCGGACCCTCCGGGACCGGCTCGCCGGGCGGGACGGTGACTTCACGGCCGTCGTCGTCGACCATCCCGACCGGCCCGGGGCGCTGGCGGCGCTCGCGGCCGGGACGCTCGAGTACCGCATCGGCAGGGCCGGCAATCCGCACGGGCGCGTCGGACACGTCTTCAGTGTCGCGACCGACCCGGACGCCCGGCGGCGCGGCTACGCGCGCGCGTGCATGGAGGAACTGCTGGAGTGGTTCCGCGCGCGGGGGGCCCGGCAGGTCGACCTCAACGCGTCCGCCGCGGCCGAGCCGCTGTACGCCTCGCTGGGTTTCGTGCGCAAGCCCGACCCCTCGATGCGGTTGGAGCTGTGAGCCGCATAGGCTCGCTGCCATGTCGTTGCAGAGCCTGGCGCTGATCGAGAACTGGCCCGTCCCCACCGCCGCGGCGGGCGTCGTACGAGCCGACGGAACCGTCCTCGGAACGCACGGCCCCGCCGGGCACCGCTTCCCGCTCGCCTCGGTCACCAAGCCGCTGGCGGCCTACGCGGCGCTCGTCGCCTACGAGGAGGGCGCCATCGACCTGGACGAGCCGGCCGGTCCGCCCGGGTCCACGGTGCGCCATCTGCTCGCGCACACCTCCGGGCTGGCCTTCGACGAGCACCGGGTGATGGCCCCGCCCGGGGAGCGCCGGCTGTACTCCAACGCCGGGTTCGAGCAGCTCGGGGACCATATCGCCAAGGCGACGGACATCCCGTTCGCGGAGTATCTGCGGCAGGCCGTGCTGGAGCCGCTGGGGATGACCGCGACCTCGCTGGACGGCTCGCCGGCCAAGGACGGTGTCTCGACGGTGGAGGATCTGCTGCGGTTCGCCGCCGAGGTGCAGGCGCCGCGGCTGCTGGACCCGCGCACGGTCGCGGAGGCGATGACCGTGCAGTACCCGGGCACCAAGGGAGTACTGCCGGGATACGGACACCAGAACCCGAACGACTGGGGGCTCGGTTTCGAGATCCGCGATGCAAAGTCGCCGCACTGGACGGGCGGTTCGTCGTCGCCTCGGACCTTCGGGCACTTCGGGCAGTCCGGTACGTTCCTGTGGATCGACCCCGACGCCGGGCTGGCCGGTACCGCCCTGACGGACCGGGCGTTCGGACCCTGGTCGATCGAGGCATGGCCGGTCCTCACGGACGCGGTGCTTCGGGAGTCACGCGGCGAACACTGATCAGCGTCCGATAACCTCCCCGGTGCACCACGAGATCTCAGGCACAGGCATCGGGGGAAAGTGATGGGCGGGCATCAAGCAGACGGCCAGTTCCGGCCGTTGGAGAGTGGCGACCCACAGGCGGTGGCGGCCTACCGGCTCGCGGCGCGCCTCGGTTCGGGCGGGATGGGCACGGTGTACCTGTCGTACACCCCCGGCGGGCATCCGATCGCCCTCAAGACCATCCGGCCGGAGCTGAGCGAGGACCCCGAGTTCCGCCGCAGGTTCCGGCAGGAGGTCCAGGCCGCACAGCGCGTGCAGGGCCTCTACACCGCGCCGGTCATCGACTACGACACCGAGGGCGCGCGGCCCTGGCTGGCCACCGCCTATGTGCCCGGCCCCTCACTGGCGGCGGCCGTCGCCGAGCACGGCCCACTTCCGGTGCCCACGCTCCTGCTGCTGGTCGCGGGCGTGGCGGAGGCACTGACGGTCATCCACGGCGCGGGCATCGTGCACCGCGACCTGAAGCCGTCCAACGTGCTGCTGGCCGGCGACGGCCCCCGGGTGATCGACTTCGGTATCGCGCGGGCCACCGACGCCACGGCCCTCACCGGCACCGGCGTCTCCGTCGGCACCCCCGCCTTCATGTCTCCGGAACAGGCCGCCGGTAGGGAGATCACCTCCGCCTCCGACGTGTTCGCCCTCGGCCAGGTCGCCGCGTTCGCGGCCCGCGGCTCCGGCGCGTACGGCGACGGGCCCTCGCACGCCGTGCTGTACCGGATCGTCCACGAGGAACCCGACCTCACCAGCCTGCCCGACGCACTCGGGTTCATCGCCCGCTGCCTGGCGAAGGATCCCGCCGACCGTCCGTCCCCGGCGGAGGTCATCGCGTTGTGCCAGGAGGCGTCCCCGGGCGGGCTGCGCCAGTCCGGCGAGTGGCTGCCGGAGGCGATCGGCACCCAGATCACCCGGCGGGTCTCGGCGTCCGCCGCGCTGGCGGCCCAGCCCACCGCGCCGACCCAGGCACCGCCGGCGACCGCGCCCGTGACCCACCCCACCGGGACGGTACCGCCGCCCCCGGCGACCGCACCGGTGACCCAGCCCGCCACCGCGATACCGGCGCCGCCGGCCACCCCTCCCGCGGGCCTGCCCACCGCGGCCGTACCGGCGCCGCCGCCGACCGCTCCGGTGACCCACGTCGACCAGCCGGCGCCGCACGCCATGCCGACGGTGGCCGCACCGCACACCGCGCCGACCGTGGCCGCACCGCACACCGCGCCGGCTGCGCCCGCACCGCACACGCCGGCGCCGCCGAACCCGTACGACCCGCCGGCCGCCACTCCCCCGGCCGCTCCGTGGCCCGGGGCACAGCCCCAGCCCCAGCCCCAGCCCCAACCGCAGCCCCAGGCCCGGCCGCGGCGCAGGAACCGCGTCGGTGTGATCGCCGCGGTCGTCGTGGCGGCGGTGCTGGTCGGTGGGGGCGGCGCCTTCTACCTGAGCAAGACGGGCGGCGACACCAAGGACAAGGCCACCGGCAACTCGGCGAAGGGCTCCGCCGCGAACTCCGACTCGGGCTCCGACTCCGACTCGGGCTCCGACTCCAGCTCCGGCTCCGGCCCGGACACCGGATCCGGCAGCTCCTCGGCCCGGCCCGACCCCCAGCCGATCTCCTTCAAGGGCATCGACATCCCGATGAACTACTACGTGCGGTTCGCGGACTCGCCCCCCAAACCGCTGTACGACGAAACCGGCGCCCGCTACGTCGACGACGCCGACCTCTTCTACGAGACCAACGGCTTCGGCGACGAGAAGGTCCTCGGCAGCAGCGGCGAGAAGCTCGTCCTGCTGAACAACGCGCAGCAGGGCTCGCTCGCCACCTGCCGGGCCGAGACCCGGTACGCGCAGGAGGCCAAGCTCTCCCAGCTGTCCCGGGGTTCCCAGCTGTGCGTGCACACCACATCCGGCCACATCGCCCTGGTCACCTTCCAGGGCACCGCCCCCAAGTCGGACCTCGGCGACTACATGACGGTGGACATCACGGTGTGGCGGAACGCCGAGGAGCCCACCAGCAAGGAGTGAGCGGTACCGCGCCGCTCACCGGGTCAGCTCCCACAGCAGCAGCTCGGCCGGCGTGACCCCCTCCACCTCCAGGTCCGTCGCCCCGGTGATACGCGCCGAATCACCGGGGCGCAGCTCCTCACCGGCCAGCCGGACCTCCCCGCGCACCACGTGCGCGTACACGTACGCGGCGTCCGGCACGGCGGTGCGCTCCCCCGGCGCCAGGCGGCGCACGTGCAGCAGGACGCCGGCTTCGCGGACGGCGTACGGCGTGGAGTCGGCGATGCCGGGGACCAGCTCGTAGGACGGAGTGCCGCCCGGGGCGAGCGGGGCCAGCCAGGTCTGCACGAATGTCAGGGGTGCGTCGCCGTCGTTGCGTTCGACGTGCCGGACACCGGCCGCCGCGCTGAGGTGCTGGACGTCTCCGGGGCGGACCGTCGTCTCGTGGCCGGTGGAGTCCCGGTGGGTCAGCTCGCCCTCGACCACCCAGGTCACGATCTCGGTGTGGCTGTGCGGGTGTTCGTCGAAACAGGCACCGGGATCGAGCCGCTCCTCGTTGCAGGCGATCACCGCACCGAAGCGCAGGTTGTCCGGGTCGTAGTGGGGGCCGAAGGAGAAGGCGTGGCGGGAGTCGATGCCGGTCTCCGGGTCCCCTCCGCGGTAGCGCTCGTCGGCGCGCCTTACGTCCATCACGCGCACCACGGTAGCCGCAGGGAACGCACCCCCGCCGGACCACGTGGGACCGTGCGCGGGTGCGGGTCCCCCATGGCCGGTCGCGCGGTTCCCCGCGCCCTGGGGACCTGCAACCGCCGCAGCCGCATCCGTACCGCCGCGGGCGGACCCACCCGCCGGCGGCGCGGGGCAGGTCCGGTATCGGCAAGCATGACCCGGCAGCGCACCCCGGCGTCCCGATAAGGCAGTCTTGTCCCCGTGCCCGAACCCGAATCCCACCGCAACGCTCCCGCAGTACACGCCGTCCACTCGCACGCCGCGACCCTGAAGCGCCTGGAGAAGTCCTCCGGGAGTCTCGCCGCGCAGGCCATCGCGCGCATGGACGAGACCCTGCCGTGGTATCGGGCCATGCCCCCGGAGAACCGTTCCTGGATCGGGTTGGTGGCCCAGGCGGGCATCGCGGCCTTCACCGAGTGGTTCCGGCGCCCGGACGCCCCGCAGGCGATCTCCACGGACGTCTTCGGGACCGCACCGCGCGAGCTGACGCGGGCCATCACGCTGCGGCAGACCGTGGAGATGGTGCGGACCACCATCGAGGTCATGGAGAGCGCCATCGACGAGGTGGCCGCGCCCGGTGACGAGAGCGTGCTGCGTGAGGCGCTGCTCGTGTACGCCCGCGAGATCGCCTTCGCCACCGCCCAGGTGTACGCCCAGGCCGCCGAGGCACGGGGTGCCTGGGACGCGCGGCTGGAGTCGCTGGTGGTGAACGCGGTGCTCAGCGGGGAGGCCGACGAGGGCGCCGTCAGCCGGGCCGCCGCGCTCGGCTGGAACTCGCCCGAGCATGTGTGCGTGGTGCTCGGGACCGCGCCCGACGGGGACAGCGAGCTGACCGTCGAGGCCATACGGCGGGCCGCCCGGCACGCCAAGCTCCAGGTGCTCACCGGGGTCCTGGGGGCCCGGCTCGTGGTCATCGCCGGGGGCAGCGACAATCCGCTCGCCGTGGCCAAGTCGCTGATCGGGCCGTTCGCCGCCGGGCCGGTCGTCGCGGGGCCCGTCGTACCCGACCTGCTGGCCGCCACGCGGTCCGCGCAGGCCGCCGCCGCGGGGCTGAAGGCGTGTTCCGCCTGGCAGGACGCGCCGCGGCCGGTGCTGGCGGACGATCTGCTGCCGGAGCGGGCGATCGCGGGCGATCCGAGCGCCCGTGAGCAACTGGTGGAGGAGATCTACAGACCGCTGGAGGAAGCGGGCTCGGCACTGCTGGAAACGTTGAGTGTCTACCTGGAGCAGGCGAGCAGTCTGGAAGGCGCGGCCCGGATGCTCTTCGTTCACCCGAACACCGTGCGCTACCGGCTCCGACGTGTGACCGATGTCACCGGATGGTCACCCTCCGATGTACGATCCGCGTTCACACTGCGGATCGCGCTCATCCTGGGGCGTCTGGCCGACGGTGAGGCCCAGGCATAGGGTTTTGTGGGGGCTCCACAAAACCCCTCCGTGTTCTTCGTCCCTGTCCCCACGGGCGGCCGTGGCCGCCCCCAAGAGAGAGTGTGAGAGTGCTCGTACTCGTCGCTCCCGGCCAGGGCGCCCAGACGCCCGGCTTCCTGACTCCCTGGCTCGACCTTCCCGGTGCCGCGGACCGCGTCGCCGCGTGGTCGGAGGCCATCGGCCTGGACCTCGTCCACTACGGCACCCAGGCCGACGCCGACGCCATCCGCGACACCGCGGTGGCCCAGCCGCTGCTGGTCGCCGCCGGAATCCTGTCCGGCGCGGCACTGGGTACGTACTCGTTCGCCGCTGACGCGGCGGGCACCGAGACCGGCCCGGGCGCCGTCGCCGGCCACAGCGTCGGCGAGTTCACCGCCGCCGCCTTCGCCGGGGTCCTGGACGACACCGCCGCGCTGCGCCTGGTCCGCAAGCGGGGTCTGGCCATGGCGGACGCCGCCGCGATCACCGAGACCGGTATGTCGGCGCTGCTCGGCGGCGACCCCGAGACGTCGGTCGCGCACCTGGAGAAGCTGGGCCTGACGCCGGCGAACATCAACGGCGCGGGCCAGATCGTCGCCGCCGGCACGCTGGAGCAGCTGGCCGCGCTGAACGAGGACAAGCCCGAGGGTGTCCGCAAGGTCGTGCCGCTGAAGGTCGCCGGCGCCTTCCACACCCGTCACATGGCCCCCGCCGTCGAGACGCTGGCCAAGGCCGCCGTGGAGCTGACGCCCGCCGACCCGAAGATTCCTTACGTCTCCAACCGGGACGGCCAGGCGGTCGTCACCGGCACCGAGGTGCTGGAGCGGCTGGTCGGCCAGGTCGCCAACCCCGTGCGCTGGGACCTGTGCATGGAGACCTTCAAGGAGCTGGGTGTCACCGCGCTCGTCGAGGTGTGCCCGGGCGGCACGCTGACCGGCCTGGCCAAGCGGGCGCTGCCCGGCGTGCGGACGCTGGCCCTCAAGACCCCCGACGATCTCGACGCGGCCCGCGCGCTCCTTTCGGAGTACGCAGGTGCCTAAGGAGCCGTACATGGCGAAGATCAGGCCCAGCAAGGGCGCCCCGTACGCGCGCATCCTCGGTGTCGGCGGCTACCGGCCGACCCGGGTGGTGCCCAACGAGGTGATCCTCGAGACGATCGACTCGTCCGACGAGTGGATCCGCTCGCGCTCCGGCATCGAGACCCGGCACTGGGCCGGCCCCGAGGAGACCGTGGCCGCGATGTCCATCGAGGCCTCCGGCAAGGCGATCGCCGACGCCGGCATCGACGCCGAGCAGATCGGCGCGGTGGTCGTCTCGACCGTCTCGCACTTCAGCCAGACCCCGGCCGTGGCCACCGAGATCGCGGACAAGCTGGGCACGAACAAGGCCGCCGCGTTCGACATCTCGGCCGGCTGCGCGGGCTTCGGCTACGGCCTGACCCTCGCCAAGGGCATGGTGGTGGAGGGTTCCGCCGAGTACGTGCTCGTCATCGGCGTGGAGCGGCTCAGCGACCTGACCGACCTGGAGGACCGGGCGACGGCCTTCCTGTTCGGTGACGGCGCCGGCGCGGTCGTGGTCGGCCCCTCGCAGGAGCCGGCGATCGGCCCCACCGTGTGGGGTTCCGAGGGCGACAAGTCCGAGACGATCAAGCAGACCGTCTCGTGGGACCGGTTCAGGATCGGCGACGTCGCCGAGCTGCCCGTCGACAGCGAGGGCAACATCAAGTTCCCTGCGATCACGCAGGAGGGCCAGGCGGTGTTCCGCTGGGCCGTGTTCGAGATGGCGAAGGTCGCCCAGCAGGCGCTGGACGCGGCCGGGATCACCGCGGACGACCTGGACGTCTTCATCCCGCACCAGGCCAACGTGCGGATCATCGACTCGATGGTGAAGACGCTGAAGCTGCCGGAGCACGTCACGGTCGCCCGTGACATCCGCACCACCGGCAACACCTCGGCCGCCTCCATTCCGCTCGCGATGGAGCGGCTTCTGGCGACCGGCGAGGCGAAGAGCGGTGACACCGCGCTCGTCATCGGATTCGGGGCGGGTCTCGTGTACGCCGCCACGGTCGTTACCCTCCCCTAGGCACTCCGTGCCGGATCATGCGGTCCGGCAGGGGGACAACTGCCACAAACCGTCTGGATTATCGAAGAAGGAGCGCCTGACATGGCCGCCACTCAGGAAGAGATCGTCGCCGGTCTCGCCGAGATCGTGAACGAGATCGCCGGGATCCCCACCGAGGACGTCCAGCTGGACAAGTCCTTCACCGACGACCTGGACGTCGACTCGCTGTCCATGGTCGAGGTCGTCGTCGCCGCCGAGGAGCGCTTCGACGTGAAGATCCCGGACGAGGACGTCAAGAACCTGAAGACCGTCGGCGACGCGACCGACTACATCCTCAAGCACCAGGCCTGAGCCACCCCCTAGGCCGCAGGCTGCAAGGCCCCGCCACCCGGCGGTGGCGCCGTAGAATCCCGTATCCGTTGGAGAAAGAATTCCCGTGAGCCCGACCAATCGCACTGTGGTCGTCACCGGTATCGGCGCAACCACACCGCTGGGTGGCGACGCAGTTTCTACCTGGGAGGGCCTGATCGCCGGCAAGTCCGGCGTCAAGCCCCTGGAGCAGGAGTGGGCGGCCGAGCAGGCCGTCCGTATCGCGGCCCCGGTCGCCGTGGAGCCGACCGAGGTCATCCCGCGGCCGCAGGCCCGCAGGCTGGACCGCTCGGCGCAGTTCGCGCTGGTCGCGGCTCAGGAGGCGTGGAAGGACGCGGGCTTCACCGGCAAGGCCGGCGAAGACGACGGCGTCGACCCCGACCGCCTGGGCGCGGTCATCGCCTCCGGCATCGGTGGCGTCACGACGCTGCTCGACCAGTACGACGTGCTCAAGGAGAAGGGCGTCCGCCGGGTCTCCCCGCACACCGTCCCCATGCTGATGCCGAACGGTCCCTCGGCCAACGTGGGCCTGCTCGTGGGCGCCCGGGCGGGCGTGCACACGCCGGTCTCCGCGTGCGCGTCGGGCGCCGAGGCCATCGGCTACGCCATCGAGATGATCCGCACCGGCCGAGCCGACGTCGTCGTCGCCGGCGGTACCGAGGCGGCCATCCACCCGCTGCCGATCGCCGCGTTCGGCAACATGATGGCGATGTCCAAGAACAACGACGACCCGCAGGGCGCGTCGCGTCCCTACGACGTCGACCGCGACGGCTTCGTCCTCGGCGAGGGCGCCGGTGTGCTCGTCCTGGAGTCCGCCGAGCACGCCGCCAAGCGCGGGGCCCGCGTCTACGCGGAGGCCGTCGGGCAGGGCATCTCCGCCGACGGCCACGACATCGTGCAGCCGGAGCCCGAGGGCCGCGGCATCTCGCACGCGCTGCAGAACCTGCTGGACAACACCGGCCTGGACCCGGCCGAGATCGTTCACGTCAACGCGCACGCCACCTCGACGCCGGCCGGTGACATCGCCGAGCTGAAGGCGCTGCGGAAGGTGCTGGGCGACGACACGGACCACATCGCGGTGTCCGCGACCAAGTCGATGACCGGGCATCTGCTCGGTGGCGCGGGCGGTGTGGAGTCGGTCGCGACCGTACTCGCGCTGTACCACCGGGTGGCGCCGCCGACCATCAACATCGAGAACCTCGACCCCGAGGCGGAGGCGAACGCGGACGTCGTGCGCGACGAGGCGCGGAAACTGCCGGTCGAGGGCCGGATCGCCGCGCTGAACGACTCGTTCGGGTTCGGCGGTCACAACGTGGTTCTGGCATTCCGGACCATCTGAGAACGTAAGTGAAGGGCCCTCACCGGCAGGTGGGGGCCCTTCCTCATGTCCGGGTGTTCAGACCACCTGGTGCAGCCAGCGCACCGGTGCTCCCTCGCCCGCATAACGGAACGGCTCCAACTCGTCGTCCCACGGCTTGCCGAGCAGCTTGGCGAGTTCGGCCTCCAGGTCGGTCTCGCCCCGCTGGCTGCGCTGCAGCGCCGCTCGGAGGCGGTCCTCGGGGATGAGGATGTCGCCGTGGATGCCGGTGACGGCGTGGAAGATGCCGAGGTCCGGGGTGCAGCTGTAGCGCTCGCCCTCGGCGGTCGGGCAGGGCTCGGCGGTGACCTCGAAGCGCAGCAGATGCCAGCCGCGCAGCGCCGAGGCGAGCTTGGAGGCCGTGCCGGCCTCAGCCTGCCAGGAGAACTCCGAGCGCCAGGTGCCGGGGGCCGCGGGCTGCCGGATCCAGTCGAGGTTGACGCGCGTGCCGAGCACCCCGGCGACGGCCCACTCGACGTGCGGGCACAGCGCGCGCGGCGCGGAGTGCACGTACAGAACTCCACGTGTCGTCACCGGAACCTCCGGGCAGAGCGGGACATCTTGCGGACTGGCTGGGCGGCAGTGGCACGACGGCCGCGTTGATGGCGAGGCTACCCTGCGTCGGCGCAAGGAGTGTGACGTACCGTCGGTCCCGGTGCCAGGAAACCGCCGTCATTCACCCAGGGGGACGCTTGTACGGGGGTGCTCCGTTCCGGCGGGCCCGGCCGGGAACCCTCGCACGTTGTTATGGGAGAAGCGCCGAGGAAGCACCGGAGCCACGACGAGGGGATCACCAGGGGATGCGGAAGCGAAGCAGCCGTACACGGACGGCCCTGGCCGTCGTGGCGGCCGCCGTGCTGGGCCTCGCCGGATGCGACGCCGGTGGCGGGAGTCCGCCGGCGACCAAGGCGACCAAGGCGCGGGCCGCGAAACCCGCCTCGCTGTGGAACCGCAGCCCGCACTCGATCGCCGCGGTCGGCGACTCCATCACACGCGGCTTCGACGCGTGCACCGTGCTGTCGGACTGCCCCGAGGCGTCGTGGGCGACGGGCAGTGACGCCGAGGTGGACAGCCTGGCCGTGCGGCTGCTCGGGGTGACCGGGGCGGCGGAGCGCAGCTGGAACTACGCGGTGACCGGGGCCCGGATGGCCGACCTGCCGGAGCAGATGACCCAGGCGGCCGTCCGGGACCCGGAGTTGGTGACCGTGATGGTCGGGGCGAACGACGCCTGCCGGGCGTCGGCGTCGGCGATGACGTCGGTCGCCGACTTCCGCGCGAACTTCGAGGAGGCGCTGAGCACGCTGCGTTCGTCGCTGCCCAAGACGCAGGTGTACGTGGCGAGCGTGCCGAACCTCAAGCGGCTGTGGTCCGAGGGCCGGAGCAATGCGCTGGGCAAGCAGGTGTGGAAGCTGGGCATCTGCCCGTCGATGCTGGCCGACGCGGACGACCTGACCAGCGCGGCCACCCTGCGCCGCGACCAGGTGCAGCGGCGGGTGGTGGAGTACAACAAGGTGCTGAAGGAGGTCTGCGCCAAGGACCGCCGCTGCCGCTTCGACGGCAACGCGGTCTACGACTACGACTTCGGCACCGAGCAGCTCAGCCACTGGGACTGGTTCCACCCGAGCAGGGACGGCCAGGCACGGCTCGCGTCGATCGCCTACCGGACGATCACCGCGCCGAAGCCGGTTGCCTAACGCGCCGATCACCTAGCATTTCCACATGAACGAACTTTTCAGCACATTTTCCGACGGCACCGAGGTCCATCGCTGGACGCTGGAACGCGCCGGGACCCGGGCGGAGATCCTGACGTACGGCGGGATCGTGCGGTCGGTCGAGGTCCCGGACCGGGAGGGGCGCAGGGCCTGCGTGGTGCTGGGGTTCGCCGGCCTGGACGGTTATCTCGCGCACCCGGAGCCGTACTGCGGCGCGCTGGTCGGCCGGTACGCCAACCGGATCGCGGGCGCCCGCTTCCGGCTGGACGACCGGGTGTACGCGCTGGAGCCGAACAACGGCCCCAGCTCCCTGCACGGCGGTGTCCGCGGCTTCGACAAGCGGGTGTGGGACGCGGAGCCGGCCGAGCACGGGGTGCGGCTGAGCCGGGTGAGCGCGCACGGCGAGGAGGGGTTCCCGGGCCGGCTGGAGGTGTCGGTGACGTACACGCTGGACGCGTCCGGCGCGCTGCGGATCGCGTACGAGGCGGTGACGGACGCGCCGACGGTGGTCAACCTCACCAACCACAGCTACTTCAACCTGGCCGGCCACGACACGGGCCACGCCGGCGGGCACGAACTGCGGCTCGCGGCGTCCCGTTTCACCCCGGTCGACGAGGACCTGATCCCGACCGGGGTACTGCAGCACGTGTCCGGCTCCCGCTTCGACTTCCGCGAGGCCCGCAAGGTCGGCTCGGGCTACGACCACAACTTCGTCCTGGACAAGGGGGTCACCGAGCATCCGGAAGAGGTGGCCGAGCTGCATGAGCCGGCGTCCGGGCGGACCCTGACCGTGGCGACGACCGAGCCGGGCCTCCAGCTCTACACGGCCGACCATCTCTCGGACCCGTTCGCTCCCGGCGCCGGCATCGCCCTGGAGACCCAGCACTTTCCGGACTCCCCCAACCGGCCGCAGTTCCCCCGTACGGAACTGCGGCCGGGGGAGGTGTACCGCTCGGAGACGGTGTACGGCTTCGGCGTCCGCGGCTGCTGACGGCGCCGTCCCGCCCGGCCACGGGTCGTCGGAGAGCAGGGCGTCCAAACCCTTCCGGCGGCGTCCCCAGCTCGGTCTCCACCTGGATGCCGTTGTTCGGGGCCCGGCCTCGCGGTGGTGGTCACCCAGCTCGATGAAACGAGCAGCGGCCACCGGCGGCACCCGGCGGAAGGGCTCTTTCGCCTGTCCGGCGGACGTGTGCGGGCGCGGTCCGGGGCTCCGCCGCGCGTCCCAGGAGGTCACGAGCCCCGGTCCAGGGGTCAGGTCCCGGACCGGGGCTGTTCGTGGGGGGAGACCTGTCCCGGATCAGACGTTAATCGGCGTGGCCAGCCCGCGGCCGGCGATCGAGCGTCCGGCGGCGATCTCGTACGAACCCTTCACACAGGCCCACACCTTCGCCGTCTCGTCCCAGACCTCGAAGGCGCGGCGCGGGGGCCCGCGGTCACCTCGACGCGCCCGCCGGTCCGGCCGCGGCGGACGGGAAGCCGGCCGGGCAGTGGTGATAGCGGTGGTGCCGTCGAGGTGCGGGGACTCGTGGGCCCAGTCGGTGTGGCCGAGGCCGTGACCGAAGGGGTACGCCGGGGCAGTTCCATTGGCCGCGAGCCCGTCGACATGCCGGGGTCGTTCCGGGACTTGCTGCGGGCCGCTGGTCGAGCCGGCGGACTGAAGGGTCACTGGTCCCAGGCGACCGCGAGGCCCCTGCTCGCCGGGCACACCAGAGCGAAGGCGAGCGCCCACCCGTACGCCCCGGCCGCGTACAGCGCCGCGACTCCCGCTCCGAGTTCGACGCGGAAGAGGGCGCCGAGGTTCGCGGCCTTCGCTGTCTTCCTGCGCGGCCGTATCACTCGCCGTCGGCACCGCCGCCACGATCGCGATCCGGGCCTCCGGGCCTCCGGGCCGACAGCCGCGGCACCTCGAAGGTCACGCTGGTCGGGCGACGACAGGGCGCTGCCGTCGGCGTGTTCGACTGAGGCGACCTGGGAGCAGTACGGGCCCAGGGGCTGCGGCACGGAGGCGGGTCCGGCGAGGTGGTCTGCATGCTCCCGGCACCGGGACCGGCCGTCACATGCGACGGGCGAACGTCTCGCATGGTTGCCGTGCGCCGGCCGCATGGCTCTTTCACGCCGTCAGGACCGTGTGCACCATGGCGCGGTCACTTCCGTCACGCGATACTGCCGCCGTCCACCGCACCACGCGTCCCGCAGCGACGGAAGGACCCGAACCGCCTTGATATCCGCACGCGTTCGCTTCGGCGTTCTCGGCCTGGCCCTGCTGACCGGCCTGTCCGCCCCCACCGCCACGGCCTTTGCCGCTCCGGCGGCCGCTGTCCCCACCCCCACCGTCGAGGAACAGCGGCTCGACGGGGCCGTGCCGCAGGAGATTCTCCGCCGCTCCGGATTCGACGACGTGGCACCGGGGTTCAGCCGCGAGCTGGCGCGCGCGCACTCCTATGCGCAGGCCCGGCACATCGTCGTACGGGAGGGGTCCGCGCTGTGGCGGCGGGCCGTGGACCGGGCGCAGGGGCGGGGCCCGGCCGGCGGTGACATCAGCCGGGACGACGACCGGCCGCTGTACTGGGCGCGGCTGGAGCTGACACGTGAAGTGCGCACGTGGCAACCGGGTTTCGGCATCAGTGATCGGCAGAGGTCGGCTCTTCTGGACCAGTTGGAGCGGACCTCGCGCGGCCAGACCGACATCCGCCACCCGGCGAAGGGGCACGTGCGGCGGGTCCTCCTCACCGGGTTCGACCCCTTCACCCTCGACCGGGACATCCGCATCTCGAACCCTTCCGGGGCCACCGCGCTCGCGCTCGACGGCACGGTGATCGAGACCGCCCAGGGCCCGGCGCGCATCGAGACCGCCGTGTTCCCGGTGCGCTGGCAGGACTTCACCGGTGGCACCTCCCCGGCAGCCGGCTCCGGGGGAGGCACGGTGGAGCGGACACTGCGACCGTATCTGCCGAAGGTGGATCTGTTCACGACCGTGAGCCAGGGCCGCTTCGGCCGGTTCGACATCGAGCGCACCAACGGCGCCTGGCGGGGCGGCTTTCCGGACAACGACAACGTCTCGCGGACGGAGACCGTACCGGTCGCCGATCCGTCCTCACAGCCCCAGTGGACGACGACGACCCTGCCGTACTCCGCCATCGTGGCCGCGCGCACGGGGCGCTTCCCCGTCTACGACCACACGGAGGTGACCGAGATCCCGGCGGGAGGAACCGGCCCCGTCGTACGGCCGGACGGCCCGAGCCCCGGCTCGACGGCGCGTGCCGGGGGCGGCGGCGACTACCTCTCCAACGAGATCGCCTACCGGGCCACACTGCTGCGGGACCGCCTCGGCCTGCACGACAGCCTGCCGGGCGGGCATGTGCACACGCCCGTTCTCCAGTTCGGCACCGGCAACACCGACCCGGCGACCGGAACGGTCACCGACCCGGAGTTCGTACGCAACCGGCTGGACATCATCGACCAGGTGCGGTCGATCGTGGCGGTCGCGCTGAGCGCGACGGATCTCAGTGCGACGGCGCGAGCGCGAGGCTGACGCCGAGACCGGCCAGGAGGGAGCCGATCACCTTGTTGAGGACCTTCTGGCCGCGCAGCATCACGGTACGCATCCGGGAGTGCGAGAAGAACGCGGCGACCACGCCGAACCACAGCAGGTGGGCCAGCGACATGAACAGGCCGTAGCCCACCTGCTGGTACAACGGCGTGCCGGGGCTGACGACCTGGGCGAAGGTGGAGACGACGAAGAGGGTCGTCTTCGGGTTGAGGACGTTGGTGAGGAAGCCGGCGCGCAGGGCGGCGAGCGGGGTCAGCTCCCGCTTGCCGTCCAGGTCGATCCGCAGCTCGCCGCGGGTGCGGTAGGTGCGGATGCCGATGTGGACGAGGTAGGCCGCGCCGATCAGCTTGATCACCGTGAACAGGGCGGTGGAGGAGGCGATCAGCAGGCCGACGCCGAGCAGGGTGTAGGTGACGTGGACCAGGACGCCGGCCGCCACGCCCGCGGCGGCGAGCAGCCCGGTGCGGCGGCCGTACAGGTAGCTGTTGCGGACGATCATCGCGAAGTCGGCGCCGGGGGCGATCACGGCGAGGACCGTGATGACGGCGACGGCGAGTATCTGGGTCACAAGGTCACGTCCTCCGTGTCGGCCTCCCCGCCGGGGGCGGAGCCGTCGTCGGCGTTCTCCTCGCCCAGCAGGTCCCGGGCGAGGAGCGTGGCGCCCGCGACCGCGCCCGGCATCAGGAACACCGCGACGAACGGGACCAGGAAGGCCAGGCCCAGGGGTGTGCCGAAGCCCCAGACCAGGCTCTTGCGGGAGCGGAGCAGGGTGAGCCGGGTGCGCAGTTCCACGCCCCGGCGCTGCAGGGCGACGGCGGTCAGTTCCTCGGTGAGGAAGAAGCCGGTGACGAAGAAGCCGAGCACGGGTACGACGGTCTGGCCGACGAACGGCAGGAAGCCGAGAGCGAAGAGCAGCACGCCCCACAGACCGGCCCGGACCAGGACGCGCAGGCTGTCGCGGGCCGAGATCCACAGCTCGCGCCAGAGCGGGAGAGCGGACTGCGGCGCGGTGCCGTCGGGCGAGACGGCGGCGTCGACCTGCTCCGACAGGTTCTCGTAGAAGGGCTGGCCGACCAGCAGGGTGACGGCGGTGAAGGTGAGCACGGCCAGCAGCAGCCCGAGGGCGAACAGGACGGCCGTCAGGAAGCCGCGGAACAGGCCCTGCCAAGGGCTGGACCAGTCGTCCGCGAACGGGGTCGCCCAGGTGACCGCGTCCTCGCCCCACAGGGCGAGGGCGACCAGCGCCGCCGCGTAGAGGACCAGCGTGATCAGGCCGGGCAGCAGACCGAGGCCGTAACTACGGCCGCGCCGGGCCACCCAGCGCTGGCCCTTCAGCAGATAACCGAATCCCACCCCAAGATCGCGCATGGCGGAGACTTTACCCAAGGGCGCGTCTCAGCCGCCGCGCTCGGCCCCGGGAAGCGTGGATCACCAGGTACGGCCTCAGGCGTCCAGCATCCGGCGCAGCAGGTCGCGCAGGGAGCGCCGCTCGTCCGTGGAGAGGCCGGCGAGGGGTTCGCGGGCGAAGTGCAGGCCCTCGCGCAGGTCCCGGGCGACCCGCAGGCCCTCCTCGGTGGCGGCGGCCACCTTCACCCGGCGGTCGGCCGGGTCGGGGCGGCGCTCCACCAGGCCGCGGGACTCCAGGCGGTCCACTATCCCGGTGACGTTCGAGGGCTCGCACTTGAGCTTCTGGGCGAGCTTGCGCATCGGCAGCGGCTCCAGCGAGAGCAGGCTGAGGAGCCGGGCCTGCGGGCCGGTCAGCGTGTGCTCGCCCGCCGCCGTCTCGTAGTCCGCGTAGAAGCGGGCGACGACGTCACCGATCAGCTCGACGACCTCCATGGTGAGGGCGTCGGCACGGTGGGGCTTCGGTGGGGTGGACATGCCCACCAGGATACCCGGTTACTTGACATCCTGAAATATTCAGGTGCAGGGTTGTTTCAGGTACTGAAGTATCTGAGTCCGTCCGAGGAAGGTCACGCACCATGTCCGAGTCCCCCGCACTCCCCGCCGTCAGCCGCGAGTGGCACCTGCTCAGCCGCCCGGTCGGCTGGCCGAAGCCCGAGGACTTCGCCCTGGTCGAGGTGCCGGTCCCGACTCCGGGCGAGGGCCAGGTACTGGTGCGGAACACCTACCTCTCCGTCGACCCGTACATGCGCGGCCGGATGAGCGCCGCCAAGTCGTACGTCGCCCCCTTCGAACTGGGCAAGGTCATGCAGGGCGGCGCGGTCGGCGAGGTCGTCGCCTCCAACGCCGAGGGCATCGCGGTCGGCGACCACGTCCTGCACTTCTTCGGCTGGCGCGAGTACGCCGCCGTGGACGCGAAGAACGCCGTCAAGGTCGACCCCGGGACCGCGCCGCTGTCGACGTACCTCGGCGTCCTCGGCATGACCGGTCTGACCGCCTACGCCGGTCTGCTGCGCACCGCCTCCTTCAAGGAGGGCGACGTCGTCTTCGTCTCCGGCGCGGCGGGCGCCGTGGGCAGCCAGGTCGGGCAGATCGCCAAGCTCAAGGGCGCCTCGCGGGTCATCGGCTCGGCCGGGTCCGACGAGAAGGTCAAGCTGCTGGTCGAGGAGTACGGCTTCGACGCCGCGTTCAACTACAAGAACGGCCCGGTGGGCGAGCAACTGCGCGAGGCGGCGCCCGACGGGATCGACGTGTACTTCGACAACGTCGGCGGTGACCACCTGGAGGCCGCCATCGGCTCGCTGAACGAGGGCGGCCGGATCGCCGTCTGCGGCATGATCTCCGTCTACAACGACACCGAGCCCGCCCCCGGCCCGAAGAACCTCGCCCGCCTCATCCAGACCCGCGGCCGCATCGAGGGCTTCCTGGTCGGCGACCACTACGACCTGCAGCCGCAGTTCGTCCAGGAGGTCGGCCCCTGGGTCGCCTCGGGCGCGCTGAAGTACCGCGAGACGGTCGTCGAGGGCATCGAGAACAACCTGGAGGCGTTCCTCGGGGTCCTGCGCGGCGACAACACCGGCAAGATGATCGTCAGGCTCTGACCCCTGGCCTAGGCTTTCCGGCATGCGGTAGTTTCTTTCCGAAATCCGCCGTCGATCGTGGGCGCGAGTCGCGGCGGACCGAGGAGGAAGACAACCGCATGCCCATTCAGCAGTCCGACGTCCTGTACACGGCTGTCGCCACCGCCCAGAACGGCCGGGACGGCCGCGTCGCCACCGACGACGGAAAGCTCGACGTCCTCGTGAACCCGCCCAGGGAGATGGGCGGCAGCGGCGACGGCACCAACCCGGAGCAGTTGTTCGCCGCGGGATACAGCGCCTGCTTCCAGGGCGCGCTCGCCGTGGTCGCCCGCCAGGAGGGCGCCGACGTCTCCGGTTCGACCGTCACCGCGAAGGTCGGCATCGGCAGGAACGAGGACGGTTTCGGGATCATCGTGGAGATCTCGGCGGAGATTCCCGGCGCCGACGAGAGCACCGCGCGGGCTCTGATCGAGAAGGCTCACCAGGTGTGCCCCTACTCGAAGGCGACGCGGGGGAACGTCACCGTGACGCTGGTCTGACGTCGGTCGTTGCGTACTACGGCAGCCGCATCCTTGGACGTGGGGTGCGGCTGCCGTGCTTGCGCGGCTGCCGGGTGCGGTGAGATCGCGGCCGCGGGTCGTCGTGGGTTGCTCGCGCCCCCGCGGCCAAGCGGCACGTCGACACAGCCCCGCACGCCCTCAGGTGGGCCTCCGCCCCGTAAGGGACAAGCGGGCGTCAGTCACCCGCCAGCGCCGCCCTGTGCACCGCCGCCGCCAGCCTGTCGTTCTCCGGCGCCGCCCCTCCCGGAAAGACGAAGCGGCGACGCGTGTAGCCGTAGGCGAGGCCACTGCGGGGGTCGGCGAAGGACTGTACGCCGTTCGCGCCGCTGTGGCCGATCGCGCCGGCACCGAGGAAGGGGTGCCAGGTGTCGGCGGTCGCCTGGAAGCCGAGGCCGAAGGATCCGTGGGCGCGGGCCACCAGGTCGTAGCCGGCGGAGTGGATCTGCCCGAACTCCGCCAGCGTGTCCTCCTTGAGCAGCGGGGCCTTGCCGTCGACCTCGCTGATGGCCGCCGCGTACATGCCCGCCAGGCCGCGCGCCGAGGCGACCGCGCCCACCGAGGCCGGGCCCTTGGCGCGGATCCGCCGCTCGTTGAGCAGGCCTTCCAGGTCGGTCGGCTCGGCGCCGTGCCGATTGAAGGCGATCGCGGCGAGGGTGTGCGGACCGGTCGGCAGCCCATCGAGGAGGGCTTGCTGCTCGGCGGTCGGGAGCATCGGCTGGACGGTACGGAAACGCGGCTCCCGGTCGGCCGGCAGGCCCAGGTGGAAGTCGAGGCCGTAGGGCGCGCGGATTCGCTCCTCGTACAGCTCCTGGAGGGTCCGGCCCGTGGCCCGCCGGACGGCCTCGCCGGTCAGCGCGCCGATGACCAGGGCGTGGTAGCCGAAGGCCGTGCCCGGCCGCCAGAACGGCCGCTCGTCGGCGAGGCGTTCGGCGATCGCCCGGTCGTCGGCGAGCTCCGCGAGGGTGAAACCGGTACCGGTGCCGATGAGCCCCGCGCGGTGCGCCAGCAGGTCCCGCAGGGTCAGCGCACCCTTGCCCTCGGCGGCGAACTCCGGCCAGTAGTAGGTGACTTTGCGATCCAGCTCCAACGTACCGTCCTGCACGAGCAGCGCCGCGACCAGGTGCGCCGCGCCCTTCGTGGCCGAGTACACGCCGTAGAGCGACTCGCCCGTCACGCCCTCGCCCGCCCACAGGTCCACGACGCGGCGCCCATGGACGTACGCGCACAACTGGCCCTCGTAGTCGTCCCGTTCCCCGGCGACGAAGGCGGCGAACTCCTCGCGCACCGCCTCGAAGCCCTCGGCGACCGTGCCGTGGACGGTGATCTCCTGCGTCATCCGCTCTCCTCAACTGAGCCGCTGCCCGCGTCTCCCTCTCGGCACAACACCCACGCCCGGTCCGGGCGGTTCCGGGATCGGTACGGCGAGACACACCTGTTCGACTCAACCACCGCACGGGCCTGCGGGTGCCGGTACCTTCGCCGGCGGAGGGGAGGGGGTGATGCGGGGCACGCCTCGGGCGCGGCTCAGGTGCACCACCACAAGACGCGGTCGCAGGTCTTGGTGGGCGACGGTTCCGGGGTCGGCTCGGAGGTCGTCGGATCCGCGGTCGGGGTGGCGGCGGGCCCGGTCGTGGCCGAGGTGGCGGGGGCGGTGGCGGTCGTGTCGGCGTCCGCCGCGGCCGACTGCTGCGCCTTGGTGGTGTCCTTGGCGGACGGGGACGCGGAGTCCTTGTCCTTGGGGGACTCGGAAGCGGACGCGGAGGCCGAGGCGTCCGGGGAGGCGGAGGCGCCCGGGGTGGCGCCGGCGGTGTCCTCGAGCGGGTCGGCCGTGCGGTCCGGCGCCGTGGAGGACGAGCCGCCGTCCGCCGTGGTGTCCCCGGCCGGGGCCGGCGTGTCACCGGAGAAGGGCGAGAAGGGCGCGTCCGTGCCCAGTTCGGCGAGGCTGAGCCCGCCTGCGGCCAGGACGAAGCCCGCGGCGACCAGCACCGTACGGCGCCGGCGGCGCCGGTGCGCGGCGGCCTTGCGGTCACGCCGGCTGGAGTCGGCCTCGACGGGGCTCGCGGTGGCGGTGCCGCGCGCCCTGCGCCGGGCGGCCCGGCCACCGGCCTCGGGCTCACCCCGCGGCTCCGGCTCTTCCGGTTCCACGGGTCCTTCCGGCTCTTCGGTTTCTTCCGGCTCTTCCGGTCCGCTCGGCTCGTATTCCTGGGTGACGCGGTGCCCTTCGTGGACGCCGTGGCCTTCGTGGACGCCGTGGCCTTCGTGGACGCCGTGCCCTTCGTGGACGCCGTAGTCCCCGGCAGGGGCGTCACCGCCGTACCGCTGGGTGGGGATGCGCGCGCCGTAGCCCGCGGATGCGACGTGCTCGCCGTACCCCGCGGCAGGGACCTGGCCGCCGTACCCCTGCGCCGGGATCCGGCCCCCGTATGTCTCACCCGCACCCGCGTGCGCGACCGGGACCGGTGTGGACACGGCGAGCCGCTCGGCCGGTGCGCCGCACCCCGGGCAGGCCAGGGCGCCGTTGAGGTGCCGTTGGCACGGGTGGCAGTAGTCCATGACGCGGGAAGACTAAGGTCCACGCGGGTCACGTTCCTAGCCACCCCTGTGAAGGTTTCGTAGGGGACCGAAAGAATTCTCGAAAGCCGCACCGAAACCGTTACCTGTTCGACCCATTGACACCTCCACCACACCGTCCTTACTGTCACGCCAGCATTTCGAACGTGTGACGAAATATCGAACAGCTGAGGGGCAACTGCCGTGCGCATCACCGGAATCAGCACGCACGTGGTCGGCACGCCGTGGCGCAACCTGACCTACGTCCAGGTGCACACCGACGAGGGGATCACGGGAGTCGGCGAGACCCGGATGCTCGGACACACCGACGCGCTGATCGGCTACCTGCGGGAAGCCGAGGCCAACCATGTTCTCGGATCCGACCCGTTCGCCGTCGAGGATCTCGTACGCCGCATGAAGTACGGCGACTACGGCCGCGCCGGCGAGATCGTGATGTCCGGCATCGCGGTCGTCGAGATGGCGTGCTGGGACATCAAGGGCAAGGCCCTCGGCGTGCCGGTCTGGCAGCTGCTCGGCGGCAAGGTCACCGACAAGGTGAAGGCCTACGCCAACGGGTGGTACACGACCGAGCGCACCCCGGAGGCCTACCACAAGGCCGCCCAGGCGGTCATGGAGCGCGGCTACAAGGCGCTGAAGATCGATCCGTTCGGTACCGGGCACTTCGAACTCGACCACGGGCAGACCCTGTACGCCGTCTCGCTCATCGAGGCCGTGCGTGATGCGATCGGCCCCGACGCCGAGCTGATGCTGGAGATGCACGGCCGCTTCTCCCCCGCCACCGCGGTACGGCTCGCGCGCGAACTCGCCCCCTTCAAGCCCGCCTGGCTGGAGGAGCCCGTGCCGCCGGAGAACCTCAAGGCGCTGGAGAAGGTCGCCGCCAAGGTCGACATCCCGGTCGCCACCGGTGAGCGGATCCACGACCGGATCGAGTTCCGCGAGCTGTTCGAGAGCCAGGCCGTGGACATCATCCAGCCCGACGTGGGCCACATCGGCGGCATCTGGGAGACGCGGAAGCTGGCCGCGACCGCCGAGACCCACTACATGCTCGTCGCGCCGCACAACGTGGGCGGGTCGGTGCTGACCGCCGCCTCCCTCCACGTGGGCTTCACCTCACCGAACTTCAAGATTCTCGAGCACTTCAACGACTTCGCGGACGCGGAGATCAAGAAGGTGGTCAAGGGCGCCCCCGAGGTCGTCGACGGGTACTTCCACCTGTCCGACGCGCCGGGCCTGGGTGTCGAGCTGGACGTCGACGCGGCGGCCGAGTTCCCGCAGCAGCAGGCGCGGTTCGACCTGTGGGCCGAGGGCTGGGAGCAGCGAAAGCCGAAGGGCACCAAATGAGTTCCCAGGTCCTGGTCGAGGCACCGGGCGTGCACCGGGTCGAGGCGCACACGCCTCGCGAGCCCGGCCCGGGCGAGGCGCTGGTGGCCGTGCACGCGGTCGGCATCTGCGGCAGCGACCGCGAGGTGTACCAGGGAAACCGCCCCGAGGGGTACGTCCGTTACCCGCTCACGCCCGGCCACGAATGGTCCGGGACGGTCACGGGGGTGGGCGCGGGGGTGCCCGGCACGCTCGTCGGGCGCAAGGTCGTCGGTGAGGGCTTCCGCAACTGCCAGGTGTGCGACCGCTGCCACGCGGGCGAGACCACGCTGTGCACGGACGGCTACGAGGAGACCGGGTTCACCCAGCCGGGCGCCATGGCCACCACGCTCACCCTGCCCGCGCGGCTGCTGCACGTCCTGGCGGACGACGCCGACCTCACCGCGGCCGCGCTGCTGGAGCCGGCCGCCTGCATCGCGGCCGCCGCGCTCAAGGCGGGCGCCCGGCCGGGCGAACGGGTCGCCGTGGTCGGCACGGGCACGCTCGGGATGTTCGCCGTGCAGTTCCTGAAGGCGGTCTCGCCGGCGGAGGTGCTGGTGGTGGGCACGCGGAACGACCGGGAGGCGCTGTCCCGGCGGTTCGGGGCCACCGACTTCCGGCTCAGGGACCGGGAACTACCCGACGACTTCGACGTGGTGATCGAGACCGCCGGGTCCGCGTCCGCCGCGCGCACCGCCGCCTCGCTGCTCAGGCGCGGCGGTCGCCTGGTCCTGACCGGCATCCCGGCGCCGGGCGCGGACGGGCTCGACCCGACCGATCTCGTCGTACGGCAGCTGGAGGTGCACACCGTCTTCGGGGCGCCGCCGGACGCCTGGGCGCACACCGTGCGGGTGTTCGGCGCCGGGTTGCTTGACCCGCTGCCGCTGGTCACGCACGAGCTGCCGCTGACCGAGTTCTCGCAGGCCATCGAGCTGGTCGGGGCCGGCGACCCGAAGGTCGGCAAGGTGCTGCTCCGCCCCTAGCCGTACGCCGGTCGGGGCGTGACCTGACGGCGCCCTGACCGGACCACCACGGCTTTTCTTCGCGGCGCCACCGGGGCCTCTCCCCGCTCTGATCAGCGAACCTCGTCCGATATTTCGAACACTCAGGACACTAAGGACAGCTTGTGACCGACGCTTCCGCCCCGGCAGCCCGCAGGCCCGGCGAGCAGGTGCTCGCCGCACTCGGCCTGGGCGCGCCCGCCCTCGACCCCGCCGACACCTCCTCCCACGGCTTCCCGGGCGGCGGCCGCTGGCGCACCGAGATCCCCTCGTGCGAGGGGCCCGAAGCGCTGGCGGTCGTGCTCAAGGAGGCCTCCCGCCTCGATGTGCCGATCCACCGGATCAGCCAGGGCAGCGGGGTCTGGATGCTCACCGACGCCGAGATCACCGAGATGGTCGAGGCCACCGCCGAACGCGACATCGAGCTGTGCCTGTTCACCGGCCCGCGCGGCACCTGGGACATCGGTGGCTCGGTGCGGTCCGACTCGCGGGGGGCCGGAGTGCGCGCACGGGGCCACGACGCCGTGGCGGGCTGCGTCGAAGACGCCGTCCGGGCGACCGAGCTGGGCGTCACATGCCTGCTGGTCGCAGACGAGGGCGTGCTGTGGACCCTTAACCGGGCCCGTGCGACCGGGATCATCCCGGCCGGCACCACCCTGAAGGTCTCGGCGCTGATCGGCCCCGTCAACCCGGCCGCGTACGTCGTCTACGAGCGGCTCGGCGCCGACTCCATCAACGTGCCCAGCGATCTGACGCTGGATCACCTCACCGAGATCCGCCGGGTGTCGGGCGCTCCCATGGACATGTACATCGAGGCCCCCGACGATCTCGGCGGCTATGTGCGGATGTACGAGGTCGCCGAGCTGATCCGGCGCGGCGCACCGCTCTACCTGAAGTTCGGTCTGTCCAAGGCTCCCGGTCTCTACCCGTGGGGCACCCATCTGCGGGACGTGACCCTGGACACCGCCCGGGAGCGGGTGCGGCGCGGCCGGCTCGCCCTGGACCTGCTCGCCCGGCACGGCGCGGACGGCGACATGGCGCCGCTCGGCTCCCGCCTGCCCGGCCCACTGAACCGCTTTCCCAGCAACGCGTGACCCCTCTCAACGACGAGACGACCAAGGACTGATCCCATGCGCAACCGCAGAGCCGCACTCGCCGCGATAGCCGGAGCCGCTTCCCTCACCCTGACCCTGACCGCCTGCGGGCAGAGCGGCGAGGGCGGCAGCAAGGAGAAGACGAACGACGTCAAGGGCGCCACCATCGGCATCGCCATGCCGACCAAGTCCTCCGAGCGCTGGATCTCCGACGGCGAGAACGTCGTCAAGGACCTGGAGGCCAAGGGGTACAAGACCAAGCTGGTCTACGGCGAGGACGACTCGGCCACCCAGGTCTCGCAGATCGAGAACCTCATCACGCAGGGCGTGAAGGGCCTGATCGTCGCGGCGATCGACAACAAGTCGCTGAACAACGTGCTCCAGGAGGCCGCGGACGCGCACATCCCGGTCATCTCCTACGACCGGCTGATCCTCGGCACCGAGAACATCGACTACTACGCCTCGTTCGACAACGAGAAGGTCGGCAAGCTCCAGGGCCAGTACATCGTCGACAAGCTCGGGCTGAGCAAGGGCAGGAAGGGCCCGTTCAACATCGAGCTCTTCGCCGGCTCCAACGACGACAACAACACCAAGTACTTCTTCGGCGGCGCGATGAGCGTGCTGCAGCCGTACCTCGACAAGAAGCAGCTGGTGGTCAGGTCCGGTCAGACCGCGCTCAACAAGGTCACCACCCTGCGCTGGGACGGCACGACCGCGCAGAAGCGCATGGAGGACATCCTCACCTCCTCCTACAAGACCGGCCGGGTCGACGCGGTCCTCTCCCCCTACGACGGCATCTCCATCGGCATCCTGTCCGCGCTGAAGTCGGACGGTTACGGCTCGGCCGACAAGCCGCTGCCGGTCATCACCGGCCAGGACGCCGAGCTGGCCTCGGTGAAGTCGATCACCGCTGGTCAGCAGACGCAGACCGTCTACAAGGACCTGCGGAAGCTCGCCGAGGTCGCCGCGACCATGGTCGACGACGTCCTTAAGGGCAAGAAGCCCGAGGTCAACGACACCAAGACCTACGACAACGGGACCAAGGTCGTGCCCGCCTACCTGCTCCAGCCGGTGAGCGTCGACAAGAGCAACTACAAGCAGGTGCTGGTCGACGGCGGTTACTACACCGAGGCCGATCTCAAGTAACCCGCCCTTTTCCTATGGATTGGAAGGCACGACCATGGCGGGACCCGTCCTGGAAATGCGCTCGATCGTCAAGACCTTTCCCGGTGTCAAGGCGCTGTCGGACGTCACCCTGACCGTCCGGCAGGGCGAGGTCCACGCCATCTGCGGGGAGAACGGCGCCGGCAAGTCCACCCTGATGAAGGTGCTCTCCGGCGTCCACCCGTACGGCAGTTACGAGGGGGACATCCTCTTCGAAGGAGAGTTCTGCCAGTTCAGGGACATCCGGGCGAGCGAGCAGCACGGCATCGTCATCATCCACCAGGAACTGGCCCTGGTACCGCACCTGTCCATCGCGGAGAACCTCTTCCTCGGCAACGAGCACGCCAGCCGGGGACTCATCAACTGGCGCGAGACGCTGCGCCACGCCACCCGGCTGCTGCGCCGGGTCGGTCTGGACGAGCACCCGGAGACCCGCGTCGCCGACATCGGCGTGGGCAAGCAGCAGCTGGTGGAGATCGCCAAGGCGCTGTCGAAGGAGGTGAAGCTGCTCATCCTCGACGAGCCGACGGCGGCCCTGAACGACGAGGACAGCGGCAAACTCCTTGATCTCATCCTGGAGTTGAAGAACCAGGGCATCACTTCGATCATCATCTCCCACAAGCTCAACGAGATCCGCAAGGTCGCCGACTCGGTGACGATCATCCGGGACGGCCGTTCCATCGAGACCCTCGATGTGAGGGCACCGGAGATGACCGAGGAGCGGATCATCGCCGGCATGGTCGGCCGCGACCTCGACCACCGCTTCCCGGAGCGCACCCCGCACCAGCCGGAGGAGGGCGCGGCACCGGCGCTGGAGATCCGCGGCTGGACCGTGTTCCACCCGATCGACCAGCAGCGCAAGGTCGTCGACGATGTGTCGCTCCACGTGCGCCGCGGGGAGATCGTCGGCATCGCGGGCCTGATGGGCGCCGGCCGCACCGAGCTGGCGATGAGCGTCTTCGGACGCGCCTACGGCCGGTACGCGGACGGCACGGTCCTCAAGGACGGCAGGCAGATCCGTACGAAGACCGTCGCGGAGGCGGTCGGGCACGGCATCGCGTACGTCACCGAGGACCGCAAGCACTACGGCCTCAACCTCATCGACACCATCAACCGCAACATCTCGCTGACCGCGCTGAAGAAGGTCGCCAAGCGGGGCGTGGTGGACGAGCACGAGGAACGGCAGGTCGCGGAGGGCTTCCGCAAGTCCATGAACATCAAGGCGCCGACCGTGTTCGAGCCGGTGGGCAAGCTGTCCGGCGGCAACCAGCAGAAGGTCGTCCTCAGCAAGTGGATCTTCGCCGGGACCGATGTGCTGATCCTGGACGAACCGACCCGTGGCATCGACGTGGGCGCCAAGTACGAGATCTACACGGTCATCGACCAGCTCGCCGCCCAGGGCAAGGCGGTCGTCTTCATCTCCTCCGAGCTGCCCGAACTGCTCGGCATGTGCGACCGCATCTACACGATGGCCGCCGGGCGGCTGACCGGTGAGGTGCCGCGGGCCGAGGCCACGCAGGAAGTGCTGATGCGCCATATGACGAAGGACAAAGAGGTAACGCGATGAGCACGGATGTGACCGCCAGGAGTTCGGCCCCCGCGCCTCCGGGCAAGAGCGGATCGGCCGCCGACGGGGGGCTGCTCGGCTTGGTGCTGAGCGGCCTGCGCGGCAACATGCGCCAGTACGGCATGCTGATCGCGCTCGGCCTGATCGTGGTCCTCTTCGCGATCTGGACCGACGGTGACCTGCTGCTGCCGCGCAACGTCTCCAACCTGGTGCTGCAGAACAGCTACATCCTGATCCTCGCGATCGGCATGATGCTGGTGATCATCGCCGGGCACATCGACCTCTCGGTCGGCTCGCTCACGGCCTTCGTCGGCGCCTTCGCGGCCGTGCTCACCGTGCATCACGGCGTGTCCTGGCCGATCGCGCTGGTGCTGTGCCTGCTGGTGGGCGCGGCGGCGGGCGCGGTCCAGGGCTTCCTGATCGCCTATCTCGGTATACCGTCCTTCATCGTCACCCTCGCCGGGATGCTGCTCTTCCGCGGCCTGACGGAGATCCTGCTCAAGGGCCAGACCCTCGGCCCCTTCCCCGACGGCCTGCAGAAGCTCGGCAACGGCTTCCTGCCCGAGGCCGGCCCGAACACCAACTACCACAACCTGACCCTGCTGCTCGGGCTCGTCCTGGTCGCGGCTGTGGTGTGGCAGGAGTTCCGGGACCGCCGCCGCCAGCAGGAGTTCTCCCTGGACGTCGTGCCGACCCGGCTCTTCCTGCTCAAGCTGACGGCCCTGGTCGCCGCGATCCTCGTCCTGACCCTGCTGCTCGCCAGCTACAAGGGCGCCCCGATCGTGCTGATCATCCTCGGCGCGCTGGTGGTCGGCTACGGCTACGTGATGCGCAACGCGGTGTTCGGCCGACACGTCTACGCGATCGGCGGTAACCTCCCGGCGGCCAAGCTGTCCGGCGTGAAGGACAAGAAGGTCACCTTCTACGTCTTCCTGAACATGGGCGTGCTCGCGGCCCTGGCGGGCATGGTGGTCGCCGCCCGTCTGAACGCGGCCTCGCCGAAGGCGGGCGTCAACTTCGAACTGGAGGCCATCGCCTCCTCGTTCATCGGTGGCGCGTCCATGAGCGGCGGTGTCGGCACCGTCCTCGGCGCCATCATCGGCGGTCTCGTCCTCGGCGTGCTGAACAACGGCATGAACCTCCTCAGCGTCGGCACCGACTGGCAGCAGGTCATCAAGGGCCTGGCCCTGCTGCTGGCGGTCGGGTTCGACGTGTGGAACAAGCGCAAGTCCGGTTCGTAAGTCAGATCGGGTCCCGCCGGTGATCCGGTGGGGCCCCTCCTTTTGCGGGAGCCGCAGCCATGGAACTGAACAGACGCACGGTCATCGCCGGAGCCGCGGCGGCCAGCCTCGCCGCCACCACCCTCGGCACGGGCACCGCCCAGGCCTCCTCCGGAGGCAGGAAGCCGGTGAAGGAACCCTTCGGCAAGCTCGCCGACGGCACCAGGATCCATCGCTGGTCCCTGGAGAACGGCGGCACCCGCCTGAAGGTCCTCTCCTACGGTGGCATCGTCCAGACCCTGGAGATCCCCGACCGGTACGGCCGCCACGCCAACGTCGTCGCGGGCTTCGACAACATCGCCGACTACGTGGCGAAGAGCCCGTACTTCGGCGCGCTGATCGGCCGCTACGGCAACCGCATCGGCAAGGGGCAGTTCACCCTCGACGGCAAGAGCCACCAGCTGTCCGTCAACGACGGCGCGAACAGCCTGCACGGAGGAGCCAAGGGCTTCGACAAGCACGTGTGGGACGTGGAGCCGTTCACCAAGGGCTCCGACGTCGGCCTGCACCTGCACTACACGAGCGTCGACGGCGAGATGGGCTACCCGGGCACGCTCAAGACCAAGGTGACGTACACCCTCACCCAGCACGGCGCATGGCGCATCGACTACGAGGCCACCACCGACAAGGCGACCATCGTCAACCTCACCAGTCACGTCTACTGGAACCTGGCCGGCGAGGGCAGCGGCACGATCGAGGACCACGAACTGCGCATCGCCGCCTCCCGCTACACCCCCACCGACTCGGGCCTGATCCCTACCGGCGAACTGGCCGAGGTCGCGGGCACCCCCTTTGACTTCCGGCACGCCAAGCCGATCGGCCGGGACATCCGCGTCGGCCATGATCAGCTGGTACAGGCCAAGGGTTTCGACCACAACTGGGTCCTGGACAAGGGCATCACGGCCGAGCCGGAGCGCGTCGCGACCCTGCGTGATCCCCGCTCCG
Organism: Streptomyces sp. NPDC006314; assembly: GCF_040613075.1. NCBI lineage: Bacteria > Bacillati > Actinomycetota > Actinomycetes > Kitasatosporales > Streptomycetaceae > Streptomyces > Streptomyces sp. NPDC006314. The sequence goes on along the minus strand of NZ_JBEXRL010000002.1, from coordinate 218,130 downwards.
GCCGCACCCTGAAGATCGCCACCGACCAGCCGGGCCTGCAGTTCTACTCCGGCAACTTCCTCGACGGCACCCTCACCGGCACCGGCGGCCGCACCTACCGCCAGGGCGACGCGCTCTGCCTGGAGACACAGCACTTCCCCGACTCGCCCCACCACGCCGGTTTCCCGTCGACCGTACTCCGGCCCGGGCAGACGTACCGGACGACGACGATCCACACGTTCGGGGCGTGAACCGGCTCACACGGCCGGTGAGTTGAACACCACTGCCGTGCCCTCCGTATCCAAGGGCGGCCCGTGCTCCCCCGCACGGGCCACCTGAACGGAGGTTCCCTTGTCCGGCAACGTCACCTCGTTGTTCCGCGGCACCGCCGCGCACAGCCCTTCGATGGCGGCGCTGACGCGGGAGGGCGGCGACGGGGCCGGCCCGGTGGACTTCTGCATCCCGTGCAACCCGTACTTCCCCACTCCGGCGATGTTCGACGAGATGTCGGCCCGGTTGCGCGAGATCGTCACGTACTACCCCAGCAGCGCCGACACCATCACGGCTGAGCTGTGCAGCCTGCTGCAACTTCCCCCGCAGTGCGTGGCGATGGGCAACGGCTCCACGGAGCTGATCACCTGGATCGACCACCTCCTCGTCCGTGAGTCCCTGGCGATCCCGGTCCCCACCTTCGGCCGCTGGACCGACCAGCCGATGGAGACGGGCAAGCGGGTCGACATGTTCCCGCTCCAGGAGGCGAACGGCTTCGCCCTGGACCTCGCCCAGTACGCCGAGTTCATCCGTGCCCGGGGCACGCGCGTGGCCGTGATCTGCAACCCCAACAACCCCGACGGCGGCTATCTGCGCAAGCAGGCGGTGGTGCAGTTCATGGACGCCATGGCCGACCTCGACCTGGTGGTCGTGGACGAGTCCTTCCTCGAGTTCGCCGACGCGGAGGCCGAACCGAGCGTCGTCCAGGAGGCGATGCTCCGCCCCAACGTGGTCGTGCTCCGCAGCCTCGGAAAGAACTTCGGCCTGCACGGCATACGCTTCGGCTACCTGGTCGCCAACCCGGCGCTCGCGGGCAAGGTCCGCTCGATGCTGCCCAAGTGGAACCTCAACTCCTTCGCCGAGCACGTGGTGTTCATGCTGAAGGAGCACGGCGCCGAGTACGCGCAGAGCCTCCAGCAGGTCCGCCGCGACCGTCTGGAGATGGCCAGCCAGCTCTCCGCGCTCCCCGGGCTCACGGTCTACCCCTCCCAGGGCAACTTCCTCTTCATCCGCCTTCCCGTCGGCGCCGAGGGCACGGTGGTCCGGGACCGGATGCTCACCGAGCACCGGATCCTGGTCCGCGAGTGCGGCAACAAGATCGGTTCCTCCAGCCGCTTCCTGAGACTCGTGGTGCGCCCCCAGGTCGACGTGCGTCGCCTGGTGTCCGGCCTGGAGCAGGTGCTCTACGGGTCCAGGAGGGGAGCCGCCGTACCCGAGCTGGGCACCGGGACCAGCTACAGCTCGGGTACGGCGGCCGTGGACCGGCTGATGAGTGCGACCAACGGGTCCGGTACGCGGGGGCTCGCCGCACAGGCCACCGCCGCTTCCGCTCCCGCCCCGGCCGCCGGCACCGGCATGCCGCTCCCCGCCGCCGTGCAGCCCGGCGCCGGGATGCCGATGCCGGCGGCAGCCCAGCCGGCACCCGTGCCCACGCCGACCCCGACGCCCCCGCCGACCCCGGTGCCCACGCCGATGCGGGCACCCACGCCGACGCCGGTGCCCGCACCCCTGCCGACCCAGCAGCCGATGGCACCGGCACCCACGCCACAGCCCGTACCACAGCCGTCACCGCAGCCGTCACCGCTCCCGACGCCCGCCCCCATCCCGGCACCGGTGCCGGCCCCCACACCGGTACCGGCACCCGCGGCCGCCGCCGCGCCCACCCCGCCCGGCGTCCCGGCCCGCGGCGGCCTCACCGCGGCCCAGGTACGGGGCATGACGGCCCCGGCTCCCGCCACGGGCCTGACGCCCGCCCCGGCGACGGGCTGGCCCAACGCCCAGAGCTGGCCGAACGCGGCGGGCATGGGGCAGGCGGGTTAGGCCGGCTGGGAAGGACAGCCGGTCATGTCCCCGGCCGGCGGCACACGCGGGCCGGAATCAGGCCTGCCGTTCCCGGCCGGATCGAGTGGCTGGAGCGCTGGAAACGGGGAGGAATCCCCATGCCGAGCGCCCTGGCACCACCACGGGAAAGCGCTTGTGGGTACCGAAACCCTCGTCCCGCTCATGGAGTTCGGCAACGGCGCTCCCCGAGCGATGATTTCGATCGTGGGCGGGGTGGGCCCGTGTGATCCACAGCGGGCCCACCCCGCCCACGGCAGCAGCGCCAGGGCTAGGGCCGCGGGCACTCCTTCCACGCCAGGTGGTAGACCGTGCTGATGTCCCCGTCCGTCGAGTCCATGGTCATGAAGCTGACCTTGCCCGGGGCCGACGTCCCGGCGTTCACTCTCAGTTCGGTGTTGATGTTGAAGTTGCGGAGGACACCGCAGGGCGCCCAGACCAGTTGGGCCCAGTCCGTGCTGTCGGTGGCCTGCCAGTCGTCGTTGTAGGGGCCGTTGAAGGGGTGGCTTCTCGGCACGGTGCTCGAGGAGCCCTGGAAGTAGTACGAGGCCTTCTGTGTGCCGGTCGCACCGGGCTGGAGCGAGAGGAAGCCCCGGTAGTCCACGCTGGCGACGGCGTAGGTGAAGCCCTGGGGCACGTGGACCACCAGGTTGAGCTGGCAGTTCTTACGGAAGGCCGTGGGATCGGAGTTACCGCCGGCCTGGGCCAGGTAACTGCTGTACGTCACCGTGAAGGCCGTGTTGTCCGGGGACACGGCCACGGCGGCCGTACCCGCGGGACAGCCCGAGCCGTTCACCGTCGCCACGTCGATGACGATCTTGTCCGGTGGCGGGTCGTCGAACACGGGGGACGGGGACTGAGCGGGTAGCACGGTGGTGAGGAGAGCGGCTACGGCGCCGCTCAGGAGGAGTCCACCAGCCATGGTTTCTCCCTTGTCGTCGAGTGGGGGGTGCACCTCCCGTCCACCCGTTCACCTTTGAAGAAACCGTGCGTCATCTGTGAAGGAGGAAGGGAGGCGTGGGTAGCGTAGGGAGCCCCGCCCGGGCCGGGGAGAGGGATCTCCGGCCATTCACACCGGGGTTTTCACTTGCGGTCGCCGCACAGGCGAGCCGCCGGCCCGCTCGATCAACTCCCGGAGGCGGTCCGGTCGATGGGGAACGCCGCCAGCATCGCCTTCGCGGTGGCGGTCGCGTCGTAGCCCTCGGGCACGCCGGGCACCAGGATGATGTCGCCGTCGATGTGACGCGAGCGCAGGGGCGCGATCTCCCGGTACGCGTCCGAGTCCCACCAGGCTCGTGCCTGGGCGATCGACGGGAAACCGATCACGACGACGTGTCCGGGCCAGGTGCCCTCCTTCACCTCGTGCGGGGCGCCGTGCACGAGGAAACGGCCGCCGTACGGTTCGAAGGTCGCGGTGATGCGCGCCATGTATTCGGCGACCTCCGGGTGCGGGGCGGCTTCCTGCAGGTGGGCTATCGCGTAGGCGGACATGGCTTCCTTCCGGCCGTATCGGCTTTCGACGTCCACGATCCTGCCGTCGGGGGCGGGTCGGGGTCGATGACCTGGCAGGTAATGACGCCGGCCGCCGCGCGTGTGTCGTGTCACGAGCGGCTCAGGCCGAGTCCGTCGATCCGCACCGACGGGGTGTCTCGGGTCCGCAAGGAGAGCTTGCGGAAGATCATCCGCACATGTGGTGAGGCGGTCGACCGTCGGCGGCGGCGACAGACCCCAGAAGGCTCATGAAGATCTTGTTGACGGGCTGTCCGGCCGGAGGCCGGTGGTCCCTCTTCGTCATGGGGTGGCTGGAGCGAGGCGGGCCCCTCGACGACTTCACCATCGACACCACCGCCGCCACCGTGACCTGCCCCGCCGGACACACCGTGGCTCTGCGGCCTTCTAGGGGTTCTCCCAGGCCGCCGGTTCCGCCGCCAGCGCCCGGATCGGCTCGGGGAGCGCGTCCGCCGCGAGGTCGGCGAGGGTGACGCCCTCCAGGATGCGGCGGACGTTGGCGCGCAGGGCGATCCACAGGGGCAGGAGGGGCTGTGCGGTGCCGGTGTAGGCGAGGCCCGTCGGGCGTTCGCCGCGGACGGAGACGATCGGGCCGTCGACCGCGCGGATCACGTCCGCGACCGTGATCGCCGCCGCGTCACGGGCCAGCCGGTAGCCGCCGCCCCCGCCGCGCCGGCTGTCGACGATTCCCGCGCGTCGGAGGTCGCCCAGGATCCCTTCCAGGAACTTGTGGGGGATGCCCTGTACGGCGGCGATTTCCTCCGCCTTCACCGGGCCGTCACCCTGCCGTACGGCCAGCTCCAGAACCGCCCGTACCGCGTAATCCGCCCGCGCCGAGATCCTCATGGGTCCATTGTGGGGGGTACTTCCATGGAGAATGACCGGATCCGCGCCCCCGTAAGATCGCTCGGGAGGATCCACCTTGGCGCTCAGCAGACGTACCTTCAGTTCCCTGACCGGCTCGGCCGCGCTCGGCCTCGCCCTGGGCGGCAGCGGTGGCCCCGGGGCCTCCTCGGCGTACGCGGCGCGCAGTGTGCCGACCGGCCCGGCGCCCGCCCCGCCGGGCGCCGACGGGGAGCGGCACACCATCGGGTACGACCGTTACTCCCTGCTCGTCGACGGCAGGCGCCTGGTCGTGTGGTCCGGTGAGCTGCACCCCTTCCGGCTGCCGAGCCCCTCCCTGTGGCGGGACGTGCTGCAGAAGATGCGGGCCCACGGTTACAACGCGGTCAGTATCTACGTGGCCTGGAACTACCACTCCCCCGCGCCCGGCCGGTACGACTTCACCGGCGTCCGGGACCTGGACCTGTTTCTGCGCATGGCCGCCGAGACCGGCCTGTACGTCATCCTGCGGCCCGGTCCGTACATCAACGCCGAGGTCGACGGCGGCGGCTTCCCGGGCTGGCTGACGGCGACGAAGGGCACGGCACGCACCGACGACCCGACCTACCTCTCACATGTGGACGAGTGGCTGTCACAGGTGAACCGGATCGCGTGCAGGCATCTGTTCACGCAGGGCACCGGCACGATCCTGCTCTACCAGATCGAGAACGAGTACGACTCCCACGTCACCGAGGCCACCGGCCGGAACTACATGTCCCACCTGTACAAGAAGGTGCGGGCGGACGGCATCGACGTGCCGCTGTTCCACAACGACAAGGGGCGGAACGGCTACTGGACCCCGGGGGCGTTCGACACCGGCGGGGAGAAGGGCGGTTGGCTGTACGGGTTCGACGGGTATCCGTCGCCCTCCCAGACGCCGCCGGACTGGGGGCACTACGGGCCCGGCGGGCTCAAGGGCGGCGCCACCGCCTCGCCGTCGACACCCGGGTTCGTCCCCGAGTTCGGGGGCGGCTGGTTCGACCCCTGGGGCGGGGCCTGGTTCGACGGCAAGGGGTACGCCGAGTCGCGGCGCACCCGGGACGCGGCCTACGAGCGCCGCTTCTACCTGACCAACCTCGCCAACGGGCTCACCCTGCACAACGTGTACATGACCTTCGGCGGGACCTCGTGGGGCTGGCTGCCCGCGCCGGTCGTCTACACGTCGTACGACTACGGCGCCGCGATCGACGAGGGCCGGAACGTCACCGACAAGATCGTCCCGATGCACCAGCTCGGCCATCTGCTGCAACGTGTGCCCGACTTCGCCAAGCTGGACAAGGCGGCGGAGGTGAGGGCCGAGGGCCTGAAGGTGTACCACCTGGCCAATCCGGACACCGGCGCCCAGGTGTACATCGCCCGCAACGACGGCACGAAGCCCGTCACCACCGACCTGCCGACCGACGCCGGTGACCTGCGGATCACCGTGCCCGGCAAGGACGCCAGACTGCTGACCACCGGGCTGTCGCTGGGCCGGCGGACACTGAAGTACTCCACCGCCGAGCCGGTGCTGTGCCTGACGACGGGCCGGCAGGACATCGCCCTGTTCTCGGGGCGGCAAGGCGACATGGCGGAGCTGGTACTGAAGTGCCCGGCCGAGCCGAGCGTCCAGCGGCTGGATCCGGAGGCCGCCTGGGTCTACGACCGGAACGAACTGCACGTGAACGCGCCCCTGGGCGAGGGCGGACTGACGCGGGTGCTGGTGCAGAAGGGCGAGAGCGACACTCCGCTGCTGCTGCTCTTCACCGACGACGCCACCGCCGTCCGCCTGTTCCCGTACGACACCCCGTCCGGAACCCTGCTGGTATACGGGCCGAAGCTGCTGCGGCACGCCGAAGTGCGGGGCTCGGCCGTCCACTTGACGGGTGACGTCACCGAGACGACGGGCGTGGAGGTGTGGGGGCCCCGCGGGATCGACACGCTGGTGTGGAACGGGCGCACCCTGCCCACCCGTGTCACCCTCTCCGGCAGCGTGATGACCACCGGCCTGCTGCCCGCGGCCCCCGAGGTGCGGCTGCCCGAGCTGGGCGGCTGGCGGATGGGCAGGGAGAACCCGGAGGCGGGTCCGGGTTTCGACGACTCGTCGTGGAAGGTAGCCGACAAGACCTCGTCGTACAGCACGACGGCCGTGCCGGACGGCGGACCGGTGCTGTTCGCCGATGACTACGGCTTCCACTACGGGGACGTCTGGTACCGGGGATCCTTCACCGACTCCAGGGGCCTGAAGGAGGTCTCGCTCGGCTACAGCACCGGCACCCAGGGCCTGTTGATGGCGTGGCTGGACGGTGAACCGCTGGGCACGCACCGGATGCCGGTGCCGGACAAGACCACCACCATCCGCAAGGGCAGCTGGGCGGACACGGCCGTCTTCCCGGTCCGCGAGCAGCTGCGCTCCCCCGGCCGGCACGTGCTGTCGGTGCTGGTCCGGCGGATGCAGCACGACCAGGACGGCACTGCGCTCGACACCCACAAGGTCGCCCGCGGACTGACCGCGGCCTCCTTCAAGGGGGCGTCACCCGACATCACATGGCGCATCCAGGGCGAGGCGGCCGCGGACGCGGTGCGCGGACCCATGAACAACGGCGGGTTGTACGGGGAGCGGGAGGGCTGGCATCTGCCCGGCCTCCCGGACCGGGACTGGGAGGCGGTGACCTTCCCGCGGGCCGCTCGGTACCAGGGCGTGACCTGGTACCGGACGACGTTCCGGCTGTCGGTGCCGGCCGACGTCGACGCCTCGATCGGCCTGGTCCTGGAGGACGACCCGTACCGGGCCTACCGGGCGCAGATCTTCCTCAACGGCTGGAACATGGGCCAGTACATCAACAACGTCGGCCCGCAGCACACCTTCGTCCTGCCCAACGGCGTCCTGCGCACCCGGGGCACCAACTCCCTGGCCTTGGCGGTCCTTTCGGAGTTCACCACGCTGTCCGGGCCGGGCAAGGTGAGCCTGACCCTGCTGGGCGGGGCGGCCGGAGGAGTACCGGTGACCCCGGTCCCCTCCCCCGGCCACTGAGCCGCGCCGACCGAGTCACGCCCGCCGGATCACGTTCCCGGACAGCGGCTCCAGTACGGCGGTGAGGGTGCCGTCCTCCAGGGCGGCGCCCTCGACGGTGTGCGGGGCGACCCGCTGGGGGTCGTCGAGGGTGTTGCGGGCGTCGGGGTCGGCGTCCGAGAGCGCGCTGTCTTCGGTGACGGTCGTCAGGTCCGGTCAGCAGTGCCATTGGCGGGATATCGAATGACGCTCGTGCTTCGAACGGGACCGTGGGTGCGAAGCGCTTCCGCGTCCCTGGGTTGCACACCAGCTCATAGGTGGTTCCCCGTTGAACGGCGGTCGCTGGATCGCATGACGCGGACACACCCAGGCGCGTACGCTCGGACCGGCCGCACACCGCGGTGGGAAGGGAGACCGATGAGCTTCGGGGGCGCGCGAGAGAGGGCAGCACGCCTGGCCGCACGACTGCGGCGCTCCCACCCGGCCTCGGCGATGCGCTCCCTGGCCGGCGACCTCGCCGCCGCCGTCCACGCCCGGCCCGGGACACCCGACGGCGTACGGGAGTTGGGCCGGGCACTCTGCGAGGAGATGAGCGCGCTGCGCGGCGGACGGCCCGTGGAGCTGCGCTTCGAACGGTTCCCGGACGAGATCGAGGTCACCGGACTCTGGATGGAGTTCGCCGACTTCGACCTGGTCATCGTGGAGGAGCGGGCCGAGGCCGTACAGCAACTGGTCATCCTCGGACACGAGTTGTGGCACCTGCACGCCGGGCACCGGCATCACCACCTGGCCGGGGCCGCGGCGGCCCGCGCGTTCGCCGAGACGCCCGGCTGGCGGGACATGGCGCTCACGGTGGCCGCCCGCAACGGCTCCCGGGAAGCCGACGAGGCCGAGGCCGACGACTTCGGGCACCGCCTGGCCACCCTGTTCCGCTCGCACGTGACCGGGTCGGGTGATGCCCCGCCAGGCCCCGTGCAGCGCACTCTCGGCTACCGCGGACGGGGAGGAACCGCGCGGTGACCCGGCTGGCCCTCGACCCCTCCGCACTTTTAGACGAGTTCTACATCTCCTTCTGGGTCCCCACCGTGGTGCTCACGGTCGCCCTGGTGATCAAGCTGCCCACGATCATCCGGCTGTGGCGGGACCCGCTGCTGCGTGCCGTCGGCGGACTGCTGGTGCTCGCCTGCGCGGTGTTCGTGTTCTGCACGCCGTCCACGATCGCCCGGATGAACCGGCTGACCGGCGTGCCCAACTTCGCGGCGCCCTGGTGCTACTCGCTGATCACCGCGATGTCCGGCTCCTGCCTGCTGCTGATCATCACCTGGCGCAACGGCCTGTCCGACCGCTCGGTGGCCACCCGGCACGCACTGCGCCGGGTGGCCTCGGTGTACTGCGGGGTGATCGTCGCGCTGTGGGCGCTGTTCCTGCTCGCCGACGCACCCGTGGAACGGATCCGGGATCTGGACACGTACTACGCCAACACACCCTTCATGCGCGAGGAGATCCTGCTCTACCTGGCCGCACACGGCGTGGCCTGCCTGATCACCTTCCGGCTCATCTGGAACTGGGGTCACACCGCGGGCCTGGACGCCTGGCTGCGCTGGGGGCTGAAGCTGCTGGGCGCCGGGTACGCGCTGAACCTGGTCTTCGACGGGGCCAAGCTGACCGCCGTCGTCGCGCGCTGGTGCGGGCGGGACCTGGACTGGCTGAGCACGAACCTGGCTCCGCCGGTCGCGTCGCTGTCCGCGATCCTGGTCGCGGCCGGCTTCATCCTGCCGCACGCCGGCCAGTATCTCCACGACCGCTGCCGGATCAGGCTCGCCTGCCGCGAACTGCGGCCGCTGTACCGGCTGATGCGGGCCGTGAGCGGCGAGGGCGTGCCGTTCGTGCTGCGGGCCACGCCGGAGCTGCGGCTGACCCGGCGGGAGACCTTCATCCGGGACGTGCTGCTGCCGTTGGCCCGGCACATCGACACGGGCCTCGGCAGGCGCTCGTACGACGCCGCGCTCGCCCTCGGCCATCCACCCGACCGGGCGCGGGCGCTGGCCGCGGCGGTGGGCATTCTGGACGCCGTCGAGAGCAGGGCCGCCCACGCGCCGGAGCCGGCGGCCGGGCCCGACCCCACGAGCCTCCTCCAGGAGATCGCCGCGATCTCCCGCGCCCTACGGCGCCGTGAGGACGTCGCCGAAGTCCGGGCACGGGCGACGACGAGCGTGACAGAGATCAGCCATCAGCCCCGTGTCGCGTGAGGAGAGCGCTGGGTGCCGTTTCGGCGGGAGGACGCAGACGACGGTCAGCCGGTGAACGCCGGTTGGGGCAGGCCCTTCCCCGCGCCGGGTACCACCAGCAGTGAGCCGGCGGTGGGATGCGGCGCCGGCAGTCCCGTCCGGGCCGTCGTGATGTACAGGTCGGTCAGGTCGGCGCCGCCGAACGCGCAGGCCGTCGTACGCGGCGTCGGCAAGGTGATCACTCGGTCCAGCTCGCCGGCAGGCGTGTAGCGGCGCACCGCTCCCCCGTCCCACAGCGCCACCCACACGCACCCGTCCGCGTCGACCGTGAGGCCGTCCGGGAAACCCGCGCCCTCCTCGATCTCCGTCAGCGGGCGGCGGTTGCACACGCCCTCCCCGTCGTGGTCGAAGACGTCCACGCGGCGCGTCGGGGTGTCGACGTAGTACATCAGGCGGCCGTCCGGGCTCCAGCCGGTGCCGTTGCTGACCGTGACGGAGGGCAGGACCGTCCGCACGGTGCCGTCCCCGGCCAGCCGGGACAGCGTGCCGCCGCCCGTCGCCTCGTCGTACCGCATCGTGCCCGCCCAGAGGGAGCCGTCGGGGGCCACCGCCGCGTCGTTCGCCCGGCGGCCCGCGACCGGCTCGTGGTGCAGCCAGCGGAAGGTGTCGTCGGGGTCCAGCAGGCCGACCCCGTCCCGGAGGTTGAGCACCAGGCCGCCCCCTGCCCGGGGCTTGGCCGCGCCGATGTGCTGTTCGGTCGTACGCACCGTACGGCGGCCCGTCGCGGGGTCGTAGGTGTGGACGCGCATGCCCAGGATGTCGAGCCAGATCAGCCGCCCGGACGCCGGGTCCCAGGCCGGGCCCTCGCCCAGCGTCGCCTCGGCCCGTACCGCGACCTCGTACGCCGTCATACCGCGCTCCGGTGGCCCAGCCGCTCCGACAGCTCGGCGGCGCCCTTCACGGCGAGTTGTTCCAGCTCGGCCCGGCGTTCCTCGCTCCAGCGGATCATCGGGACGGAGATGGACAGGGCGGCGACGACCTGGCCGGTGCGGTCGCGGACCGGCGCGGCCACGCAGGAGACGTCCGGGTTGGACTCGCGGTTCTCCACCGCGATGCCCCGCTGCCGGATCTCCGCCACCGCCTCGCGCAGCACGGCGGGTTCGGTGACGCTGTTCGGGGTCATCGCGGTCAGCTCGGCGCCGTCCGGGATGCGCGCGGCCAGCTCCTGTTCCGGCAGCGAGGCCAGCAGCATCTTGCCGACGGAGGTGCAGTGGGCGGGGAGCCGGCGGCCGGCGGCCGAGACCATGCGCACGGCGTGCGTGGAGTCGACCTTGGCGATGTAGATGACGTCGGTGCCCTCGAGGATGGCCACGTGCACCGTCTCGTCGCAGGTCTCGGCGACCGAGCGGGCCACCTGCTGGCCCTCGGCGGCGAGGTCGAGCTGCTCGGCGTAGCGGCTGCCGAGCTGGTACGGGCGTACGCCGAGCCGGTAGCGTCCGGGCTGTCCGGGCACCTGCACGATGTACGACCGTGCGGCGAGCGTGGTGACCAGCTCGTGCACGGTGGTGCGCGGCAGCCGCAGCTTGCGCACGATGTCGGGGGCGGAGAGCGTCCCGTCCCCGTCGAGGAACAGCTCAAGAATGTCGAGAGCCCGGGTCACGGCAGGCACGAGGCGTCCCACGTCCGGCCCCCTCCCTTGGGTCTAAGCGCCTGTCGGAGAAATCGACGTCGAGATGTTCGACATATCAACAGGCGATCGGCATGACGAACACAGGCTAGTCAGTGAGGCCTGCGCGGGCAATGGTCGGGAACCACGCCCCTGCCCAGGGGCACCATGGGGACATGCCACTCGACTTCCAGCTGGTGCTGCTGCGCCGCATGGCCGACCACAATCCGGAGCTGGTCGAGGACGCCCGCCGGCGGCTCGGGGTGTCGATCGCGGATATGCGGGAGACCAACAGGCGCTGGCAGGCCATGGTCCGTTCGCCGAGATCGCGGTCCGCCGCCGCCCGGTACCGCTCGGTCCTCGGCGAACCGGAGGCCGTCGTCCCGCGCCGCCTCGGTGACGTCGGCTGCGAGGCCCGGCGGTGGGCCCTGCCCCTCTGGCCCGACCTGCGCTTCGAGGTGCTGGTCGGGCCCGGCGGGGCGGTCTGGAACGAGTGGCTGGTGCGGGCGCCGGGTGCTCCGGCGCCCGCGTTGGCCACCCTGGACGACCTCGTCCCCTGGTCCTGCACGGTGGACGAGGCCGCCCGCGCCTTCGCCCCGGCCCGCCCGCTGGAGGGCACGGCGCCCACCCGGTGGGGACTCGCCTTCACCGCGCCCGACCGGGACGGTGCGGGGCACGAGGTGGTCGCCGAGTTCACCTGGGGGCTGCTGCAGCGGACGGCGGTCGTCGCCTGAACCGCGCTCAGTCGCCGAAGCCCGTCGCCCTGGTCCGCTTCTCCCACGTGGTGATGTCCTCGCGGACCTGGTCGAGGTGGGCCAGCACGGCGCTCACCCCGTCGTCGCCGAGCGGCAGCCGCAGCGGAGTGTGCTCCGCCTCCAGCGCGGCCAGGATCAGGGCCGCCGCCTTGGCCGGGTCGCCGGGCTGGGTGCCGTCGCCGCCGGACACGAAGCCGCGGGTATCGCCCACCTTCGAATACACGCCGCTGTCGGGGCTGGCCCCGGCCCGGCCGGTGCCGAACAGCGAGGTCCGGAACGCGCCCGGCTCCACGATCAGCACCTTGATCCCGAACTCGGCCACCTCGTCCGCGAGCGCCTCGGAGATGCCCTCCAGCGCGAACTTGGTCCCGCTGTAGGCCCCGAAGCCCGCGAAGGACATCTGCCCGCCCATGCTGCTCATCTGGACGATCGCGCCCGAGCGCCGCTCCCGCATGTGCGGCAGCACCGCCCGCACGAGGGCCGTCGGGCCGAAGACATGCAGGTCGAACAGGTCCCGGAGTTCCTGCTCGGTGGTCTCCTCGACCGCGCCGACGTGCGTGCGGCCCGCGTTGTTGACCAGCACGTCGATCCGCCCGTGCCGGGCCACCACATCCCGTACGGCCGCATCGATCGTGGCCGTGTCGGTGACGTCCAGGCGCAGCGCCTCCACCTGGTCGGGGTGGGTTGCCACCAAGTCGTCGAGGGCCTCCGGGCGCCGGGCCGCGCCGATCACCACATCGCCGGCGGCCACGGCCGCCTCGGTGACAGCCCGCCCGAAGCCGCTGCTCGCACCGGTCACCAGCCATACCTTGTTCATGTCGATTCCCCGTATTCGTGATCTTGCGAACTCGTGATCTTGCGAACTCGTGGTCTTGCGAACTCGTCGTCTTCCGAACTCGTCGTCCGACATGGATCAGCCTGCCGCCGAGTGCCGTTGCCCGTCCAAGATCCGCGGTGGTAACCAATGGCTATGACGAGCGACGTCCACGCACGGGACCTGCGGTACTTCCTCGCGGTCGCGCAGGAACTGCACTTCACACGCGCCGCCGCGCGGCTCTACGTGTCGCAGCCCGCGCTGAGCAAGCAGATCCGGGTGCTGGAGCGGCAGTTGGGAACGGAGCTGTTCCGGCGGGATCAGCACGGGGTGGCACTGACGGCGGTCGGCGAGGCGCTGCTGCCGCACGCCCGGAAGGTGCTGGCCGCCTGGGAGGCCGGAGCGGCGGCGGTGGAGGCGGCCAAGGCGGTGCAGCGCAGCACGCTCCTGGTCGGCATGAGCACCAGCCCGGGCCGGGGCGGCCTGTTGCCCGCCATCCGCTCCCGCTTCACCACCGCGCACCCCGATGTCACGGTCCGGCTGCGCCAGCTGAGCTGGGACGACCCGACCGCGGGCCTGGCGGACGGTGAGACGGACATCGCCTTCGTCTGGCTGCCGCTGCCCGGCGAGGAGCGCTACTCCTGGACGGTGGTCGCCGAGGAACAGCGCCTGCTCGCGCTGCCCGATACGCATCCGCTCACCGCCCGCGCCGAGATCGACTTCGCGGACCTTCTGGACGAGCCGTTCCTGGCTCTGCCGAAGAGCGCGGGCGCGCTGCGCGATCACTGGCTGGCCGTGGACGCCCGGGCGGGCCGGCCGCCCCGGGTCGGCGCGGAGATCGCGGGCGCGGAGGAGACGTACGAAGCGCTGGTCGCGGGCCTCGGGGTCTGCCTGGTCGCCGTGGGCAACGCCCCCCTGATCAGCCTGGGCGGTGTCACCACCCGCCCGGTGCGGGGCATCGGCCCCAGCCGGTACGCGCTGGCCTGGCGCCGCGAGGACGGCCGACGGCCGCTGGTCCGGGCGTACGCCGAGGCGTGCCGGGCCACGGTGGGAGCACGCTAGACGCCACGGTGGCGTGCGCACCGGTCACCACCGCAGAGACCGCACCGGCCGAACACCGTGGCGGCAGACCGATCACCACCGCGGGAACCGCACCGGTTGTACCGCGGGAGCGGGGTTGCGCTAGTCGTGCTCGGTCGCTGCCAGGATCGCCTCCGTCACGCGGGACAGGGAGTCCGGGTGGAGCCACAGGAACAGGTTGGGCTCGATCAGCTCCAGCTCCATCAGGCGGGGTTCGCCGTCCTCGCCGTCGACGAGGTCCACGCGCGCGTACAGCAGTCCGGGCCCGCCGGGTACGGCCGCCAACGCCTTTTCGGCGACGGCGAGTTCTTCGTCCGTGGGCTGCCAGGGCTCCAGGTCGGGGTGGGCCACCTTGTCGGCGTCGTAAGGGGTGCCGGGCGCGAGGACGGCGCCCTTGCGGCTGGCGTGCAGCAGGCCCCCGCCGAAGAACTGCAGCGCGCGCTCCCCGCTGACGTCGATGCCCCGCACATACGGCTGCACCATCGCGGTGAACCCCTCCGCGTGCATCGCCGCGAGCTGCCGTAGCGCCGTGTCGTGCTCGGCGGGTGTGTAGCGGGCGGCGAACCGGGCGCCCGCGCCGGACGTCGGCTTGACGACGTACTCGTGGTCGGCGGGCAGGTCGGCCGGCTCGCCCGGGGCGATGTAGCGCGTGGGGACGGTGGGCACACCGGCCGCCGCCAGTTCGCCCAGGTACCGCTTGTCGGTGTTCCAGCGCACCACCGGGGCCGGATTGACGAGCCGGGTCAGCGCGCCGACCCGCTCCACCCAGGCCGTGAACTCCTCGGCCCGCCAGCTGTAGTCCCAGGTGGAACGGATGACGACGAGGTCGTAGCCGCCCCAGTCCGCGTCCGGGTCGTCCCAGTACCGGGCCTCGGCCTCGGCGCCCGCGTCCGTGAGCGCCCGCGCCAGCACCGACAGGTCCTTGTCGTGGCTGGGCCCGGCTCCGGGGTCGTAGGTGGCGAGGGCGATGCGGGGCACGGCGGCCTCCCTGTCGTACGACGGTTCGATCACCGGTGAGGCTAACAATCGGCGCGGGGGCCAGACAGGCCGCGGTGGCACGAGGGCTCGGTGCTCCGGTAGGAAAGGACCATGGCAGCCGGCGGAACCGACGCGTACACCGGAGCCGACACGCTCCCGCCCCTCGTCCGGCACGCCTTGGCCGCCGCCCGGGCGCACCGCTTCCCCCACTCCTGCCGCCCCGAACAGGGCCGTCTGCTCTACGCGTTGGCGGGTGGAGCGCCGTTCCGTGTCGGGGAGACCGGTACCGGGCTCGGGGTGGGGCTGGCCTGGCTGGCCGCGGGGGCGGGCCAGGGCGTGCGGCTGTACGGCGTGGAGCGGGACCCGGAGCGGGCGCGGGCGGCCGCCGGGGTCTTCGCCGGCCGGCCCGGCGTCACCGTACTCACCGGCGACTGGCGGCGGATCGAGGGGTACGGCCCGTTCGACCTGCTCGTCCTCGACGGGGGCGGGCAGGGCAAGGCGCCCGGGGACCGGCCCGCCGACGTCGAGCGGTTGCTGGTGCCGGGCGGGACGGTCGTCGTGGACGACTTCACCCCGGCGACCGGCTGGCCGCCGCTGCACGAGGGCGAGGTCGACCGGGCCCGGCTGCACTGGCTGGAGCACCCCGCGCTGCGGGCGGCCGAACTGCGGCTCGCCCCCGACCTGAGCACGGTCGTGGGCACAAGACTCCTGGTGTAGGAAGGGTGTTGTCGTCCCCGACAGCCGGCCCCGCGTCGGCAGTAAGGAGTGCGCCCCGTGTCCTCCCTCTTCCCCGCCCTGGCGGACGGTCCGGGCGAACGGATCGCCCTGCGGTTCGGCGAACGGTCGTTGACGTACGGCGAGCTCGCGGGGGCCGCCGGTGCGCTGGCCGCGCGGCTGCGGGAGACCTTGGGGGTCCCTCCTGCTCGGGCGGGGTCGGGAGCCTGGGGAAGGGTCGCCGTGTGGGCCACCCCGGAGCTGGAGACCGCCGTCGCCGTGACGGGCGCGCTGCTCGCCGGGGTGGCCGCGGTGCCGCTGAACCCCAAGTCGGGCGAGAAGGAGCTGGCGCACATCCTCTCCGACAGCGCGCCGTCCCTCGTTCTCGCCGCGCCCGGCACCGAACTGCCGCCCGTCTTCGGCGCGTTGGAGCGGGTCGTCGTCGACGCTTCCGCCACCACCGGCACCGCCCCCGAGGAGCGGGCCTGCGACGGCGATCCGGCGCTGGTCGTCTACACCTCCGGCACCACCGGCCCGCCCAAGGGCGCGGTGCTCCCGCGACGGGCGCTCGCGACGACCCTGGACGCCCTCGCCGACGCCTGGCGGTGGACCGGGGAGGACGTGCTCGTGCACGGGCTGCCGCTGTTCCATGTGCACGGGCTCGTGCTGGGCATTCTGGGCCCGCTGCGGCGCGGCGGTTCGGTGCGGCACCTGGGGCGGTTCAGCCCCGAGGGGGTGGCACGGGAACTGAACAGCGGCGCGACCATGCTGTTCGGGGTGCCGACGATGTACCACCGCATCGCCGAGGCGCTGCCGCAGGACCCGGTGCTGGCCGAGGCGCTCGGCCGGGCCCGGCTGCTGGTCTCGGGTTCGGCCGCGCTGCCCGTGCACGACCACGAGCGGATCGCGGCGGCGACCGGGCGACGGGTGATCGAGCGGTACGGCATGACCGAGACGCTGATGAACACCAGTGTGCGGGCCGACGGGGAGGCCCGGGCGGGTACGGTCGGGGTACCGCTGCCCGGCGTGGAGCTGCGGCTGGTGGAGGAGGACGGTACGCGGATCGCCGTGTACGACGGGGAGAGTGTCGGCGAGATCCAGGTCCGCGGCCCGAACCTGTTCACCGAGTACCTGAACCGGCCCGACGCCACAGCCGACGCGTTCACCGAGGACGGCTGGTTCCGCACCGGGGACATGGCGGTACGCGAGCCCGACGGGTACGTCCGCATCGTCGGCCGCAAGGCCACCGACCTGATCAAGAGCGGCGGATACAAGATCGGGGCGGGTGAGATCGAGAACGCGCTGCTGGAGCACCCGGGGGTGCGCGAGGCGGCGGTCACCGGGGAGCCGGACACGGACCTGGGCGAGCGGATCGTGGCCTGGATCGTCCCGGTGGACGGGAAAGCACCGCCCGCCGCCGAGGAACTGGCGGACCATGTGGCCCGGCGGCTGGCCCCGCACAAGCGGCCGCGGGTCGTCCGCTACCTGGACGCGCTGCCCCGCAACGACATGGGGAAGATCATGAAGCGGGCCCTGGCCGATGCCTGAACGACGGTCGGCACGGCAGATGCTGGCGCTCCTCACGGACACCGGGAGCTTCACGGAACTCCCGTGCGCCCCAAGGGAGACGACGCGGGACGGACCCCTCGGCTGGCAGGGCTACGACGCCTCGCGCGCCCGGGCCGCCGAGCGCACGGGCGAGGAGGAGTCGGTCGTCTGCGGCACCGCGCGCGTCGACGGCACCCGTGCCGTGCTGGTCGCCTTCGAGTTCGGCTTCCTGGGCGGCTCGCTGGGCGAGCGCACCGGCGACCGGCTGGAGGCGGCGTACACGTATGCCCGGGACCACCGGCTGCCGGTCGTGCCGTTGATCGCGACCGGGGGCAGCCGGATGCAGGAGGGCATGCTCGCGCTGACCCAGCTCCAGCGCGTGGCCCGGCAGTCGGCGCTCACCCGGGAGGCGGGCCTGGCGCAGATCGCGGTCCTGCGGGACCCGACGACGGGCGGCGGCTGGGCCACGCTCGGCGCGGGCGCGGACATCGTCCTGGCCCTGCCCGGCGCCCAGGTGGGCTTCGCCGGCTCCCGGGTCCGGCCACCGGACGCCGACCCGGCCGCGTACACGGCGGAGGCCCAGGTGTCGGCGGGATCGGTGGACGCGGTGGTGGATCCGGCGGAGCTGAAGGGGGTGCTGGGGTCGTGGCTGCGGCTGCTCTCCGGCGGGGCGGCCGGGCGGCCCGGCGGTGCTTCCGGCACGGCGGCGGTACCCGTGCATCGCGACAGCGCTCCCGGCACCGCGACGCCGGCCGCGCACCCGGCCGAGTCCTCCGAGCACACGGAAGAGCGCACGGCGCCCGGTGCGCGCGAGCGGCACATCGAGCCCGCTCCGGTCCCGGCCGCCCTGGGCGGCGCCGTTCTGCCCGCAACCGGCTGGGACGCCGTCCGCCGCGCGCGCTCCCCCGAACGCCCCCGCGCCCAGGCCTACCTGGACGCCTACTTCACGTACCGTGTCGCCCTCAGCGGTGACCGGTGCGGCGGTACCGACCCCGACGGCATGCTGTGCGGGTTCGGTGAACGGGACGGCCGTACCGTGGCCTACGCGGCGCAGACCGGTACGGCGACCCGGCCCGCGGGGTATCGCACCGCGGCCCGGCTGGTGCGGCTGGCGGACCGGCTCGGCATCCCGGTGCTGACGGTGGTGGACACCCCCGGCGCCGCGAACGACGCGGAGGCGGAACGGCAGGGCGCCGGGGCGGCGATCGCCGAGGCGTTCGGGGCGGTGGCCGCCGCCCGGGTCCCGGTCACCACGCTCGTCGTGGGCGAGGGCGGCTCCGGCGGGGCACTCGCGCTGGCCGCACCCGGCAACACCTGGGCCACACCGGACAGTTACTTCTCGGTGATCGCCCCGGAACTCGCGGCGGCCATCCTCAAACGCCCCCTGCGGGAGGTGGAGGCGACCGCCGGGCAGCTGCGGATCCGCCCGCAGGACCTGGTGACGCTGGGGGTGGTCCGGGGCATCGTCGGCCACGCGGACCGCCCCCGGCCGTAGGTCACTTCACCGCCACCGCCCGGATGGTCTCCTGGGTCACCGAGCCGCCCTTGTCGTCCTGGGCCGAGGCCCGCAGCGAGACGGGGATGTCGACGCCGGGGGCCGAGAGGTCGGGCTTCAGGGCGTTGTCGCCGTAGCGGGGGCCGGCGCTGGTGAAGTAGGCCGCCTGGTCGTCGGCGTCCACCGCGCCCGCGGTGAGGGCGGAGTCGGCGGCACCGGGCGAGCCGATGGAGGACGGGGCGCCGGTGTTTCCGGCGACTGCGAATCGCGCGCCGGTCTCCTCGGAGAGGGTGTCCACCGCCTCGGCCATCGGGTCGGTGCCGTCGCTCGGCTCGGTGGAGCCCAGGCTCATGGAGACGATCCTGGCGTGCACGTCCCGGGCCGCCCACTCCATCCCGGCGATGATCTGGGACTCGCTGCCCGAGCCCTGGTCGCCGAGCACCTTGCCGACGGCGAGCGTGGCGCCCGGCGCCACCCCCTTCTCCATGCCGTCGGAGGCCGCTGCGCTGCCGCCCACCGTGGAGGTGAACGTGCCGTGGCCGTTGCGGTCGGCGGCCTCCTGCCCGTCGACGAAGCTCCGGGTCCGGCTCACCCGGTCGGGCAGATCGGGGTGGTCCAGGTCCACGCCGGTGTCGAGGACGGCGACCGTGACGCCCGTGCCGGTGAGCCCCGGGTCCCAGGCCGTCGGCGTGCCGATCTGGGCGTTGCTCTGGGCCAGGTCCGCTGTCACCCGCCCGTCGAGCCACATCTTGTCGATACCGGAGGTCCGGGTGAAGGACCGCCAGAAGGTGCGCCCCTTGTCCGCCTCCACGGCCGCCCGGTGCAGGCTGCGGGTCTTCTCGGCGCCGGCCGGGGCCGCGGCCCGTGTGCTCCTGCCGTAGGTCACGATCAGTGGCAGCGCTTCGGTCCCGGCGTCGGTGAGGGCCCGAGCCACAACGGAGTCGACCGGAGGCGGCGGATGGCGCAGTGGCGGGTTCTCGCCAACCTCGGCGGATGCCCCACCACCCGCCTTCAAAGGTGTGACAGCCGAAGCACCTTCCGTAACATAAGAGTTGGTCAGTGGTCAGGTACGACGGGGGAGCGAGCGTCGCCATGGACGGGTTGGTGGAGTTCAGGACCGAGGATGGTGCGCTCGTCGTGGTGGAGGACGTCGCCACCAGATCCGGCGCCCGCCTTGTCTCGCGCGGTGACGGACCGGCGCAGGCGGCGCGCACCTTCGAGGGAGCGCTGGAGGGCGTACGGGCGGCGGCCTCGGCCGCGCTGCGGGTCTTCCGGGACGGGACCCTGCGCCCCGACGCGGTGGAGATCGAGTTCGGTGTGCGGCTGTCCGCGGAGGCCGGTGCCGTCATCGCGAAGGGATCGACGGAAGGCCACCTGGTCGTCAAACTCAGCTGGTCCCCCGGGCAGCCTCCGGCGCAGCCCGTGCCGGGGCAGGCCGTGCCGGGCCCGGAGTCCGTCGACCGGTGATGAGCAGTGCTGCCTGGCATGCCCGGATCGTCTGCGGCGACGAGGTGGGAGCCGGATTCCTGATCGCCGGCCGCCGGGTGCTCACCTGTGCCCACGTCGTCAGGTGGAGCGGCAGGGCGGCGGTGACCGTCACCTTCCCGCACGCCAGGGAGTTGGGCGAGCTGTCCGCGTCGGTCGTCGCCCATGGCGGCTGGGCGGGTGACGTCACCGATCCCGGCGACGTCGCCGTACTCGAACTGTCCCGTGACGTCCCCCTCGCCCCGGCCGGTTTCGCACCGCCCGACGCCGCGTACGCCGAGCCGTGCCCCAAACTGATCGCCTACGGCTTCCCCGAGGGCTACGACGAAGGAACGCTCGCCGAATACCAGGCGGTCTCGGGCCAGTTGATCGCCGACGAGTGGCTGGAGCTGGTGGCGTGGAACGGCCACGGGCAGCCGCTCGTGGCCGGATTCAGCGGGGCGGCGGCGACCCTGCCGGACGGCAGGGTGGTCGGCATGGTCACCGCGGCGTCGGGGACGCCGGATGTACGCAAGGGCCGGATGCTGCCGCTGGACGTCATGGTCCGGTACTGGCCCGAATTGGGCGAACTGGTGCCCACCCCCGGCCATCGGGGCGACGCTCGGCGGCGGCTGTACGCGCTGCTGCGGCGGTCCGCGGGCGCCGACCGGGTGTGCGATCCGAACCGGCTGTACGTGGACGCGGTGGGCGCCTTCGGGCCGCCCCTGCCTCCGGGCGGGTTCACCTCGCTGTGGGCGGCTGCCGCCTATCTCCAGTGGGAGGTTCCGGACCCGGAGGCGGTGAGCCGGTTCGCCGACCGGCTCCGGGAACTGCTCGACGGAAGCCCCGCAGGAACCCCGGCGTGCCCGGCGGCCCCGGCCTGGTCCCCGGTCGTCGTGGAGATCGATCACAGTGGCGCCGGTCCCGACCAGGTGACCGTGGAGGTGTCCGCCTACCGCGACGGACGGCGCCGGCCGGTGGGCGCGCGCCGGCTGCCGCGGACCGAGGTGCGGGCCTACGTCCAGAGCCGCATCGACGAGGCCGTCGCCCATCTCGCCCCGGACGCCGACGAGCTGGTGACGTTCGTCCTGCCGCGCGAGTGGCTCAACGAGGCGGTGGCCCACTGGGAGTGCAGCGCCGAGGACAGCACGCCCCTCGGTTGCGCCTATCCCCTCGTGGTGACCGACCGCGCGCGCCACCACAGTGGCCGCTTGCGCCACCAGTTACGCAAGAAGTGGCAGAGGCTGGCCGCCGGACGCGGAGTCGAGGTGCACCGCGTCGAGTGCGGCAACCCTGAGCGGCCGCAGAGCCTGCGCAAGCGGCTGTGGGACGGCGACGCCGGACTGGCGGGCTTCGCGGCCCCGCCCACGGCGGCACGGCAGCACTTCGAGGTCGGCCTCACCGTACCGGTCCCGGTGTTGCTCTGGTCCCGGACCGGCTGCCCCGGCACCGGGCAGGAGGAGCAGCCCTCCTCCGGGAGCGCACACGGGGTTCCGCCCTGCTCCGGGACCGGACACGAGGAGCCGCCCTGTCCCGGAAGCGCGTTCCTCGACCAGCTCACCGCCTCGATCGCCGATGTCCCACCGGCCGAACTCCCCCGTCACATCCTGTCGTTGCGGCTGACCGCGGACGCCGCCGACGATCCGGACCTGCACTGGGCGAGAGAGCTGCAGCTGCTCTGGGACGATCCGCGCTGCTTCCCCGAGACCATCGCGAGCCTGCGCTCCCCCGTCGCCTGACCGACCGCACGACCGAACGCTCCCCCATGGAGAAGAGAGCCCATGCCACTGTGGCCCGTCTACACCGGTATGAACGAGCCGCACGACGGCATCGAGAAGCTGCCCCCGCCACCACCCTGGCGGGCCTTCGACGGCGGGCCGGTGCTCGGGGCACCCGGCGCGTCCGCCGACGGCGCCGCCGTTTCTCCGGACCGCATGCACCGCGCCGAGACGTACCAGGCCACGGAGCAGACGGTCCAACTGGTCAACGCGGCCCTGTATCTGCGCCGTCCGCTGCTGGTCACCGGCCCACCGGGCACCGGCAAGTCCTCACTGGCGTACGCGGTCGCCCGCGAGCTGCGGCTCGGCCCGGTCCTGCGCTGGAACATCACCAGCCGCAGTACGCTCCACGACGGCCTCTACCAGTACGACCCACTCTCGCGGCTGTACGCGGCCCGGCAGGAGGCCGCCCGGCCGGACCGGGCGGAGGA
Source organism: Streptomyces sp. NPDC006314 (assembly GCF_040613075.1). Lineage (NCBI taxonomy): Bacteria > Bacillati > Actinomycetota > Actinomycetes > Kitasatosporales > Streptomycetaceae > Streptomyces > Streptomyces sp. NPDC006314. The sequence goes on along the minus strand of NZ_JBEXRL010000002.1, from coordinate 195,711 downwards.
GACGGCCGACGGGTCGGGCATCGAGCACCATCTGCGCCTGGGACCTCTCGGCACCGCACTCCTGCCGTACGCCCGCCCCCGTGCGCTGCTGATCGACGAGATCGACAAGAGCGACCTCGACCTGCCCAACGACCTGCTGAACGTGCTGGAGGAGGGCCAGTACGAGATCCCCGAGCTGGTGCGCGCCTCCCGGCTCGCCCCCGACGGCATCGCCGAGGTGCTGGCCGACGGCACCGACGAGCGGGTCCCGGTCGCCCGCGGCCGGGTCCGCTGCCGGGCCTTCCCCTTCGTGGTCCTCACCAGCAACGGCGAGCGCGAGTTCCCGCCCGCCTTCCTGCGCCGCTGTGTCACGCTGCATCTGCGGCAGCCGGACGACCGGCACCTCGCCGAGATCGTCCGCGCCCACCTGGGCGAACCCGACGCGTACACGCAGACCCTGATCGAGCGCTTCCTGGCCCGGGCGGGCGTCGGTGATCTGGCCACCGACCAGCTCCTCAACGCGATCTACCTGGCCCGCTCCGCCGACCTGGACGCCGGCTCCCTCGACCGGCTGGCCGAACAGCTGATGCCCTACCTGGGGCAGAGCGCGCAGCCCGATGCCTTCTGAAGCCCCCGGCTCGCCGGATCCCCTGGCCCGCCTCGCCGACGTCCTGGCCGAGGCGGCCCACGGGGTATCCCCGACCCCGCTCGAACTGGCCGAACTGCTGTGGCTGGCCCGGCATATGAGCCCCGATGACCCCGGGCACGAGGCCGCCGGCCAGGACGCCGCCGGGCAGGCGGGCCCGGAGCAGGAACCACCGCCCCCGCCCGCGGAACCGCCCTCGCCCGGGCCGTCCCCGGAAGGGGACCGGGAGCCGGAGCCCGCCCCTGCCCGCGAACCCACCCCGGCCGCCGAGCCGCCCTGCCGCGTCCCCCTGCACCTCCCCTCCCGCCGTCCCGCCCCAGCGGCGGCGGACCGGCCCCACACCACCCTCCTCGCCCCGGCGCCCCCGATGCTGCGCCACCCGCTCGCGCTGCAACGCTCGCTCCGCCCGCTGGGGCGCCGTGTCGACGCGCCCGTGGGCCGCGAACTGGACGAGCGGGCGACCGCCGACCGCATCGCCCGCCTGGGCGCCGACCCCGAGTGGTGGGTGCCGGTGATGCGCCCCGCGCGGGAGCGCTGGCTGCGCCTGAACCTGGTGTACGACGCCGGCCCCACCATGCCGGTCTGGCGCCCCCTGATCCGCGAACTGCACGCGGCCCTGGCGCAGTCGGGCGCTTTCCGCACGGTCTCCCTGCACCGCGCCGCGGCCGACGGTACGGTGTGCGGCTCCAGCGCGCACGCCCCCGGCGACGGCCGTACCGTCACCCTCCTGATCAGCGACTGCATGGGCCCGCAGTGGCGGGAGGGCCCCGCCGGCACCCGCTGGTACGCCACCCTGCACCGCTGGGCACGCCGGATGCCCCTGGCCGTCGTACAGCCGCTCCCGGAGCACCTGTGGCGGGACACGGCCCTGCCCACCACCCCGGGCCGGCTGTCGGCCCCGCACCCCGCGGCGCCCACGGCGACGCTCGCCTTCACCCCGTACGAGCAGCACGAGCCCGTCATGACCGGCCGTGCCGTCCCCCTCCCCGTGCTGGAGCCGGAGCCGCGGTGGCTGGCGCACTGGGCCGCGCTGCTCACGACGCCGGGAGGTGCCGGTCTCCCCGCGGCGGTCGCCCCGTTGGGCCGTCCGCTGCCGGCGGACACCGAGAACCGGACGGACGTCGGCCTGCTGTCGGCCGAGGAGCTGGTCCTGCGGTTCCGCGCGACCGCCTCCCCCGAGGCGTTCCGGCTGGCCGGCCATCTGGCGGTGGGGCGCCCGGACCTGCCGGTCATGCGGCTGGTCCAGGCCGCCGTGGAACCCGATCCGCGCCCCCAGCACCTGGCCGAGGTCATCCTCAGCGGCATGCTCAGCACCGTCCCGGGCGGCCCTCCCGGCTCCTACGCCTTCCGGGACGGTGTACGGGACCTGCTCCTGCTCGGCCTGCCGCGCACCGCCCGCCACCGCACCATCGGACTGCTGCACGACATCGGTGCGTTCATCGACCGCAGGGCGGGCCGGGCGCCGGGCGAGTTCCGGGCGTCGGTCCCTTCCGCGCAGGGGACGGGGGCGGCCGTGGAGGACGATCCGTTCGCCACGGTCAGCGAGGACAGCGTGCGGCGGCTTTCGGCGGCGGACACCGGGGGGCTGTTCGCGGGGCGTTACCGGCTGGTGCGGCAGACCGGATCGCAGGGTACGGACTGGCTCGCTCAGGACACACGGCGGGAGGACGAGACGGTGCTGGTACGGCAGTACCGGCGTCCCCCGCAGTGGCTCCGGCACCGCTTCACGGACATCGCGCAGCGGCTCAGCGGGATCCGCCATCCCGGTATCGCGGCGGTCACGGATCACGGCGTCGAGGGCGACGTCCCCTACCTGGTACGGGAGTTCGCCGACGGCCGCAGTCTGCGCCAGCGGCTCACGAGCGCGCCGCACGGCCTGCCCCCCGCGGAACTCATCACCCTTATCCCGCCGCTCGCCGAGGCCGTGGACGCCCTGCACACGCAGGGAGGGCCGCACGGCCGGCTGGACGCGTCGTACGTCATCCTCACACCCCATGGACCGGTTCTGACCTGCCTGGACGTCAGGACCTTCGGCAAAGCGAGCCGCACGGGCGATCTGCGCGCGCTGGGGCGGATGGTGCGTGCCATGCACCGGGGCCCGGCCTCCACACCGCAGCTCCCGCTCCCCCCGGAGAACCCGTCCCTTCCGCAGCAGCTCGAAGAGGAACTGGACGCGGCCGTGGCCGAACTCCTCTCCGACCGCCTGGAGGCGCAACTGCGCGGCGCCGACCGGCTGCGCCGCCTGCCCCGGCACCGGGAGCACACCCTCGGTTTCTCCCTCCTCGGTCCGCTCCGCGTCACCCGGGACGGCGCGACGCTCGCCGTCGACGAGGCCGCCGAGCAGGCTCTCCTGTGCATGCTGCTGCTCCGCGAGGGCGAGCCCGCCACGCGCGACGAGCTGGCCACCGGCCTCTGGGGCTCCGCCGGGCGCCACCGCTCACCCGACCTTCTGGAGAGGTACCTCGCCCACCTGCGCCACCTTCTCGGCCCGGACGTTCTGACCACCGAGAACGGCTACGCCCTGCACCTCGGCCGCGTCAGCGCCCCCGACGACGTCGACGTCTTCCGCTTCCGCCGGCTGGCCGCCGAGGCCGAGCAGGCCCGTGCCGCCGGGGACCTGGCACGCGGTCGCCAACTGGCGGACCAAGCACTTCAGTTGTGGAGGGGTGAAGCCCTGGACGGGGTTCCCGGCCCCGCCGCTCGGGACACCCGGGCCGGGCTCGACGCCCTCCGCCGCACGCTCAGCGCGATCCCGGCCGAAGACGAGGACGTCGTCGCCCGCCCCGAGATCCGCTTCGCGGCCGACGAACTCACCGGCCGCCCGGAAGCCCGCATCACCCTCGAAGCCGCCGTGCACGAGATCCTCTCGCGCGGCTCCCTCACCCCCCGCCAGTACGAGGTGGACGTCCGCCCGGACGGCTACCTGGTGCGCACCGAGCCCAACGCCTTTCTCCTGCCCGTCCTCATCGCCGTCCTGCGGGAACTCCCCCAGGCACTCACCCGGCTGACCGATCCGCCGCGGCTGCGGGTGACGTTCGGACAACCGTCCGTCCAGCCACCGGAGGCAGCCGCGGACGTCGTGGTCGTCGTACCGCCCGCGGTGTACGACGACTTCGCCGCCAGCTCCGCCGCCCGGCGCTCCCAGCGCTTCCTGCCGCTCTTCCACGACAGCGCCCCGGACAGCCCACCGGCCGCCTGGTACTGCCTTGTCGGGCCGAGGTCCCCCGAGCCCGGGGAACGCGACCTGGTCCAGGGCCCCTTCATCGCGCCCGACCTGCACGAGCTGGGCATCCCCACCCCGGGCCGCACGGCCATCGTCCACACGCTCCCCGACGGCCCGCTCACGCTCCTCGACCCGATCCAGCCGTACGGCACGCGTCCGCCCCGTCCGGAGACGTACTACTCGGTCGACCTCACCCCGCACGAGACCCGTCAGCTCGTGTCCCTGCCGAGTTCCGGCAAGGGCGTGTTCAAAGCCGCGGTCAAGCTGTCCTGGCGGGTCGACGATCCGGTCGCCTTCGTCCGCGCCGAGACCACCGGTGTCCCCGGGCTGCTGTTGCGGTATCTGTGCGCCGCGGCGGCCCCCCTCACGCGCCGCCATCCGCTGCGCCGTGCGGGCGCGGCCCAACGGGCGGTGAACGCCGGGGTGGACGACTGGCCGGTGCCGGGGCTGGCGGTGTCGTACACCGTTCAGCTGGTCCCTGAGTGGGCGCCCGAGCCGGCGGCGGAGCCGCCCGTTCCGTCGCGCCGGCGGCTGTCGGCCCTCCTCACCGAGGCCGAGACGGTGCTGATCGGCTTCGACGGGCCCCTCGCCCGGCTGTTCCCGGCGCAGACGGCCCGGGAGGCCGTTCTCGACCTGCTGTCCGTCGTGGCCGATCACCGCGATCCGCAGGACGCACTGACGGGCCGGCCGCTGCCCCGCGCGAGCGCCGCCGGCCGGGAGGCGTTCACGCATCCGCTGGATCTGCTGCGCGCCTTCGCCCACGACCGGCTCGGGCCCCTGTTGCGGGCGCGCCTCGACGACCTCGAACTGCGTGCCGTTCCCGACGCGCCCACGACGCACCGCTCCCTCGCGCTCGTCCGCGCCCTGCACCGGTCCGGCCGTCGCGTCAGCGTGGTGACGGACGTGTGCACCCAGGCCGTCCACCGCTACCTGGAGCCCTACCACCTGCCCCTCGCGGGCATCCACGGCCGCCGTGACGACCTCGGCCTGCTGACGCCCCACCCGGACTGCCTGCTGCGCGCCCTGGACGCCCTCGGCGCACCGGCCCGCAGCGGCATCCTGATCAGCTCCTCGGTCGCCGAACTCACCGCCGCCCAGCAGCTCGGCCTCCGCTTCGTCGGCTACGCCCCCACCGCCGCCGGGCGCCGGCGCCTGCGTGAGGGAGGCAGCGATGTCACCGTCTCGTCCCTCGAACCACTGCTGGAGACCGCCCGCTCCTTCTGACGCGGCCGACACGCCGGGAGGGCCGGAAAATACCCCCGTTCAGCGGTGCCCCTCCCGGTCCCCTCCAGAAGGCGCCCACCCCGCGTCCCCCGCAGGATGCAGACATAAGGCCCGCCAACCGGCCGGGCGCCCAAGGCCCGCGCACTCGGGAGGTTCCGCCGTGACCGTCAGCCTGGAGCAGTTGCGCCGCTGCCATTTCGCCGTCGACCTGGGTGCGGCCCGCACCCGGATGTATGTGAAGGGCGCCGGTCTCGTCGTCGACCAGCCCTCGGTCGCGGCGGTGAACACCCGTACCGGCGCGCTCATCGCGGTGGGCGAGTTCGCGGAGAAGATGACGGGGCGGACGCCGAGCTACATCAGGGTCGTACGGCCCATCTCCGGTGGCACCGTGGTCGACATCGAGATGGCCCAGCGCATGCTGCGGCACCTGCTGGGCGACAGGATGCGCCGGGCCCTGCGCCGCAAGCCCCGGCTGCGCGCGGCGGCCTGCACCCCGCACGGCGCCGACCCGCTGGCCCAGCGGGCGACGATCGAGACGCTGGTCGGACTGGGGGCGCGCAGGGTCGAGCTGGTGGACACGCTGATCGCGGCCGCCGTGGGCTGCGGGCTGCCCGTCGAGCGCCCCGAGGCCACCATGATCATGGTGTGCGGGGCGGCGGCCACGCAGGTCGCGGTGCTCTCGCTGGGGTCCATCGTCACCGCCGAGCGGATCCCGGTGGGCGGGGAGGCCGTGGACCGCGCGATCGTGCAACACCTGCGGCACGAGCACGAGCTGATGCTGCCCAGCCAGGCCGTACGGCCGCTGCAACTGGCGCTCTCCGGCAACGGGCTCACCCCGCACGGACCGCTCTCGACGGAGATCCACGGGCTGGACGTGTCCACGGGGCTCGCCCGCAGCGTGCGGATCGACACCTCCGCCGTGCGCGATGCCATCCAGACCCCGCTGACGTCCGTCCTGGACGGGATCGGCAAGGTGCTGCGCGACTGCCCGCCCGACCTGGTGGCCGACCTCGCCGACAGCGGGCTCACGATGGTCGGCGGCTCCGCGCTGCTGCCCGGGTTCGACCAGATGCTGCGGCGGGCCACCGGAATGCCGGTGCACATCGCCGAGCAGCCCGGCATCTGCGCGGCGCAGGGCCTGGGCGCCATGCTGGAGGGCCGGATCGAGCCGCTGATGCTGAACCCGTTGGCCGCCTGAGCCGCACCCGGCACGCCGTACGGCCGGCGGTCCGGCCCCCCACCCGCCGCCATGGTCGAAGCCGCCCTCGGGGTCGGCTCCGATCCGGGACCGCGCGTCACACGACCCCGGGGACATCGTCGGTGCGGGGTCATCGCGCCGGGCGGCGCGGTGCCGGCGCAGCGGCTCGGCGGGGAGCCGGGGGCGGCTCATCGGCACGCTCGCATTGCCGCGCCGGCGCGGCGACCGCCCGTACGCCGGGCATCTGCTCGCCGTGCTGCGCCGGACCCTCGCGACCGCCGCCCGCCACCGGCACGTCTTTCGTGTCGCGGTGGCCGTCGACCCGACGGCGACCCGGCCGGGCGGGTGGGCGGCCCTGCGGCCGGCGGTGACGTGGCCGGCCGCGGGACCCGCTGCCGGAGGTGACCCGCGCCCGCGCTTCCTGACCGCCGCGGGGGCTCCGGCTCACCGCGCCAGGTAGGAGCGGATCGTCGTCCCGTCCGGTCCGGTGTGTATCCGCACCAGGTCCGCCACCAGGTTGACCAGCAGCAGGCCGCGTCCGCCGCGCTGGTCGCGGGAGGCGGGCCGGCGGCCGGCCAGCAGGTCGGTGAGGCGGCCCTTGTCACGGACCTCGCACAGCACGTACCCGTTCTCGGACCACACCCTGAGCACGCCCGTGCCGCCGCCGTGGAGGACGCTGTTGGTGGTCAGCTCGGCGGTGATCAGGGCCAGGTTCTCCAGGGCCAGCCCGGTCAGGCCCAGCCGGGCACCGTAATCGGTGGCCAGGTGCCGTACGACGGAGAGCGCGTCCTCCTCGAAGGTGACGGAGAGGACGTCCGCAAGGGCGTCGGGGGCGGGCGGCAGCGGCTCGTTGTAGCGGGCGACCACGCCCTCCGGATCGTAGGCCTCGCTGGGCCGCTCCCCGCCCGCGCCGGCCGGGATGACCACGGGGTGGGTGGCGTGGGCGTCGGCGAGTACCCGCTCGTCCAGCCGGGCGGTGTCGTACGGGCACAGGATGCTGACCTCGCGGCCCTGGAACGCGGCGTTTATCAGTGCCTCGTGCTGGGCGCAGGCCGGGTACTCGGCCGCGCTGCGGCCCGCCCAGATCGGCTCGCCGATGATCCTCACCCGACGGCCGGGCGGCTGTGCGTCGGCGAAGGCACGCAGCACGCCGGGGATGATCCGTCCGGGGTTGCGTCCCGCCTCCCGCATGTCCAGGAACCGTACGGTGTCGCCGTCGGCGCCCAGCTCGTCCTGGATGAGCCGCAGGTTCTCGCCGGGGACGGCGATCGCGACGGGTTCGCCCGCGGCAAGCCCCTCCCGCACGAAGGGGACGGTGCCGGCCAGGTACTCCTGCGGGTCCGCGTAGAAGAGCGCCGGATGGATGAAGGGTTCGGCCGTCGTGGTCATGACGTCGACACCTCGATCGCCGGAAGCCCGGGCCACAGCAGCCCGAGTATGCGCGACAGCCCGGGCGGCGGACGGTCCAGCACCAGCCGCCGCTGCCCGCCGAGGCGCCGGGCGGCGTCCGCGAGCGCGCCGGCACCCGCGACGTCGACGAAGGTCAGCGCGGAAAGTTCCAAGTAGTACACGTCCTCGCCCTCGCGAACCGCCCGCTCCAGCGCACGCTCCCAGATGTCGCGCGTCGGCAGGCTCACCTCGCCCGCCGCCCGGATTCCGGTCCGCCCGGTCAGCGGGTACACGTCGAGCCGCGGCATCGCGGGCATCGGCACCGTACCGGCCCGCGGGGGCGGCACCGGCTCAGGTCCGCTCACGCCTTCTCCCAGCTGCACAGGACATGGTGCCCAGTATGCGCCTCACATCTCCCGCACGGGGACGCGATCCGCCACGGACGGGGGTGTAGCCCTGAGCGGAAGGGGCAGGCGACGGACGGGGGAGCCCGAGGACCGGACAGGACGGAGACATGATCTCAGCGGCACGCGCACCGCACACCGGGCGGCTGGACACGCTGGTCGTGGAAGGCCGGGCCGAGGGGGGCCGGGTCCTCCTCCGGGCCCGGGGCGAGCTGGTCCTCGGCTGTACGGACACCCTGGCCGGAACCCTGGCCGCGCTGCCGCCGGGCGTCGCCCGGATCGAGCTGGACGTCACGGAGGTGTCCTTCATGGACACCGCGGGTCTGACGTTCCTGGACCTGCTGAGCGAGTACGGCCACCGGCACGGCGTACCGGTCTCGGCCACCGGCTGGCGGGGGCAGCCGCGCCGCGTCCTGGAACTGGTGGGCATGGACCCCATGGACCCGCTGCGCGCCGCACCGCCCGCCGACTCCGCCGCCCGCACCGCCTCGGCGGTGGCCCAGGAGCGCGCCGAGCAACTGGAGATGCTGCGCCTGGAGATCGAGCAGCTCCGGCACGCGATCGACTCGCGCCCGGTGATCGACCAGGCCCGCGGCATCCTGATGGCCGCCCACGCCTGCACCCCGGACCAGGCGTGGGACATCCTGCGGGAGGCCTCCCAGCGGACCAACACCAAGCTGCGGCAGGTGGCGGCGGCGGTCACGGCGAGCGCCGTGCCCGACGGGCCCGCTCCGCCGGAGCCGCTGCGTACGGCACTGCGCGCGGCGGCGGCCCGCCACGCCCGCTGACCTCCCACCGCGCTCACCACGGCGGCACCGGTCACCGGTCAGTACGGCAGGATGCGCCCCGAGGGTGTCCTGCGGTCGATCTCCTGCCCGCGCGGGGCGGCTGGGCGCCGGCTGACACGCACCCGGATCCGACGGTCCATGACGCCCTCCTCCTGCCGGTACGGCCCGGCGGTGGACGCCGGTAGGGGGTCCGTGCCCAGGACACGGCTCGTTCAAGCGCGAACGGGTCAAGTACTGCTTCGCACACGGATGTCGGCGAGCAGGCGGTGACTGCCGCGGTCGTTCCGAGGTCGACCACCGGTCCGCCGCGTCCGACCCCGGCGTCGGGTGGGCGCCCAGTCGCTCGGCAGGCTCGCGAACTCCCCGGGCGGGCCGGCCCGGTCCAGGGCCGCGCCCGCCCGCGCCGGCGCGCGGACGGCGGCTGCGTAGCCCGGCCGGGTCCGGCCCGGTCCTCGCCGGCGCTATGCGGGGGTCAGGCGTACGGGGAGTTCCTGGTGGCCGTTGCTGATGAGGGAAGGCACCGGCCGCAGGTCCCCGGCCGGGACCGCGAGGGACAGGCCGGGGAAGCGGCCGAAGAGCTGCCGGAGGGCCTCGGCGACCTCCAGGCGGGCCAAGGGAGCGCCGAGGCAGAAGTGCACACCGTGGCCGAAGGCCAGGTGTTCCTTGACGGTGCGGGTGACGTCGAAGGTGTCGGCGCTGTCGCCGTGCCAGTCCGGGTGGCGGTTGGCGGCGGCGTACGAGGCGAGGATGGCCTCGCCCTGGGCGATGGTCTGCCCGCCGGGCAGCTCGATGTCGGTGACGGCGTAGCGCAGCGGCAGATGCTTGACGGCGGGTTCGTGCCGCAGGGTCTCCTCCACGACGTCGTCCCAGCCGGCCTTGCCGGTGCGGACCAGATCGAGCTGGTCGGGAGAGGTCAGCAGGGCGACGATGGCCTGGTCGATGACGTTGACGGTGGTCTCGTACCCGGCGCTGATCATCAGCAGGAGGGTGTCGCGGAGTTCCTCGCCGGTGAAGCCGGTGCCGTCCGTTTCCTCGTCACGGGCGGCGATGAGCAGGGATGTCATGTCGTCGCCGGGGGCATCGGTCTTCGTGGCGATCAGCTCGTCGAGGATGCCGTAGAGGCGGACGGCGTTGGCCTGGGACTGCTCCGGGGTGAGCGTGGTGTCGAAGACACCGTCCACGAGCTGCCGGAAATCGGCCCGCTGGTTCTCCGGTACGCCCATCAGATGGCCGATCACGGAGATGGGCAGCGGGTAGGCCAGGTGCTCGCGCAGGTCCACGATCTGTCCGGCGGGCCGCGCGGCGAGGGCGTCGATCAGCTCGGTGACCATGTTCTCGACGGCCGGGCGCAGTTCGGCGATGCGCCGTGCGCTGAAGGCGGGGGCGACCATCCGCCGCAGCCTGCGGTGGTCGGCGCCGTAGGCGGTGAACATGTTCTTCACCGCGATCCACAGGGCGAGCGGCCACGTCGTGGCCCGCTGCTCGAAGTCGGGCCAGTGCGCGCGTGCGTCCTTGGAGACGGAGGGGCTGGTCAGCAGCTGCTTGAGCAGGACGGGGTCGGTGACGGACCAGGCCTGGACGCCGAGGATGTCCACGCGGGCGGCCGGGCCCTGCGCGCGCAGGGCCCGATGCTCCAGGTGCGCGGCGGCGCCGGTCGGGTCGATGACGAGCGGGGTGTGCTGGGACATGGCCGGTCTCCTTCAGGCGACAGCGGGGAAACGGACGGGCAGGGCTTCCAGGGCGCGGTGGAACGGGCCGGGCCGCCAGGCCAGTTCGGACTCGGGGCAGGCCAGGTCGATCTCGGGAAGAGCGTCCAGGAGGCAGGTGATGGCGGTCTCGGCGATGAGGTAGGCGTGGGTCCGGGCCGGGCAGGTGTGCGGGCCGATGCTCCAGGACAGGTGGGCGCGGTTGCCGGTCAGTTCGGCGACGGTGACACCGCCGGTGACGGCCGGGTCGTTGTTGCAGGCGGCCATGGAGATGACGACGGGCTGATGGGCGGGAAGCAGCACGCCTTCGATGTCGATCGGGTACGGCGGGTAGGTGATGCAGTAGTTGGCCAGCGGCGGGTCGGTGTACAGGACGGTGTCGAGGGCGTCCCGGACGGGCTGGCCGGAGTGGAGGCCGGCGGAGAACTGCTCGTCGGTGAGGATCCTGAGCACGGTGTTGCTGATCAGGTTGGTCAACGGCTCGATGCCCGCGCCGTACAGCGTGACGAGCTGGTGGGCCATCTCGATGTCGTCCAGGCGGGCGGAGTGGGCGATCAGCCGTGAGGTGACGTCGTCCCCGGGCTGCCGCCGCCGCAGGGCGACGAGTTCGGCGACCGCCCGGCCGAGGATCTCGTTGCCCTGGGCGGCCGTCTCGGCCTCCGACTCGAAGATCTTGGCCATGCCGTCGGCGATGCGCCGGCCGATCTCGTCCGGACAGCCCAGCAGTGCGCTCAGAACGCGGAAGGCGATGGGCCACGAGTACTGGACGAGCAGGTCGGCGTGGCCCAGCGAGCGGAAGTCGCCGATCGCTGCGGAGGCGACCTTCTCCACCAGGGCCCGCAGCTCGTGCTGGTCGACCGCCTGCAGGCTCGCGGTGTTGGCCGCCCGGTAGCGGGTGTGCTCGGCGCCGGCCGAGCGCAGCGCGTTGGGACGCCATTCCATCATCGGCCGGACCGGGCAGGTCTCGGGTACGGCCTGCTGCCAGATCCGCGGGTCGGCGGGAAAGTGCAGCGGGTCGTTGAGGATGCGCCGGGCCTGGTGGAAGCCGATGACCAGGGTCGCGGGGACGCCCGGGGCGAGATCCACGGGGACCAGCGGGCCGAAGACGCGGCGCATGCGCTCGTACGCCGTGTGGGGATCGTCGGCGAACTCGGCGGCGTGGAGCGCGACGCGCGTCGGGGGGCTTGCGGTGCCGGGGTAGGGGGTGGTCATGTACGGGGCTCCACAAGAGAGGCGGGGGTGTGGCGAGTGGTCAGGAATTCGATGAGGGTGATGAGCGCGTGGACGCAGGACCGGCGGTCACGCGCGTCGCATTCGGTCAGCGGTGTGCCGGGATCCAGCGCGAGCGCCTGCCGGATCTCGTGGAGGGGATAGCGGGGCGCGTCGGGGAAGACGTTGATGACGACGGCGTACGGCGTCTGCTGCTCCTCAAGCAGGCTCAGCACCTCGTGGCAGCCGTCGAGGTCCCGGGTGTCGACCAGGACCACGGCACCCAGCGCGCCTTCGGTCAGCCCCTCCCACAGGGGGCGGAACCGGGTCTGGCCCGGAGTGCCGAACAGGTACAGCACCAGGCGGTCGCCGAGCAGATGGATGCGGCCGAAGTCCATGGCGACCGTCGTGGTCGTCTTGTGCGGTGTGCCGCGCAGATCGTCCACACCGACGCTCGCCTCGGTGATCGGCTCCTCCATGCGCAGCGGTGTCACCTCGGAGACGCTGCCGACGAAGGTGGTCTTGCCGACCCCGAACGCCCCGGCGACGACGATCTTCGCCGACCGGGCGACGGCGGGGGCCAGGTAGTGGGGGGCCGGCTGGTCAGACCAGTTCGCGGAGTCCACGCAGCACCTCCTGTAGCAGGTCGAGTCCGGGCCGGCCCTCCTCGACGGGGGCCGGACTGGCCAGATGGCCGCCGTCCATCAGCGCGGAGACGAGGATCCGTACGGTGGAGGGCGGCAGTTCCAGCGCGGCGGCGATGTCCGCCACGGCCAGGCCGCCGCGCCCGCCGGCGAACAGCCGCATCACCCTGCGGGCGTCCGGCCCCAGCGCTTCGGTGGGGCCGGACGCGGCGATGACCACTGTCTCCAGGCGGACATCCCGGCTGGGGCGGTTCCGTCCGCCGGTACGGACGTAGGGCCTGATCAGGTCCGGGTCGTGCCGCGGACCCGTCACGTCGCGGTGCCGCCTTCCGCGGCAGGGCGGCGGTCCCCGACTTCCAACTCGTGGCCGAGCCGGGTCGCCAGCCGCACCATGTGGTGGGTGATCAGACCGACGTCGGCCTCGGGGCCGGTGGTGACCACCGAGAGCATGGAATTCCTCGCGGCCGCGGTCGTCAGCCCGATGCGGCCCTGCGACTCGATCAGCAGCTGGCACATCCCCTTGCCGCCGACGTGCTCGTCCCACGCCTTGCCGGCGGCGCGCAGTGATGCGGTCACGGCGGCGAGTTTCTCCGCGTCCTCCTGGCCGATCGTCTGCGTGCGGGCCTGCAGGAGGCCGTCGCTGCTCATCAGCACCGCGTACTCGACGCCCTCGACGGAGCCGAGTTCCTGGTCGAGCAGCCACCCCAGGCTGTTGCTGTGCGTGTCGCGCATGGTCAGTGTCCTTCGATGGGTCCGTTGTTTTCCTGGGTCTGGCGTCCCCGGCGGGTGCCCGCCGCCCAGGCGGCGGCGACGCTCGGCCGGCCCGGCACGACCGGTGCCTCGGGCGGCGACGGGGGCGTGTTGCGCATCCTGGCCGGGCGTTGACGGACGGTCAGGCCGCTCGCGGTGGTCACGGCAGGCACCGGGGCGGCGGCTTCCCGCGCGGCCGGCAAGGCCGCCGGCCCGGACACGGCGGCCGGCCCGGACACGGCGGCGGGCCCGGACACGGCGGCGGGCCCGGACACGGCGGCGGGGAAGACCAGGAGGCTCTTCGGCAGCACCAGTACGGCCCGTGTCCCCTGGTAGATGTTCGGCGCGGTCAGCTCGACCCGGAAGCCGTAGTTCTCGGCGAGCAGCGAGGCGACCCGCAGGCCCGTCTGCGGGTGTGCGCCGAGTTGTGTGATGTCGTCGCGCTGTTTGCCGGACATGATGTCGCTGGCCCACAGCAGCCGCTCGTCGTCCATCCGCAGGCCGGCGTCGTCGACGATCAGGAAGCAGGCGTGATGGCCTTCCTCGACGGAGACATGCACCCGCGCGGCCGGCGGCGAGTACCGCAGGGCGTTGTCCAGCAGCAACGCCAAGGTGTGCACGACGGCTTCGACCGCCCGGCTCTGCACCGCGACGGTGTCCAACTCGTGGTGCTCCACCCGCTGGTAGCCCTCGATCCGGCCCATCGCCGCGCGGATCACATCGGTCAGGGAGGTGCGTGGCCAACGCCGGGAGAGCTTGTCGCCGGCCAGGACCGCGTAGCCCTGCGCGGTGAGCAGCATCTGCTGCGCGATGTGGTCGATGTGCACCAGGGTCGCGTACGCCTCGTCGTCCTGGTGGGAGCGCACGCCCTGGCTGATCTCCCGGCTCAGCCTGGACGCCCGGGCCACCACGTTGGACGCGAAACTGCGCACGGCGGCCCGGGTGGCCTCCTGCGACTGCCGGCGCGCCTTCGCGATCTCCTGGTCGGCCGAGGCCCGCGTGGTCTCCCGCACCCGCGTCACGGTGGCGGTCACCTGGCCGGTGAGGTCGCGGAGCCGGTCGGCGAGGGCGGTACGCGCCAGTGGCGGGGGCAGGGCGAGGTCGCCGCCGCGGTGCTCGCCGGGCCGGGCGGCGGTACCCAACGCGGGTACGCTCGCGGCCAGTTGCCCCAGGACGTACTCCGCGGCACGCAGCTGCTGGGTGAGCTGCTCGGCCCGGCCCTGGAACTGGTCGGCCCTGCTTCGCTCGCGTCGGTACGAGCGCTGGAAGTGCCAGGTGGTCCCCGCGGCCGCCAGAGCGACCACGGTACTGGCGGCCAGTATCAGATCGGTCATCAAGTCCTCTCCAAGGTGTCCGGCTCGCGAACCGGCCGACGCCGGGTGCCACGACCGGACGAGGTGGTGCCACCGGCTGCCGCCACGGCATCGTTCTGGATGCGGGCATGACAGGCGTAAGCCCGTAAACCTCGCGGACCCGCGATCTGGCGGGTGACGCCGGGGGGTGGAACCGCGGCGAGGCTCTGACCGGCGGTCACGAAGGGGGAGGTGTGCACAGCGGTTGTGCCGGCTACGACGCCGGTGGCCACCACGACGCGGATACGGCCGAGGTGAACGGGCCTGCCGGATAAGGCAGGGAGGGCGGCGGGCACAGTGTCCTCCGGGTACGCGGTCCTGTCGTCCTGCGTCACATCCGCGACGCCCGGTGGCCGTTTCCGGTCTCGCCCGAGCTTATCGGCAAACCAGCAATGTGTTCGACGCTCTCGGCCCGGAACCTGTGAAAGATCGATGACGGCCCGTGATGGCAGGCTCCGGCCCGCCCCAGCCTGTGCGTGTGTGCCCCAAAGGTCCCCGGTGCGAGCGGAGTTGGGGCAGCCGGGCACTCCGGTGGGGGCCGAGCGGGCGTGATCAGCGCCCGCGGTCTCGCCGGGACATGCCCGCGGCGAGCCAGCGGGCGACGTCCCGTGGGTCGGCGGCCGTGCCGGTGACGCGCAGCTCGCGGTGGATCGCGTGGGGCAACTCGGGCCGCCGGAGCAGTGGGCCGGCGGCCGGGTCACCGGCGGCGAGGGCGAGGATGAGGCCGGTCCAGGGCTCGGGGGCTTCCGGGTCGTCGGCCAGGAGGCGGGCGTATGCGTCCGAGGCGGCGGGGTCCCCGGTGACGAGGGCACGGTCGGCAGCGGACGGCTCCAGCCGGCGGCCGTCGGGCGGTCCGCCGAGACTCTGCCGGATCAGGCCGGTACGGGCGTGGGACCAGGACGCGGCGGGGTCCGGGACGACCGAGGACTCGGCGATGTGGCAGTCGGCCGGAGCACCGGCGGCAAAAGCCCTCGCCAGGGCACGGACGTCGTCCGGGGCGGGGGTCAGGTGCCGGATCCGCCAGCCGGTGCGGTGATCGGTGGCGGCGAATTCGGCGAGTGCGGTGATGTCCGGCCGGATCCGGCCGTCCGCCCACCAGGAGGGCAGCCGCGCCGCCATGCCCCGCAGAAAGCGGCGTCCGTGGGCGGTCAGCGCGGGATCGGCACCGAGGGTGCGGACGGCGTCCTGGGTCTGCCGCCTGTGCAGGGCGAACTCGAACTGGGCCACCGGCCGTTCGGCCCGCGGCGCCTGGTCCAGGTACCTGCACCAGAAGTCGGTGATGCCCAGGAACGCGTACGCCCCTTGGAGCAGGCCGCTCAGGGGACGGGGATCGTCCCGCCAGGGGGCGTAGTGCCGTTCGGCTCCGCCGTCCTGCTCCAGCGTCAGGAGGTGGAGCAGCCCGCCCAGTTTGGTGTGCTGGAACTCGTGGACCACGGTGACCGCCAAGGTGGCCGGATCCGGCGGCAGTGACGTCAGCATGCCGCCGAAGGCGTCGCCGGAGGAGGCGCTGACGACCACCCCGGTCTTGGCCGGTCGTACCGGTGTGACGGTGCGCAGTCCCTCCGCGACGGCGGCGGCCATGCATGGGTCGCTGCGGGTGAGCAGGGTCATCGCGTGGCCGAACCGCTCCCGCCAGCGGGCGATCTCCTCCTTGTCGAGGCGTTCCGCGGGCAGAGGTTCACCGAGGTCCCGGTAGGGGTCGATATCGTCCAGCCAGACCCTTGCCGGCCGCCCCGCCGCATCCGCCCGCAGCCTGCGCAGTGCCTGCCATCCCGGAGCGTCGCCGTCGGGCGCCCCGGGCGGCTCGGGCGGGCCCACGCGTGCGCCGTACGGGTCGACCCGCAGCCGGCCCGCCTCCACCACCACCTCCGCCGTCCCCCAGCGCGGGCGGCCCGATAAGCGGGCCAGGCCCAGGGTGGGGAACATCGCGGCGCCGTCACGCAACGGCACGGTGGTGCGCAACGGCAGCCCCGCTCGCAGCGCGGCGACGGAGCACACCGCGTACAGATGGCCGAGGTCGGTCCACAGTGGCCCGTCGCCCCAGGCCGTGCGGGACAGCCGCCGCAGACCGTGCCCCAGCCAGATGCCGATCTGGGGGTGGAGCAGCAGGTCCTGAAAGTCGTCCGGAGCATGCTCCTGGACCGCCGTGAGGATGTCCCACGCGCTGTCCACGGGTGGCAGCGGGCCCAGCGCGCCGGGGGTCGCGGCGATGGTGTCGAGCAGGGTTCTCAGCAGCAGAAGCCGCCTGCTGTACTCGGTCGTCCGCAGGAAACGGATCGTCTCGGGACCGCCCCGGCCCGCGGCCAGGTCGCGGAAATACGCCGAGGGTACGAGGTGGTGCGCGGCACGGGCGGGGCCGGAACGTCCGTCTGTGTGCACGGGTCTCCTCCCCGGGGAACGGTCAGTCAGCCCGTCCGGGTTGCGTATCGCCACCGGAGAAGTTGACCCGTGGCCGCTCGACCTGACGCAGCAACCTGGTCAGTGAGCGCGCGTAGACATCCGGGTTCTGCGACCGAAGGGTGGAGAGTGGGATGTCGCTGAGATCGACCAGTTCGGATCCCATGAACTCCGCGGACGTATCCATGCGACATCCCCCTGACAACGTCCTGCATCCCGATGACTTCATGATGACGCATCGCGGAAGTGTTCGGGAAGAGCGTGATCAGCCGGTCAGGCGCCCGGTTCCGGCGTCAGCCAGCGGGCCGCCCAGTCCTTCAGCTCTCGTTGCTCCGGCGAGCCCGGCTCGACCAGGGCGACCGCCTCGACCAGGGCGGCCAGACCCCCCGGATAGCGGCGGCAGGTACGGACGATGCTGATGATGTCGGGACGCGGCGCCCCCAGCCGGGGAACGGCGCCGGACAGGTCGGCGGGCAGCATGCCGAGCACGAGCTGACGCTGGTCCCGGTCCGTCATGCCGGGCCACCCCGCCAGAAGGTTGATCAGCTCGCTCAGGGCCGCGTCCGGCACCGCTTCCTCCCGGCGCCGTGCGGCGGGGAAGGTCAGGTGGCGTACGTCGCTGGTCCAGGACCGGTACCAGAGGGAGGTGGGCCGCTGGGCTCCCTCGGTGAACTGCCCGATCACGGTCTCCGCGACCGCGCTCATGCCGGGTGGCCAGTCCGCGCCGTCCGCGGCGGCCAGGGCGGCGAGCGCGGCCCGGGAGAACGCCCCGGTCTGCCGCGTGGGGTCGTTGACCGCCCGCTGCCCCGGGCCGGAGGCCAGCAGGACGAACTGTTCCCGGCCCGGCAGCCGGTCGCCGCCCGGGGGGAGTTCGGCGGGCAGCGAGCGGGCGAAGCCGAGGTCCTCGACGAAGGTCTGGCAGGAGTCCACCAGCCAGATCTGGCGCCGGAAACCGGGCAGCAGATCGGTGGTGAAGGCGTTCAGCCAGGCGTCCAGGTCCAGGTTCCGCTTGTCGTCGTCGGCGGCGTCGGCGTAGAAGAGCCTGCGGTGGCCCTGCGGGTCGGTGACGCCATGGCCGCCCCAGAACACCCAGAGCAGATCGCCGTCCAGCGTGGGCAGCCGGCGCGTCAGCACCTCCTGCACCGCCTCCCGCCCGGCGGCGCCCGCGGTGACGTCGACCTCCGGTCCGCCGGCTCCGGGCAGCGGATCGAGCAGCAGGAAGATATGGGCCGCGGGCACTCCGCACCCGCGCAGCCAGGAGGTGAAGCGGCGGGCATCGGCGGCGGGGCCCGACAGGTCCCAGGACGGCCCGGCGGCATACCGTTCCACGCCGACGACGACGGCGTATGTACGGTCCGGGCGGGCGGCGGCGGTCACGGCAGCTCCTCCGCGAGGAGGCGGTACAGCTCCGGATTGCTCCAGTAGGCGCTGTGGGAGAGGGGGAAGGGCTGCCGGCCGTCGACGGCGATGTCGTGGACCCGGCCGGGGAAGACCCCGGCGCCGACATAACTGAGCAGGTCCCGCCGGTCGTACACGTTCAGCCAGCGCGGTACGTGCGCGGGCAGCGGGGTGCCGTGTTCCAGGCTGGGCAGCGCGCCCAGCTCGTACAGGAACGGCGCCTGCGAGCCGACGGTCACCAGCAGCGTGACCTCCGGCAGCGGGCGCAGCACCAGCAGGTCCAGCGAGGCGATGCCGCCGAGGCTGTGCGCGAGCAGGACGACCGGCGGTTCGGCCGTCCTCACCGCCTTTGTGACGGCCTCGCGGATCGCGGCGCCCCGGGCCAGGTAGAGCAGCACGTCACCGGCCGCCGGATGGGCCGCGTCGGTGAGTG
Organism: Streptomyces sp. NPDC006314; assembly: GCF_040613075.1. Taxonomy (NCBI): domain Bacteria; kingdom Bacillati; phylum Actinomycetota; class Actinomycetes; order Kitasatosporales; family Streptomycetaceae; genus Streptomyces; species Streptomyces sp. NPDC006314. Next base: position 176,971 of record NZ_JBEXRL010000002.1, on the reverse strand, counting down.
CGGAGCGCCGTTTCACCGCCTGGGCGGAGGCCAGCCCGAGCGCCAGCCGTCCGGCCAGCCGCTTGACCCGGCGGGTCACCGGGCCGCGGTGCGTTCCGGGCGCGTCCGCACCGGGGGCGGTCCCGGGGAGCAGCGCGACGATCCGGGCGACCGCCTCGTCGCGGGCCGTGCCGTCGAAGGCCGGTGCCGGTCCCTCCCTCCCGGCCCGCCGGCGTACCGACTCGGCCACGAACGCTCTGGCCAGCGCGTCCGCCTCGTCATCCGCGGCGGGAGCACGCAGGAAGCGCCGGCAGTCGGGTGCGGTGAGTACGGCGGCCACGGCGGCGGGGAAGTCCTCCCCGATCCCCGCGGCGTCCAGCAGCCGGCGCAGGTGGGCGTCCCGGGTGAGCGCCAGGGCCGCCGTGGAGAGGGCCTCGCCCGGCGGCCGCGTACCCGGTGCCAGTTCGGCCCGGGCGGTGGTTTCCGTGGTGAGCAGGCGCAGTTCGAGCAGCGGGTCGAGATAAAGAAGCCCCCAGAACTCGATGTCCGTGTCGAGTTCGTCGTCCCCCGTATCGGGAGCGCCCGCTTCCGGTATGCCACGCCGGGTCGCGTACCCCGGTACGGAGATACCGTTCGAATGAAGCACCGATCCTGCGGTTCCCGCCCAATAGCAGGAAGTTATGCGGATTTCAGGCCGTAACGGCCGGAAACCCTCCTTTATGCGTTCCAGAGTTTCGCTCAATCCTGGCTCGCGTACTCCCGTGCCGTGTACGAATAACACCGTCGTCACCGCTGACCCCCCGCTCATGGCGGCATATACCAAGTGCACTCAACAATAGGCTGTCCACCGAAGGCCCGGCTACACTCCGTACAGACAGTGCCACAGTGGGCGGCACGTGCCGGAAGGGGGCTGCCGGTGAGCACCGACTCCTTGGTCACGCACGTCGTCGCGGCTCTCGCGGTGGTGATCGCGGCCTCCCACGCCCTGGGCGCGGCGGCCCGCAAGCTCGGTCAGCCGTCGGTGATCGGGCAGTTATTCGCAGGCATCGCACTCGGTCCCAGCCTGCTGGGTCTGGCACCGGGGCGGGTTTACGAAACCCTCTTCCCGGAGCAGATCCAGCCCATTCTGACCGCCCTGGCACAAGTGGCGCTGGTGTTCTTTCTCTTCGCGGTCGGCTATGAACTGGACCTGCGTCTACTGCGCGGTCAAGGTGCGGTGACCGCCGTCTCCCTGGGCGGGTTCGCGATTCCCATGCTGATGGGCGCCGGAGTCGTCCTGCTCTTCCCCGGCGGATTCACCTCCGCCAACGGCGGGCATCCGGTCGATGCCACATTAACCCTCTATATGGCGGTCGCCCTGTCCATCACGGCGGTTCCCGTGCTGGCCAGCATCATCAGGGACCAGGGGCTGGCCGGCAGCAGGCCGGGCACGATCGCCATGGCCTCCGCCGGTGTCATCGACGCGCTGAGCTGGCCGGTGCTGGCCGTGGTGCTGGTGGGTGGTGCGCACGGCTCGGCGCAGACCTGGACCGTCAGGGTGGCGCTGCTGGCCGTGTACATGCTGGTGATGCTCTTCGCCGTACGGCCCCTGCTGGTGTGGTGGACTCACCGACCCGGCGCCCTGATGGCCAATCATGTCCCCGTCGCCGTCGCCGTGGCGCTCGGATCGGCCGGTGCCACCAGCGCGCTCGGGCTGCATGTGATCTTCGGCGCCCTACTGGCCGGGATCATCATGCCCCGCCAGCGCGACGGTGTTCCGGACAACCAGTTGTTGCGCCCGCTCCAGGAGACCGGCGGCCTGTTGCTGCCGGTGTTCTTCACGCTCTCCGGGATGGCGGTCGAGCTCGGCGGACTGCGCATGTCCGACCTGCTGCTCCTGGTGGTGATATGTGCCGCCGCGATCGTGGGGAAGGTGGCCGCCGGCTCGCTGTCGGCCCGCGTCGCCCGCGTGCCCTGGCGTGATTCGCTGGTGATCGGCGTGCTGCTCAACACCCGCGGGCTGACCGAACTCATCGTCCTGAACGTCGGCTTGCGGGCCGGGGTGATCGGCGAGCGGCTCTACGCGCTGCTGGTCGTCATGGCGCTCCTCACCACAGCGGCCACCGGACCGTTGCTCGCGCTGCTGCGCCGTCCGGCCGGCACATCACCGGCCGGACATACCGGCATCCGGACCGGTGCGCAGAAGGCGGCGCCGGACATCCGGCCCGGACCGGATCCGGGCCAGCCCCCCACCGCCGACGCCGAACCGGCACCCCAGCCGTAGCGCCACTGCCGTGTCGAGCCGGCCGGAGAGGCTTCCGGCCGGCCGGAGGAGCTAGAAGGGCACCGGGGCGATGTCGACCTCGGCCCGCTGGCTGCTGGCGGCGGCGGCGGTCGCCGGGTGGCTTTCGCCGAGCGTGCGGCGGAAGCGCATCAGGGTCTCGGTGTGCAAAGCCGTGGCCTCGTCCTCGCGGCCCAGCGCGCGCAGGTCGAGGACCACGTTGTTGGCGCAGGCGAGAGTGGTCGGGTGGTCCTCGCCGTGGTTCCGGGTCAGGACCTCCAGGGCCTGCCGGTCCAGTTCCAGGGCTTCCGCATGACGCTCGTGGGCGCTGTGCTGGGTGGCCATACCGATGACGGTGGTCAGGGTGAGGATGTGCTCGTCGCCCAGCGACTCGCGCAGGCCCGGCAGCGCCGCGGCGAGGTGTTCCCCGGCGGCGTCGAGGTCTCCCAGATGGCGCAGGGTGATGGCCACGTTCGTACGGGCCGACAAGGTGTAGGGATGGGCGCTGCCGAGCTTCGCCGCGTAGCGGGCGATGGTGGCCTCGCCCAGTTCCCGGGAGCGCCTCAACTGGCCGTCCTGCCGGAGGTCGTTGACCAGGTTGGCCGCGCAGGCGACGGCGTCCGGGTGGTCGGCGCCGTAGCGGCTCTCGAACTTCGACAACGCCAGTTCCCCGAGTCGCAGCGCCCCGTCGTGGTCCCCCGCGCGCCGGCGGCACACCGCCAGAACGCGGGCGCAGCTGACGCTGGCGGGGTTGTCCTCGCCGTAGTTGTCGACATAGCGGGCGTAGACGTCCTCCTGATGGACGACGGCTCCCGGGTAGTCGCCGCTCTCGCGCATGTCGATGGACAGTCCGCTGAGGGTGCTCAGGGTGTCGAGGTGGTTCTCGCCGAGCGTGAGAGCGCGCAGCCGGGCCGTCTCCGTGTCGTATTCCCGTGCCTCCTTGTACAGGCCCATCAGCCGCAGGCCGACGCCCAGGCTGTGGGCCGCGCGGAGCGTGGCCGGGTCGTCCTCCCCGAAGGCCCGCAGTGAGCGTTCGTAGACCGACCGGTTGATGTCCAGCGCCCGCGCCATCTCTGCCCTCAACCGCAGGCCGCTGCACAGCTGGATGAGGGCGTCGAGGGTGCCCTCGTCGTCCTCGCCCGCGATCCGGATGTAGATGTCGGCGGTGCGCTGCATCATCTCGGCGGCTTCGCGGTACTCACCGAGCACGCGCAGGATGAAGGCCAGCCACTTGGCCATCTCCAGCGTCTGCTGGTCCTCGGCGCCGTACTTCTCGGTCCAGATCTCCAGTGCCTCGCGGGCCATCGACGCCGCGCCGTCGTGGTCGCCCCAGATGTAGAGGAACTCCACGATGCCTCGTACCAGGCAGCGCACCCAGGGCGACTCGCATTCCACGGCCCGTGACACCACCACGTGCGGCAGCAGCGCCTGGTACCGCGGCCAGAGTTCCCGCGAGCCGGGGCTGTTGGGGTTTGCGTCGGCGAGGAGCAGGTGCGCACCGTGCCGCATGTCCGCCTGCTGCTGCGGGGACATGCGGTTGACCAGCACCGCCTGGACGAGACGGTGCAGCTGGATGGTGTCGTGCCGGTGCTCGATACGGGCCAGGGCGTAGACGTTGATCTCGCGGATGGCCCGGCCGAGTTTGATCGGGTCGCGCAGAGCCGCGTCCAGTTCGGGGGCGATGGTGGTGCTCCGCGCGTTGTTGAACAGGCTCCGGGAGATCGGCTCGGGAGCGAAGAAGGAGGAGACCTGGAGGAGCTGGAGCGCCGTGGGGTTGCGCTGCTCGAGCTGGCGCAGCGAGACGTCCCAGGCCGCGGCCACCGACATGGGATAGTCCGGCGAGGGAACGAGTTCGAGCATCAGCTCGGCGATCTTCTCGTTGATCAGCCGCAGGTACTCCGGCACGGACATCCCGGTGACCGCCTGCCAGGCCGCCGCCTGCTCGATGGCGAGCGGCAGGTCGCCCAGGGCCTCGGCGAGCCGGTCGGCGTCGCCGTCGCTCAGGTCGCGGGCACGGCGGCGGAGCAGTGCCTTGCTCTCCTCGCGGGTGAAGACGTCGACGGACAGCGTCCTGGCCACCCGGTCCCACTCCTGGTTGCGGGAGGTGATGAGGATCTTCCCGGTGCCGCCGGTCGGGAAGTAGGGACGTACGGCCTCGACGTTCTCCGCGTTGTCGAACACCAGGAGCCATCGGTCGTACGGATGGCCGCGGCGCAGTGCCTCGCGGACCGCGGGGACGGCCCGGTTGGCTTCGCTGCTCACGTTCAGGCCGAGCTGGTGGGCGAGTTCGGTGAGGGCGGTGAGGATCATCGTGGGCTGTTCGGACGGGATCCACCACACGACGTCGTACTCGGACGCATACCGGTACACGTATTCGATGGCGATCTGCGACTTTCCGACACCGCCCATGCCGTGCAGGGCGTGCGGCAGCACGGCAGAGGTGTCGCCGGTCACCAGCTGCTCCCGTACTTGCGCGAGCAGATCCTCCCGTCCGACGAAATTGGGGTTGTTCGGGGGGATGTTGCCCCAGACGGCAGGCACGGAGGTGCGCGGCTGGAGCTGGGAGGATCGCTGTGCGGCCGGGCCCGGGACCTGTGTGCCATGAGATGAGGACTCCGCGCCCGGCCGCCCGTCGGAGTTCGGGACCGGGATCCCCTTGACCGGGGTCCTGTTCGGGGTGGACCCGTCTTCACGCTGATGCTGATGGGCAGTGGTGTCGGTCATGTTCAGGCCGTCCGTGTCGGAATTTATGTGTTCATTACTGACATCGTGGACTATCCGCTCCTTGTTCCGCGTGATCGACGCTCCAGGCAGAGCCCCTTCCAGAGCTGCGCTGATCCGTCGGGCGCGGAGCAGGTAAGGCCCTGAGAGGGCACGGAGAACGGCCAGTTCCACGCGCACGAACGGCAGGCTCTCCGCCGTCACCGGAGGATCAGGCACCTCTTCCGGGGCGAGCAGTGCGCCGTGCAACCGACGGGCCGCCTCGAAACGGTCACCGTAGAAATCGGACACCGAACTCACCACCCGGGCGGTGTCCGCGCGCATGGCGGCGGACAGCAACTCCTCGCGCGCGCCGTCGACGAAGTCCAGGGGGATGCGGGAGTCGTCACCCTGCGGTTCGCCGGGCGGCGTCTGCTCGAGCAGACCGCTCAGGAACAGCTCGGCGAGATGAACCGGTTGGGCTTCCGGCACCAGCTTGCGCTGTACGTCCCGCACCAGGCGGGGTTCGAGGATCGCGGCGGCCAGATGGGTGGCCAGCCGGAAAGCGGTGGGTGTGGCGTGGCTGCGAAAGCGCCGGATGCGCTCCCGCACCGAGGGCGCCGGAGGTGTGAACGGGGGCTCGGAGACATCCGGTCCGGGCCGGTCCGCAACGCCCAGCAGCAGCACGGAGGCGTCGACCCAGCCGGACTCCTCACCGGCCACGAGACCGGCCCACCGGCCCAGCCAGTCGGCGTCCAGCTCCAGCACGGGGACGGCCACCGTCCACTTGTCGGGTGGCGGGTCGAACGGGTCGCGCTGCTCCGCCGGGAAGTCCACGGACAGTTCGGTGTTGCGGGCCCCCACGCGCGGGCTGTGCAGCCGCACCCGACGGGGCACCAGGGCGGTGCGGTGCCAGTCCCGCTGGGACAGCAGATGCACCACCGCCACCGGCCCGGCCGCCGACCATAGCTGCAACGCCCTCCGGCCGGCCCCGGTCCGCCACAACGGCCCCAGGCCGTCGGTGAGTACCAGGATGATCCGGCGGCCCGTCTGGTCCACCAGCTCGCCGGGCACACCGATGGGGTCGTCGTCCCCGTACGGGCCGAGCAGCACCGCTTCCCCGTCCTCGTGGCCCTCGCGCGGGCCCAGCCGGCGCACCCGCACATCACGGAAGGCCCCCAGCTGCTCCGCCACGGCGGTGAACTCCGTGATCGTCTGCTGCCAGATCACCATGGTCGGGTGATCGTCCACCACCAGCACCAGATCGAAGCGGCGTTCGTCCGCCGACCGGATGTAGGGCAGCCAGAGGCCGTCCTCGGCGGCGTGCTCGGCGGTGGCCTCCTCGTCCAGTTCGATGTCGAACGCCGAGGGCACCAACTGTTTCAGCGGCCGCAGCCGGCGGCTGATCTCCGGCGCGTCGCGCAGATCCGGCCCTGGCGCGGCCTCCTCGGCCCGGAGGTACGCGACCTGGAACTCCCGCTCGGGCCCGGGCACGGACACCGCCGATGCCGCGGACAGCAGCCGCAACGGCACCCGGGCCGGGCCGCCCGGCGGTGACGGCTCCGGCCGCGCGTCACCGGCCCCCTCGTCCGTCGCGCGGTCCGCCGTTCCGGCTGCCGCGCGGTCGGCCCCCGTTTGGTCCGTCCCCGCGTGGTCTGCCGTCGCGCCGGGCACGTCGTCGGGCACGGCCGCGCCCGTCGGGAACCACCCTGGCGCTTCAAGCGGTCCGGAGAGCCCTGACAGCGTCGGCGGCCGGGGCTGTGGCGGACGGGCGGACGAGGGCAGCCGGGCCGCCATCGTCTGGTACGCGTGCAGCCACAGCGCCTCCGCCAGCTCGAAGGGTTCCGGGTACGGACGCGGGTCCTCACCCATCAGGGCGCCCCCGACAGTTCACGCCACAGAGCGTCCAGCAGCGCTTCCCAGGACTCGTCTTCCTCACGGACGCCGGCCGTCCGCAGGAAGACGGCGTTCAGCAACTGGTCCGTGGCCAGTCCCCCGTTCTCCCGGCTGCGCTCCACGAACGCGCGGATCAGGGCGTCGTGCCGGCCGTCCTGGTCCCGGAAGTGGGCCGCGATCATCGCGGCGAGCTGTTCCTCGCGCGGCGGTGAGACATTCAGCCTGACGCAGCGGCGGAGGAAGGCCGGCGGGAACTGCCGTTCTCCGTTGCTGGTGATGACGACGAACGGGAAGGCCCGGCACCGTACCCGGCCGTCGGTCACGGTGACCGTGCCGTCCGGGTCGTCCGTGAACACCTGCGCGTGCCTCTCCCACTGACGGGCGCGGACCAGCTCCGGGATGTCATACGAGCCGTTCTCCAGCACGTGCAGGAGGTCACTGGGCAGATCGATGTCGCTCTTGTCCAGCTCGTCGATGAGCAGAACGCGGGGCAGCTCGTACGGCAGGAGCGCGGTGCCCAGGGGGCCCAGCCGCACGAAGTCCCCGATCCGTGGTCCCCCGCCGCTGCCGCCGTCCGCGGCCGGCTCGGCTGTGCCGCCGGGGGTGCCCGGTACTCCGGGCGGCATCGGGGCACCGGCCGGGCCACGCCCGAGGGAGGCCTGGGCCCGGCCGATGGCGTCGTACTCGTACAGACCGGAGCGCAGGGTGCTCCGGGAGGTGATTCCCCAGTGCAGTACGCGGCCGAGGCCCAGCTCGCGCGCGACGAGGTAGGCCAGCGTCGACTTGCCGATGCCGGGCCGGCCCGTCACGAGTAGCGGACGGCGCAGCAGCAGGGCCGTGTTGATCATGTCGATGTCATGCGTGTTCTGCCGGGGGGTGGCGCGGCCCAGGGCACCGAGCCGGCGGTCGGTCTCGGAGCTCTCGGCGGGCACGGGCGGCAGAACCGGGCCGCCGTCGAAGTTCCTCCAGGCCGGCGGCGGGGGCAGTATGTCGGCGAGGCGGATGTCGGTCAACGGCTGCCCGGTGCCTCGGTAGATCCACCAGCTGCGGCTGCTGACGGGCCCTCCCTTCCCGGTGCTGTGGACCGGGTGATGGACACCGCTCATGAATCCCCCTCGGCGTTGTGTCCGCCACGCGCGCTCCCGGGGTCCGTCCCTGGGGATGACCAGTCGACGATGCGGTTCGGGTCGTCGAAGAGAACCGCGAGATGGCGGCCTGCGTGCGCATCCCGTTGCGACGCGGCGGCGGTGGCCGCCTCGTTCCGCAACTTCTGGACTCGCTCCGGCAGTTCGATGGCCTTTCCTTTGATCAGCTTTTTGACCCGTCTCTTGAACTCACCCGGTGGCGTCGGCCGGCGGTCCCAGACCGCCAGGGGCACCCCGGCGCGCAGGGCGGCCTCCAGCGAGGCCTGGCTGCCGCCGGGTCCCGGCAGCGGAGGCGCGTTGAGCGCGACGGAGACCAGCCGCTCGTCGGCGGTCAGCCTGCTGGTCCACTGGACGGGGTCGTGGCCGCGCCGGCCGGTGGTGTCCCAGTGGCAGACGATGCCGGCGTCGTCCATCATCTGCTGCCAGCGGTTGTGCCACCGCCGGTGGAACTCTCGGGCCCGCATGCGCTCAAGGCTGCGGAGCACCACCGGATAACTCAGGCACAGGGCGGTCGCGGAGGGGGACTGCGAGGCCATCGGCAGCCACTCCATCGGTTGGTTCAGCAGATGGAAGGGCAGGACGAACTCCAGCACCGGCCGGCCGGGGCGGCCGGCCCACTCCTTCTCGGCGCGGACGACCAGCCGCTCGACGGTGGCCTCCACGTCGCTCAGGGCCACGATCTGGTCCTCTCCCCGCTCCGGCCGCCAGGGGCCCGGACGTATCTGATGCCAGTACGACAGCAGATACCGGTCCGGGCTCATCCCGTGTCTGCTCAGCTGGATAACGAGGCAGGCGGGAGCCGGTTGTGCCGCCGGGCCCTGAGCGATCTCCGCGCGCAACGCCTTGAGCTGCGCACCCAGGCCGAGCTTGGCGGCCTGGGCGTCGTTCCAGTCGCGCAGGCCGTCGGCGACGGGCCGGTGGACGTCGGACTCCTCGAGCGCCGCGAGCACGTGCTCGACCAGTGCCATCACGGGGAGCAGGCCGTCGGCGCGGGCGTTGACCCCGGCGAGGAGGTCGAAGGCCTCCCCAAGGGTGGACACCCGCTGGTCCCGGAGCGTCAGGTCACCGGCCGCCGCGTACAGCACACCCCGCACGTCGAGATGACGGACACGGGCCAACAGCGAGTGCGCCTCCCGTAACTCGGCTTCGGACAGGACCGCCAGCACCGGGGAGGCGACGACGAGTTCCCGCATCCTGAGCACGGGAGGCGAATGGGGCGCGTAGTCGTGCAGGGTGGCGAGCAGCTCGGGCAGCCCGCGAGGCTCCTGCAGGCATGCGCGGACGATCTCCAGCATCTCGAGCCGCGTCCGGCCGTGCCGCCGGATGTCGCCTAACTCGGGTAACCGGCTCGCCAGCATACTGATCAAGAGATCGCGCCCCTCCGGTGCATCGAGTCCCGTCACCGCGCACATCTGATCAACCAGCTCACGCTCGAGTCCTGGCGTGTGACCGCCATTTCCTTCGCTGTACAAACGTCCCCCCGTCTCGGCCGCGGCCTCCCCAACTCCTCGTCGGAGCGGGGTGGTCGGGCTTCGCCGCCCTGTGCCCAGGGTATGGCGCCGGCCTGACACGTCGCCACCCTGCGCAGCGGCCGGATGCCACCCGGTGACCGCGATCTGCCCGGGGGAGCCGGCGCACCGGCTCCGGCCCCGACGCGGGTGGACGCCGCCTTCAAGGTCCCCGGCAAGGGGTGTGGGCTGGTCGGGCCGGGTGGTGTCCGGGCGTGAACACTGCTCCACCACGACCGTGACTTCGAGGCGATCGCCCGTGCGACCGGACAGCCCGTACGCATGATCGGCCTCAGGGAATCAGAAGCGCCGTCCGGCACGCAGTGAGCGGGCGCCGGGACCGCACCCGCTTCACAGCCCGTACCGGTCGAGGATGGTCATCAGCTTGCGCCTGCGTTTCAGTTCCGTCCGCAGGCCGGCGAGATATGCGGTGAACGGGTCCTCGGTCCCCAGGGCACGATGGCACTCACGTGCACCCAGCAGCAGCCGTGCCAGGTGCTCGTAGGCGCGGTCGCCGGTCGGCTCCTTCGATCGCTCGACCAGCCGCAGGTACACGCCGAGCGCCTCGGCCGGGCACATCTCGCGCGACAGGTCGGCGAGTCGCTCCCACTGCCGGTCGTCCGCGCGGCCGGCCGCCTCACGCCAGGCGGCGTCCAGGTCGCCGTCGTCGAGCAACGCGTCGATCAGCACCGGCCCGCCGTATCGGCCGCCCTGCTCACGACGGGCGTCCTCCTCCAAGGTGGCCAGCGCCGCCGCGCGCTCGGCCTCCCAGCAGTCCGCAGCCCGGGCGGCGGAACGCAGCTGCCGGTAGGCGGCCAGGGACCGCTCGTGACGGAACCGGTCCCGGCGCACCGCGACCGCGTCGGCCGCCCGCCCCGCCTTCGCGTACCGCACGCACACGTAGTCGACCAGACGGCCGTCGATGTACGTCTCGGTGGCGCAGTCCCGCAGCCCCCGCTCCGCCCAGGCGAGCGCCTCGTCCGCGCGGCCTGCCGATTCCAGTTCCTCGGCGATGAGCAGATGTGTGGCACCGGACGGGTCGAGGTCCTGCGCGTGCAGCGCGACCAGCGCGTCGACCTCGCCTTCCGCCTTGACCAGGCGTTCCATCAGGTACCGCGCCGCCCAGCCGGACGGCCCGCTCCGGAATGCCTCGTTCGCCAGCTGCCGCATGCGGGCCAGTCCGCTCGAGCCCAGGACGTCGGCGTAGTCGAGCGGATCCAGGTCCGTCACGTCATTGCTGTCGTCGAGCACCGTGCCGGCCAGCCACTCTGCCAGCCGCTTCGGATCGGGTCGGGCGACTCGACAGGCCTCCAGATGGGCCTCGGCCACCGCGGCGGCGGCCTGCCCGACCACCCCGTCGGAGTCGTCGATGTCCCCGTAGTCCTTCCCCAGCACCCGGATCGCCTCCTCGGCCAGACCGACCGCCTGCGCCGCCTGCCCGTCGGTGGTCAGGGCGCGCAGCGCGGCCGCCGCCTCGGCCACCTGTCGCCCATACCCCGCGGCATCCGCGTACTCGACGTACCCGTACCGGGCGAACGGCCGTGGATCGATCAGGACCATGATCCGCTCCCGGACCGTACCGAGGTCGGAACGAGCAGCGGCGGCCCGCAGCTCCAAGCGCCGACGCAGCTCCCGGTCCTCGGCAACCTGCTCCCGCACCAGCGCCAGGAGTTCGTCACGTGACAGCGCCGAAAGCCACGCCTCCAAGCCGGAAGTCCGCGCCCGTGCCGCGGCTCGCTGGTGCGGGATGGTCTTCGCCCGCCGCAGCACGGTCAGCCCGACCGCCACACAGTGCTTGCAGAAGTTGCCCTCCTGCCCGTACGGGCAGTCGCACCACCCCGAGAGCCCGTCACCGCCGAGGGTGAGCTGCACCTCGTAGACATCCGTACCGTGCACCACCGCGGTGACCGAGCCCTCCCCCACCTCCAGCCCGCTCACCGCGTCCAGGTACCCCAGCCCTCGCTCGAAGGACCGAGTCCCGGCCAGCGCCCTCACATCGTCCTCGCCGAACCCCACCACTTCCGGTGCCACACCGGTATGCAACCGCGGAAGGCGGGTCGGGGAGTCCCGAAGATCTCAGCCATCCCCCCATGAGGGGCCGCAAGCGATGCTCTCGGTGCCCATCCCGAGCTGAGGCGCGTCGGGCTCGACTGGGGCTGCCTTGTGGACCGATCAAGACTCGTGCCATAGCTACCGGTCCCGGAGAATCGACGACACACACCGGCTCGTGTACAGGCCGACCGACGAGGAGTTGATCGTCGTCCAGGCTCGATACCACTACTGACACGGCCCGAGGAAGCTTCGCCGGTCCCGAAGCGCGCATAACGCTGAGGCGGCGCCCCCAGCACCGCGGCAGCCCAGCGCGCGAGAACACACACGCTGCGGTTCGAGATCCGCACCGCCGAGGTGAGCCCGGCCCACGAGGCGAGCCCGCGCGCCGAGGCGACCGAACGATGCTCTCCGCCTCTGCCAGCGACCTGACGCCACCTGCCGCCTGGCTGTAGGCCCCGCCCGCTTGGACGCCGGTCACTTCATCACCGCAGGTCAGCACAGACGCGTCCCAAGCCCCATGCGTTCACCGAAGCAACGGCCAGCGGGGTGGATCCGTCGCCCCAGAGTCCCGAACCCGGCCACCCGAAGAAACGTTTGCGCAGGTCAGAACGTTTCTCCGACCTGCGCTTGGTGGGGCGGGTGGGACTCGAACCCACGGCCGACGGATTATGAGTCCGCTGCTCTAACCGGCTGAGCTACCGCCCCATAGCGGCGTGTCGCGTACATGTGTGCGCGCCGTCTGCCGCAGCATAGCCGCTCATACGATCTCCTGCTTCGGATGGTCGGCTTCCGCGCTGCTCATGGCCTTGAGGACATCGCCGCAGGCGCGGCGGTTCCCGCGGACATGAAAAAGGACCCCTGAGGGGCCCTCGTTCAGCGTGCTCCCCCGACTGGACTCGAACCAGTAACCTGCCGGTTAACAGCCGGCTGCTCTGCCAATTGAGCTACGGAGGACCGAAGCTCCCCCGACTGGACTCGAACCAGTAACCTGCCGGTTAACAGCCGGCTGCTCTGCCAATTGAGCTACGGAGGATCGCCTCGATTGCATCGAACGTGCCTACCTGGGTATTCGCCAGTGGGCGGGCGCTCGCTGCGACACATACATTAGCGCAAGCAGGGGGGTGCTCCGCCAATCGGTATCCCCTGGCGCCGACGCCGCACCAGAGACCTAGGCAAGGAAAGGGTGGCAGCCATGCGCTACCGGCTCACGTTCGTCGCCGGACTGGCCCTCGGTTACGTACTAGGCACAAGGGCCGGACGCGAGCGCTACGAGCAGCTGAAGAAGTCCGCTCGGCAGATCGCGCAGAACCCCGCCGTCCGCAACACCGCCGAGACCGCCGCCCAGCAGGGCCGCGTGTACGCGGGCAAGGCCTTCCACACGGTCAGCGACAAGGTCGGCGACCGCGTCCCGGCCTCGGTCGCCCAGCGAGTCCGCTCCCTGCGGGAACGCAACATCAACGGAACGGCGGAGGACGACTGGGGCACCAGCAACACGTAGGTGCACTTCTCTCGTGAGGCCCCCTCCCACGGCCCGCACCCGCCGAACGACGGGCGCAGCCCTCCCCCTGAGCGCCCTCGGCCAAAGCCGGCGCGGCGGTACGGCAAAATTCTCGGTATGGGGATAGTCGCCGGGTTGGACAGCTCGCCCGATTTCACTCGCATCGTCGTCTGCGACACGGACACGGGCGCCGTGCTCAGGCAGGGGTATGCCCCGCATCCGGTCGAGGCACGGGACGGCGGGGGCGGACGGCCCAGCGACGTGGATCCGCAGGCCTGGCTGCTGTCCCTGGGCGAGGCCGCGGGGGGCGGCCTGCTGGAAGGCGTGCAGGCCATCGGCGTGTCCGCGCAGCAGAACGCGCTGGTCCCGCTGGACGCCCAGGGCAACACCGTGCGCCCGGCGCTGGTCGGCGGCGACAAGCGGGCGCAGGTCGCGGCCGCCGACCTCGTCGACGCGCTGGGCGGCAGGGAGGCCTGGGCGCAGGCGGTGGGGTGTGTGCCGCAGGCCGCGCAGCCCGTGACCAAGCTGCGCTGGCTCGCCAAGAACGAACCCGAGAACGCGCTGCGGACGGCCGTACTGCTCCAGGCCCATGACTGGCTGGTCTGGCAGCTGCTCGGGCGGCCCGTGCGGCGGACCACCGACCGTGGTGGCGCCTCGGGCACCGGGTACTGGTCCGCGGCCACCGGCGCCTACCGGCCCGACCTGGTCGAGCTGGCCCTCGGGCACCAGACGATGCTGCCCGAGGTGATCGGCCCGGCGGATGCGGCCGGTACGACGCCGGAGGGGCTGCTGATCTCGGCCGGGACCGGGGAGACCATGGCCGCCGCGTTCGGCCTCGGGATCGGGCTCGGGGACGCGGTCGTGTCCCTCGGGGCGTCCGGGTCCGTGATGGCCGTGCACCCGGAGGCGCTCGCCGACCACTCCGGGATGATCACCTCCCTCGCCGACGCCACCGGCATGCACCTGCCGGTCGTCACCACCCTGAACGCGGTGCGGGCCCTGCGCGGCACCGCCGAACTCCTCGGGCTGCCGGACCTGGAGAGCCTGTCCGAGCTGGCGATGAAGTCCACGCCGGGGGCCCATGGGCTGGTGCTGCTCCCCTATCTGGAGGGCGAGCGGACGCCGAATCTGCCGCACACCGCGGGGACGCTCGCCGGGCTGCGACGCGAGTCGATGAAGCCCGAGCATCTGGCGCGGGCGGCGTTCGAGGGCATGCTGTGCGGGCTCGCCGACGCGCTGGACGTGCTGCGCGGGCGGGGCGTGGAGGTGCGGCGGATCTTCCTGCTCGGGCCGGCCGCCGAGTTGTCCGCCGTGCAGGCCGCGGCGCCGTCGCTGTTCGGCACGCAGGTCGTCGTACCGCAGCCCGCGGACTACGCGGCGATCGGCGCGGCCCGGCAGGCCGCATGGGCGCTCGGGGTGTCGCAGGGCGGACGCGACCCGCGCACCCCGCCGGCCTGGCAGGGCGCGGCGGCGCAGGTGCTGGAGCCGGGCGACGAACTGGCGGTGGGGCAGGCGGTGCGGCAGCAGTTCACGGCGGTGCGGGAGCAGACCCACCCCGGGGCCTTCCACCTGTAACGCCGAGGACCGCCGGCCCGTGAGCGTGCCGCTGGTCGGGTTAATCGCTTGAGGTAACGCGGGTGGAGTGTTCAACGATAGGGGCAGGGGCACACCCCGCCCCTACCGCCGACTCCGAGAGACGTAGCGTGCTCATACGACTTCTACGGACCTATCTCAGGCCCTATAAGAAACCCATCGCCTTCCTGGTGGCGCTGCAGTTCCTGCAGACCTGCGCCACCCTCTACCTGCCCACGCTGAACGCCGACATCATCGACAACGGTGTCGTGAAGGGCGACACGGGTTACATCCTGTCCTTCGGCGCCCTGATGATCGGCATCTCGCTGGCGCAGGTCGTGTGCAACATCGGTGCCGTGTACTACGGTGCCCGGACCGCCTCGGCGCTCGGCCGGGACGTGCGCGGCGCGGTCTTCGACCGGGTGCAGTCCTTCTCCGCCCGTGAGGTGGGTCACTTCGGGGCGCCCTCGCTCATCACCCGTACGACGAACGACGTACAGCAGGTCCAGATGCTGGCCCTGATGACGTTCACCCTGATGGTGTCGGCGCCCATCATGTGTGTCGGCGGTATCGTGCTCGCCCTCGGGCTGGACGTGCCGCTGTCCGCGGTGCTCGTCGCGGTCGTCCCGGTGCTCGGCATCTCTGTGACGCTGATCGTGCGGCGGCTGCGGCCGCTGTTCCGCACCATGCAGGTCCGGCTCGACACGGTGAACCGGGTGCTGCGCGAGCAGATCACCGGCAACCGGGTGATCCGCGCCTTCGTCCGGGACGAGTACGAGCAGGGCCGGTTCGGGAGGGCCAACGGCGAGCTGACCGAGATGCAGCTGGCCACCGGCCGGATGCTCGCGCTGATGTTCCCGATCGTCATGACAGTGGTGAACGTGTCGTCGATCGCGGTCGTGTGGTTCGGTGCCCATCGGATCGACAGCGGCGGGATGGCGATCGGTGATCTGACCGCGTTCCTGGCCTATCTGATGCAGATTGTCATGTCTGTGATGATGGCCACGTTCATGTTCATGATGGTGCCGCGCGCCGAGGTGTGTGCCGAGCGCATCCAGGAGGTTCTGGAGACCGACTCCAGCGTGGTGCCGCCGGTGGCGCCGGTCACCGAGCTGCGCCGGCACGGGCACCTGGAGATCCGGGGCGCGGGCTTCCGCTATCCGGGTGCCGAGGAACCGGTGCTGAAGTCCATCGACCTGGAGGCCCGGCCGGGTGAGACGACGGCCGTGATCGGCTCCACCGGCAGCGGCAAGTCGACGCTGCTCGGGCTCGTCCCCAGGCTGTTCGACGCCACCGAGGGCGAGGTGCTGGTCAACGGCGTGGACGTGCGGAACGTCGGCCCGGAGCTGCTGGCGCGGACGGTCGGGCTCGTGCCGCAGAGGCCGTACCTGTTCGCGGGCACGGTCGCCACCAACCTCCGCTACGGCAATCCGGACGCCACCGACGAGGAGCTGTGGCACGCGCTGGAGGTGGCACAGGCGGGGAACTTCGTGCGAAAGCTGGAGGGCGGGCTCGACGCCCCGATCGCGCAGGGCGGCACGAACGTGTCGGGCGGTCAGCGGCAGCGTCTCGCCATCGCCCGCACGCTGGTGCAGCGCCCGGAGATCTACCTCTTCGACGACTCCTTCTCCGCTCTCGACTACGCCACGGACGCGGCGCTGCGCGGCGCGCTCGCCGAGGAGACCGCCGAGGCGACCGTCGTCATCGTCGCCCAGCGGGTGGCGACCATCCGGGACGCCGACCGGATCATCGTGCTGGACGAGGGCCGGGTCGTCGGCTTCGGCCGGCATCACGAGCTGATGGCATCCAACGAGACCTACCGGGAGATCGTGCTCTCCCAGCTGACGGAAGCGGAGGCCGCCTGATGGCCGGGCCCATGGGACGCATGATGGCCGGGGGCGGCCCGGACCAGCGCTCGATGGACTTCAAGGGATCGGGCAAGCGGCTCATCGCCCAGTTCAAGCCCGAACGGCTCACCCTCTACGGCCTGCTGTTCTGTACGGTCGCCAGCGTGGGCCTGACCGTGATCGGCCCGAAGATCCTCGGCAAGGCCACCGACCTGGTCTTCGCGGGCATCATCGGCCGGCAGATGCCGGCCGGGGCCAGCAAGGAGCAGGTGCTCCGGTCGATGCACGAGCGCGGCCAGGGGCAGATCGCGGACATGCTGAAGAGCACCGACTTCACCCCCGGCAAGGGCATCGACTTCGGTGCCGTCGGGAGCGTCCTGCTGTTCGCGCTCTGTACGTTCCTGGTCGCCGGCCTGCTGATGGCGGTCGCGACCAGGCTGACCAACCGGGCCGTGAACCGGACGATGTACCGGCTGCGGGAGGCCGTACAGGGGAAGCTGTCGCGGCTGCCGCTGTCGTACTTCGACAAGCGCCAGCGCGGCGAGGTGCTGTCCCGCGCCACCAACGACATCGACAACATCGGGCAGACGCTCCAGCAGTCGATGGGCCAGCTGATCAACTCGCTGCTGACCATCGTCGGCGTGCTCGTGATGATGTTCTACGTCTCCTGGATCCTCGCGCTGGTCGCCCTCGCCACCGTGCCGCTGTCGTTCGTGGTGGCCACCCGGGTCGGCAAGCGGTCGCAGCCGCACTTCGTGCAGCAGTGGCGCTCCACCGGCAAGCTCAACGCGCACGTGGAGGAGATGTACACCGGGCACACCCTGGTGAAGGTGTTCGGGCGGCAGGAGGAGTCGGCGAGGCAGTTCGCCGAGCAGAACGAGGCGCTGTACGAGGCAGGGTTCAAGGCGCAGTTCAACAGCGGTGTGATGCAGCCGCTGATGATGTTCGTATCGAACATCAATTACGTGCTGGTCGCGGTCGTCGGCGGCCTCAGGGTCGCGTCCGGCACCCTGTCCATCGGCGATGTCCAGGCGTTCATCCAGTACTCGCGGCAGTTCTCCATGCCGCTGACGCAGGTCGCGTCGATGGCGAACCTCGTGCAGTCCGGTGTCGCCTCGGCCGAGCGGATCTTCGAACTCCTGGACGCGGAGGAGCAGGAGGCGGATCCGGTACCGGGCGAGCGGCCGCAGGAACTGCGCGGGCGGGTGCGGCTCGAGCAGGTGGCGTTCCGGTACGACCCGGAGAAGCCGCTGATCGAGGACCTGTCGCTCACCGTGGAACCGGGGGAAACGGTCGCCATCGTCGGCCCGACCGGCGCGGGCAAGACCACGCTGGTCAACCTGCTGATGCGGTTCTACGACGTCTCCGGCGGGCGGATCACCCTCGACGGGGTGGACATCCGGAAGATGACCCGGGACGAACTCCGGTCCGGGATCGGCATGGTGCTCCAGGACACCTGGCTGTTCGGCGGCACCATCGCTGAGAACATCGCGTACGGCGCCGCGCGGGAGGTCACCCGGGGCGAGATCGAGGAGGCCGCGCGGGCCGCGCACGCCGACCGGTTCATCCGGACCCTGCCCGACGGGTACGACACCGTGATCGACGACGAGGGCACGGGTGTCAGCGCCGGTGAGAAGCAGCTCATCACCATCGCACGGGCGTTCCTGTCCGATCCGGTGATCCTGGTGCTGGACGAGGCGACGAGTTCCGTGGACACCCGCACCGAGGTGCTGATCCAGAAGGCGATGGCCAAGCTGGCGGCCGGGCGGACGTCGTTCGTGATCGCGCACCGGCTGTCGACGATCCGGGACGCGGACACGATCCTCGTGATGGAGAACGGGTCCATCGTCGAACAGGGAGCGCACACGGAGCTGTTGGCGGCCGACGGGCCGTACGCGCGGCTGTACAAGGCGCAGTTCGCGCAGGCTGTGGCCGAGGTGGACTAGGCACGGGGGGCCGCCGGCCGGCGGCCCCCTCTCAGTCCAGGTAACCCCTCAGCTGGTCCGCGAAAGCGTGGTCCCTGAGTTTGTTCAGGGTCTTCGACTCGATCTGGCGTATCCGCTCCCGAGTGACGCCGAACAGGCGGCCTATGTCCTCCAGGGTGCGGGGGCGGCCGTCGATGAGGCCGTAGCGGAGCTGGACGACCTTGCGCTCGCGCTCGCCCAGCGTGGACAGGACCGCTTCCAGGTGTTCCTTGAGCAGGAGGAACGCGGCGGACTCGACGGGGCTCGCCGCGTCGCCGTCCTCGATGAGGTCGCCGAGGGCCACGTCGTCCTCCTCGCCGACCGGAGCGTGGAGCGAGACCGGCTCCTGGGCGAGGCGCAGGACCTCGCCGATCCGCTCCGGCGGCAGGTCCAGATGGGCGGCGACCTCTTCGGGAGTCGGCTCGTGGCCCCGCTCCTGCAGCATGCGGCGCTGGACGCGGACGACCCGGTTGATCAGTTCCACGACGTGGACCGGGACGCGGATGGTGCGGGCCTGGTCGGCCAGGGCCCGTGACATGGCCTGGCGGATCCACCAGGTGGCGTAGGTGGAGAACTTGTAGCCGCGCGCGTAGTCGAACTTCTCCACCGCGCGGATCAGGCCGAGGTTGCCCTCCTGGACGAGGTCGAGCATGGTCAGGCCGCGGCCGACGTACCGCTTGGCGACGGAGACCACGAGCCGCAGGTTGGCCTCGATGAGCCGGCGCTTGGCCATCCGGCCCATGACCACGAGCCGGTCCAGCTCGCTCGCCAACCGGCTGTCCAGATCCGGGGTGTTGCTCAGCTTCTCCTCGGCGAACAGGCCGGCCTCGACCCGGCGGGCGAGTTCGACCTCCTCGGCGGCGGTGAGCAGCGGGATGCGGCCGATCTCGCGCAGGTACTGGCGGAACAGATCGGCCGAAGGGCCGCCGGACTCGGCGCGGGCGGCGGCCGGCGCCCCGGCGGGCTCGGCGGCCTCCTCGATCCCCCCGGACCCGTCGGGCTCCTGGGGGTCCTCCGCGAGCGCCTCGGCGGGCGGTTCCCCCGGCTCGCCGGGCATCGCTTCCGGGTGCAGGGCGGCACGGCCCTGCGGGGGCACGGCCATGAGGACGTCCGGCTCCGCGTCCGGCTCCTCCGCGGGGGTGCCGGTGCTGCTGTCGGTCTGGGTGAGGGTCTGGGTCTGCACGGGGGCGACCTCCAGGATGATCGCTGCTGAAGGTGTGCGGCAGCGGTACTTCGGGAGCGGAGAGTCGACGGCCTGCGCTCCGAGGACTCGGGCACCGACCCCAGTGTGGAGTACGACACATCCCCGCCACGAGGGGCGTGCGGTGACTTTTTGCGTCCGGTCCGTGACGGGCTGGTGATCTGGCCCGGAAAACCGGGCGCCTCGTCCGAACCTGATCTGGGAGGATCCCCGGGTGTCCGGACTTGTGTACGAAACCCATGTGACCGTCCACTGCGCCGACCCCGCCGAGACGGAACGGCTGCGTGGCTGGGCGGACCTGGCCGGGCTCAAGCTCACGCACATCGTGCTGGCCCGCGGCCGGATGCGGCAGCAGCCGATGCTCACCCTCGCCGGTTCGGCGTCGTACGCCGAGGACTCGGCGCGGGCGGCCCGGACCGTGGCCGTCCTGCGGGCGGACGGCTTCCTGCCGGTGCGGGTGAAGACCGAGTCGGCCCCGTGGGCGCCGGAAGTGCCGGACGGGCGGTGCGGTGGCGGGCAGTACTTCGAGCACCACGTGAAGCTGCTGCTGGACGCCGGCACCGGTCTCGACGCGCTGGCCGCACGGGTCGCGCCGCACGGAGCGCATCTGTCGTGGAACGCGCGGCGGGTGCACGGGAGCGGGCGGCACGAGCGGTTCGTGACGCAGCGCTGCCGGGGCGTTTCCGGCGCGGAGGCCGGGCGGGCACTGGAGCGGCTGCTCGCGGAGCTGGACGGATTCCACCTGCTCTCCGTGGAGCGGGAGTTCGTCCTCCATGACAGCGACGAGTCGGTGGACGACGGATGGATCGAGGAGCAGGAGGTGCGCGGATGAGCGGGACGTGGCAGGAGTTCGGGTGGCGGAGCGAGCAGGTCCCGCAGGAGCCGCTGGACGAGGCGACCCGCCGGGCGAAGGGACTGCCGAGGACGCTGACCTGGGTGCCCGGCGACGGTGTGCGGCAGCGGCCAGTCTTCGAGCCGGCGCTGAAGCAGTATCAGAACGCCTACCGGGCCGGCGATCCGGTCTTCGCCGACCCGGTACTCGGCGAGGCATGGCATACGGCCCGGCGGCAGGCGCTGCACCTCGTCCTGGCGGCCATCGCGGACTCCGCGTGGGTGGACGCGCTGGTGCTGCGCGGCAGCATGCTGCTGTCAGTGTGGTTCGGGGAGGCCGCCCGCGAACCCGGTGACCTGGACTTCGTCGTCGTACCGGCCGCCTGGCGGATCGACGAGGAGCGGACGGACCGGATGATCCGCGGGATCGCGGAGGCTGCCGAGGCCCGGGACGGCGCCGTCCGCTTCTCGGCGCGGGACGCGGTCGTCGAGGACATCTGGACCTACGATCGGGTGCCCGGCCGCCGTATGGTCCTGCCCTGGTCGGCGCCGGGACTGCCCGGCGGGCATGTCCAGCTCGACTTCGTCTTCAACGAGCCGCTGCCCGAGGCACCGGAGCCCGTGACGCTGCCGGGCGGCCCGGTCCTGCTCGCGGCGACGCCCGCGCTGTCGCTCGCCTGGAAGCTCATGTGGCTGCTCACGGACCTGCATCCGCAGGGCAAGGACCTGTACGACGCCGTCCTCCTCGCCGAGGGCCATCCGCTCTCTCATGAGCTGCTGCAGGAGGTGGTCCGGGCGTCGGGCGAGTGGCCGAACTCCTTCCCGGAGCGGCCGATCCCGCTGCGGGACGTCGAGGAGGCGAGCGTGTGCGTCGAGTGGCGGCACTTCGCCACCGAGTACCCCCGGTTCGCCGGGCGGAAGCGGGAGTTCGCGGACCGGCTGGTGCGGGCGGTGGCACCGGCCTTCCCGCCCGACTCCGGCTAGAGCGCTTCCGCGCCCCGCTCGCGCAGTGCCTGGTCGTACTGCTGGAGCACCCACATCTCGTTCTGCACGGCGGCCAGCTGGACGGGGTCGCCGCCGGTGGACAGGCGGGTCATCTGGGACTGGATGTCCCGGATGCGGCGCTCGACGGCCCGGCGGCGGATCTGCACCAGGACCGTGCCGGCGTACGTCTCGTCGACCGTGCGGCGCAGGATCGGTTCGACGGCCAGCTCGGTGACCATCGCGCGGACGGTGTCGTCGGGCGCGGCCTCGCGGACGCGGACCAGGTACTCCTGCGGGTCGGAGACGCCGTACTCGGCGCCGCCCGCTTCCGCGACGGCCTGGCGTACGGCGGCGTACGGCGGGGCGGTGAACTCGTCCAGGCCGTAGGCGTCGAAGGCCGGGGAGACCAGTTCGGGGCGCTGGAGGGCGAGTTTGAGCAGTTCGCGTTCGGCGGCGTAGACGGGATTGCGCAGGGTCAGCGCCGGGCCGGAGTTCGTGGGACGCGGGGTGTCGGTCCACTGCTGGTCGGCGGTGCGGGGCCGGCCCTGCTGCGGGCCGCCGCCCTGGCCGCCGCGGTCGCGGGCCCAGCGGGCCAGCTGGGCCACACGCCGGACCACGAACTGGGTGTCGAGGATGCCGAGCATGCCGGCGAGTTCGACGGCGACCTCGTGCTGGGCGCCGCTGTTCTTGATGCGGGCGACGATCGGGGCGGCCTCGTCCAGGGCGGCGGCGCGGCCCGCCGGGGTGTCGAGGTCGTAGCGGCCGAGGATCTGGCGGAGCGCGAACTCGAAGAGCGGCGTGCGGGGTTCCACCAGGTCGGCGACCGCCTCGTCGCCCTTGGCCAGGCGCAGCTCGCATGGGTCCATGCCGTCGGGCGCGACCGCGATGTACGTCTCGGCGGCGAACTTCTGGTCGTCCTCGAAGGCTCGCAGGGCGGCCTTCTGCCCGGCCGCGTCACCGTCGAAGGTGAAGATCACGCGGGCCGAGCCGTTGTCCATCAGCAGCCGGCGCAGGATCTTGATGTGCTCGCCGCCGAAGGCCGTGCCGCAGGTCGCGATGGCCGTCGTCACCCCGGCCAGATGGCAGGCCATGACGTCGGTGTAACCCTCGACGACGACGGCCCTGCTGGACTTGGCGATCTCCTTCTTCGCCAGGTCGATGCCGTAGAGCACCTGGCTCTTCCGGTAGATCGCGGTGTCCGGCGTGTTCAGGTACTTCGGGCCGTTGTCCGCCTCGTACAGCTTGCGGGCGCCGAAGCCGACGACCTCGCCGCCGATGTCCCGGATGGGCCACATCAGCCGGCCCCGGAAGCGGTCGATCGGGCCGCGGCGGCCTTCCTGGGAGAGTCCGGAGAGGATCAGTTCCTTGTCGGTGAAGCCCTTGCCGCGCAGGTAGCGGGTGAGGTGGTCCCAGCCCTGGGGGCTGTAGCCGACGCCGAAGTGGACGGCGGCGGCCTGGTCGAAGCCGCGCTCGGCGAGGAAGATCCGGCCGGCCTCGGCCTCGGGGCCGGTGGCGAGCTGCTCGGCGTACCACTGGGCGGCGATCTTGTGCGCCTCGACCAGGCGGATGCGCTCGCCGCGCTGGTGAGCCGGGTTGTACCCGCCCTCCTCGTACCGCAGCGTGATGCCGGCCTGGGCGGCGAGGCGCTCGACCGCCTCCGAGAAGGAGAGGTGGTCCACCTTCATCACGAAGGTGATGGTGTCCCCGCCCTCCTGGCAGCCGAAGCAGTGGAAGAGTCCCTTGCTGGGGCTGACCTGGAAGGACGGCGACTTCTCGTCGTGGAACGGGCACAGCCCCTTGAGGTTGCCGCCGCCCGCGTTGCGCAGCTGGAGGTACTCGGAGACCACGGCGTCGATCGGGACCGCGTCCCGTACCGCCTTCACGTCCTCGTCGTTGATCCGTCCTGCCACGCGTGAATTCTACGGGGACGGGGTGACAGTCCTCGGGCTCGGAGAGGTCAGGAGGTGAGGCCGTCGAGCGGTACGTGCGGGTCCGAGAGCGCTTCGGTGTTCACCTGGGCCTGGGAACGGATGAGCTGCTGGATCTGTTCTGTGACATCCCACACGTTCACGTTCATCCCGGCCAGCACCCTCCCCTCCTTCATCCAGAACGCGATGAACTCCCGCTTCCCGGCGTCGCCGCGGATCACCACCTCGTCGTACGACCCCGGCGGCGCCCACCCGCTGTACTCCATGCCCAGGTCGTACTGGTCGGTGAAGAAGTAGGGGACCCGGTCGTAGGTCAGCTCCTTGCCGAGCATCGAGCGGGCCGCGGCCGGGCCGCCGTTCAGCGCGTTGGCCCAGTGCTCCACGCGGAGCCGGGTGCCCAGGAGGGCGTGCGGGAAGGACGCCACGTCGCCGGCGGCGTAGATGTCGGGGTCGGAGGTGCGCAGCCGCTCATCGACGACGATGCCGCCGCCGTGCGCCCGGTCGGCGATCTCCAGGCCCGCCGCCTCGGCGAGACCGGTCCGGGGGGCCGCGCCGATCGCCGCGAGCACGTCGTGCGCCGGATGCTCCTCGCCGTCGTCCGTGCGGGCCGCGAGGACCATGCCGTCCTGGCCGACGATCTCGGTGAGCTGGACGCCGAAGCGGAACCGGACGCCGTGCCCGCGGTGCAGCTCGGCGAAGACGTTGCCCAGCTCGGGGCCGAGGACGCCGTGCAGCGGGGTCGGCGCCGGTTCGATCACCGTAACCTCCGCGCCGTACTCACGGGCCGCCGCCGCGACCTCCAGGCCGATCCAGCCGGCGCCGGCGATCACGATGTGCCCGTTGTCCCGGCCGAGGGATGCCAGCACGCCCTTGAGCCGCTCGGCGTGGGCGAGCCGGCGCAGGTGGTGGACGCCCGCCAGGCCGGTGCCCGGGATGTCGAGGCGGCGCGGTTCGGCGCCGGTGACCAGGAGCAGCTTGTCGTAGCGGACGAGGGTGCCGTCGTCGCCGAACCGGACCGTCTTCAGCGTACGGTCGATGCGGTCGACGGTCTGGCCGAGGTGCAGCTCGATGTCGTTCTGCGCGTACCAGGCGGGCTCGTGCACGAAGACGCTGTCGCGTTCCTCCTTGCCGAGCAAATAGCCCTTGGACAGCGGCGGGCGCTCGTAGGGATGGTCACGTTCGTCGCAGATCAGTATCACGCGGCCGCTGAAGCCCTCCGTCCGGAGCGTCTCGGCCGCCTTCGCACCGGCGAGACCGCCTCCGACGATGACGAATGTCTGATCCGCGTCGACCACTTGATGCCTCCTCGTAAGGGTGCCGCCACATGCGAGCGTCCCGCACGGGGCGGGCTGCGGGAAGAGGGAGTGCCCCGTTCAGGCCAGTCCCGGGCATATTCCTCACACGCGGCACCGATGTCCGAGAGGGAGCGGTCACACGCGGCCCGTCAGTCTCGCGTGCAGCGAGCGCGCGGAGGCGTCGGTGAGGGAGGCGATCTGGTCGACGATCACCCGCTTGCGCGCGTGGTCGTCGGGCGCTCTGTCGAACAGGGTCCGGAACTGTGGGTCCAGGCCGTCCGGCGCGCGGGCGGTGAGCGCCTCGGCCAGCTCCGCGACGATCACCCGCTGGTCGGCGCGCAGCCGCTCCTGCTCGGCGCGCTGCATCACGTACCGGTCGGCGACCGCCTTGAGCACCGCGCACTCCATGCGGGTCTCGCGGGGTACGACGAGTTCGGCGCCGTAGCGGGTGAGCCGGCCGCTGCCGTACGCGGCGCGGGTGGCGCCCTCGGCGGCCAGGCAGAACCGGCCGATGAGCTGGCTGGTGGCGTCCTTGAGGCGGGCCTGGGCGACCGCCGTGCCGTCGTAGCCGTGCGGCCACCACTCCTGGTCCTGGAGGCGGTCGAGGGCCGCGGCGAGTTCGGCCGGGTCGGTGTCCGCTGGGACGTAGCGGCCGATGGCGACCTCGAACACCGCCTGCCGTTCGGGTTCGGCGTGCAGGCAGTCGGGGTCGAGGTGGCCGGCGTGCAGGCCGTCCTCGACGTCGTGGACCGAGTAGGCCACGTCGTCCGACCAGTCCATGACCTGCGCCTCAAAGCAGGTCCGGGTGCCGGGGGCGTGGGCCCGGACCCAGTCGAACACCGGGCGGTCGTCCTCGTACACCCCGAACTTCCTCGACGCCGGGTCCTTGGGGTGGGCGCCGCGCGGCCAGGGGTACTTGGTGGCGGCGTCGAGCGTGGCGCGGGTGAGGTTGAGACCGACGGAGCCCTGCGGGGTGAAGCGCTTGGGCTCGATGCGGGTGAGGAGCCTCAGGGACTGGGCGTTGCCCTCGAAACCGCCGCAGTCGTCGGCGAACTCGTTCAGGGCCTGTTCGCCGTTGTGGCCGAACGGGGGGTGGCCGAGGTCGTGGGAGAGGCAGGCCGCCTCGACCAGGTCGGGGTCGCAGCCGAGGGCCGCGCCCAGCTCGCGGCCGACCTGGGCGCACTCCAGGGAGTGGGTGAGCCGGGTCCTTGGGCTCGCGTCCCAGAGGGGGGTGAGGGCTCCTGGTGTCACCACCTGGGTCTTGCCCGCGAGGCGTCGTAGGGCCGCTGAGTGGAGGATGCGGGCGCGGTCGCGCTGGAAGGCGGTGCGGCCCGGGCGTTTGTCCGGCTCGGGGGCCCAGCGCTCCAGACCGGACGGGTCGTAGCTGACGGGGGGTGCGATGCCGGTACCTGCGGTGCCTTCCATGATTCGACAGTAAGCGTCGGCAGTGACATTCGGGGGGTGCCGGCCGCCTGGGCATCCGGCCCGGGTTCTGTCACTGGGCCCGCCGCGCGCTTCACGCCGAAGCGAGTTCCGCCCCCGCCGTCGCCCGTGCCTGGTCGTAGCGGTGGAGGACCAGGTGGGCCATCGCGGGATGGGCACCCAGGGGAGCGGAGGCGATCCATGGTGCTGCCTGCGCACACTGGGTCGCGAAGCGGCCCGGGGCCGTGAAGTACGACGCCACCGCCACCCGGTGCCGGCCGCGGGCCGCCAGCGCACGCAGTGCCGTCGGGAGTGCCGGGGTCGCCGCCGAGGCGTAGGCGGGGATGACCGGGACGCCCAGGCGGTCGGCGAGGAGGCGGGCGGTGCGGCGGGTGTCGGTCGCCGAGTCGGGGTCGCGGGAGCCGGCCGCGGCCAGGACGACCGCGCTCGTGCGGCGGGTGCCGGGGTCCATGACCGTGGGCCAGCCGGCCTCGGCCAGTCGGTCGTACAGGGTGTCCACGAGGAGCGGGTGCGGGCCGAGCGGGGCGGCCACGCGTGCGCGTGCCGGTGCGGCGGCCGCCATCTCGGGGATGTCCTGTTTGACGTGGTACCCACGGCCGAGGAGCAACGGGACGAGAACGGCGGGGGTGTCGCCGAGGGCGGCGAGCGTGTCCGGGAGCAGGGGTTCGTTCAGCTCGATGTGGCCCAGGTGGACGGCGAGGGCGGGGCGCAGCTCGCGTACCCGTGCCATCAGGGCCCGTGCGGTGCCGAGCGCGCGCGGGTCCCGGCTGCCGTGGGCGACCAGGACGAGGGCCGGCGGGACCGGGCGGCGGTGCCCTGTCGGCGAGACGAGGCGGAGCCGGCCGGCGAGCTCGCTGCCGATGCTCTCCATGAGGTGCGCCGAGCTGTCGAGGTGGACTCGGGACTCGGAGCGGGGAAGATGCGACGCCGTCATGGAACGATCCTGGCGGGTCGAGGTTGCGCCGCCGTTGCCGGGCCGTCACGGGTGTTTTCCACGGCTTCACGGCGGGCGGGCGCGCGCCGTGAGGCGAACCGGATCCGGGTCGCCCGCGTCTCCTTGGTCGTGAGCGACCACTTCTTTCGGGGGGCCGTATGAAGATCCGTCGACCGCGGCTGCCGCGTACCCGTGCCGGGCAGCGGCGGCTGGTGCAGGCCGTGATGGCCGGGTGCGTGCTGGCGCTGCTGCCGGCGACCTGGCTGTACGTGTCGACGGCGGACCGGCTCCGTACGACGGCGGACGTGCCGCACACCGAGGTCGCCGTCGTCTTCGGGGCCGGCCTGTGGGAGGGGGAGCCGTCGCCTTACCTCGCGCACCGGCTGGACGCGGCGGCCACGCTGTACCGGGAGGGGCGGATCGAGGTGGTCCTCGTCACGGGGGACAACAGCCGCGAGGACTACGACGAGCCCGACGCCATGCGCGCCTATCTGGCGAAGCACGGCGTGCCGGACGCGCGGATCGTCAGCGACTACGCCGGGTTCGACACCTGGGACTCCTGTGTGCGGGCCAGGAAGATCTTCGGGGTCGACCGGGCGGTGCTGATCAGCCAGGACTTCCACATCCGGCGGGCGGTGGCGCTGTGCGAGGCGGCGGGGATCGACTCGTACGGGGTCGGGGTGGCTGCCCAGCACGACGTGACCTGGTACTACGGGGGCACCAGGGAGGTCTTCGCGGCCGGCAAGGCGGCGCTGGACGCGGTGTTCCGGCCGGACCCGCGGTTCCTGGGGCCGAAGGAGCCGGGGGTGGCGCGGGCGCTGGCGGCGGACGGGTGACTCCGGTTCGGACCACGCACCCGGATCCCTCCTGGTGGCCCGCCACACCACGGGGTCCCCGGTGTGGCCCGGCGACGGCCGGAGGGAGGGTCACCCCTGCCTCACGCCGGGGTGCGGTCCCCGGGGAGGTCAGCACCACACCGCCGTAACAGGACACCGCACGGGGTGTAACACGCCCGCAGCACGCTGGGCGGCATGGAGAGCACCTCGACGCCCACCCACTGCCCGTACTGCGCCCTGCAATGCGGGATGACCGTCACGCCCCTGCCGCAGGGGGGTGTCGAGGTGTCCGAGCGCGCCGACTTCCCGGTGAACCGGGGCGCGCTGTGCGGCAAGGGGCGTACGGCGGCCCAGGTGCTGTCGCCGGCGGTGCGGCTGACCGCGCCGCTGGTGCGGTCCGGTGGCCGGCTGGTCGAGGCGAGCTGGGCGGAGGCGCTGGACCGGATCGCCGAGCGGCTCGGCAGCACACGGGAGGAGTACGGTGCCGACGCGCTCGGGGTGTTCGGCGGGGGCGGGCTGACCAACGAGAAGGCGTACGCGCTCGGCAAGTTCGCGCGGGTGGCGCTCGGCACCTCGCAGATCGACTACAACGGCCGCTTCTGCATGTCCTCGGCCGCGGCGGCCGGCATGAAGGCGTTCGGGCTCGACCGGGGGCTGCCGTTCCCGCTGGAGGACATCCCGCGGACCGGGTGCGTGATCCTCGTCGGGTCGAACCTGGCCGAGACCATGCCGCCGTCTCTGCGCTTCTTCTCCGAACTGCGCGAGAACGGCGGCACGTTGATCGTCGTGGACCCGCGGCGGACGCGGACCGCCGAGCAGGCCGACCTGCATCTGGCGCCCCGCCCCGGCACCGATCTCGCCCTGGCCCTCGGCCTGCTGCACCTGGTGATCGCCGAGGGGCGGACGGACGAGGCGTACATCCAGGAGCGGACCACCGGCTGGGAGGAGGCCCGCGCGGCGGCGATGGCGCACTGGCCGGAGTACGTCGAGCGGATAACCGGCGTCCCCGTGCCGCAACTCCGCGAGACGGTACGCCTGTTCTGCGAACCCGAGTCGGCGATGGTGCTCACCGCGCGCGGGCCCGAGCAGCAGTCCAAGGGCACGGACACGGTGGGCGCGTGGATCAATTTGTGCCTGGCGACCGGCCGTGCGGGCCGTCCGCTGTCCGGGTACGGCTGCCTGACCGGGCAGGGCAACGGGCAGGGCGGGCGGGAGCACGGTCAGAAGGCCGACCAGTTGCCCGGTTACCGCAAGCTGGACGACCCTGCGGCGCGGCGGCACGTGGCCGGGGTGTGGGGCGTGGACCCGGACAGCCTGCCGGGGCCCGGACGCAGCGCGTACGAACTCCTGGACGCCCTCGGTTCGGACATCCGGGCGCTGCTGCTGATGGGCTCCAACCCGGTGGTGTCGGCTCCGCGCGCGGCCCACATCGAGGAACGGCTGCGCTCGCTGGACTTCCTCGCGGTGGCGGACGTCGTCCTGTCGGAGACGGCGGAGCTGGCGGACGTCGTGCTGCCGGTGACGCAGTGGGCGGAGGAGACGGGCACGACGACCAGCCTGGAGGGCAGGGTCCTGCTGCGCCGCCAGGCGGTCACTCCCCCGCCCGGCGTCCGCAGCGACCTGTACGTCCTGCACGAACTCGCCGCCCGCCTCGGGGTGGAGAAGGGCTTCCCCACCGATCCGGAGGAGGTCTTCGGCGAACTGCGCCGGGCGAGCGCGGGCGGCCCCGCCGACTACTCGGGCATCACCTATCGGCGCCTGGTGGAGGAGGACGGCGTGTTCTGGCCGTGCCCGGAGGACCCGCGACGACCGGCCGGGACCGCCGTGCACCCCGGCACCCCGCGCCTCTTCCTGGACCGTTTCGCGACCGCCGACGGCCGGGCCCGGTTCGTCGCCGTGACCCACCGGGCGACGGCGGAGGAGCCGGATGCCGACTACCCCCTGCTGCTGACCACCGGCCGCGTGGTGTCGCAGTACCAGTCGGGGGCGCAGACCCGGCGCGTGGCGGAACTGAACACGGCGGCCCCCGGCCCGTTCGTGGAGCTGCACCCGCGCCTCGCGGCCCGTCTGGGCGCGGCCGACGGCGACCGGCTGGCGGTGGTCTCCCGGCGGGGCCGGGCCGTGGCGCCCGCGCGGATCACCGGCACCATCCGCCCGGACACCGTCTTCATGCCCTTCCACTGGCCGGGCGAGGGCCGCGCCAACACCCTCACCAACCCGGCCCTCGATCCGACGTCCCGCATGCCGGAGTTCAAGTCGTGCGCGGTACGGGTGGAGGTCCTGGGACCAGAGGAGTAGGGCGGTTCGGTCCCTGGGACGCGGCTGGGGCGGGTGGGGCTCGCGTAGATTCGTGGCATGTCCGACTTCGAGAGGTTCGACCTCGACGCCTATCTGGGACGTATCGGATGGCACGCGGCAAGGCGGGCCGATCCGGCGACTCTGCGGGGGGTGCATCTGGCCCACGCCCTGGCCCTGCCCTTCGAGAACCTGGACGCCCTGTCCGGCAGGGCCCCGTCGCTCGACCCCGCCGACCTGATGGCCAAGATGGTCCACGGCCGGCGCGGCGGCTACTGCTACGAGCACAACATCCTCCTGTGGCTGGCGCTGGAAGCGCTCGGCTTCCGCGTGACCGCGCTGGCGGCGCGGGTGGTGCTGGGAGCCGCGACGCCGGAGAGCCGGCCGCGGACGCACGCGATGCTGCGGGTCGAGGTGCCGGGCGACCCCCAGCCGTATCTGGCGGATGTCGGCTTCGGGGCGGTCGGCTCGCTGCTGGTGCCGGTGCCGCTGGCCCTCGGCCAGGAGTCCGAGGGCGAGGGGCGGCGGCACCGGTTCGCGGTCCTGCCGCACGACGGGCCGCTGGAGCTGTGGGCGTTGCAGGCGTACGACCGGGTGGCGCGGGACTGGGTGAGTCAGTACGCGTTCACGCTGGAGCCGTTCGCCGTCACGGACTTCGAGGTGTTCAACTGGCATGTCGGCACCAACCCGCGTTCGCCGTTCACCCGCCGCGCCTATCTGCAGCGGACCACCGCCGAGCGTCATCTCGTCCTGGACGGGAGCCGGCTGACCGAGACCCGCGCCGACGGCACGGTGACCGAACGCGAGTTGGCGGACGAGGCGGAGGCGCGTCGCGTGGTGGAGGAGGGGTTCGGGATCGAGGTGCCCGAGGGGCTGAGGCTGCTGGGCTGACTCAGCGGCGGGCGAGCCAGTCGCCGTTCTCGATGCGGGTGCCGGCGGTACGCAGCCGGGCGGCGACGCGGGGGGCGGCCAGGTACACCCAGGCCCGCACGGCGCTGCCGTCGGCGCGTACGACGTCCCGGGCGACGCGCACGTACAGATTGCGGGGGTCGCCGGGCACGTACTCCTCCAGCCGGTCCAGGGCCGTGAGCAGGTCCTCGTATGCCTCCGGCCGGGCGGTCACCAGCTCCCCGCGCACCTCTCCCCCGGGCCCTTCGGTGGCGTAGGGGTAGCCGGGGCCGTCGTACAGCACGGCGTCCGTGAGGCGTCCCGGTTCCTCCGCGGCGGTCCGGCCCCGCAGGAACAGGTCGTGGTTCACCTCGCCGGGGCGCAGGGTGCCGTAGACGAAGAACGGCAGCCGGGAGTCCTCAGCGATCACGGAACCGATTCTGTACCCTCTCCGGCTCCTCACACATCTCCATGAACGCGCTATGGACATGACATGTCATGGCCTTTTAAATCTCTCTCGTCATCAGCGCCACCCCCACGCCTTCGTTGGCGCCTCCCCGAGGAGACAGATGAGCCGGATACGGCAGCACGTCCGAGGAACCCGTCGTCTCGCCACCGCCGGTGTCGCCGCCACCACCGCGACCCTGCTGGCCGCCGCTCTCTCCCCCGCCGCCCACGCCGACGGCAGACCGACCCGGGCCACCGCGGTCGAGAACGCGGCGTCGGCACTCGCCGCCCATGCCGCCGGCCTGGGACTCACCTCCACCCAGGACACCAGCGTCCGGGACGTGATCGTGGACAAGGACGGCACCCAGCACGTCCGC
The DNA here is from genome assembly GCF_040613075.1 of Streptomyces sp. NPDC006314. NCBI lineage: Bacteria > Bacillati > Actinomycetota > Actinomycetes > Kitasatosporales > Streptomycetaceae > Streptomyces > Streptomyces sp. NPDC006314. Next base: position 145,091 of record NZ_JBEXRL010000002.1, on the reverse strand, counting down.
TATGACCGCACCTACCAGCAACTTCCGGTCCTCGGCGGCGACTTCGTCGTCCACCTGACATCCGACGGTGCCTTCCGCGGTGCCGACCGGGCGACGCGCAGCCGGATATCCCTGTCCTCCGTCGCTCCCAAGGTGTCCGGCCCGAAGGCCGCCGACCTGGCGGTGAACGCGCTGCGCGCCGCCCACCTCGGCACGAAGCTCAAGCGGGTCAAGGCCAAGCCGGAGCTGGTCGTCGACGCCCTGCACGGCTCCCCGAAGCTGGCCTGGCGCACCATCGCCGCCGGTCTCGACTCGCTCGGCAACCCGGTCGCCCGGACCGTACTGACCGACGCCCGCACCGGGACCCAGATCGACGCCTGGGACAGCATCGAGACGGCCACCGGCGACGGCAAGGCGCTGTACAGCGGGACGGTGCCGCTGGAGACCACCCAGTCGGGATCGTCGTACCAGCTGAAGGACCCGACGCGCGGCAACACCTACACCGGTGACGCCGAGAACAAGACCGATCTGTGCTTCTTCGGCATCTGCTTCAGCCGGGCCCCCGCGACCCTGTTCGCGGACGCCGACAACCACTGGGGCACGGGCGGCACCGCCGACCGCTCCTCGGCCGCCGTCGACGCCCAGTACGGCACCAACGAGACCTGGGACTACTACAAGAACGTCCACGGCCGCAACGGCATCGCGAACGACGGGAAGGGCTCGTACAACCGCGTCCACTACGGCAGCAAATACAACAACGCCTTCTGGGACGACAGTTGCTTCTGCATGACGTACGGCGACGGTGACGGGACCACCTTCGGACCGCTGGTCGCCCTCGACGTCGCCGGGCACGAGATGTCGCACGGCGTGACGTCCAAGACGGCCGCGCTGACCTACTCGGGCGAGTCCGGCGGGCTGAACGAGGCGACCTCCGACATCCTCGGCACGATGGTCGAGTGGTACGCCAACAACCCCTCCGACACCGGTGACTACCTCATCGGCGAGAAGATCGTCCGCTCCGGCTTCGGCAAGGCGGCCCTGCGCTTCATGGACAAGCCGTCCAAGGACGGCAGCTCCGCGGACTACTGGAGTTCGTCGGTCGGGAACCTCGACGTCCACTACTCCTCGGGCGTCGCCAACCACTTCGCGTACCTCCTCGCGGAGGGCAGCGGCGCGAAGAGCATCAACGGGGTCAGCTACGACTCGCCGACGTACAACGGCTCGACGGTCACCGGCATCGGCCGGGAGAAGGTCGGCAAGATCTGGTACCGGGCGCTGACGGTCTACATGACGTCCTCCACGAACTACAAGGGCGCCCGCACGGCCACCCTGAACGCCGCGAAGGACCTCTACGGCGCGGGGAGCACCGAGTACAACGCGGTGGCCGCCGCCTGGAGCGCGGTCAACGTGAACTGACCCGGCGGCGACGGCGGCAAGGCCGGTGCCCCTGGGCGGGCACCGGCCTCCGCTGCGACGCGGCCCCGTCAGTCCGGCCCGCCTCCTCCGGAGCACTGACGCGGCCGGCGCGGGTGCACTGACACGTCATCACCCGTTCACCCGCACCCGCCGCTCCATTCGTGTTCTCTTCGTACCGCTGTCTCCCCCACCCCCGGACACGCCCATGACCTGCCGGAACCTCCCACGGACTAACCCGTGTGGGGGGCGCGGCGGGCACCCGTTCACCGCATTTCTGACCATCCCTCAGGGGGCGAACGGAGCCGGGAGCCACTTATCTCGGTAGGGCACGAGTCGGACAAGCTCTGGGGAGCACCATGCGACGCACCGCCCGTCTGCTGACCGGTACCGCGCTCGCCGTGGCCGTCGCGGGGCCCGCCTACGCCGGCGACACCGGCCGCCTGGACGTGTACCCCTCCACCGTGGCACCCGGGGCACAGGTCACGGTGAACACCGCCGCGTGCGGGGACAGGGGTGCCGCGACCGGGGACGCGGGTGCGGTGGGCGCCGGCACCTTCACGCTGGCACCCAGCGCGCACGAGGGCGAGGCGATCGGCCAGTTCCGGGTGCCGCCGAGCGCACAGCCGGGGACGTACGAGATCGTCGCCAGGTGTGCCGAGGGCAACCGGCAGGTGAAGGGCGACCTGATGGTGGCATTGAGCGCGGTGTACGAGCAGGTGCAGCCGCGAGGAAGCGTGAAGACGGGGGTCGGCGGCGCACTCGGCCCCGACCCCGTGCAGACCGCGGCGGGTGTGGCGGCCCTGGCCGTCGCCGCCGCGGGCGGTACCTGGCTCCTGCATCGCCGGGCGAGAGGCGACGGGATCTGACGGACACCCTCCGCTGTCCGTCCGCCGGTACCGCACGTCCCACCCCCTCCGGGTCCGATGCCCCTCGAGGCCCGGAGGGGGAGGGGGCCTTCGGGGGCCCGCCCCCGGGAGAGGGGTTCCCATGCGCAGGAGCGCCAGGCGCGACAGGCTCGGCGACACCGCCATAGCCGCGGTCACCGTCGTGGCCCTCGGTTCGGCGGTGTGGTTGCTCGGCGGCGGTACCGGAACGCACACGCCGCCGCAGCCGTCAGCCGTCGAGGGCCGCCCCGATCCGGGCGGTGAGCGGCTCGCGGCCGCCGCGCTCGCGCCCTCCCCGCCCACCCGCATCCGCATCCCCGCGATCCGCGTGAACGCCCCGCTGACGGGCCTGGCCCTCACCCGCTCCGGCAGCCTGGACGTGCCGCCCGCCGAGAAGAAGAACCTCGCCGGCTGGTACGAGGCCGGCACCCTTCCCGGCGAGACGGGCACCGCGGTCGTCGCCGGCCACGTCGACAACGCCGAGGGCCCCGCCGTCTTCTACGACCTGGGCGCGCTGAAGCGGGGCGCCCGCATCGAGGTGGACCGCCAGGACGGCACGGTGGCCGTGTTCACCGTGGACGCGGTGGAGGTGTACGCGGCCCACAACTTCCCCGACCAGAAGGTGTACGGCGCGGCCCCCCGCCCCGAACTGCGCGTCATCACCTGCGGCGGCGGCTACTCGAGGACGACCGGCTACCAGGGCAACGTGGTGGTGTTCGCACACCTGACGGGGAGCCGTTAGCGCAGAGCGCCTGCGGAACGAGCCGCTGCCGACCGGCGGACCACGGCCAGGGTCCTCCGCACGGTCCGCAACGTGCTGACGCGCGGCCGCTCCCCGGCCCGCCCGTCCCGCTCCGTCACGGCGGCCGGACCGTGGAACCGGATGCCGTCCCGGCCGGCACCCGGTACGTGGGCACCGACCCCGGCCTCGCCGCGCTGCACGACGTGGCGTTGCTGAGCGGGATGTACGGCATGTTCTCCGGCATCACGCACGCCTTCGCGCTGGTGCGCGGGGAGGACGTGGCGCCCGAGGAGTCGCCGCACCGCTCGTGCCCTGGCTGAGGGCGATGGCCGAGACGGCTCACCAGGCGGCCGAGCGACTGGCGAGCGGCGAGCGGCGACTACACGAGCGGGGTCGTCTCCCACCTCGCCATGCAGGTCGCCGGCGCCGGCGCCGGCACCCTCCTGCGGACGGCGGAGGAACAGGGGGTGAGCGGCGAACTGCTCACACCGTTCCTGGACCTCATGCGCCGCCGGCCGGCCGACGGGCACGGGGAGGAGGACACCGCCGGGCTGGTCGACCTGCTGCGGGCGTGATCCGACGGTCAGGCCGGCCACTGTTCGTACGCCAGGTTCGCCACCAGCGCGAAGACGACCGTCAGCAGGACGGCCCGGACGAAGCCGCTGCCCTGCTTGAGCGCGGTACGTGCGCCGAGGGTGCCGCCCGCGAGGTTGAAGACGGCGAGCAGGGCCGCGAATCGCCACAGCACCGTGCCCTGCCAGGCGAACATGGCGAGGGCGCCCGCGTTGGTGCAGCAGTTGACGATCTTCGCGGTGGCGGAGGCCGTGACCAGGTCCAGCCGGAGGACCGCGGTCAGCGCCAGGACCAGGAACGTGCCGGTGCCGGGGCCGATCAGACCGTCGTAGAAGCCGATGCCGAGGCCGGCCAGGCCGATCGCGGCGAGCTTCTGCCGGCGGGTGGCGGGACCGGAGGCGGGCGCCGTGCCGAAGGCGGGGCGCAGGATCACGAAGGCGGCGACCCCGAGCAGCACCACCATGATCACCGGTTTGAGGACGTCCGTGCTCATACCGGCCGCGAAGAACGCGCCCGCCGAGGAACCGGCGAGGGCGGCGAGGCCGATGCGTACGGCCGTACCGACGTCCACCGGAGCCCCGCGGGTGTAGGTCACCGCCGCGCCGGTGGTGCCGACGATCGCGATCGCCTTGTTGGTGCCCAGCGCGTACACGGCCGGGGTGGCCGAAGGGAGCCCGAGCAGCAGCGCCGGCAACAGCAGCAGCCCGCCCCCGCCCACCACCGCGTCGATCCAGCCGGCCGCGAGGGCGGCCACGCAGAGCAGGGCGACGACGGTCACGGGTATGTCGGGCATGAGGGCGACCCTAGGCAGCGGATGATTGTGCCGTCCACGCATCTGAGCGGCTTCTGAGGCTTTCCGCCTGGCCCGGGCCTCCTCACAGCCCGACCCGTCGCGCGCACGGGACCCTCACACCCCCCGCGCGCTCCCGCTGAGGGCAGCGTTCCTCGCGGGAAACAGGAGTGATGCTGCCGGGTAACGTCGAGGTCGCACGCTCATGGACATGACCTCGAATACGCGTGTGGTGGTGATCGGCACCGGCCTCGCGGGCGTGCGGCTCGCCCGGCGGCTCGGCGAGCTGGGCACGCCCGCGCTGCTCGTCGGCGAAGAGGAGCACCCGCCGTACAACCGGGTGCTGCTCGCCGAGGTGCTGGCCGGCCGGTACGCCCCGGAGGTGATCGGCCTCCCGGCACCCGAGGGCCTGCTGCGCGCCCGGGTCACCGGCATCGACCGTGCCGCCCGGAGCATCGACTGCGCCGACGGCACCCGGATCGCATACGACACCCTGGTCCTGGCCACCGGCTCCAACCCGGTACTGCCGCCGCTGCGCGGCCTGTTCACGCCCGACCACCAACTCCCCGAGGGCGTCCACGCGTTCCGCACGATGGACGACTGCCTGGGGCTGGCCAAGGCGGTCCGGCCGGGGGTGCGCGCGGTCGTCATCGGGGGCGGGCTGCTGGGGGTGTCGGCCGCCCGCGCGCTCGCCGTGCGCGGCGCGCAGGTGGTCCTCGCCCAGCAGGCAGAGCGGCTCATGGAGCGCCAGCTGGACCCGGACGCCTCCCGGCTGGTGCTGCGGCACCTGACGGACCTGGGCGTCGAGGTGCACACCGAGTGCCGGGTGCGGGACGTGCGCTGTGTCGCGGGCGCGGTCCGCTCGGTGGAGCTGGCCGACGGCTACGCCCTCGACGCCGACCTCGTGGTGGTCGCCTGCGGGGTGCGCCCGCGCACCGGCCTGGCGGAGCAGGCGGGGCTCGCCGTCCACAAAGGCATCCTCGTCGACGACCGGCTGCGCACCTCGGACCCGCACATCCACGCCATCGGCGACTGCGTCCAGCACGACGGCACGGTCTACGGGCTGGCCGCCCCCGCCCTGGAACAGGCCGAGCGGCTCGCGGAGTTGCTCGCGGGTGACGCGCACGCCCGCTACGTGGGCACGCGTTCCCTGACCCGGCTGACCCTGACCGGCCCGGGTTCCCCCTTCGACCTCGCCGCGTTCGGCGAGACCGAGGCGCGCCCCGGCGACGACGTGGTGCGGATCACCGACGCCACCCGGGGCACCTACCGCAAGGTCGTCGTCCGCGACGACCGCCTGGTCGGCGGGGTTCTCGTCGGCGAACTCGGGACCGTCGGCGCGCTCGCCCGCGCCTGGGAGGGAGCAGAGCCGCTCCCCGACGACGGCCCTCTGCTCCACCTGCTCACCAACGATGGAGGCTCCTGAATGACCGCCACCCTGGGGGCCAACCCCACGATCGTGCTCGTCGGCCACGGCATGGTCGGCCAGCGCTTCCTCGAAGCGCTCGCCGAGCGCGGCCTGACCGCCACGCACCGCGTGGTCGTACTGTGCGAGGAGCCGCGTCCGGCCTACGACCGCGTGCAGCTGACCTCGTACTTCTCGGGCCGGACGCCGGAAGACCTCTCCATGACCGACATGGAGTTCATCAAGGACCACGGCATCGAGCTGTACGTCGGCGACCCGGCGGAGACGATCGACCGCGAGGCGAAGAAGGTGACCGCCCGCTCGGGTCTGGTCGTCGACTACGACGTCCTCGTCCTGGCCACCGGCTCCTATCCGTTCGTACCGCCGGTGCCGAACAAGGACGCCACCGGCTGCTTCGTCTACCGCACCATCGAGGACCTGCTCGCGATCGAGGAGTACGCCAAGTCCCGCGCCACGACCGGTGCGGTGGTCGGCGGTGGTCTGCTCGGTCTGGAGGCGGCCGGTGCGCTGAAGGGCCTCGGGCTGAACGCCCACATCGTGGAGTTCGCGCCGCGCCTGATGCCGGTGCAGGTGGACGACGGCGGTGGCGCTGCCCTGCTGCGCACCATCGAGGACATGGGCCTGACGGTCCACACCGGCGTGGGCACCCAGGAGATCCTGACGGACGCCTCGGGCGCCGTCACCGGCATGAAGCTGTCCGACGGCTCCGAACTCGCCAGCGACATGGTGGTGTTCAGCGCCGGTGTCCGCCCCCGCGACCAGCTGGCCCGCGACTGCGGTCTGGCGGTCGGCGAGCGCGGCGGCATCTCCGTCGACGAGCAGTGCCGTACGGTCACCGACCCGCACGTCTTCGCCATCGGAGAGTGTGCGCTGGCGTCGGACGGCCGGGTGTACGGCCTGGTCGCCCCCGGTTACGAGCAGGCCCAGACGGTCGCCGCGACCATCGCCGAGGACGAGGCGTCCTTCACCGGCGCCGACCTGTCCACCAAGCTCAAGCTGCTCGGCGTGGACGTGGCCTCCTTCGGCGACGCGCACGGCACCACCGAGGACTGCCTGGACGTCGTCTACTCCGACTCCCGCGCGGGGCTGTACAAGAAGCTGGTCATCGGCCGCGACGGCACGCTGCTCGGCGGCATCCTGGTCGGTGACGCGGAGGCGTACGGCACGCTGCGCGCACTGACGGGTTCCGTGCCACCGATCTCCCCCGAGTCCCTGGTCCTGCCCGCCGGAGCGGACTCGGGGGCCCAGCTCGGCCCGTCGGCCCTGCCGGACGAGGCGATCGTCTGCTCCTGCCACAACGTCAGCAAGGGCACGATCCGCGGCGCGGTCACCGAGCACAAGTGCACCACCGTTCCCGAGGTGAAGAAGTGCACCAAGGCCGGTACCGGCTGCGGCAGTTGCGTGAAGGTACTCGGCCAGCTGGTCACCACCGAGCTGGAGGCGTCCGGTATCGAGGTCGACAAGGGCCTGTGCGGCTGCTTCGCGCAGACCCGCGAGGAGCTGTACGAGGTCGTCCTCGCCCTGCGCATCACCTCGTACCAGGACCTGCTGGACCGCCACGGCCGCGAGGGCGCCCGGGGTGGCGACGGCTGCGAGGTCTGCAAGCCGGCGGTGGCCTCGATCATCGCCTCCCTCGCCCCGACGATCGGCGCGAGCGGTTACGTCCTCGACGGCGAGCAGGCGGCCCTGCAGGACACCAACGACCACTTCCTCGCCAACCTGCAGAAGAACGGCTCGTACTCGGTCGTGCCGCGCATCCCCGGCGGGGAGATCGCGCCCGAGAAACTGATCGTGATCGGTGAGATCGCCCGGGACTTCGGCCTCTACACGAAGATCACCGGCGGCCAGCGGATCGACATGTTCGGCGCCCGGGTGGAGCAGCTTCCCCTGATCTGGGCCAGGCTGGTGGACGCCGGCTTCGAGTCCGGGCACGCCTACGGCAAGTCGCTGCGCACGGTGAAGTCCTGTGTAGGGCAGACCTGGTGCCGCTACGGCGTGCAGGACTCGGTCCGCATGGCGATCGACCTGGAGCTGCGCTACCGGGGCCTCAGGTCGCCGCACAAGCTCAAGTCGGCGGTCTCCGGGTGCGCCCGCGAGTGCGCCGAGGCCCAGTCCAAGGACTTCGGCGTGATCGCCACGGCCAACGGCTGGAACCTGTACGTCGGCGGCAACGGCGGCGCGACCCCGCGCCATGCGGACCTCCTCGCCCAGGACCTGTCCGACGCCGAACTCGTCCGGCTGATCGACCGGTTCCTGATGTTCTACATCCGCACCGCCGACCGGCTGGAGCGCACCTCGGCCTGGCTGGAGCGGATCCCGGGCGGCCTGGACCACGTACGGGACGTGGTGGTGCACGACTCGCTCGGCATCTGCGAGGAGCTGGAGGCGCTCATGGCGGCGCACGTCGGCAGCTACCGCGACGAGTGGGCCGAGACCATCAACGACCCCGAGAAGCTCGCCCGGTTCGTGTCCTTCGTGAACGCCCCTGACACCCCCGACCCCGTCGTCGCCTTCGTCCCCGAGCGCGACCAGATCAAGCCCGACCTGCCGCTGCTCACCATCGGCACGCGGCCCGCCGACGTCCTGGAAGGAACCGCCCAGCGATGACCCTGGCCCTCGAGACCACCGACCTGAAGGTCCAACTGCAGCTTGGCGACGGCTGGTTCACGGTCTGTGACCTGAGCGCGCTGATCCCGGGCCGTGGGGTGGCCGCCCTTCTGCCGGACGGCCGCCAGGTGGCCCTCTTCCGCGACCGTTCCGACCAGCTGTACGCCATCGACAACGTCGACCCCTTCACCGGCGCGGCCGTCCTCGCCCGGGGCCTGACCGGCACCGATCAGGGCCGCCCGTTCGTGGCGTCCCCCCTGCTGAAGCAGCGCTTCGACCTGACCAGCGGGCAGTGCCTGGACGACGAGTCGGTACGGGTGGCCGCCTACCAGGTGCGGGCCGCCTGACCCGTCCCCGACCGGAATGCTTGACTGATCGTTCCAGAAACGCCTAGGCTGCGACACATGGCCAGGACCAAGGAGTTCGACCCCGATGCCGCGCTGCAGTCAGCCCTGGAGCTGTTCTGGCGGCGCGGCTACGAGGCGACCTCGATGGCCGACCTGGTCGGGCACCTGGGCATCGGCAGGGCCAGCCTGTACGCCACCTTCGGCAGCAAGCACGAGCTGTACCTGAAGGCGCTGGACCGGTACGAGCAGACGGGGCTCACCGGGATCGTGCGCGAGCTGTCCCAGCCGGGCCCCGCGCTGCCGGCCGTGCGAGCGGTCGTGCGGCGCTATGCGGCGGAGTCCGCCGACGACGAACTCCGCCTGAACGGCTGCATGATCACCAACACGGCGGCCGAGCTGGCGCCGCACGACGCCGCCGCCACACGGCGCGTGGAGCGCAACTGGGACCATATGGAGACCGTGCTGCACTCGGCCCTGACCCGCGCCCAGGCCCAGGGCGAGCTGCCCGCCGACCGCGACCCGCTCACCCTCGCACGCACCCTGCTGGTGCTGATGCAGGGCCTGCGGGTCGTCGGCAAGGCGTCGGCGGACCCGGCCCGGGTCCGGGACGCGGCGGAGCAGGCCCTGGCGCTGCTCGACTGAACCACCCGATGTGCGCCCTCCACGGGAGGGCCTTTTTCCGCATCGAATACTGAACCGATCAGTCAAGAATAAGGGGAGAGCATGACCACCGCACGGGACCGCTTCACCGGCCGCACGGCCCTCGTCACCGGCGCCGGATCCGGCATCGGCCGGACCGTCGCCCTCGCTCTCGCCACCGAGGGAGCGCGGGTCGTCGCGGCCGGGCGACGACCGGAACCCCTTGCCGAGACCGTCCGGCTGATCGAGGAGCAGGGCGGCAAGGCCCTCGCGATGAGCGCCGACGTCTCTCTCGCGGCCGACGCCGAGGCCCTGGTGCGAGCCGCCGTCGAGCACTTCGGCTCACTCGACGTGGCGGTCAACAACGCGGGCGTCTTCCGGGGCGGCCCGCCCCTCGCCGACCTCCCGGAGCACGACTGGCACACCCAGCTCGCGACCAACGTCACCGGCGTGTACCTGGCCCTCCGGGCCCAGATCCGCCAGATGCGCACCCAGCCGGCGGGCGGTGCGATCGTCACCGTCTCCTCCACCTTCGGCCTGCACGCGGCCTCCCCCGGGGCCGCCGCCTACTCCGCCACCAAGGCCGCCGTGACCGCGCTCAGCCGGGGCGCCGCGCTGGACCACATCCGGGACGGGGTCCGTATCAACGTGGTCAGCCCGGGTGCCACCGAGACCTCCATGTCCCTGCGCCCCGGCGAGACGGAGACGGACCGGGCCGAACGCGCCCGGGCCACCCTCCCGCTGGGCCGGATCGCCACCACCCAGGAGGTTGCCGCCGCCGTCCTCTACCTGGCCTCGGACGACGCGGCCTCGGTCGTCGGCACCGACCTGGTGGTGGACAGCGGCGGCTCCCTGTGAGCCGTGTTCCGCCGGCCTAGTCGATCCCCGACCGCTCCACCCCCGCCACGATCCACCGCTGGAAGCACAGGAACACCAGCAGCAGCGGCAGGATCGACACGGACGCCGCCACGAACAGCTCGTGCAGCCGGATGACCTGGGACGTGGTGAACGACGACAGCGCCACCTGCACCGTCCAGGCGTTCCGGTCCTGCCCGATCACCAGCGGCCACAGGAAGGAGTTCCAGGCGCCCAGGAACACGATCGTCCCGACCGCCGCGAACACCGGCCGCGCGTTCGGCACGACCACCAGCCAGTACGTACGCCAGTAGCCGAGCCCGTCGACCTGCGCCGCGTCCTCCAGCTCCCGCGGGAAACCCAGGAAGCACTGCCGGAAGACGAAGCAGGCGAAGGCGGGGAAGAGGGTCGGCACGATCAGTCCGCGGAGGGTGGAGATCCAGCCCAGCGACGACACCAGCACGAAGCTCGGTACGAAGGTCACGGCGGCCGGAACCAGCAGGGTGCCGAGAATGCCGTAGAAGACCTTGTTCGCATGCCGGTACGGGATGCGGGCGAGGCCGTAGCCCGCGAGGGAGGCCAGGAGCAGCGTGCCGAGCGTCGTCGCGACCGCGATCAGCGCGGAGTTGAGCAGGGACCGGGCGAAGGGCACGGACGGATCACCGAACAGCTCCCGGACGTTCCCCCACCTCGGCTCACCCGGAAGGAAGGTCCACTCGGGCGAGGTGATGTCCTGCTCGCTGGCCAGTCCGTTGCGGACCAGCAGGTAGAACGGGATCAGGAAGAGCAGGGCGAGCACGATCAGCAGCACCAGCCGCAGCGCCCGCCCGGCCCGTACCAGGGCGTCATCCATCGGCGTCCGTCCTTCCCAGCTTCAGCCAGCGCGCCTGACCCACCGTGACCAGGGCGATCACCAGCGCCAGGAGCACCGCGCCCGCGCTGCCGCTCCCCAGGTCCTGCCCCTGCCCGAGGGCGGTGTAGTAGAGGTAGACGAGCGGCGGCCGGGCGTACGGTGGATAACCCCGCGCGTCGGACAGCAGGTTGTAGAACTCGTCGAAGGCCTGGAAGGCGTTGACGACGAGCAGCAGCACCACCGCGACCGAGGTGGCGCGCAGCTGGGGCAGGGTGATGTGCCGCAGCACCGTCCAGCCGGGCCGCGCCCCGTCCACGGCGGCCGCCTCGTACAGCACCGGGTCGATGCGTTGCAGCCCGGCGAGGAACAGGATCATGTAGAACCCGGCCTGGAGCCACAGTCGCACGGTGACGATGACCAGCCAGTACCAGGGCGGATCGGTGGTGGACAGCCAGGCCACGGGATCGCCGCCGAACCAGCCGAGCACCGTGTTGGCCAGCCCGAAGCGCACCCCGTTGAAGATCGACATCTTCCAGATCAGGGCGGCCACGACATAACTGCACGCGGCGGGAAGGAAGAACACCGACCGGAAGAAGGCCCGGGCGCGCCCGACGCGGTTGACCATCAGGGCGAGGGAGAGGGCGGACACGTAGGTCGCGGGCACGATGAAGGCGGTGAAGAGGAGGAAGGTCCACAGGCTGTCGACGAACGCGTCGTCCCGCAGCATCGCCGTGTAGTTGTCCACTCCGACGAAGTGCGTGGGCGTGACGGTGTTGTGCGCGTCGAAGAAACTCAGGCCCACGCTCCACAGCAGCGGAACGTAGGTGAACAGCGTGAGCCCCAGGGCGAAGGGCCCGACGAACACCCAGAACCACCGTGCCCGTCGGCGCCTCACGACTTCTTCTTGACCCGGTCGAGTTCGTCCGACACCTTCCGTACGACCGTCTTCAGCTCGCTCTCCGGATCGGCCCCGCTCTTGATGATCCGGCTGAGCGCGTCCTGGTAGGCGGTCTGGCTCGCCGGGGTCCACAGCAGCGGCTGGGCGGTGTGGCCGTGCTCGGTGGTGAAGCGGACGGCGTCGGCGGCGGCGCCCGACCTGAGCCTGCCGGCCTTCCTGGCGAGGGAGATCCGGGCGGGGATGTGGAAGCCGTAGGAGAGGGCGAAGTCCTGCTGGTGGTCGGTCCGTTCGACCCACAGCCACTTCACGAACTCCTTGGCCGCCGCCCGCCGTGTGCTGCGGGCGCTGACGGCGGACCCGTACGCGCCGACGGGCACCGCGGGACGGCCGTGGCCTCCGTCCCGGGGAAACGGCAGCACCCCGAAGTCGTCGCCGAGTTCCTTCTGCACCTGCGGCAGCGCCCACAACCCGGACCACTGCATCGCGGTCAGCCCCTGGAGGAAGGCGGACGGGTCGGACCAGTCGGCCGGGGCACCGAGCAGGAGGGACTTGTCGGCGTACAGCTGGTGCAGCTTGCCGAGGGTGCGGGCGGCGGCCGGGTCGTCGAAGCCGACCTTGCCGTCCTCGGTGACGATCTCGAGTCCCGCCGCGTACAAGGGCGTTCCGCCGAGCACACCGGCTCCCCCGTCGTTGCCGAGGAAGAGCCCCTTGGCCTTGCTGCCGGTGAGCTTCCGGGCGGCGTCGACGAGCGCGTCCAGAGTGGTGGGCGGCTCCACTCCGGCGTCCCGTAACAGGCTCTTGCGGTAGTAGAGGAGCTGCATGTCGATGACCTGAGGGATGCCCCAGATCTTCCCGTCGTACGTCTTCGGCGTGAGCACGGCCGGGGTGAAGTCGTCCTTGACGCCGTCCAGGAGGTCGGTGAGGTCGACGACCTGGCCGCCCTGGATCTGGTCGAGCGTGGGCCCGCCCTCGAAGACGTCCGGTCCGGAGCCGGTGAGCAGTGCCGCGGCGGTCTGCTGGTCGTAGTTCCCCGGCCGCCACTGGACTTTGACGCGTGCCTTCCCGTAGGAGGCGGCGTACCGCTCGACCGCCTGCTCGGTACCGGCCTCGCCGTACTGGTGATACCACTGCGACAGCACCGGCCCCGGGCCCCCGCCGTCATCACCGCCCCGTCCGGTGTTCGATCCGCAGGCGGTGAGGAGCCCGGTCCCCGCGCCCGCGACCAGCAGTGCCCTGCGGCTGATCGTCATCGTGTGCCCCCTGACGCTCGTCATCGATGCACGGCCCAACGATCAACCATGCGCGGCGATTACGAAAGGGGTGTTGCGGCGCTGTGTCACTCCTCGAGGCCGTCGTAGGACACGCCGGTCAGCCGCACCGATTGCTGCCAGAGCCTGCGGGAAACAGCGTCGTCGACGGTCCAGGGCGCCCGCCGGGACGGCACCGGCGCACCCCGCCACATCGCGAACGAGGGCCCGAAGTAGGAGTCGGGCCGCACGCCGGGCGCGGTCGCCGCGTACAGCGTGGGCAGGGCTCCGGCCCCGGCGGGCTGGGCGAAGAGCCGATTGGCGGCCTTCATCATCCACTCCGCCGCCCGGCGCCCCTCGGCGCGCGGCCCGGCGGTCTGGAGATCGGTGGCGGCGTACCCGGGGTGGGCCGCGGCCGCGACGGCATCGGCGCCCTGGGCCGCCAGCCTGCGTGCCAGCTCGTGCGTGAAGAGCAGATTGGCGCTCTTGGACCGCGCGTAGGCGATCCAACGCCCGTACCGGCGCCGGCTGTCGAGATCCCGGATGTCGATGTTGGCGAGGGCGTGCATCATGCTGGAGACGGTCACGATCCGGGCGCCCGGGGCGGCCAGCAGCCGGGGCAGGAGCAGTCCGGTGAGCGCGAAGTGCCCGAGGTGGTTGACCCCGAACTGCGTCTCGAACCCGTCGGCGGTGGTCCCGTACGGCACGGCCATCAGGCCGGCGTTGTTGACGAGCAGATCGAGCCGGTCGTGGGGCAGCCGGTCCGCGAACTCCCGCACGGACGCGAGATCCCCGAGATCGAGCCGTCCGAGTTCGACGGACGCCTGAGGCACTTCTCCCACGAGCCGCTCGACGGCCTGCCTCCCCCGCGCCTCGCTCCGGCACCCCAGCACCACCCGCGCTCCCCGACGGGCCAGCTCCCGGGCGGTGACGTACCCGAGCCCGCTGTTGGCCCCGGTGACGACGGCGACGCGGCCGGTCAGGTCGGGGATGTCGGTCGTGGTCCAGCCGGCCATGGGCAGGCTCCCTCCGCATCGGGTGGTCCGCCCAGCCTAGTGCCGGGACCGCACAGGTCGCCGGGTCGGTGGCGGGACCGGTTGGACAGGAGGTGACGTTCCGCCGTCCCGCGCAGGGCCGGACCCCTGCACCGCTGTCCGCGCCGGCGCAACGCCCACGCCCGTCACCCCGACGTGCTCGCCGCCCAGCGCAAGGCACGCGCCCGCATCCGCGGCGAGAAGAACATCCGCTGGGGCGGGCGCCCTCTGTCCAGCGCGGTCTGACCGGGAACCGGGCCGGCATCCCCGTCACATCACTAACCGACTCGCTGCATCGCCTTCCGGTGCCGTTCCGCCATCGCGGCGCCGGACTCGCGGCGGGCCATCCTGCGCAGGACGGACGGTGCGAGGAGCAGCCCGGCGACCGCCCAGGCACCCAGCACGCCGGCTGTCTCCAGGTGCCGCCAGGATTCGCCGATCTCGGCGGCGACCGCTTCGGCCGGCAGCAAGGCGGCCCGTAGGCCGAGGCCGAGCCAGTACACGGGGAAGATCTGCCCGACGGTCTGAAGCCACTCGGGCAGCCTCGACAGGGGGAAGTAGACCCCCGAGATCACGACGAGCCCCATCACCGGAAGCATCAGCAACCCGACGGTGCGCGGACTGGCGACGAGTGAGCCGATGACGGCGCCCATCGGCAGGGTTGCCAGCAGACCCAGCGGCACCACCCACACCAGCGTCAGCAACGCTCCGCCGCCCTGTCGGGCAACCCCGTCGACGAGGAAGACGCCAACGGCAAAGGGGAGCGCCATGGAGACGAGAGCCGTCCCCGACACCATGATGACCTTGCCGACCAGGTGGCCGACCATGCCGTGGGGCACGGCCTTGGCCCGCAGCAGCGTGCCGTCTTCGCGCTCGGTCGCGAGGAGCTGCGCCGTGGTCATCATCCCGGTGAACGCAAGCGTCATCCCCACCATGCTCGGCAGCATGAACGCGCCGACCGAGACGCCGGCGCCCTTCAGCGGATCGTCCCGGACCAAGAACAGCGGAACGATGAGCAGGACCGTCCAGAGCACGTACCCGAACACGTCCTGGCCGGTGGTCAGGGTCTGCCGGAGTTCCGTCCAGCCGCGCCGCACTCCGACTCCCACCGCGTACCACACCGGACTCATCGCGATCCCTCCCCGAAAGCATGTGCCGCCCGCTCACCGGGAACGCTCCCCGCCTCCAGCTCCCGCACCATCGTCAGGTAGGTGTCTTCCAGGCTCGCCCGGCGCACCTCCAGCCCGCCGATCGCCTCGCCGTGCTCCTCGAACAACCGACGGACGAACCGGGTGGGCTCGGCCGTCGCCTGCTCGAAGGGCTGCCCGTCCCGCGTCCAGCGCACGGTGGCCTCGGCCGATACCTGCCGGGACAGTTCCTCGGCCGAGCCATCGGCCACGATACGGCCACCAGCCAGAATGAGGATCCGGTCGGCGAGCCTCTCCGCCTCGGCGAGGTCGTGCGTGGTGAGCAGAACGGTGGTGTTCTCGTCCGCGAGCCCGCGTACCAGGCCGTGGAACTCGTTCCTGGCCTCCGGGTCCAGACCGGCCGTCGGCTCGTCCAGAAACAGCAGCTCGGGTCTGCCTACGATGCCGACGGCCACGTCGAAACGCCTGCGCTGCCCGCCGGACAGGGTTCCGACCCGCTTGTCCGCCTGCTCGGTCAGCCCCACCGCGGCGAGGAGCTCGTCAACGTCCCACGGGCGCCGCACGCGGGTGGTGGAGTACGGCGCGTAGTACGAGCCGAGATGGGACAGCAGTTCCCGTACCCGCCACTTGCCGTGGTCGCGCCAGGACTGCAGCACGATGCCGAGGCGCGCACGCCACCGCTCGTCCCCGCGAGCCGGATCGGTGCCGAGGACGGCCACGTCACCGGCCGAGCGCATCCGGAAGCCCTCCAAGACCTCGATCGTGGTCGTCTTGCCCGCGCCGTTCGGGCCGAGCAGCACGACGATCTTGCCTCGCCGGGCCGTGAAGCCGACGCCCTTCAGTACGTCCTGGCTGCGGTAGCGCATCCGCAGCTCGCGTACGGCGATGACCGTGTCGCTCTCCGGCGGTGGGCTGCCCCCAACCCCGGATACGGCGTGAGCGGTCGTCAACGGTGTTCCCCCGTCCATCTCGTGGCCCGTCCTCTGGGATGAGGGGCCGGAGGCCGTGCCGACGTCCGTGGTCATGGGACGTGTCTACGGCTGTGGCTGCCGGTGCCGCCTGGCAGCAACCGTTCGGACCCTCCCCGGACGAACACATTACCGAACGGTTCGGGTATCCCCTGCTGTTCCCCGATGTGGCGAACGTTCCCGGTCAGAGCCCCAGACGGCATGTGCCGGGGCGCGGGGTGACCGGCATCGAGCCGCTGGTGGCGTCCGGGTCCAGACGGTGCCGGCGGCCCCGGGCACGACCACGCGGTGCCCGCCCGCACGGGCCCCCGGCAAGGCACGGGGAGCAGGGCGCCCACGGACGGCCTGACAGCATGAGGCCATGGCCCTTCCGCACCCTGACGGCGTTTTCTCGATCACCACGATGTACTCCGTACCCGACGACGCGTGGTACCTGGAACTGGACCTCGTTGCCGGTCAGCGAAGACTGGTGACCGCGATCGTCCCCGACGAGGACCCGGCCCGGGAGCCGACGGTGTGCTTCGATCCCCCCGCGGAACACCTGGACGTCCCCTACAAGGTCATGCGCTGGTTCATGGAGCAGGTCGAGGAGGAGATTCGCACGTCCCGCGGCTGGATGCGGCTGCGGCCCGAGCTGGTCGAGGTCATTCACCGATTGCGCCAGGAGTTCCTGGGTGTCATCAGTGATGACGACTTCCCTCAGGTCCTGGCGGAGGTGCGCCCCACGGTCCCCGAGGCCGACCTCCCCGCCGTTCTCGCGGCCGCCTTCGGACGGAGGCCGGACGGCACCACCCTGGAAGATCCGCAAGCCCTCCCACCCACAGACGATCGAGGAGACAGAGGCTAGGCGGGTCCGCTCGTCACCCTGCCCCTTCTCGGCGGTGACCGTCGTCGCGGAGTCGAGGAGTTCGGCCGCCCGCTTCTTGGTCAGGGTCGTGCTGCCACAGCCTGGAAGACGGGGTGCCCACGCATGCCCTCCTTCGGTGAGCTGCCTCGTGGGCCGGGACCGGGGCGCGACCGCGGGGTGGGGCACGCCGGGTCGGCGGGCCGGCCGCGCGTGACCGCACGCCAGAGGGACGGCACCCCCGCACAGGGTGCCGCCCCTCCTCTTTCGTGCGCCGGAGCCGCCGCCGATCGGTTGAGGGTCGGGGACCGACGGCGGCTCCGGGGTTCAACCGGCCACGAGGGCCTAGCGGTGGTCGCTGCCCGCGGACTGGGTGGCCGCGCGCCCCGCTTCGAGGCGGGCGACCGGGATACGGAACGGCGAGCAGGAGACGTAGTCCAGGCCGACCTCGTGGAAGAAGTGGACCGACTCCGGGTCACCGCCGTGCTCACCGCAGACGCCGAGCTTGAGGTCGGGGCGGGTACGCCGGCCCGCCTCCGCCGCCGCCTTCACCAGGGAGCCGACACCGTCCTTGTCGATCGTCTCGAACGGGGAGACGCCGAAGATGCCCTTCTCCAGGTATGCCGTGAAGAACGAGGCCTCCACGTCGTCGCGGCTGAAGCCCCACACCGTCTGGGTCAGGTCGTTCGTGCCGAAGCTGAAGAACTCCGCGGCTTCCGCGATCTGGCCCGCCGTCAGCGCGGCGCGCGGCAGCTCGATCATCGTGCCGATCGCCAGCTTCAGCTCGGTGCCGGTGGCCGCCTGCACCTCGGCGATGACCTTGTCGGCCTCCTCGCGGACGATCTCCAGCTCCTGGACCGTGCCGACGAGCGGGATCATGATCTCGGCGCGCGGGTCGCCCTTGGCGCTCTTGCGCTCGGCCGCGGCCTCGGCGATCGCGCGGACCTGCATGGTGAACAGGCCGGGGATGACCAGGCCGAGGCGTACGCCGCGCAGGCCCAGCATCGGGTTCTGCTCGTGCAGACGGTGGACCGCCTGGAGCAGACGGAGGTCGTTCTCGTGCGGCTCCTGACGGGACTCGGCGAGGGCCACGCGGACCGACAGCTCGGTGATGTCCGGGAGGAACTCGTGCAGCGGGGGGTCCAGCAACCGGATCGTGACCGGGAGCCCGTCCATCGCCTCGAAGAGTTCGACGAAGTCCTTCTTCTGCAGCGGCAGCAAAGCCTTGAGGGACGCCTCGCGTTCCTCCTCCGTGTCCGCCAGGATCAGGCGCTCGACCAGTTCGCGGCGGTCGCCGAGGAACATGTGCTCCGTGCGGCACAGGCCGATGCCCTGGGCGCCGAAGCGGCGGGCGCGCAGCGCGTCCTCGGCGTTGTCGGCGTTGGCGCGCACCCGGAGGCGGCGCTTGCGGTCGGCGAAGGCCATCATGCGGTGGACCGCCTCGACCAGCTCGTCCGCGTCGTCGGCGCCCGGGTGCATCCGGCCCTCGAAGTACTCCACGACCGGGGACGGGACGACCGGGACCTCGCCGAGGTAGACCTTGCCGCTCGAACCGTCGATGGAGATGACGTCGCCCTCCTCGACGACGTGTCCACCGGGGACCGTCATACGGCGGCGCTTGGTGTCGACCTCCAGCTCCTCGGCGCCGCAGACACAGGTCTTGCCCATGCCGCGCGCGACGACGGCCGCGTGGGAGGTCTTGCCGCCGCGCGAGGTCAGAATGCCCTCGGCGGCGATCATGCCGTCCAGGTCGTCGGGGTTGGTCTCACGGCGGACGAGGATGACCTTCTCGCCCGAGCGGGACCACTTCACGGCGGTGTACGAGTCGAAGACCGCCTTGCCGACCGCGGCCCCCGGGGAGGCGGCGATGCCCCGGCCGACCTGCTCGGTCCTGGCGTGCTCGTCGAAGCGCGGGAACATCAGCTGCGCGAGCTGGGCGCCGGTGACGCGCTGGAGCGCCTCGGTCTCGTCGATCAGGCCCTGGTCCACCAGCTGGGTCGCGATACGGAAGGCCGCGCCGGCGGTGCGCTTGCCGACTCGGGTCTGCAGCATCCAGAGCTGGCCGCGCTCGATGGTGAACTCGATGTCGCAGAGATCCTTGTAGTGGTTCTCCAGGGTCTCCATGATCTGCATGAGCTGGTCGTACGACTTCTTGTCGATCTGCTCCAGCTCGGCAAGGGGGACGGTGTTGCGGATGCCCGCGACCACGTCCTCGCCCTGGGCGTTCTGCAGGTAGTCGCCGTAGACGCCCTGGTGGCCGGAGGCGGGGTCACGGGTGAAGGCGACGCCGGTGCCGGAGTCGGGGCCGAGGTTGCCGAAGACCATGGAACAGACGTTGACGGCCGTGCCAAGGTCGTGCGGGATGCGCTCCTGGCGGCGGTACAGCTTCGCGCGGTCGCCGTTCCACGAGTCGAAGACCGCCTTGATGGCGAGGTCCATCTGCTCGCGCGGGTCCTGCGGGAAGTCCCGGCCGGCCTCCTTCTTGACGATCTTCTTGAAGGTGGTGACCAGCTTCTTGAGGTCGGCGGCCTCCAGGTCGGTGTCGACCGTGACCTTCTTGGCCTCCTTGGCCTTGTCGATGGCCTCCTCGAAGAGGTCGCCGTCGACACCGAGGACGGTCTTGCCGAACATCTGGATGAGGCGGCGGTAGGAGTCCCAGGCGAACCGCTCGTCGCCGGCCTGCTTGGCCAGGCCCTGCACCGACTTGTCGGAGAGGCCGATGTTCAGGACGGTGTCCATCATTCCGGGCATGGAGAACTTGGCACCGGAACGGACCGACACGAGGAGGGGATTATCGGCCTGGCCGAGCTTTTTGCCCATCTTCTGCTCGAGGGCGTCGAGGTGCGCACTCACCTCGTCACGCAGTGCCGCGGGCTCCTCACCGCTCTCCAGGTAGACCTTGCAGGCCTCGGTGGTGATGGTGAAGCCGGGAGGGACCGGAAGACCGAGGTTGGTCATCTCGGCGAGGTTGGCACCCTTGCCGCCCAGGAGGTCCTTGAGGTCCTTGTTGCCCTCGGTGAAGTCGTAAACGAACTTCGCTACGAGGGGTTCTTTGATTTCCGACACGGGTCTCGACTCCTTGAGGCCGCGGTGGCTGCCCTGACGGCGAGGAACATACCCAGATCGAAGGCCTGTGGGTACGTCTGCTTGCGCGTCATGCGCCTGTAACCACTCGTCCGCCAGCGGATTGAAAGTCAAGGCTTGGCAAGTCGCCATGCGCCTATGTTTTCACTTCTTGAACGCATGAACCTCTACAGATGCGATTCTTCGCTCACATGAGCATCGCCTGCCACGTTTGATTTCGATCGATGAACGATCAAGGGGTGGCACGGAGTGCCACCCCTTGGAGAAGTGCAGTCGCCCATGATCCGCTCATCTGAGCGCAGCCCTTATCAAGGGTGGCGAGAATCACGCTGCCACAGCGGGGCGGATTTCACCATGCGGACGCGAGACAGGAGCGAAACGCCGACGTCACACGCCCATCGCCACGAGCCGCTCCTCCACCCGTGCCGGCGCGTACAGGTACTCCACGACCAGCGCCCCCGCTCCGATGAGCGCGGCCCGCTCCCCCAGCCGGGACGTGACGACGTCCAGGTGGGCCGTGGAGCGGGGCAGCGCCCGCTGGTAGAGCAGTTCGCGTACGCCTGTGAGGAAGGGCGTTCCGGCCAGATCGCCCGCGATCACCAGCACACCCGGGTTGAGCAGGGTCACGACGGTCGCCAGCACGTCGCCGACCCGGCGCCCGGCCTCCCGGGCCAGCGCGGCGGCCTCCGGGTGCCCGGCGGCCAGCAGGTCCCGTACGTCCGAGCCGGACGCGGCCGGCACCCCGGACTCGGCCAGCCGCCGGGCCACGGCACCCCCGCTCGCGACGGCGGCGAGACAGCCGTGCGAGCCGCACCGGCACAGCGCGTCCGCGCCGACCCGGATATGCCCGATGTCGCCCGCTCCGCCGTCGGCGCCCCGGTAGATCGAACCGCCGACCACGACCCCGGCGCCGATCCCGGTGGACACCTTGACCAGCACGAGCGCCGTACAGTCCGGGTGTCCGGTGCGCTGTTCGCCGTAGGCCATGAGGTTGGCGTCGTTGTCCACGAGGACCGGCACGGTCCGGGCGCCGGTGTGCTCGGTGAAGGCGCGGGAGAGGCGGGCTCTTATGTCGTACCCGTCCCAGCCCGGCATGATCGGGGGCTGCACCACCCGGCCGGTCTCGCGGTCCACCGGACCGGGCACCCCGAGCCCGATCCCGCAGACCTCCGCCGCGTGGTGCCCGGCCTTTTCCAGCAACTCGGCGAACCAGCGCCCGAGTTCGCCGAGCACCGCATCCGGTCCGTCCTCGACCACGAGCGTGCCGGAGTGTTCGGCCAGGATCTCGCCGGTCAGGGTGAGGACGGCCGCGCGCGCGTGCCGGGTGTCGAGGTCGGCGGCGAGGACCACGGCATGGGAGTCGTCGAACTCCAGGGTGATGGCGGGGCGTCCGCCGAGCGGTGAGTCGACCGGGCCGCCGGCGCCCTCGCGCAGCCAGCCGGCCCGGAACAGCCGGTCCAGGCGCTGGCCGACGGTGGCGCGGGACAGTCCGGTCGCCTGCTGGAGCGCACCCCGTGTCACCGCCCGTCCACTGCGCACCAGTTGGAGCAGATCGCCGGCGCCGGCCTGACTGCCGCCCTTCGAGGTCTTTCCGGCCCTTCCCGGACGTCCGGTCATGCGCACCCCCTTGTGTTCCTCAAGCCTGCATTACATATTGGGTTTTGCGTGTTAAATAGACGTAACTCTACGGTAGCCACCACCAAACCCGGTCGGCCGGACGTCTTTCGGGGAGCCCCGAGTGGATCGCACTGCCCAGCTCACTGCCCGCCTCACGCAGTACGACACGGCATACGATCCGCCGCCCTCCGGCATCTCCCTGCACGTCAGGGCGGCCCGGGTGCTCGACGCGAACTGGACGGGCGGCGCCACGGTCCCCTCCCGGAACCTGTACCCCCACCAGTGGTCGTGGGACTCGGCGTTCATCGCGATCGGCCTGCGGCACGTCTCGCCGTCGCGGGCCCAGACCGAGCTGGAGACCCTGCTCGCGGCCCAGTGGGCCGACGGGCGCGTCCCGCACATCGTCTTCAACCCCTCCGTACCGCTCGACGCCTACTTCCCCAGCCCCGACTTCTGGCGCTCCTCCGTCGCCGGCCACCGTGCGGGGGCCCCGCGCACCGTACAGACGTCCGGCATCGTGCAGCCGCCGGTGCACGCGCTGGCGGCCTGGCTGGTGCACCGCGCCGACCCCGGCCTGTCCCGGGCCCGGGGCTTCCTCGCCCGGGTCCATCCACGGCTGGCCGCCTGGCACCGGTATCTGCTGCACCGGCGCGACCTGGGCGGCGGCGGGCTGGTGTCCGTGGTCCACCCGTGGGAGCAGGGCATGGACAACAGCCCCTGCTGGGACGCCCCGCTCGCCCGGATCACTCCCGCCCCGGCCCGCTCCTTCCGCCGCGCCGACCTCGACCACGGCGCACCCGAGGACCGGCCGACGGATCTGGACTACGGGCGGTACGTGCGGCTGGCCGCCGACTACCGGGACGCGGGGTACGCGGACGGGGCGGACAAGGGGGCGGCCCGCAGGACCTCGGCCGAGGGCGGCGGTGACAGCCGGGCGGGCCGGTTCGCCGTGGAGGACCCGGCGTTCAACGCCCTCCTCATCGCCTCCGAACACGCGCTGGCACGGATCGCCGAGGAACTGGGCGCCTCCGGCACCGCCCGGCACGCGCGCGCCGAGCGGCTGACGGCGGCGCTGGTGGAGCGGCTGTGGGACCCGGCGGCCGGGATGTTCCTGTGCCGGGACCTGCGCGGCGACGGGCTCATCCGCGAACGCGGTGTCTCCGGACTGGTCCCGCTGCTGCTCCCGGGCCTGCCCCGGGACATCGCCGCCGCGCTCGTCCGCACCGTCCGGGGGCCCCACTTCTCGCTCGGCGACCGCACCCGGCTCGTCCCGAGCTACGACCTCCTCGGCGAGGCCTTCGACCCGCACCGGTACTGGCGCGGCCCGGCCTGGTTCAACACCAACTGGCTGCTGGAGCGCGGGCTGCGCACGCACGGCGAGCGGGACCAGGCCGACGCCCTGCGCGAGGCGGTGCTGCACCTCGCCGACGCCACCGACTTCGCCGAGTACGTCGACCCGTACACCGGCGAGGCCTGCGGCGCGACCGGCTTCGGCTGGACGGCGGCGCTCGCGCTGGACCTGCACCAGGAGCGGCACCACGAGCTTCATGAGCGCCCCGGACAGGGCGTTTCCCCAACGGGCACCGGCACGTTCGACAGGAGCGACAAGGGAGGGGGCCGGGGATGACGGACCGGCATCATCTGCTCGTGCACGGGGCGACGTTCGCCGCCGTGGGCGACCGGGGCGACATCAGCGGGGTCCGGGGCGGCAGCTACCCGGACGGGTTATTCGTACGGGACGCACGGCACCTCAGCCGCTGGCAGCTCACCGTCGACGGCGCGGTGCCCGAGGTGCTCAGCCCGGTCGCGGACGGGGACGCGGCCGGCTGTGTGCTGGTCCCGCGCGGCGGCCGGCAGGAGCCCCCGGCACACACCCTCTTCCGTGAACAGGCTGTCGGCGACAGTTCGTTCGTCGAGTCGCTCCGGGTGACCAGCAACCGCCCGGTGCCCACGACGATCCGGCTCGCCCTCACCGTCGACGCCGACTTCACCGACCAGTTCGAACTCCGCTCCGACCACCGCACCTACGTCAAGGCCGGCGCCCTCCGTGCCCGCGAAGTCCTCGACGACGGAATAGAGTTCACCTACCGGCGCGCCGAATGGCGGTCCTGTACGACCATCACGGCCGACCCGGCCCCCGACACCGTGGAGGAGACGGGCACGGGCGCCCGGCGCCTGGTGTGGACCCTCGACCTGGCACCGCACGGCACGACCCGGCTGGTGCTGCGCGTGATCGCCCGCCCGCACGGCGAGAAGCGCGCCCTGCGCGTGCCACGCGATCCGGCCGCCGTGCACGGGCAACTCCGCGCGCAGGAGGCCGCGTTCGTGGAGGGTGTGGCCTTCCCGACCGGCTGGCCGGAGCTGGCGGCGGCCTGCGCCCGGGGCCTCGCCGACCTGGCCGCGCTCCAGGTACCGGCCACCGGACCGGACGGTGAGGAACTGCGCGTACCGGCCGCGGGCGCCCCTTGGTTCCTCACGCTTCTCGGCCGGGACGCCCTGCTCGCCTCCCTGTTCGCGCTGCCGTACCGCCCGCGACTGGCCGCCGCCACGCTCCCCGCGCTCGCCGCGACCCAGGCGACCGGCACCGGCGGGTCCCCGGTCGCCCAGCCCGGCAAGATCGTGCACGAGGTGCGGCACGGCGAGCTGGCGCACTTCGGGCAGGTCCCGTTCGGGCGCTACTACGGCTCGGTCGACGCCACCCCGCTGTTCCTGATCCTGCTCGGCGCGTACGTCGAGCGGACGTCGGACACCGCCCTGGCCCGCAGCCTGGAGCCGCACGCCCGAGCCGCCATCGGCTGGATGCTCGACCACGGCGGCCTCACCTCGCGCGGCTACCTCGTCTACCGCGCGGACGAGGGCGGCCTCGCCAACCAGAACTGGAAGGACTCACCCGGCGCGATCTGCTGCGCCGACGGCACCCGGCCCACCGGGGCGGTGATGGCGGCGGGCGCCCAGGGCTACGCGTACGACGCGCTGCGCCGCACGGCGTGGGTGGCGCGCACGGTGTGGGCCGACGAGACCTACGCGGCCCTGCTGGAGCAGGCGGCGACCGACCTCCGGGACCGTTTCCAGCGGGACTTCTGGATGCGGGAGCACTCCTTCCCGGCGCTCGCGCTGGACGGAGCGGGCCACCAGATCGACGCGCTGGCGTCCGACGCCGGGCACCTGTTGTGGTCGGGGCTGCTGGACAAGGAGTACGGCGAGGTGGTGGGCCGGCGGCTCCTCGAACCGGACTTCTTCTCCGGCTGGGGCGTCCGCACGCTGGCCTCCGGGCAGCCGGCGTACCATCCGCTCTCCTACCACCGCGGCTCGGTCTGGCCGCACGACAACGCGCTGATCACCCTGGGCCTGGCCCGCTACGGCCTGCACGACGAAGCCCGTACGGTGGCCCACGCGCTGGTCGACGCGGCGACGGCGACCGGGCACCGGCTGCCGGAGGTGCTGGCGGGCTACGGCCGCGACACCCACCCGGAGCCGGTTCCGTACCCGCATGCGTGCGTGCGCGAGTCCCGCGCCGCGGCTGCGCCGCTCGCGCTGCTGACGGCGGTGGGGGGCGTGTAGGGGGCGCCGTCGGGGTGTGCCGTGCCTTGGCCGCGGGTGCGGATGGTGTGTGGCTGGTCGCGCCCACGCGACGGAGCCGCACAGCGCCACAGCCCCGCGCCCCTTCCGGGGCGCCGAGGTTTGCCCGGTGTTTGCCGGAAGCTGTGAACAGGGGCGCGGGGACAGCCGTACGGGATTGCGTCACGGGTCTCGCACGGAAGGACCTTCGGGTTGTCTCAGCACACGAGCACGCGCCGGCCGGCGGATACGGCGGCGGGGGGGACCGAGGGCGCCCCGGAAGACGGCGAGCTGCTGGAAGCCGAGGCACCGGAGACCGCACCCGAGGAGATCCCCGCGGCCACTCCCCGGCCCTTCCGCCGCCCCTGGGCCGTCTGGTCGGCGTGGCTCCGGCGCCGGCGGGAGCGGCACCCGGCGGCGGCACAGGCCCTGTCCGTCACGGTCACCGTGCTCGCCGCGGCGCTCGTCGTCGCCGCGCTCGTGCTGCCGAACACCGTCGTGGGGCTCAGGCCGGCCAGGTTCGTGCGCATACCGGGGGAAGCCGTCATCGGGGCCGCCGTGATGCTCGCGCTGCCGCGCCGGCCGCGGGTGGCGCTGGCGGCGGTGTCCGGGGTGGCGCTCGGGGCCATGACCGTGCTGAACCTGCTCGACATGGGCTTCAACCAGTACCTCGGCCGCAGCTTCAACGTCGTCCTCGACTGGAGCCTGTTCGGCGACGCCGAGTCGTATCTGGAGGACTCCCTCGGCCGCACCTCCACCCTCGCCGCCGTGGCCGGCGTGATCACCCTCGTCCTGCTCCTCTTCGTTCTGCTGGCGCTGTCCATGGTTCGGCTGAGCAACCTGCTCGCCCGGCACACCGGCACCGCGACCCGGGGCACGCTGATCGCCGGGGTCGTCTGGATCACCTGCTCCTCGCTCGGTCTGCAGATATCCGGCGTGCCGATCGCGTCCGACCGCACGGCCACCGCGCTGAAGGTCCAGGCCCGCCGGATCTCGGACACCCTCGAGGACGAGGCGGAGTTCCGGAAGGTGGCCCGGGTCGACGCCTTCGGGAACACCCCGGGCAGCCAGCTGGTCCCGGATCTGCGCGGCAAGGACATGATCTTCACGTTCATCGAGAGCTACGGCCGCAGCGCGATCGAGGACCCGGTCATGGCGCCCGGCGTGGACCGGACGCTCGACGCCCGGACCAAGGCGCTGGCCAAGGCCGGTTTCCACGCCCGGAGCGGCTGGCTGACCTCGGCGACCTATGGCGGCAGCAGCTGGCTCGGCCACTCCACCACCATGTCGGGCCTGTGGATCAGCAACCAGCAGCGCTACCGCACTGTCATGGCCAGCGACCACCTCAGCCTCACCGAGGCCTTCGCCAAGACCGGCGCCTGGGACACGGTCGGGGTGATGCCGGGTGTGCAGAAGGCGTGGCCGGAGCAGAAGTGGTACGGCCTGGAGAAGGTCTACAACGCCTTCCAGCTCGGCTACCGGGGGCCGAAGTTCAGCTGGTCGACCATGCCGGACCAGTATGCGCTGCAGCAGTACCAGGAGCGGGTGCACAGCAAGAAGCGGGCCGACGGCAAGCCGCTGATGTCGCTGCTCATCCTCACCTCCAGCCATCAGCCGTGGGCGCCCATCCCGAAGATGGTCGGCTGGGACCGGCTCGGCGACGGCTCGGTGTTCAAGGACATCCAGGCGGCGGGCAACAAGCCGGCCGACGTCATCGCCGACACGAGCAAGTCCCGCCAGGAGTACGGCAAGTCGATCCAGTACTCGGTGACCGCGCTCACCCAGTGGCTGGAACGCTACGGCAACGACAACACCGTCCTGGTGTTCCTCGGTGACCACCAGCCGATCGCCCGGGTCAGCGGCAACCACGCCAGCCGTGACGTGCCGGTCTCGATCGTCGCCAGGGATCCCGGGGTCCTGGACAAGATCGCGGACTGGGGCTGGACCGACGGCCTGCGCCCCGCGCACGACGCGCCCGTCTGGAAGATGAGTTCCTTCCGCGACCGCTTCCTGACGGCGTACGGCTCGACGCCGCACCCCGACAGGGGCTGACCCCAGCGCACCGCGCCTTGGAGCCCACCGGACCTGATGGGCGGAAAGGCCGCTCAGCCGCCGGAGGTGTCCAGTTCCGCGTCCTCACCGACGCCCGCGCAGTCGTACGGGTCCTTCAGCCAGCCGTCCGGCAGCACGACACGGTTGTTGCCGGACGTACGGCCCCGGGGCTCGTCCGCGCCGGCCGGCCACGGCTGGTCGAGGTCCAGCTCGTCGAGGCCGGCCCGCAGTTCCTCCAGCGAGGAGGTGACGGCCAGCCGCTTGCGCATCTCCGAGCCGACCGCGAAGCCCTTCAGGTACCAGGCCACGTGCTTGCGGAAGTCGACGACCCCCTTGGACTCGTCACCGATCCACTCGCCGAGGAGGGTGGCGTGCCGGACCATGACGTCGGACACTTCGCGGAGGGTGGGCTTCCGGTAGTCGTCCCGCCCCTCGAACGCCGCCACCAGGTCCGCGAACAGCCACGGCCGCCCCAGGCACCCGCGGCCCACGACCACCCCGTCGCAGCCGGTTTCCCGCACCATCCGCAGGGCGTCCTGCGCCGACCAGATGTCGCCGTTGCCGAGCACCGGGATCTCCGGGACGTGCTCCTTCAAGCGGGCGATGGCGTCCCAGTCGGCGGTGCCGCCGTAGTGCTGGGCGGCCGTACGACCATGCAGCGCGATCGCCGTGACCCCCTCCTCGACGGCGATGCGGCCCGCGTCGAGGTAGGTGATGTGGTCGTCGTCGATGCCCTTGCGCATCTTCATGGTCACCGGCAGGTCACCGGCGCCCGAGACCGCCTCGCGCAGGATCGCCCGCAGCAGGTTCCGCTTGTACGGGAGGGCGGAGCCGCCGCCCTTCCGCGTGACCTTCGGGACCGGGCAGCCGAAGTTCAGGTCGATGTGGTCGGCGAGGTCCTCCTCCGCGATCATGCGGACGGCCTTGCCGACGGTCGCCGGGTCGACGCCGTACAACTGGATCGAGCGGGGCTGCTCGCTCGCGTCGAACCTGATCAGCTGCATGGTCTTCTCGTTGCGCTCGACCAGCGCCCGGGTCGTGATCATCTCGCTGACGAAGAGCCCCTTGCCGCCGCTGTACTCCCGGCACAGGGTGCGGAAGGGAGCGTTGGTGATCCCCGCCATGGGTGCGAGCACGACGGGCGGCACCACGGCGTGCGGGCCGATGGAGAGCGGGTGGGTCATCGCGGGGCTCCGGGACGGATGTACGGCACAGGGCAAGCACCCATTGTCCCTCACCCCGCGCGTCACTCGTCCGCCGGTTCCGCCAGCCGCTCCTCGCTCTCCTCGTCGGCGGGCAGGTGGGCGCCACCCGGTGGGCCGGTGCCTGTGGGGCCGGCCCCATGCTGCGGTGCTCCAGCCGGACGGGCCGACCCGCTGATGCCGCTACCGCTCGACGTGCGGGGAGATCGGCGCGGCCTCCTGCCACTCCCTCCGCCTCGTCCCCGAGCGCCGCGCGCCCAAGGGCCGCCGCCCCGACCCGGTCGGCCGGCTGCCGGTGATCGCCCTGTTCGCTCGCCGGCCTACGCGATCACCGAGGCGCCGGACACGGGGCCGGGCACGACGGGCCCCGTCGCCGCGATCGCCCTGACGGCCCTGCCGACCCTCCTGTGGTACGAACCCCGCCGCGTCGAACCCGCCTCGACGCCCTGCACGCGGGCCTGCGGATGCTGTCGCGGAGTAGCGGCAGTGCCCGTTCCGCCGCCCCCGCCTCCCCCTTGAGTCCGCCCCACCACGCGTCCAGCACCGCGAGTACGTGGTCCGCTGCCGCCGGGTGCCGGGCCGTCAGACCGGCAGGAAGGCCGTCGATCATCCGTGCAGTCTGCCAAAGGTCTGGTCGCCCGCGTCACCGTGCCGGTGAGCCGAGCCCGCGTATCAGCAGGTCCACCACGGCCGTGAACTCCTCGTCGACGCCGGGGGCGGTCCACTCCCGGGCGTAGCACGGGTCGTGGAAGCGGCCGGTGGCCTGGAAGACGGCACGGGCCGCGGCGGCCGGGTCGGGCACGGAGAAGGCGCCCGACCCGGCCCCCGCCGCGATGATCCGGGTCAGCTGTGCGGTCAGGTCGGCGATGTGCTCGCCGACGACCGTGCCGTTCTCGTCGGTCAGCACGGTGTAGGTGGCGAACAGTTCGGGGTCGTCGCCCGCCTTGTGCCGCTTGGCCTCGAAGAGGGCCGCGAGCCAGGCCCGCAGCCGCTCCGCGGGGCTGCCGTCGGCGGTGGCGATCCCGGCGAGCTTCTGCGACGTGCGGTCCAGCCAGCGCTTGGTGACGGCCTCCCGCAGCGCCGCCTTGGTCCGGAAGTGCCGGTAGACGCTGCCGTGGCTGACGCCGAGCGCGCGGGCCACGTCGACCACGGTGGCCTTGGCCGGGCCGTGGCGGCGCAGCACCTCCTCGGTCGCTTCGAGGATGCGCTCGGCGGTCAGGGTCTGGCTGGTCGGTGGCATGCTCTAGACCGTACCGGGCGGCGGGCTCAGCGCTCGCTGTCGAGGTGTGCCATCTGCGCGGTCGGATAGCGGTCGCCGGCCGCCGCGTCCGCGGGGACGGCCTGCTCGATCGCCGCCAGGTCGGCCGCGTCCAGGGTCACGTCCAGTGCGCCCAGCGACTCGGTCAGCCGCTCGCGGGTGCGGGCGCCGATCAGCGGCACGATGTCCTCGCCTCGGGAGAGCACCCAGCCGATGGCGATCTGCGCGACGCTGACACCCTTCTGCTCGGCGATCTTGCGCAGGGCCTCGACCAGGTTCAGGTTGTGCCGGAGGTTGTCGCCCTGGAAGCGGGGCGAGTGGGCGCGGAGGTCGTTCGCGGCCAGCTGCCGGTCGCGGGAGAAGTGGCCGGAGATCAGGCCCCGGGAGAGCACGCCGTAGGCGGTGATGCCGATGCCCAGCTCGCGGGTGGTGGGCAGGATTTCCTGCTCGATGCCGCGCGAGACGAGCGAGTACTCGATCTGCAGGTCCGCGATCGGGGCGGTGGCCGCGGCCCGGCGGATGGTCTCGGCGCCGACCTCACTGAGGCCGACGTGGCGCACGTATCCCTTCTCGACGAGTTCGCTGATCGCGCCGACGGTCTCCTCGATCGGCACGTCCGGGTCGAGACGGGCGATCCGGTAGACGTCGATGTGGTCGACGCCGAGACGCTGCAGGGAGTAGGCGGCGAAGTTCTTCACGGCGGCGGGGCGGCCGTCGTAGCCGCTCCAGTCGCCGTCGGGATCGCGCAGGGCGCCGAACTTCACGCTGGTCCGGGCCTGCTCCCGGCGGGCCGGCGGGGCGGTGCGCAGGGCCTCGCCGATGAGCATCTCGTTGTGGCCCATGGCGTAGAAGTCGCCGGTGTCCAGCAGGGTCACGCCCGCCTCCAGGGCGGCGTGGACGGTCGCGATGGACTCCGCGCGGTCGGTGTCGCCGTAGAGGGCGGACATGCCCATGCAGCCGAGGCCGAGGGCGGAGACCCGGGGACCGGTGGTTCCGAGGGTTCGGGTTCGCATCGTCATGACTTCACCCTGCCATGACAGCTGACAGATTTCAATATCTGTCATTCCATCTATGTAACCGAGTGTCGGGCAATCTGGTCCAGACCTATTGACGAAAGGTCTGGACCACGCGCACTGTCATAGCCCGAAACTGTCATGCCTACGACACCTCACCGCATCCCACCGGGAGGCCCGCATGCTCCGCCGCACGCTGCGACTGCTCACCACCGCCGTCACCACGGCCGTTCTCGCCCCGCTGGCGATCGCCACCGCGCCCACCGCATCCGCCGCCGACACCTGCGCGGTGAAGTCACGGCCGGCCGGCAAGGTGCTCCAGGGCTACTGGGAGAACTGGGACGGCTCCGCCAACGGCGTCCATCCCCCCTTCGGCTGGACCCCGATCACCGACTCCCGCATCCCCGCACACGGCTACAACGTGATCAACGCCGCCTTCCCGGTGATCCGGTCGGACGGCACGGCCCTGTGGGAGGACGGCATGGACGCCGGCGTGAAGGTGGCCACGCCCGCCCAGATGTGCCAGGCCAAGGCGTCCGGCCAGACGATCCTGCTGTCCATCGGCGGCGCGGCGGCCGGCATCGACCTGTCGTCCTCGGCCGTGGCCGACCGCTTCGTGGCGACGGTCGTGCCGATCCTGAAGGAGTACAACTTCGACGGCATCGACATCGACATCGAGACGGGACTGGTGGGCAGCGGAAACATCGACCGGCTCTCCCCGTCCCAGGCCAACCTGATCCGCATCATCGACGGAATCCTCGGCCGGATGCCGTCCGGTTTCGGCCTGACGATGGCCCCGGAGACCGCCTACGTCACCGGCGGCAGCGTGACCTACGGCTCGATCTGGGGCGCCTATCTGCCGATCATCAAGAAGTACGTGGACAACGGCCGCCTGTGGTGGCTGAACATGCAGTACTACAACGGCAGCATGTACGGCTGCTCCGGCGACTCCTACTCGGCGGGCACGGTACAGGGCTTCACCACCCAGACCGACTGCCTGAACAAGGGACTGGTGGTACAGGGCACGACGATCAAGGTGCCCTATGACAGGCAGGTCCCGGGCCTGCCCGCACAGCCTGGCGCGGGCGGCGGCCACATGTCACCCTCGCTGGTCTCCCAGGCCTGGAAGCACTACGGCACCGCGCTCAAGGGCCTGATGACCTGGTCGATCAACTGGGACGGCTCGAAGAACTGGACCTTCGGCGACAACGTCAGGGCGCTTCAGGGCCGTTGACGGCGTCGGCCGGCTCGGGCGGGCGGGTCCACCAAGGCCCTGACGGCCGGCCGGAGCAGAGCGGCGACGCGGTCGGCCGGGGCGTCACTAAGAGGGGCCAGACCGAGGAGCTGGTGGCCGGCTTCACCATGCCCGGCCCCCTCGTCCTCCGCGTTCACGGCGGGCTGATCACGCGCGTCCGCGACTGCGTGGACAGCTCGCGTGTCGCCGCCGCCAGGCCATGAACACCGAAAAAGGCCCACCCACCAGCCGGGAGTTCCGGGCTGGCGGGTGGGCGAGAAAGCGCCGGCCGGCGTCAGCAGCCCAGCAGGCGGCTGGCCAGGTACCCCTCGATCTGGTCCAGGGACACACGCTCCTGCTTCATGGAGTCACGCTCGCGCACGGTCACCGCGTTGTCCTCGAGCGTGTCGAAGTCGACGGTCACGCAGTACGGCGTACCGATCTCGTCCTGACGACGGTAGCGGCGGCCGATGGCACCGGCGTCGTCGAACTCGATGTTCCAGTTCTGCCGCAGCGCCTGGGCGAGACCCTTGGCCTTCGGGGACAGCTCCGGGTTGCGGGACAGCGGGAGCACCGCGACCTTCACCGGGGCCAGACGGTGGTCCAGGCGGAGGACCGTGCGCTTCTCCATCTTGCCCTTGGCGTTCGGCGCCTCGTCCTCGACGTAGGCGTCGAGCAGGAAGGCCAGCATGGTGCGGCCGACACCGGCCGCGGGCTCGATGACGTACGGCGTCCAGCGCTCGCCGGCCTCCTGGTCGAAGTAGGAGAGGTCCTGGCCGGAGGCCTTGGAGTGCGCGCCGAGGTCGTAGTCGGTGCGGTTGGCGACGCCCTCCAGCTCGCCCCACTCGCTGCCGCCGAACTGGAAGCGGTACTCGATGTCGGCGGTGCGCTTGGAGTAGTGGGAGAGCTTCTCCTTCGGGTGCTCGTACCAGCGCATGTTCTCCTCACGGAGACCCAGGCCGGTGTACCAGCTCCAGCGCTGCTCCATCCAGTACTCCTGCCACTTCTCGTCCTCGCCCGGCTTGACGAAGAACTCCATCTCCATCTGCTCGAACTCACGGGTGCGGAAGATGAAGTTGCCGGGCGTGATCTCGTTGCGGAAGGACTTGCCCATCTGCGCGATGCCGAACGGCGGCTTGCGGCGCGAGGTGGTCTGCACCTGGGCGAAGTTGGTGAAGATGCCCTGGGCGGTCTCGGGGCGCAGGTAGGCGACGGAACCGGAGTCCTGGGTCGGGCCGAGGTGGGTGGAGAGCAGACCCGAGAACTGCTTGGGCTCGGTGAACTGGCCCTTGTTGCCGCAGTTCGGGCAGTTGATGTCGGCCAGGCCGTTCGCCGGGGCGTGTCCCTTCTTCTCCTCGTACGCCTCTTCCAGGTGGTCGGCGCGGAACCGCTTGTGACACGAGGTGCACTCGGTCAGCGGGTCCGTGAAGGTGGCGACGTGGCCGGAGGCGACCCAGACCTCGGAGGCCAGGATGACGGACGAGTCGATACCGACCACGTCCTCGCGCGACGTCACCATGTAGCGCCACCACTGGCGCTTGATGTTCTCCTTGAGCTCGACACCCAGCGGTCCGTAGTCCCAGGCGGCACGCTGACCGCCGTAGATCTCACTGCACGGGAAAACGAAGCCACGGCGCTTGCTCAGGCTGACGATGGTGTCGATCTTGTCGGCGGCCACGGTGCTCTCTTCATTACGACGACGGGCGTTGAAGCGAGATGCTTCCAGCGAATGATTCAGGTTACCGGCGCAGGCTCCCCCACGACCAAATCGGCCCCTGCCTACGGCCCTCACCGGCGGTTGTTGACAACGGTTTCCATATTTGTTGAAAATGACTGTCATGAACGTACGAGGACGCCTCATACCCGCCGCCGCGGTCACCGCGGTCACCGCTCTCGGGATCGGCACGCTCTCCGCCTGCTCCGGCGACAGCGCGGCAGCGGCCAACACCGGCAAGTTCGACGTCGTCGCGTCGTTCTACCCGATGGCCTTCCTCGCCGAGCAGATCGGCGGCGGCCACGTCCACGTCACCACTCTCACCTCCCCCGGCCAGGAACCGCACGACCTGGAGATCGGTCCCCGGCAGATCGCCACGCTGGAGGAGTCCGACGCGGTCCTGTACCTGAAGAACCTCCAGCCCTCCGTCGACGACGCGGTGGCCCAGTCCTCGCTCAGGACGAAGATCGAGGCCGCCTCCCTGACCACGCTGGAGGACCACGGCAACGAGGTCGGCGGTCACGCGGCCGCGCACGACGCCGACGAGGGCGGGGAGTCCGCGGGCAAGGATCCGCACATCTGGCTCGACCCGGTGCGCTACGCCCAGGTCGCAGAGGGCGTCGGCAAGGCCTTCGAGAAGGCCGACCCGGATCACGCGGCCGCCTACAGGAAGAACACCACGGACCTGGTCAGGAAGCTGAACGACCTGGACAGGCAGTTCAGGGCCGGCCTCGCCGGCAGCAAGAAGAAGGTCTTCATCACCACGCACGCCGCCTTCGGCTACCTCGCCGAGCGCTACGGCCTCACCGAGGAGGCCATCAACGGCCTCGACCCCGAGTCGGAGCCCAGCGCCGCGCGCGTGAAGGACCTGGAGAAGATGGCCGAGGCGGACGGTGTGACCACCGTCTTCTACGAGACGCTCGTCAGCGACAAGACCGCGCGGACCGTCGCGGGGGACGCGGGCCTGAAGACGGACGTCCTCGACCCGATCGAGGGCATCACCGACAAGTCCCGCGGCAAGGACTACTTCTCGGTCCAGCAGGCCAACCTCAGGGCGCTCCAGCAGGCGCTGGGCGCCAAGTGACCGGCAGGGAGGGCAGGACCATGGGCGAGCCCGTCATAGCCCTGCGCGGGGTGACCGCCGAACTCGGCGCGCGTCCCGTGCTGCGGGGCATCGATCTCACCGTCGGCCGCGGCGAGGTCGTCGCCCTGCTCGGCGCCAACGGCTCCGGCAAGTCGACGGCCGTACGCGCCCTCATCGGCCAGGTGCCCGTCAGCTCCGGCACCATCGAACTGTTCGGCGCCCCGCGCCGGTCCTTCCGGGACTGGGCGCGCGTGGGCTACGTACCGCAGCGCACCACCGCCGCGGGCGGGGTGCCGGCGACGGTGACCGAGATCGTCTCCTCCGGCCGGCTGTCCCGCACCCGCTTCGGTGTCTTCCGCAAGGCCGACCGGGAAGCCGTGCACCACGCCCTGGAGCTGGTCGGCATGGCGGACCGCGCCAAGGACTCGGCGGGCGCCCTGTCCGGTGGCCAGCACCAGCGGGTGCTGATCGCCCGCGCACTGGTCGCCGAGCCCGAACTGCTGATCATGGACGAGCCGATGGCGGGCGTCGACCTGGCCAGCCAGGAGGTGCTCGCTCGGACGCTGAAGCAGCAGGTGGAAGCGGGCGCGACCGTCCTTCTCGTGCTGCACGAGCTGGGCCCGCTGGAGCCCCTGATCGACCGGGCGGTCGTCCTGCGGGACGGCTGTGTGCTGCACGACGGGCCACCGCCCCGCGCGGTCGGCCAGCACGCACTGCCCGGCCACGACCACGTACACCCGCACGCACCGGCGGGTACCGAACCGATCCGCACGGGACTGCTGAGCTGATGGACTTCCTGAACTACGCCTTCATGCAGCGGGCGCTGCTGGCCGCCGTGCTGGTCGGCATCACCGCGCCCGCGGTCGGCATCTACTTGGTCCAGCGCCGCCAGGCCCTGATGGGCGACGGCATCGGGCACGTGGCCATGACGGGCGTCGGCCTCGGCTTCCTGCTGTCCACCTCCCCCGTGTGGATGGCGACCGCCGTCTCCGTGCTCGGCGCGGTGCTGATGGAGCTGATCCGCTGGTACGGCAGGACCCGCGGCGACATCGCCCTCGCCATGCTCTTCTACGGCGGCATGGCCGGCGGTGTGATGCTGATCAACCTGGCGCCGGGCGGCTCCAACGCCAACCTGACGTCGTACCTGTTCGGCTCCCTGTCGACGGTGTCGCAGTCCGACGTGACCGCGATCTGCGTGCTCGCCGCGTTGGTGCTGCTGGTCACGCTGGGCCTGCGCCGCCAGCTGTTCGCGGTCAGCCAGGACGAGGAGTTCGCGCGGGTCACGGGTCTGCCGGTGCGCGCGCTGAACCTGCTCACGGCGGTCACCGCAGCCGTCACCGTGACGGTCGCGATGCGGGTGGTCGGCCTGCTGCTGGTGTCGGCGCTGATGGTGGTGCCGGTGGCGGCGGCCCAGCAGCTCAGCCGGAGTTTCACGGCGACGTTCGTGATCGCCGTCGCGATCGGCGTGGCCGTGACCGTCAGCGGCACGATCACGTCGTACTACCAGGACGTCCCGCCCGGCGCGACGATCGTCCTGCTGACCATCGCCGCGTTCATCGCGCTGACGGCCCTGGCCACCCCGCTGGCCCGCCGACGCGCCCGCGCGGCAGCCGCGGCACAGCCCGCCGGGGACCCGGCGGAGTGCTCGATTCCGGCCACGCGGGGAGCCGGGGACGAGATCGGCGTCTGACCGCGCACAGCCCGGACTGGCACAATGGCCCGGGCAGACGCCAGACTGAGGAGGCAACCGGTGACGACCGCTGGACCGCCCGTGAAGGGCCGCGCGACCCGGCAGCGTGCAGCCGTGGCGGCGGCCCTGGACGAGGTCGACGAGTTCCGCAGCGCGCAGGAACTGCACGACATGCTCAAGCACAAGGGCGATTCGGTCGGGCTCACCACCGTCTACCGCACCCTGCAGTCCCTCGCCGAGGCCGGTGAGGTCGACGTCCTGCGCACCTCCGACGGCGAGTCCGTCTACCGCCGTTGCTCTACCGGCGAACACCACCACCACCTGGTCTGCCGCGCCTGCGGCAAGGCGGTGGAGGTCGAGGGTCCGGCTGTGGAGAAGTGGGCGGAGGCAATCGCCGTGGAGCACGGGTATGTGAACGTGGCCCACACGGTGGAGATCTTCGGCACATGCGCGGAGTGCGCCGCCGGTTGAGCCGATGGGGCGGCGCCCGTCCTCTCAGCCGCGCCCGAAGCAGCGCTCCAGCTCGTCCAGGTCGTAGAAGGCGCTGCCTTTGCCGAGGGGACGGCAGGCTGCCTTGAAGGGCGTCTCCTGCTCGTTGTAGAGCATGCGGACCAGGTAGCGGTCGCCCTTCCTGAAGACGTCCCACTGGATGTTCGCGCCCAGCGGGGAG
The DNA here is from genome assembly GCF_040613075.1 of Streptomyces sp. NPDC006314. NCBI lineage: Bacteria > Bacillati > Actinomycetota > Actinomycetes > Kitasatosporales > Streptomycetaceae > Streptomyces > Streptomyces sp. NPDC006314. The sequence continues at coordinate 107,665 of NZ_JBEXRL010000002.1, read as the reverse complement.
ACGGCGGCGCCGCGCCACGGGTTGCCGGTGTAGGTGTACGGCTCGTCCGGGTCGGCCGGCTTCGTGCTACCGGGCAGGCCCATCAGCGCGGCCAGCGGGATGATCTCCTCGGCGTGGGTGAAGCGCAGCTCGGCTCCGAGGTCGCTGGTGCCGGCGCGCTTGGCCTCGACCTGCTTGAAGAGGTCGTCGAGGAGGACGCCCGCCATCTTGTAGGTGATGTCGCTGTCGGCGAAGCCGGGGCCCTTCTCGTAGAAGTCCTCGGCGTCGCCGAGGTAGCCGAACCAGGCCGCGTCCCTGCGGGAGACGTAGCGCTCCATGCCCCAGCCCGCACCGTCCGGGCTCTCCTCGCTCATCGCGGGGGCGATGGCTACAGGTTGTAGACGGCCTCGGCGGCGCCGGCCTGGTCGGGGATCCGCTCGACGAAGGAGGCCGTGAAGATCCCGCGCAGGACGCTGCGGGCGGCCTGCCTCGTCCTGGGCTGGTCGGTGATGCCCTCCAGGGTGTCCTTGAGGCGCCGGTCGTTCTCGATGTGGTCGCGGTAGGCCGCACCGCCCGTCGTCTTGTGGAAGTACAACAGGTCCTTGTCGGTGCCGGTGGGCCCGATCGACGGCCCGAGCGCCGGGTCGGCGTCGGCGAGGGCACCCGCGAACACGTTGCCGCTGTCCACGGCCCGCCCCTGCCCGGAGCTGACGACGTCGATCCTCCCGCCCTGGTCGGCGATCCTCCCGAACAGTGACGGCAGTCGCTGCTCCAGGCGCACGGCCGTGTCCGTCAGCTCCTGCTTGCCGCGCCCGCTGAGGTTGCCGTAGCCGGCCTTCGCCATGGCGGCCTGCAGGGCGCGGACCTTCGGCCCGAACTCCTTGCCCATGGCGGTCAGTGCCCCTCGGCCTCGGCCTTGTCCCACAGCGCGAGGATCAGGTCGCCGTCCTCGCTGTCGCTGGCCGCGCGGGAGCCGTGCCGGGAGACGTTCTCCGTGAAGACGGGAACGAAGCCGGCGGGAGCCTTCTGGTGGTGGCGCGGGTTCCGGGCGGAGTACGGCGCCTTCGTGCCGTAGCTCTCGCGGTGCGCGGGGCCGTCCGCCGCGGACGCGGGCAGCGCGGTGAGCAGCAGGACGCCGAGGGTGAGGACAGGGCTGAGTCGTCTCATGAGTCCCGCATCCTCGGCGGCCCGCATGAACCGCCGGTGGCCACCAGGTGACCGGCGGCTCAGGTGATCGGCTCAGGCGTCCGACCTGCCCTCCATGCCCAGCAGCTCCTCGTTCGGGATCGCGCCGCCGAACCGACGGTCACGGGACGCGAACTCGATGCAGGCCCGCCACAGGTGGCGCCGGTCGAAGTCGGGCCACAGCACGTCCTGGAAGACCATCTCGGCGTACGCGCTCTGCCACAGCAGGTAGTTGGAGGTGCGCTGCTCGCCGCTCGGACGCAGGAACAGGTCGACGTCCGGCATGTCCGGGTAGTACAGGTACTTCTGGAGCGTTTTCTCGTTGACCTTGGACGGGTCGAGGCGGCCCGCCTTCACGTCCTCGGCGAGGGCCCGCGCGGCGTCCGCGATCTCGGCCCGGCCGCCGTAGTTCATGCAGAAGTACAGCGTGAGCAGGTCGTTGCCCTTGGTCTGTTCCTGGGCGACCTGCAGTTCCTTGGCGACCGACTTCCACAGCCTGGGCATACGGCCCACCCAGCGCACCCGGATGCCGAGTTCGTCGAGCTGGTCGCGGGTCTTGCGGATGAAGTCGCGGTTGAAGTTCATCAGGAAGCGGACCTCGTCGGGCGAGCGCTTCCAGTTCTCGGTGGAGAAGGCGTACAGGGAGATGTTGCGCACACCGATCTCGATGGAGCCCTGGAGGACGTCGAGCACCCGCTCGGCACCCACCTTGTGCCCCTCGGTCCGGGGCAGCCCGCGCTCCTTGGCCCAGCGGCCGTTGCCGTCCATGACGATCGCCACGTGGTTCGGGACCAGCTCGCCGGGGAGCTTCGGCGCACGGGCGCCCGACGGGTGCGGCTCCGGCGCCCTGTACTCGCGCCGCTGGCGCCCGAGGATCCCGCGTACCACCATGTGCTTCTCGTCTCCCTCTGTGATCTAGGGGTTTCGCTACGACTTCTCGACGTACCGGAGTGAGCGCAGTCCGCGCTCCAGATGCCAGTGCAGGTAGGCGGACACCAGCCCGCTGCCCTCCCGCACGTACCGCGGCTCGCACGCGTCCGCCGTCTCCCAGTCTCCCGTAAGCAGCGCCCCGAGCAGTACCAGGGTCTGCGGGGACGGTACGACACTGCCGGGCACCCGGCAGTCGACGCAGACGGAGCCGCCGGAGGCGACCGAGAAGAAGCGGTTCGGGCCGGGCATACCGCACTTCGCGCAGTCGCCGAAGCTGGGCGCGTAACCGTTGACGGCGAGGGAGCGCAGGAGGAAGGCGTCGAGGACGAGGTGCGGCGCGTGCTCGCCCCGGGCGAGCGTCCGCAGCGCCCCCACCAGCAGCAGATACTGCTGCACCGCGGGCTCGCCCTCATGATCGGTGAACCGCTCGGCGGTCTCCAGCATGGCCGTGCCGGCGGTGTAGCGGGCGTAGTCGGTGACGATCCCGCCACCGTAGGGAGCGATGGTCTCGCTCTGTGTGCACAGGGGCAGCCCGCGCCCGATCAGCTCGCTGCCCCGCGCGAAGAACTGCACGTCCACATGGGAGAAGGGCTCCAGCCGGGCCCCGAACTTCGACTTGGTCCGCCGCACGCCGCGGGCCACGGCCCGCACCCGCCCGTGCCCCCGCGTGAGCAGCGTGATGATCCGGTCCGCCTCACCCAGCTTCTGGGTGCGCAGCACGATGCCGTCGTCGCGGAACAGACTCATGGACCCATTCTCGCGCATGCGGCACCCGGGAACGGCCGGCCAGGGCACCTCGCCCCGACCACGGGTGTCGGCGTAGGCCGTCGCCGCACTCATCCGCTCGGCGGGGGTGGCGGGCCGCACAGCCCGTTCACAGCGGGCGCGCACCCGGAGACGGTCAAGCTGATGCGGCTCATGGAGTTCCAGGACTCCCCGCCGGCTCCGCCGCCGATTCGATCAGGGCCGGGGACGCCTCCGGCTCGGCGCGGGCGGCTGGGCGGAGTTCATCGGCGCTCCGGCTCGCTGAGTGCTGCGAGCCAGCCACGGATGCTCTGCGCCTCTCGCAGGCGCCCCAGGCCGAGAAGCAGGTCCGCCTGCAGGTTCAGCACATTGACGAGCGGTGAGAGGAACCGCGCAGGTGCGGCGGACACGAGCTTGCGGTAGGTCTCCACCGCTTCCCCCGTCGCTCGCAGCGCCTCCGCGAGGTTCTGCCGCGTCTCATAACGAGCCGCCGCCCACACGTACAGCGCGGTGGCGAAGCCGGGTCCGTACGCAGCCGGATTGGCCGCCGTCAGCCGGCGGAACATCTCGACCGCCTCCTGAGTGGTGGCGAGAGCCTCTTCCCGCCGCCCGACCCGGAACAGCGCGGTTCCGAGGTTGGACAGCGCTACGGCGAGATCCGGCGCGTACGCGGCCGGGTTGCCGGTTGCCAGCCCGCGGCGAATCCCGACCGCCTCCTGAAGCACGGTGAGCGCCTCGTCCTCCCGCCCCGCATCCGACAGCAAGGGCCCGAAATTGCACAACGAGGTGGCGAGCGCCGGCGCATACGCGGCCGGATCCCTCGACATCAGCCCGCGCCGGATCCCCACCGCCTCATGAAGCACGGTGAGCGCCTCGTCCTCCCGCCCCGCATCCCACAGCAGAACGCCGAAATTGGACAACGACGCCGCGAAGTCGGGCTCCCGCCTGGCCGGATCGCCCGGCGCCAGCCCACGCCAGATCTCCACCGCCTCCGCGCAGGCCGTCAGGGCCTCGTCCTGCCGCCCCACCTCCCAGAACAAGGCGCCGAGGTTGGAGAGCGAGGATGCCAGAGAGGGCCCGTACTCCGGATCGCCCGGCGCCAGCCCACGCCAGATCTCCACCGCCTCCGCGCAGGCCGTCAGGGCCTCCTCCCGCCGCCCCACGTCCACCAGCCAAGCCCCGAAGTTGGACAGCGAGCGGGCCAGGTCGACCTGGCGTGCGGGGTCGGCGCCGGCGAGGTCGCGCCAAGCCCGCACGGCTTCCCGGCCGGCGGTGACCGCTTCGTCGTGCAGGCCGACACGTGACTGGCGTATCGCGAGGATCTCGTACGTGCGGGCGCGTGCGGCGGGGTCCTGGTGGGTTGCCAGGCGGTGATCGGCCAGACACTTGGTGACGGCGGCGATCCCGATGTCCAGGTCGACGTGCCGCCTCTGGGGGAAGTGAGGTTCGATGGCCTCAAGGAGCGTGATGTCGGTCGTGTCCAGGCTTGCCAGCGTGGCCAGGGCGTTTCCACCCGCGTGCAGGGCGAGTTCGGGGTGCTTCCTGAGCAGAGGGTGGAGCTGGCCGGTGGCGATGTGGGGCCAGCGGCGGGCGGTTTCGATCAGGACGGTCAGGGTGTCGCGGGTCCACGGCGCCGGTGTGCTGGTGTCGGCGTCCGCGAGGAGGAGGCGTTCGGCGACCCCGTGAGCCCAGTCGTCGGTGATCGCACCGGGCACCGGGTGGGGCACGTCGGGCGCGGCCGGCGTGGTCAGGCCGAGGAAGTCCTCGCCGAGGCGGTCGGGGTAGAGCGGCTCCAGGACCGTGACCGTGCGGGCGGGGTCGGCGTGGGCCGGGGGATAGCAGTGACGGTGGTCGTCCAGGAGAGTGTTGGCCGCGGCGGGCGAGTCGGCGAGACCGGCCCGGACCAGGGCGGTCGCGCCGTGGGTGCGGGCCAGGGGACGGGTGAGCGTGGCCGTCAGCACCGTGCGGCCCATCGCCTGGGGCGTGGTGGACAGCGGCAGGGTGCCCCAGTGGGCCCGTTCGCGTTTGAGGAGGTAGGCGGAGGCGCGGGCCGGGTCGACGGGCGCGGGGTCGTCGTGCAGGTGGGCGTCGACGGCGGCCAGGGCGGCGATGTGGATGGTCAGGATCTGGGTGTAGTCCTCGTCGGTGTCCAGGTCCGGGGGAGGGAGGATCCGCCCGGCGCGGTCGGCGGGCAGGCCGAGGTGGCCGGCGAAGCGGTCGCGGGCCTGGCGGAACAGCACGGCGCGTGCGGTCGGGTCGCCGGCGAGCGGCCGTAGGGCATGGGCCTCGGCGGGGGCGTCGAGCGTGTCGCCGATCCAGGTCTCCAGACTCTCCCACCAGATTCCGGCCGGACGGGCCAGCAGCAGCACGCGCACGGGAGTGCCGGTGCGGGACAGCAACGGGTCCTGCAGGAGCCGGCGCAGATCGGGCGTGGGCCAGCGTTCGGCGTAGTCGACCACCAGGAGAACGCCGGTGCCGGTGCCCGTCTCGGAGGGCGGGCTGGTGGTGACCGGGTCAGCGCCGGTTTCGTTGACGACCGCCTGCCACACCGCCCATCCCGCCGCCCGGCCCAGGGCGGCGAAGTGGGCAGCCAGGCGGGTCTTGCCCTGCCCACCGGGACCGTGCACCAGCCGGACGGCCAGTGCCTCCGCCGGGTCGTCGCGCCAGCGGGTCAACTGGTCCAGGTCCTGGTGGCGGCCTGTGAACGGCACCACCTCATGCACCGCCCGCAGCAGCCGGGACGGCTGCTCGGCCAGCATCCGGGCGGACACCGGCCGGGGCGCGGTGGGAACGTCCTCGATCCGGTAGGCGGGCTTCCACTGGTAGACGAATTGGACATGCTGGGTGCCGTGGTCGCCGCCGAGGATCGCGGTCGGACCGTGGAACGTGTTGCCGCGCACCCCGCCGCCCCGGCCGCCGGGAGCCCCCTCGGGGCTGGTCATCGGGTCACTCCCGGGTACCGAAGCGCACGTCCTGCCGGTTGTGGTTGCCGGCCTGCACGGCGGTCGGGCCGTGGAAGGTGTTGCCGGACACCAGCCCGCCCCCGCCGGAGGCGGGCGGGGCGGCCTCTTGGAGCAGTTGCTCCAGCTCGGCGGCGGTCCGGGCGCGCTGCTCCTCGTCCACGATGTCTTCCAGCAGAGCCTCGATGCGGGTCTGCCACACGGCCTCCTGCCGTGCCCTCACCCGCTCGGCGGTGCCACCTTCGGCGGCGGCCAGCTCGGCCGCGGCGCGGTCCAGCCGCTCCAGCTCGCCGCGTTCACGCTCCGCGTCTCCGCGGCCGAACCACCGCGCCATTCGCCCGCGCAGTCCCTCCCACGCGTCACTTCCCGCCGCCTGCACCACCGCGGAACCCCCTGCCGCGGCCAATGCCGTCAACGCCTCGGGCAGCATGCGTCCCCCTGCTGTCGTTCATCGCCTGCCGGTAGGTCTGAGACCGTAGCGCCTTACCGGCACCTGCACAGCACTTTGCCCGGAAAACCCCCAACATCCCCTGCGGGAGCGCGTTTTGGCGCCGCCATTGGTGAGACCTCTGGCGGCTACGCCATTCGTGTGCGCGCCCTTGACCGCCCCCCGGGGCCCTCCTATGGTCGCGCTGACCAAACCGGACGTAGGACGTCGTACCTCTCCCTCCCCCCGACCCCGCTGGAGGACCCGTGCGCGACGACGTGACCCGCGACGCAAGCCACGACGTGCCCGCCCCGCACCGCCGGTCCGTTCTGAAGGGCGTCGGCGTGCTCGGTCTGTCCGCCGCTCTGCCGCCCGCCCTGGCCGCCTGTTCCGCCGGCCCCGAGTCCACGAACGACACCGGAAGCGGCGGCAGCGGCAGGGACCGGACGCTGACCGCCGTGATCGGCTACGGCAACGACGGCGGCTGGGATCCCACACAGACGGCGTCGGCGTTCGCGATGGCCGCCAACAACCACATCTACGAGGGGCTGCTGGACACCGACCCGATCACCCGGGTGCCGTATCCGGCGCTCGCCACCGCGATCCCGGGCGACCGGAACGCCACCACCTGGCGGTTCACGCTCCGCTCCGGTGCCACCTTCCACGACGGCAAGCCCGTCACCGCCGACGACGTCGTGTTCGTCTTCGACCGGATCCTGGACCCGAAGACCCAGACCCTCGCCAAGGGATTCTTCGCCGGCTGGCTGCAGGACGTCCGCGAAGTCGACTCGCGCACCGTCGAGCTGATCCTCAAGTTCCCCTTCCCCGAAGGGCTTTCGCGGCTCACCCTCGCCAAGATCATGCCGAAGCACGTGTTCTCCCGGCCCGGCGCCTGGGACGACGCGATCAAGGGGCTGGCGGTGGGTTCGGGGCCGTACCGGCAGACCGCGCACCACCCGAAGTCGAACACCACCTTCGAGGCCTTCGCCGCCTACAACGGCCCGCGCAAGCCCGCCTTCAAGCGGATGAACTGGCTGACCATCGTGGACGCGGCCCCGCGGGTCGCGAAGATCTCCGGGGCCGGCGCGGGCGCCCAGATCGCCGACAACATCCCCTACGCCAACGTGCCCCGCCTGGAGCAGGGCGGTCTGAAGGTCGTGGGCGGCGCGGGGATGAACAACCTCTTCCTGATGTTCAACACCCGGCACAAGCCCTTCGACGACGTACGGGTCCGTCAGGCCCTGCACTACGCCATCGACACCGAGAAGATGGTGCAGGTCGCGCTCAAGGGGCACGGGAAGCCCGCGTCCTCGTTCCTCGACGAGGGCAACCCCGGTCACCGGCGGGCCAGAACCGTCTACGACTACGACCCCGCCAAGGCGAAGGCGCTGCTGAAGGCCGCCGGGGTCAAGGATCTCAAGGTCGGCCTTCTGGCCGTCAACGTGAGTTGGATCGTGGACTGCCTGCCGACCATCAAGTCCTCCTGGGACGCGATCGGCGCGGAGACGACCCTGGCGCCGCAGGAGACCACGGCCGTGTTCACCAAGCTGGACCAGAGGCAGGACTACCAGGTGGTGGCGGCGGCCTCCAACCCGAACCAGTTCGGGCTCGACGCCGACCTGATCATGCACTACAACTACGGCCCCCAGAACCTGTGGATGCGCTACACCCGGTGGGCCGGCCACCCGGTCGCCGAGCGGCTCTTCAGGGACATGGACCGGGCGACCCGGGAGCCGGACCCGGCGAAGAAGAAGGCGATGGTCCAGGAGTACATCGACGTCGTCGCCGAACAGGCCGTGCTCTATCCGGTGGTCCACAACGAGCTGATGACCGCCTGGGACCCGCGCAAGCTCACCGGTATAAGGGCGCAGCCCTATCCCGGCGTCAACCTCCTCCAGGCCGGATGGGCCTGACGGCATGACGGCCGTCGTCCGGATCCTGCTCCGCCGGGTCGCCCTGCTCGTGCCGCTGCTGCTCGGGATCGTGCTGTTCGTGTTCCTGGTGATGCGGTTCTCGGACGTGGACCCGGCGTCCGCGTTCTTCCAGGGCGCCAATCCGACCCCCCGGCAACTGCACGACTTCCGGGAGCGCAACGGACTGCTGGATCCGCTGCCCGTGCGGTACGTCCACTTCCTCGGTGACCTGCTCCACGGCGACCTCGGCACCAGCGCCCTGACCCGTGCCCCGGTCGTCGGCCAGGTCACCACCGCGTTGCCGCTCACCCTCCAGCTGACCTTCCTGGGCCTCGGCATCGCGGTGGTGCTGGCGCTGGTCGGCGGGGTCACGGCGGCCGTGTACCGGGACCGGCTGCCGGACCAGGTCATCCGGGTCGTCTCGCTGCTCGGGGTGGCCGCGCCCGGATTCTGGCTGGCGCTGCTGATGATCCAGTACCTGGCGGTGGACCGGGGCTGGTTCCCGACCGGCGGCTACATCAACCCGGCCGACTCCGTCAGCGGCTGGCTGAAGACCATGGCCCTGCCCGCCATCGCCCTCTCCCTGCCGGTGGCCGCCCAGCTGACCCGGATCGTGCGGACGTCGGTGGTGGAGGAACTGGACAAGGACTACGTCCGTACGGCGATCGGGAGCGGGCTTCCGCCCCGGGTGGTCGTCGGCCGGAACGTCCTCAGGAACGCCCTGATCAATCCCCTGACCGTGCTCGGCCTGCGCGTCGGCTACCTCCTCGGCGGTGCCGTCGTCATCGAGACGGTCTTCTCGCTGCCCGGCATGGGCAAGCTGATGATCGACGCCGTGCAGAACGGTGACCCGGCGGTCGTGCAGGGGGTCGTCCTCACCACGGCGACCGGGTTCGTCGTCGTCAACCTCGCCATCGACATCCTCTATCTACTCGTCAACCCACGTCTGAGGGCGGCTTGATGGTCACGCGTGCGAGCCTCGCCGAGCGGCTCTCCCGGCCCGGCGTCCGGCTGCGCGGCCGGCGTCGGCTGCCGCCGCTGTCCAAGGCCGCCGTCTGTTTCCTGGCGCTGGTCGTCCTGGTCGCCGTGTTCGCCCCGCTGCTCGCCCCGGACGACCCGCTGGACCAGCAGGACCCGGCCGGCGGCACCGGGCACCCGTCCGCCGCGCACTGGATGGGGCAGGACAGCCTCGGCCGGGACGTCCTCAGCCGGCTGATGTACGGCGCCCGCTGGTCGCTCGCGATCGGGCTGGGCGCGACCGCGCTCGCCCTGGTCGTCGGCGCTCTCACCGGTGCCCTCGCCGCCACCTCCCGCAAGGCCGTGGACGAGACGCTGATGCGCTGCCTCGACGTGGTGATGGCGTTCCCGGGAATCGCGCTCGCCGCCGTGCTGGTGGCCGTCTTCGGTGGCGGTATCGGAGTGCTGATCTGCGCGATCGCCTTCCTCTTCACCCCGCCGGTGGCACGGGTCGTCCGGGCCAATGTGCTCGACCAGTACGGGGAGGACTACGTCACCGCGGAACGGGTGATCGGTGCCCGCGCCCCGCACATCGTGCTGCGGCACGTGGCCGTCAACTGTGCCGCCCCGGTACTGGTGTTCTGCACGGTCCAGGTCGCCGAGGCCATCGTGTTCGAGGCGTCGCTGTCCTTCATCGGCGCGGGCGTCCGGCCTCCGGACCCGTCCTGGGGCAGTGTCATCGCCGACGGCAAGAACATGGTGCTGACCGGCGGCTGGTGGGCGACCGTCTTCCCCGGGCTGCTGATCCTGCTGACGGTCCTCTCGCTGAACATCCTCTCCGAGGGCGTGTCCGACGCGTGGGCCGCCCCGGCCGCCCGGGAGGTGGAGGCGCCCGCGGACCGCCTGGAGACACCGGAACCCGGCACGGGCGAGGCGCTCCCGCTCCCCGGCCTGACCGAGGCCGCCCGGCGGCTGCGCTCCCGCGCCCGGCCTCTGCCCGCCCCCGGCGGTCAGCCGGTGCTCGCCGTGGAGAGCCTCGCCATCGGCTTCCCGGACCGGCACCGGGGCGTCGACATCGTCGACGGCGTCAGCTTCGAAGTGCGCCCCGGTGAGGTGCTGGGCCTGGTGGGCGAGTCGGGCTGCGGGAAGTCGCTGACCGCGTCGGCCGTCATGGGGCTCCAGCCGAAGGGCGCCCGGGTCCGCGGGCAGGTGCGCTTTCGGCAGCGGGACCTGCTCGCCGAGCCGATGCGGGTACGGCGCCGGCTGCTGGGCCACGAGATGGCGATGATCCACCAGGACGCCCTGTCCTCGCTGAACCCGGCGATGACCATCCGCGCCCAGCTGAAGCAGCTGGTCCGGCGCGGCGGCCGGCGCAGCCCACGGGAGCTGCTGGAGCTGGTCGGCCTGGACCCCGGCCGCACCCTGCGCAGCTATCCGCACGAACTCTCCGGCGGTCAGTGTCAGCGCGTGCTCATCGCCATGGCGCTGTCCCGCGACCCTGGTCTGATCGTCGCCGACGAGCCGACGACCGCGCTGGACGTCACCGTGCAGGCGCAGGTCATGGAGCTGCTGCTGCGACTGCGCGAGGAGCTGGGCTTCGCACTGATCCTGGTCTCGCACGACCTGGCGCTGGTCGCCGACGTCACCGACCGGGTGGTGGTGATGTACGGGGGGCAGATCGTGGAGACCGGCGTGACCGCCGACCTGGTGGCGGCGCCGGCCCACCACTACACGCGCGGCCTGCTCGGCAGTGTGCTCTCGCTGGAGTCCGCGGAGGGGAGGATGACACAGATCAGGGGGGCCGTCCCGGCCCCGGCCGACTTCCCCGCGGGCTGCCGCTTCGCCGACCGCTGCCCACTCGCCACCGGGGTGTGCCACGCGCACACCCCCGTCCTCGCGGGCCGCCCGGCGCACACGGCCGCCTGCCACCACCCGGCGGTGCGGCTGACGTCGGCCGAGAGCGAGGAGGCCCTGCAGTGACCCCTGTCGTCGAGGTACGGGACGCCCACGTCGTCCACAAGGCCCGCGGCGCAGGCCCGTTCACCCGCGACCGGGTCCACGCCCTCACCGGTGCCGCCCTCTCCGTCGCCCCGGGTGAGACGGTGGGTGTGGTCGGTGAGTCGGGGTGCGGGAAGTCGACGCTGGCGAGGGTGCTGGTCGGCATCCAGCGGCCGGCCTCGGGGACGGTGTCGTTCCAGGGCCGCGACCTGTGGACGATGCCACCCGCCGAGCGCCGGACCACGGTCGGCGCGGGCACCGGGATGATCTTCCAGGACCCGTCGACGGCCCTGAACCGCCGGCTGCCGGTACGGCGCATCCTGCGCGACCCGCTCGATGTCCACCGGCGCGGCACGAAGCAGGAACGGGCGGACCGTGTGCGGGAGCTGATGACCCTGGTGGGCCTTCCCCGCGCCCTCGCCGACGCCCTGCCCGGACAGCTGTCGGGTGGGCAGCGGCAGCGCGTCGCCATCGCCCGCGCGCTCGCCCTCGACCCCGCCCTGGTCGTCGCCGACGAGCCGACCAGCGCCCTGGACGTCTCGGTCCGCGCCCAGATCCTCAACCTCCTCCTCGACCTGAGGGAACGCCTCGGTCTCGCCCTGGTGTTCGTCTCGCACGACATCCAGACGGTCCGGCGGATGAGCGACCGGGTGGTCACCATGTACCTCGGCCGGATCGTGGAGGATGCCCCGGCCGACCGGGTCACCGACAGCGCCCGGCACCCGTACACCCGTGCCCTGTTCTCCGCCACGCCCGGACTGCTGGACCCCAGCACCCCGATCCCGCTGACCGGGCCGGTGCCCTCGGCCACCCGACCGCCGAGCGGCTGCCCGTTCCGCACCCGGTGCTGGAAGGCCGACGGGCTGTGCGCCGAGGCGATGCCGGGCTTCTCGGCCGCGTCGCGGCCCGGACACCGCTACCGCTGTCACCATCCTGTGGAGGAGGACCAGCCGACCCGCGACCTAGCACGCCAGGAGCCCTGAATGCCCTTCCCCACCCCGCTCACCGGTGTCGTCCCGCCCGTCTGTACGCCCCTGACCCCGGAGCGCGAGGTGGACGTGCGCTCGCTGCTCCGGCTGGTCGGCCATCTGGTGGAGGCCGGGGTGCACGGGCTGTTCCTGCTCGGCTCGACCTCGGAGGCGGCCTTCCTGACGGACCGGCAGCGCAGGCAGGTCGTGGAGGCCGTCACGGCACACGTGGGGGGTCAGCTGCCCGTTCTCGCGGGCGCCATCGACATGACCACCCCGCGCGTCCTGGACCACGTCACCGCCGTCACCGCGGCCGGCGCCCAGGCCGTCGTCGTCACCGCACCCTTCTACGCCCGTACCCACCGCGCGGAGATCGTCCACCACTACCGCCGGATCGCGGCCGCCAGCCCGGTCCCGGTCATCGCCTACGACATCCCCGTGGCCGTGCACAGCAAGCTCCCCGCCGACCTGGTGCTGGGGCTCGCCGGGGACGGCGTACTGGCCGGGCTCAAGGACTCCAGCGGCGATCTGGCGGCCTTCCGGGACGTCGTCACGGGCGCCCGCGCACACCCCGGGTTCAGCGTCCTGACCGGTTCCGAGCTGATCACCGACTCCGCCCTGGCGCTGGGTGCCGACGGGGCGGTGCCGGGCCTGGCCAACGTCGACCCGCACGGATACGTCCGCCTCTACCGGCAGTGCCGGGCGGGCGACGGGGAGGGCGCGCGGGCCGAACAGGAGCGGCTGTGTGCGCTGTTCGGCATCACCGGCGTCGGCGACCCGGCCCGGATGGGGGGCAGCTCCTCGGCCCTGGGCGCGTTCAAGGCGGCACTGCACCTGCGCGGCGTCATCGACTGCCCGGTGACGGCCGAGCCACAGGTCCCCCTGTCCGGCGAGGAGGTCGAAAAGGTCGCCAAGCACCTGGCGGCGGCCGGCCTGCTCTGAGGCAGGCGCACTCTGCGGAACCGAGGGTCTGTAGACGCCGGTCTCGTACAGGATGCCGAGCGTGTCGGTGGCGAGTCGGACGAGGCCGGAGCAGGCGGCCCGCTGGTCCGAGAGGGTGAGCAGCTTGGCCGAGGGTCCGGCCGCCGTCGCTGGAGTGGGCGTCGAGGCGGTTGCCGGGGGCCCGGCCGTTCTGGTCGCGGGAGCTAAGCGGAGGCGGCCGTCAGGGAGTCGGGCGGCACTGCACTCGTTGGCGTCGGTCACACCGCCGTAGCCGACGTCAGAGAAACGAAGGTGCCAGGTGCGGCCGCCGTCGCGTTACTCCCCCGGGAGTATCAGGACGGCGTCCGCGCTGCGGCCAGCAGTCTGTTCACGTCGGCGGCGCACATGGTCAGAGCCGCGCCGATCGTGGTGAGGGCGTCGCGTTCGGCCGGGGTGTAGGGGCCGTCGGCGAGGGCGATGCGGGCGGCCTGCAGGAGCAGGGACTCGCGGCCGGCCGGGGCCAGGTGCGGGGCGAGCGGGTCCAGGGCCTCGTGCAGCTCTATGGTCAGGCCCGCGCCGCACGGCTGTTCGAAGACGCGGCCGGTGTCGGCGGCCAGGGCATCGACCAGGGCGGCCAACTGGTCCTCGGTGCAGTCGTCGAAGCCGGCCCCGCGGACCGCGCCGGCGGCCGTCTCCAGGGCCGTACGGGAGCAGGTGCCGCCCGCGGCGAGCACGGCGAGGGCGACGGTGTGCACGGCGTCGCGGAGCATCGCCCAGAAACGGCGGGTGGTGGGGTGGTCGAGGGCGTCGGTGCCGAAGTGGTGGCGACAGGACGCGCACTCCACGAGCGGTCCGGTCACCCCGCGCGGCAGCAGGGGCACACCGAGCAGGGTGAGACGGCGGCGTCCGGTGAGCCGCTGGTAGTTGCGGTCGCCTCCGCAGCCGGGGCAGAAGAACTCGCCGTCTCCCACGGGTGTCCATGCGGTGCGGGTGCCCAGGATGCGCGCAGCCCTGGCGGCACGGCCGTCTCGTCCCCGTACTGGCAGCACGTCGCACCTCCGTAACCACGCGGCAGCATCGCCGCGCTGGCGTGATGTTAGCCACATCCTGGCGGCTGAGTCAGTACCCCGTACGAGACCTTTCCGTGACCTCGGGGGCGCGATGGCCGATAAACGATGGGCCCTGACCGTCGTACACCACGGTCAGGGCCTTGAAAGCGCCGTTCAGAGGCGTCAGCGGGCGGCGCGGTTCACCGCGGAGACGACCGCCTTCAGCGACGCACGCGTCGTGTTCGCGTCGATGCCGATGCCCCAGAGGACCTTGCCGTCGATCGCGCACTCGATGTAGGAGGCGGCCTGCGCGGAGGCACCCTCGCTCATCGTGTGCTCCTGGTAGTCCAGCAGGCGTACGTCGATGCCGATGGACTGCAGGGCGTCGAAGAAGGCCGAGATCGGACCGTTGCCGGTACCGGACAGGACCCGGTCCTCGCCGTCGACCGTGGCCTCGACGGTGAGGGTGTCCACGCCGTCGGTGTCGGTGGTCGACTGGCCGGTCCTGAGCTGGATGCGGCCCCACGGGTTCTCGGGGTTCGGCAGGTACTCGTCCTGGAAGACCGCCCAGATCTCCTTCGGCGTGATCTCGCCGCCCTCGGCGTCCGTCTTCGCCTGGATGAGCCGGGAGAACTCGATCTGCATCCGGCGCGGCAGGTCCAGCTTGTGGTCGTTCTTCAGGACGTAGGAGATACCGCCCTTGCCGGACTGCGAGTTGACGCGGATGACGGCCTCGTAGGAGCGGCCGACGTCCTTGGGGTCGATCGGCAGGTACGGCACCGCCCACTCGATGTCGTCCACCGTGACGCCCTTGGCCTGCGCGTCGGCCTCCATGGCGTCGAAGCCCTTCTTGATGGCGTCCTGGTGGGAGCCGGAGAAGGACGTGTAGACCAGGTCGCCCACGTACGGGTGGCGCGGGTGGACCTCCATCTGGTTGCAGTACTCCCACGTCCGACGGATCTCGTCGATGTCGGAGAAGTCGATCTGCGGGTCGACGCCCTGGGAGAACAGGTTCATGCCCAGGGTGACCAGGTCGACGTTGCCGGTGCGCTCGCCCTGCCCGAACAGGCAGCCCTCGACGCGGTCGGCGCCCGCCATCAGCGCCAGCTCGGCCGCCGCCACGGCCGTACCGCGGTCGTTGTGCGGGTGGACGGACAGACAGACGTACTCGCGGCGGGAGAGGTTGCGGTGCATCCACTCGAAGCGGTCCGCGTGCGTGGACGGGGTCGAACGCTCCACGGTGGCGGGCAGGTTGAGGATGATCTCGCGGTCCGGGCCCGGCTGGTAGACGTCCATGACCGCCTCGCAGACCTCCAGCGCGAAGTCCAGCTCGGTGTCGGTGAAGATCTCGGGGCTGTACTGGTAGCCGAACTCGGTCTCGGGGCCCAGCAGCTTCTCGGCGTACTCCATCACCAGGCGGGTGCCGTCCACGGCGATCTGCTTGATGTCGTCCTTGGAGCCGCGGAAGACGACCCGGCGGAAGACCGGGGCGGTGGCGTTGTACAGGTGGACGGTGGCCCGGCGGGCGCCCTTGAGGGACTCCACGGTCCGCTCGATCAGGTCCTCGCGGGCCTGGGTCAGGACGGAGATCGTCACGTCCTCGGGGATCGCGCCCTCTTCCTCGATGATCGAGCGCACGAAGTCGAAGTCGGTCTGGCCGGAGGCGGGGAAGCCGACCTCGATCTCCTTGTAGCCCATCTTGACCAGCTGGTCGAACATGCGCCGCTTGCGCTCGGGCGACATGGGGTCGATCAGGGCCTGGTTGCCGTCGCGCAGGTCGGTGGAGAGCCAGCGGGGAGCGACGGTGATCCGCTTCCCGGGCCAGGTGCGGTCCGGGATGTCGACCTGCTCGTAACGGCCGTACTTGTGGATCGGCAGGGAACTGGGCTGCTGGCGGTTGGCCATGATTGCGTGGGCTCCTCGAGAAGGTCCGCGGGTCCGCGGGTCCGGTGGACGGCCGACGACGCAACGCCAAAGCTCCGCGGGGAGGGAGTCGGCCTTGACTACAGGCCCTCGCCGCGGCAGCTAAGAAGAAGCAGCCCGAAACGCATGATGCTCCGCAGCCTAGCCGAGCCGCGCCGGGTGCGCGGGCCCGTATCAGTATGCGAAACCAGGGGCGCAAACGGGACAAAAAGTGCGCGACGTCACTTCGCCGCACGCAGCCATACCATCGAGTGACACAGAGCGACGACGAATGTCCGCGTATTTCACCAATCATGGTTGCTCCTAGTGACATGCATGTCACACAGTGCAATGGTTCGGGTATGACGACCAACGGGGGCTCTGTGCCCGTCTTCTGCACGATCGTGCCGCCGCACGTCCTCGACAGGCTCTCCCAGGCCGAGGACCCCGCGCTCGCCGGACCGGCCCGCCGGTCCCTGGAGCACGACGCCTACCAGCGCACCAAGCGCCGCCTGACCACGGTGATCGGCGCGCCCGCCGTCTCCCCGCCCGCCGGTGCCGCCGCCGACCAGCCGCACCGCACCATCTACGACGCCGAACACACCCAGGACCTGCCCGGCACCGAGGTCCGCGCGGAGGGCTCGGAGCCCGGCTCCGACGCCACCGTCAACCGCGCCTACGCGGGCCTCGGCGCCACCTTCGAGCTGTACCTGAAGGCGTACGGCCGGCACTCCATCGACGACAACGGCCTCCCGCTGGACGCCACCGTGCACTTCGGCGAGGGCTACGACAACGCCTTCTGGAACGGCGAGCAGATGGTGTTCGGCGACGGGGACAACGAGATCTTCCTCGACTTCACCATCCCGGTCGACGTCATCGGCCACGAGCTGACCCACGGCGTCACCCAGCACACCGCCAACCTGGCCTACTTCGGCCAGTCCGGCGCGCTCAACGAGTCGGTCTCCGATGTCTTCGGCTCGCTGATCAAGCAGTACACGCTCGGCCAGACCGCCGCCGAGGCCGACTGGCTGATCGGCGCGGGGCTCCTCGCGCCGCGTGTCACCGGCACCGCCCTGCGCTCGATGAAGGCGCCGGGCACGGCGTACGACGACGACGTGCTCGGCAAGGACCCGCAGCCGGCCCGGATGGAGGACTACGTCCACACCGGCCGCGACAACGGCGGCGTGCACATCAACTCCGGCATCCCGAACCACGCCTTCTACCTGGTCGCGACGGCCCTCGGCGGTCACTCCTGGGAGAAGGCCGGCCAGATCTGGTACGACGTGCTGACCGGCGGCGAACTGAAGGAGGACGCCCGGTTCACCGACTTCGCCACGCTGACGGTGAAGGCCGCGCGGGAGCGGTACGGCGCCGGGGACGAACTCCAGGCCGTGCAGAAGGCGTGGGGACAGGTCGGGGTGCGGACGCTGTAGTTCCGTACTACACAGAGACCCATGCGTATTCGAGTACGGCGCACAGGCGGTTTCGCGGGCATCGAGCGCCGGGCCGAGGTGGACACCTCGGGCCGGCCCGACGCCCATGAGTTGCAGACCCTGGCCCAACGCGTCCTCGCGTCCGGCCGGGGCACACCCCCGACGGGGGTCCCGGACGGCTTCCGCTACGAGATCACCGTCGACGGCCGCACGGTCCACGCGGCCGACCCCCGACTCACCGAGGACGAACGGGAACTGGTGACCCGGGTGCTGAAGGAGGGTGCTTGAGCGCGCTGCTCCGCCCGTGACGGGCGGAGCAGCGTCGGCGCACCTCGGGCTCGGCCTTCTCTGTGAAGGGCCGCAGCGCTAGATCTTGTAGACCGCGATCCCTGTAACGGCGCCGGGATTGTCCGCGTAGTGGCCCGGATTCAGAGTAGCCAGCTTGGTGCCATGGCCGCAGCCGGTGGTGATGTGCCAGAGTTCCACGCGATAGGACGTCTGGTTCGAGACGGACCGATTGACCCTCTGGAGGGGATAGCAGCCGGGCGTCAGAGAGTTGACGTGCCTGGTTCCGGTCCTGTTCGCCCCCGACCATCCACATGCATACCCCTGCGGGCAGGTGTTTGGATCGGCCGCAGCCGGCGGGACGAACGCGCCGCCCAACAACGCACCGGTCACAGCCGCCAGCGTCAGACTTTTCCTGAGCATGCTCATACGAAGTCCCCCTTTCCTTGATCGAACGGATATTTGATCTTAACTCAAGTGACGCTACTGCCACATTCTTTGACCGCCCGTCAGTTGGCGAGTCGCTCAGAGGTCGTCTCACGTGGTGGGTCCCGCGAGTCTCTTGTCGAAGGTGAGGGCCGCGGCCAGGCCGAGGAAGGCGAGGAAGTGACTGCCCTTTCGCTCGTACCGGACGGTGAGGCGGCGGTAGCCGAACAATCAGGCGATCGACCGCTCGATCTTCCGGCGGTGCCGACCGAGCCGCTCGCCGGACTCGGTACCCGTACGCGCGATGTGCGGACCAGGCCGCGGCCACGCAGCCAGGCAAGGTGATCAGCGGAGAAGTACGCCTTGTCCGCGCGGACTTCGACGGGGGGCCGTGCCGATCGGGCACCCGCGGTGCCGTCCGGGCGTTGACTTCCGTTACCGGGGGTAAGGATGATCCGGCCATGGCGACTGACGCAGGCGATCCGATACCCCGTTTCCCGGACGGCTTCCTGTGGGGCGTCTCGACCTCGGCCCATCAGATCGAGGGGGCGGCCGAGAAGCGCGAGCGTTCCGTGTGGGACGTGTTCACGGCCGAGCCGGGGCGGGTGAAGGACGGCTCGACGGCGGCGGTGGCCTGCGACCACTACCACCGCTACCCGGAGGACGTGGCCCTCCTCGCCGGCCTCGGCGTGGACGCGTACCGCTTCTCGGTCTCCTGGCCCCGGGTGAACTCCCCCGGCGGCCTGGACTTCTACGACCGCCTCGTGGACGAGCTGTGCGCGGCGGGCGTACGGCCCGTGCCCACCCTCTTCCACTGGGACCTGCCCGCCTCGCTGGACTGGCTCCAGCGGGACACGGCGGCCCGGTTCGCCGACCATGTGACCGAGGTGGCCGGGCGCCTCGGCGACCGGGTCACGAAGTGGATCACCCTCAACGAGCCCGCCGAGCACACCCTCCTCGGTCACGCGATCGGTGCCCACGCCCCCGGCAGACGGCTGCTCTTCGACGCCCTCCCGGTCGCCCACCACCAGCTCCTCGCCCACGGACTCGCGGTACGGGCCCTGCGCGCGGCCGGCGCGGCGGACATCGGCATCGCCAACTCCCACGGCCCGGCCTGGCCCGCCTCCGGCGAGCCGGCCGACGTGGAGGCGGCGGGCTTCTACGACCTCCTGCTCAACCGCCTGTTCGCCGAGCCGGTCATCCTGGGGCGGTACCCCGACGGCATGGCCGAGTTGATGCCCGGGGACGTGGCGTCCGACCTGGAGGTCATCGCCGAGCCGCTCGACTGGTACGGGATCAACTACTACGCGCCGACCAGGATCGGGGCCCCCGGGGACGGCGACGCCGCGTACGGCGGGCTGGCCCTGCCCGCCGAACTCCCCTTCTCCGTGCGGGAGATCGAGGGCCGCCCGAAGACCGACTTCGGCTGGCCGGTCGTCCCGGAAGGCCTCACCGAGCTGCTGTGCGGCTTCCACGAGCACTACGGCGACCGGCTCCCGCCGATCGTCATCACCGAGAACGGCTGCTCCTACGAGGGGATCGACGACCAGGACCGCATCGCCTACCTGGACGCCCATCTGCGCGCCCTGCACACGGCCCTGGACGCCGGAGTGGACGTGCGCGGCTACTTCGTGTGGTCCCTGATGGACAACTTCGAGTGGGCGGAGGGCTACGCGCGCCGCTTCGGCCTGGTCCACATCGACTACGCCACCCAGCGGCGCACCCCGAAGGCCTCCTACCACTGGTTCCGGGACGTGCTGCGGGCGCAGAGATGACCACCGTCCGCCCCTCGGCCGCCCCGGCCGAGCCCGCGGACCGGGCCGGCCGGGGCTGGACGGCCGCGCCGCCGCCGGCCGACGGGGCGATCCGGGTGGGCGGGTTCGGCCCGCTGCGGATCCTGGGCCGCGAACCTGCAGGAGTCACAGCTGACCCCGGGCACCGTCGCTGCCGCCGAGTAGACGCAACGCCAAGCAGGTGTGGACTCTCCGCTAGCGACACACCGCCGGTTGCCCGGCACGCTGGTGGTGACGCCGATACGGGGGTTCGGCGTCGAACCGGCTGATGGTGTCCGAGCTGGGACTCCGGGGTCGATGACGTGCTGTTCTTCGGGGAAGGAGTGCCGATGGCGACCTGGGGCTGATCCGCGGGACGAACGTGTAGCACTGGGACGGCTACATCACGGAGACACACGTGTCGGCATATGTGGAAGGCACGTACGAAGAAGCTCTGGCGGAGCTGGAGCGGCATGCTCGGCGCTCAATGGCTCATCACCCCAAGAAGCGAAGGCGCCGCCGGTTCTTCCGAAACGGCGACGACTTCCTGATGGTCGTCGATGACGCCGCCTGGCGGTCCTCGGGCACTCGGTACACGGTCGCGGAGTTGCTGGAGGACACCGCCGCACCGGCGAAGCCGACGAATGCGGGCGAGGCCACGATGAAGTCGACGGACAGACGCGAGGCCACCCAGCCGGAGCCGGTGGAAACGATGCCGCCCGCCTCGCCGTCCGAAGAGCGATACCCCGACGGGGTGCCAGTCAGGCCGAAGTGGCCAGGCCGCGCTGATCTGCCGTAAGCCGGGCCTGGGGCCCGTCTGCGCCCGGCGCCGAAGAAGTCTGGGACGTCCTCGGAAGAGATCCACGACTGGTTCTTCGAAGACGCACGACACCCAGCCGCGCACACGCGAGGACGGCCACCACCGCGCCCCCGCCCACCCGGCCTGACTGCTCCTCAGCCCGCCGAGCCGGATGGGCGCATGGGCGAAAGGCGGTCTAGAAGCCCAGCCTGCGCAGCTGCTTCGGGTCCCGCTGCCAGTCCTTCGCGACCTTCACATGGAGGTCCAGGAAGACGGGTGTTCCCAGCAGCGCCTCGATGTGCTTGCGGGACTTGATGCCGACCTCTTTCAGGCGCTTGCCCTTGGGGCCGATGATGATGCCCTTCTGGCTGGGGCGTTCGATGTAGACGTTGGCGTGGATGTCCAGCAGGGGCCGGTCCGCGGGGCGGTCCTCGCGCGGGAGCATCTCCTCCACGACCACCGCGATGGAGTGCGGCAGTTCGTCGCGGACGCCTTCCAGCGCCGCCTCACGGATCAGCTCGGCCACCATCACCTGCTCGGGCTCGTCCGTCAGGTCACCCTCGGGATAGAGGGCGGGGCCCTCGGGGAGGAGGGGGATCAGCAGGTCGGCCAGGAGGTCCACCTGCTTGGAGCCCACCGCCGACACCGGCACGATCTCCGCCCACTCGATCCCCAGCTCCTTGCCCAGCTGGTCGATCGCGATCAGCTGCTCGGCGAGCGCCTTGGAGTCGACCAGGTCGGTCTTGGTGACGATGGCGACCTTCGGGGTCCTCTTGACCCCGGCCAGTTCCTTCGCGATGAAGCGGTCACCGGGACCGAGCTTCTGGTCCGCGGGCAGGCAGAAGCCGATCACGTCGACCTCGGCCCAGGTGGCGCGGACCACGTCGTTCAGGCGCTCACCGAGCAGCGTGCGCGGCTTGTGCAGACCGGGGGTGTCCACCAGGATCAGCTGGGCCTCCGGACGGTGCACGATGCCCCGTACCGTGTGCCGGGTCGTCTGCGGGCGGTTGGACGTGATCGCCACCTTCTGCCCGACCAGAGCGTTCGTGAGGGTGGACTTGCCCGCGTTGGGGCGGCCCACGAAGCAGGCGAAGCCGGCGCGGTGGACGGACTCGGCCGGCTGCTCGGATGACTGGGTACGAACGCTCATGGCGACCATTCTCCCTGATCCACGAAGCCGTGCCGTACCAGTCGCCGCCACCGCGTCTCCGTGTGAGCTTCCGGAAACCCGCACGCAACGAAACGTCATGGAAACACACCCGTACGCGACCGGTAACGCACACCGGTGACCCTCTGACGAGCCCCGCACCGTTGGAGACGCCCGTGACCCTCGCCACAGCCGATCTGAACACCGGCGACACCGCCTGGCTGCTCGCCGCGACCGCTCTCGTCCTGCTGATGACCCCGGGCCTGGCCCTGTTCTACGGCGGCATGGTCCGCACGAAGAGCGTCCTCAACATGCTGATGATGAGCTTTGTGTCGATCGCCCTGGTCACGGTGGTGTGGCTGGTCGCCGGCTACTCGCTGGCCTTCGGGACCGACGCCTTCGCCGGGCTCATCGGCAACCTGGACCACTCCGGCATGAGCGGCCTCGGCCCGGACAGCGTCCACGGCTCGGTCCCGACCCTCCTGTTCGCCACCTTCCAGCTGACCTTCGCGATCATCACGGCCGCGCTGATCAGCGGTGCCGTGGCCGACCGGACGAAATTCTCGGCCTGGCTGGTGTTTGTACCGGTCTGGACGCTTCTCGTATACGTTCCCGTGACGCACTGGGTGTGGGGCCCGGGCGGCTGGATCCTGGACAGGCTCGGCGCCCTGGACTTCGCGGGCGGTCTGCCGGTCGAGATCACCTCCGGTGCCTCCGGACTGGCCCTTTGCCTGGTCCTCGGGCCGCGGCTCGGATTCAAGAAGGACGCCATGCGGCCGCACAACCTGCCCATGGTGGTCCTCGGCGCCGGTCTGCTCTGGTTCGGCTGGTTCGGCTTCAACGCGGGCAGCGCGCTCGGCGCGAACGGCCTCGCCGCCGCCGCCTTCCTCAACACCCTCGCCGCCGGCTGCACCGGCCTGCTCGGCTGGCTCTTCGTGGAGCAGAGGCGCGACGGCCACCCGACCACCCTGGGCGCGGCCTCCGGCTCCGTGGCCGGCCTGGTCGCGATCACCCCGTCCTGCGGCACGGTGTCCCTGCTCGGCGCACTGGTCGTGGGTCTGGCCGCCGGGGTCGTCTGCTCCCACGCGGTGAGCTGGAAGTTCAGGCTGAACTACGACGACTCCCTGGACGTCGTCGGCGTTCACCTGGTCGGCGGCATCATCGGCACCCTGCTGATCGGCCTGTTCGCCCAGAAGGCGATGACCGGTGGCGCGGAGGGGCTCTTCTACGGCGGCGGGCTCGTCCCGCTGGGCAAACAGTTCCTCGCCGTGGTGGTCGTAGGCGTGTACGCCTTCGCGGTGACGTACGGCCTCGGCAAGCTGATCGACAGGGCGATGGGCTTCCGCGCGAGCGAGGAGGAGGAGCACACCGGCCTGGACCTTACGGTGCACGCCGAGACGGCCTACGATCACGGAGTCCTGGGCCACGGCGCCCCGGTCTCCCACTCCGTCCTCCCCACTGCTCAGAAGGTCAAGACCCAGGTATGAAGCTCATCACCGCGATCGTCAAGCCGTACCGTCTGGACGAGGTCAAGACCGCCCTGCAGGAGCTGGGCGTGCAGGGTCTGACCGTGACCGAGGCGAGCGGCTACGGCCGGCAGCGCGGCCACACCGAGGTGTACCGGGGCGCCGAGTACCGGGTCGACCTGGTGCCGAAGGCGCGCATCGAGGTCGTGGTGGAGGACGCGGTGGCGGACGACGTGATCGACGCGGTCGTCAGGGCCGCGCAGACGGGGAAGATCGGGGACGGGAAGGTGTGGGCCGTTCCCGTGGAGACGGTCGTGCGGGTGCGGACCGGCGAGCGCGGCCCCGACGCGCTCTGACCAGAAGCACCCCGGTCACCAGGCCCGCGCCGGACACCAGCGTCGCGAGCAGCCAGGGCAGCGCGAAGAAGGAGGCGCTCGCCGACTCCCGGATGCCCGGCGCCCGCACGGTCAACGTCACGTCGCCCCGGTCGAGCTGGGGCGCCCCGCGCCAGGCCTCGGTGAGCCGCACCCGCTGTCCGGGCAGCAGCTCGGAGGGGACCCCGGTCAGGTCGCGGTGGAGCAGGGTACGCCCGAACAGCCCGCGCGCCTTCAGCTCGGCCTTGGGGTGGAGGGTGAGGTTCCCGGTGTTGCGCAGGGTGTAGGAGATGGTCGCCGTGCTGTCACCGAGGCCCGGCATCGGGGGCTGGTGGTGGCTGATCCGTACGTGCTCGACGGAGAGCGCGGGGAGCGTGGTCCCGCCGACCCGGAGATAGACCCGGGCGCCGACGGCTCGCCGCACACCGAGTGCCGGCTTGCCGCTGCCCTGGTCGATCCGCTCGTCGAGGGCGACGACGGCCCCCGGGTGGTCTCCGGGCTCGGCCCCCTCGGGGACGCGCAGGGTGAAGGGCACGGTGACGGTCCTGTGGCCGGGCACGGTGACCCGTGACTTCGCGGGCTTCGCCCAGGCGCCCACCCCGCGCATCGTCTCCTCGACCGTCCGCACGGCGAACCCGCCGTCGCGGGCGGTGTTGTAGGCGTCGGCCGCATACAGCCGGAAGGTGAGCGGCCTGCCGGTCCTGTTCTGGACGACGACCTTGTCGGTGAGGGTCTGGCCGGGCTCGGCGGAGAGAGAGAAGTAGGGGCGCGCGGCGGCCTCGGAGGCGACCGGGTAGACGGACCAGCTGCCGTTGTCGGCGGCGCACGCGGGCGTGCCGGGCAGGCCGAGGAGGAGCGGGAGCAGGCTCAGGAGGAGGACGTACGGCTTGCGCATGGGTGCGGACCCCCCATGGAATCGGGGTGGTGGCGGTCGGGCGGGTGCGGCCCCGGTCGCAGGGGCGCCCGGCCACCGGTTTCGATGGTTGGGTCAGGTGAGGGTGAGGGTCAGGACGCCGGAGTACGAGCCCGGGGGTGTGAACGCCGGTACGTCCAGGGAGAGCCCGGCGTCGACGGTGAACTCGCCGCCGGTCACCGAGCCGTCGGGGGTCGACGCGAGGGTCGCTCCCGAGGTGCCCACGGTGCCCGCCGAACCGGCCTTGCAGGTGCTGGGGCTGCCCGGCTTGGTCGCGCAGGCGGGGGTCCAGCTCAGCCTGCTCGCGTCGATCTTGGCGCCGGGACCGGTGAAGTCGGTGACCTTGCCGGTCAGGGACCAGCCCGCGGGACCGCCGCGGAAGTCCTTGACGGTCACCGTCCGCAGGTTGCCGGTCGAGGCCCCGCCCTTGCCGAAGTCGGCCGCCGACAGCGCGACGGAGTCCCCGGCCTGGGACATGGACAGCGTGCCCGCCTTGACGGTGGTCGTCAGCTTCTGGCTGCCGGCCGGGACGGGTGTGCTGTCCTTGACGACGTAGGCCGCGGGGCCCGCGCCCTTGTCCGCGCTCCAGGAGCCGCCCTCGTAGGCCACGATCCCGGTCGTCGTCCTGTCGTTGACGACGAGGGAACCGCTGAAGGCTCCCTGGGCGTTCGCGGTCACGGTGGCGGTGTCCGCGGTCTGGGTGTCCCCGGCCCGCCCGGCCAGGGTGACCGTCGCGCCCGGTGTGAAGCCGCTGCCGCTGACGGTGACCCGGGCACCGGCGTCACCGGAGGCCGAACCCAGCGAGATGGCGCGGGTGTTGGCCGGAGTGCCATCGCTCGCCTTGACGGTGACCGACACCGGGGCGGGCGGGTTGGTGACCGTGCACGGGGTGTCCAGTTCCAGGATGTAGCTGGTGTGGATGTTGTAGTCGCCGGGCGAGAGGGTGATCTGCCCGGCCTTGGTGACGGTGAAGGTGCCGGTCATGGAGAAGGACGGGAAGGCGGCCTTCCCCGGCACCGGCGGGTTCTTCTTCGGCCCGGCGACGGTGACGGCACCGGTCTGGGCGCCACCGAGGGTGACCTTGCCGGTCGGGGTCATGATGTCGGCCGGCAGAGCCAGGTCGGTGGGATTGCTCGCGGCGGCCGTGACCACCGTGTAGGTCACGGTGACCGTGTCGCCGACCTTCGGGCTGGTGTCGTCCACCGACACGCTCGCGGTGGTGGTGCCGTCGATCGGCGGAAGACCCGAGACGGCGGGCGGGATGCAGTGCGTGGCGAAGTCCACGTTCGTGCCGGCGGCACCGGCCGGACAGGCCAGCGCCCCGCCCGCGGTGACCGCGAGGGCGGTCGCCCCGAACAGTGACGCCCAGCGCCACCGTCGGGATCTTCGGGGTGTCGAACCCATGGGGCCCCCTCCTGAGGGTTGCGGGCGCAGCGGCTCATCTGCGCCGACAGGGGGCATTGATGTGGAGCGGGGGTGAGAAGTCAATGCAGATGCCGCAGAAATCTGACGGATCATCAGTTTCTGCGGCATCCGGAACAGATCGCTCAGCTGAAGACGAACGGGCCGGGAGACTGCGGACCACTCGCCGTACAGGTCACGGGGACCCCGAAGATCACCATCTTCAGCGAGCCGCCGTAGGCGTCGAGGCTGTCACCGGAGGCGACGGTGCCGCTGAGCGGACCGACGCTGACCGGGTCACCGGTGCTCATGGCCGGGTTCTTCGTCCCGCTGAACACGACGACGCCGCCGCCCGCCTTGGCCAGGGTGAGCGTGGAGGCGATCGAGTCCTTGACCACCGCGACCGGCGCGCTGATCGCGGAGGAGGTGAGGGTGAGGGTGGCCGAGGTGCCGCTCTGCGTGGCGGTGAGCGTGGCCGCGCCGCCGCCGAAGATGCCGCAGCCCGCGGTGATGGTCGCCGACTGGGGAGTGACGGCGGCCGCGGTGGGCGCGAAGGCGAGTCCGGTGACCGCGAAGGCCCCGGCGATCATCGCCGCACCCGTTGCCGTGCGCTTGCCTCTCATGGGGATCCGCTTCCCTTCCCTGTGGGGATGCCATGTGGGGATGGTCGGAAGGCGCGCCGACGAACGGCAGGCCGGGCGGGTGGATGCGGGCACACGGCACCGGCGGTGCGGATCTGACGGGTCGTCGGAACCTACGGTTCCATTGATGCGCGGGAGCAACAGCCCAACAAGGTTGAATTCCAGCCGACCTCTTGTTCGGCCGGCGCCTTCTCGGCCGACCGGGACAGAGGGACGTGGCGGGCACGACGGGGGTCCAGGGGGCGGGGCCCCCTGGTGGCTCAGCCCGCGGAAACGGTCAGCCGGACAGCGCCGTCCGGAGAGGCGAGCAGCACAGGCGTCCCCGCACCACCGAGGTCGGCAACGGCGGCCAGGTCCTCCGCGGCAACCGACTCCGACTCACTCACCACCGCCGCCGCCTCCAGGGACCGCGCCCCCGAAGCCACGGCCATCGCAACCGCGGTCCGCAGAGCGCTCAGCTTCAGCGAGGCAAGCTCCACCGACCCGGCGACATACGTACGCCCGGTCTCGTCCCGTACGGCCGCCCCCTCGGGCACACCGTTACGGGCCCGCGCGGAACGGGCCAGGGTGACGATCTTGCGGTCCTCTGCGTCAAGTGCGTTGCTCTCGGTCATGCCCAGAGCATACGAAGCCGCGGAAGGTTCACCCCGCCACGGGGTACATGGCGCCCCGCCGGCCCTCCGGAGACGCCAGCCACTCCAGCTTCGCCGCGGTGTTCGCCTCGTCCAGCGGCGTGTGCAGCACGATCATCAGGTCGGGCCGGGCCGGCACCTTCATCACCGTCGACTCCACCACCAGCAGCCCGACCAGCGGATGGTCCAGCTCCTTGCGGACCTGCCCCTGGTCCTCGATGTCCCGCTCGGCCCACAGCGCCACGAACTCGGGACTGCGGGCCGACACCTCGGCGAGCACCGCCTGGAACCCCTCGTCGTCCGGCCGTGCCGCGCACGCGGCCCGGAACTGTGCCACGACCGTCCGCGCGTTCCGCTCCCAGCTGTTGCTGCGCGACCGGTACAGCGGATCGACGAAGAAGTCGACGAGGCAGTTCTGGGTGACGTCCGGCCGCATGCCGAGGACCAGCGCCGCCGCGTCGTTGTACATCACGCAGTTGTAGTAGGGGTCCATGATGTGCGCCGGGTACGGCATCCAGGTGTCGATCAGCCGCCGCAGCCCGTCGCACATGTCCCGCTTGCCCGGCGCCACTTCGGGCGCGGGCGGGTTCAGCCCGGCCAGCAGGTACAGGTGCCGGCGTTCGGCGTCGCTGAGCCGGAGCACCCGGGCGACGGCGTCGAGGACCTGCGGGGAGACCGAGATGTCCCGCCCCTGCTCCAGCCACTGGTACCAGGAGGCGCCCACGCCGGCGAGCACGGCGACCTCCTCCCGGCGCAGTCCCGGCGTACGGCGCCGGCCGCCGCCGCCCGGCAGCCCGGCCTCCTCGGGACTGACCCGGGCCCGCCGGCTCATCAGGAACTCGCGCAGCTCGCTGCGCCGTTGACTCCTCATCACCTCAGCAGCAGGCACGTACCGCTCCTCCCCCGTCGTGTCTGGTGGTGCCACCACCACCATAAGTTCCGACTCCCCAGCATTGTTCCGGCCGCTGGAAGCTCTTGCCATGGCGATCGACACCACCACCCCACCCACCGCCCGCGCGGGCGGTCCGCTCGACACCCCCCGGCTGTCGACGCGTGACAAGCTCGTCCTCTTCGTGCTGTGCGCGGCCCAGTTCATGGTCGCGCTGGACTTCTCCGTCCTGAACGTGGCCCTGCCGGAACTCGGGAACGACCTCGGTATGAGCCGGTCCGCCCTGCAGTGGGCGGTCACCGCGTTCGCGCTGCCGTCCGGCGGCTTCCTGCTCCTCTTCGGCCGCATGGGCGACCTGTACGGCCGCCGCAAGCTGTTCCTGGCCGGTCTGAGCCTGTTCGGCGCGGCCTCGCTGCTGGCGACCCTGGCCTGGGACCCGGCCTCCTTCCTCGCCGGGCGCGCCCTGCAGGGCCTCGGCGCGGCGGCGATCGTACCGACGGGCATGTCCCTGCTGACCACCACCTTCCCGGAGGGCCCGGCCCGCGACCGCGCCCTCGGCATCTCCGGCACGCTGCTGTCGCTGGGCTTCACGGTCGGCATGGTCGCGGGCGGTGTGCTGACCGACGCGCTCGGCTGGCGCTCCACGATGGCCCTGCTCTCGGTGTTCGCGCTGATCGTGCTGCCGCTGGCCCCGGGACTGCTGCCGGAGTCCCGCACCCCGGACCGCCCGCGCCTGGACGTGCCCGGCGCGGTCACCGTCACCGGGGGGCTGCTCTCCCTGATCTACGCCCTGTCCACGGCCGCCGACCACGGCTTCGGCCGCACCGACGTCATCACCACCCTGATCGCCGGCATCCTGCTGCTGACCGCGTTCACGGTCGTGGAGTCCCGCGCGGCGTCCCCCCTCGTCTCCCTTCCCATGCTGCGCCGCCGCACGGTGGCGTGGGGCAACGTGGGCGGTCTGGTCACCTTCTCGATGATGTCGACGGTCATCTTCGTTCTGACCCTGTATCTGCAGGAGGTCCTGCGCCTGTCGGCTTTCGAGACCGGTCTGGTCTTCGGCTTTCAGGGCGTGCTGTCGGCCGTCGCCGGCACCCTCGCCCCGAAGGTGATCGGCCGCTTCGGCGCCCGTCGCACCCTGGTCGGCTCACTGACCGGCCAGGGCGCGCTGGTGGCGGCCCTGCTGCCGCTGAACGCCCACATCTGGTCGGTCTGGCTCGCCACGGCCGCCGTGTCCCTGGCGAGCATGTGCCACCTGGGCGCGATCATCTCGTACGGCCTCACCGTCACCTCCGGTGTCCCGGACGAGGAGCAGGGCCTGGCCACCGGTCTGGTGACCTCCACCCAGCAGGTCGGCATCACGGTCGGCATCCCGCTGCTGGGTGTGCTGGCCACCACCTCCGGCGATCTGCTGGCGGGCGTCCACACGGTCCTCGCCCTGGACGCGGTGATCGTGCTCGCCGCCGCCGCCGTGGTCGGCCTGGGGCTGCGCCGGGGTCAGCAGAGGGTCTGAACGATCTCGCTCCGCGCGGCCGTGTGCACCACACGGCCGCGCGCGCCGTTGACCAGCGGAAGGTGGGGTGCGACATGCCCGCACTCGACATCGGCGACGATCGGCACGCCCAGTGGGCCGAGCGCGTCGAGCACGGCCTCGTGCTGGGTGAGGGTGGGGCCGGCGGGGGCGTGGGTGCGGCCCACGAGGACGGCGGCCGCGCGGTCGAAGAATCCGGCGAGGCGCATGCCGTGCAGGTGGCGGCAGACGGTGAAGGCGTTGTCCTCGGAGGCCTCGACGTAGACGAGCAGCGGCTCGTCCCCGGCGAAGCGCGAGGTGTCCAGGTACGGCGTCCCCGCGAGGTGGCCGATCGTCTCGATGCAGCCGCCGATCAGCCGGCCCTCGACCTCCACGTCACCGGGGCCGTCGAGCCGGGTCCAGGTCCCCTCGGCGTCCAGCGTGAGGTCGCGGATCTCCGGCTGCCGGGCCCAGTCGTCCCAGCCGCCGGACCGGTGCCGCCCGGGCGGTGTCTGCGCGAACGTCGCTCCCCGCGGCGCGGCCACGATGTCCAGCCAGGACTTCAGCCCCTCGGGCGTCCGGTACGGGGTGTCCATGAGGTTGTTGCCGTGCACGGTCGCGACCCCGGTGAGCAGGGTCAGCGGCGTGATGATCGTGGAGATGTCGGACCAGCCGACCATCCATGTCGGCTCCGCCCGCCCGATCCGCTCGAAGTCGAGCAGCGGCATCAGGTCGATCGCGGTCTCCCCGCCCCACGGAGGCACCACGGCCCGGATCGTGGGGTCGGTCAGCAGGTCGGTCAGTTCGGCGGCGCGCTCGGCGGCCGGGGCGCTGAGGTGCGCCGAGCCGTCCATGCACCCGCCGACGACCACCTCGTACCCACGCGCCTCGAGATCGTGTAGCGCGACGTCGAGGCGCCCGCGCAACGCCTCGGCCACCCCGCTGGACGGGGAGGTCACACCGATACGGTCACCGGGGCGCAGCGGGCGCGGGTATCGAACAGTCATGCGCCGGATTCTGACATGCGGTCAGCCGGCCCCGGCAAGGGAATTACCGCCGGTCCAGCCGCAGCCGCTCCGCCCTCGGCAGCCCCGCGACGACAAGATCGTAGGAGTCCTCGATCAGCTCGCGGACCAGCCGGTCCGGCAGCCCGCCGTCGACGGTCACGGTGTTCCAGTGCCGCTTGTTCATGTGCCAGCCGGGGACGATCAGTCCCTCGTGCTCGCCGCGCAGCCGGATCGCGTCCTCCGGCTCGCACTTGAGGTTGACCGTCAGGGGCCGCGCGTCCAGGTTCGTCAGGGCGAACATCTTGCCCAGCACCTTGAACACCGAGGTCTCCGGGTTGAACGGGAAGTCCTCCACGACCGCGTTGAAGGACAGGCAGAAGGCGCGCAGCTCCTTGGGCGTCACTCGGGCCCCTCCTCCTCGGCGACCGGCACGGGGACCGGTTCCACCAGGACCGTGACGATCTTGTTCCGGCGTCCGGCCGCGGCCTCCGCGGTCAGCTTCAGGCTGCGCCCGTCGGGCAGTGCGACCTCGGCGGACGCGCCGGCGATGGGGACCCGGCCGAGGGCCTTGGCGAGCAGTCCGCCGACGGTCTCCACGTCCTCGTCGTCGTACTCCTCCAGGCCGTACAGCTCGCCGAGGTCGGTGATGTCGAGGCGGGCGGTGACCCGGTGACGGTCCTCGCCGAGGTCCTCGACGGGCGGGAGTTCCCGGTCGTACTCGTCGGTGATCTCGCCGACGATCTCCTCCAGGATGTCCTCGATGGTGACGATCCCGGCGGTGCCGCCGTACTCGTCGATGACGACGGCGACGTGGTTGCGGTCCTTCTGCATCTCGCGCAGCAGGTCACCGGCGTTCTTGGTGTCAGGTACGAAGGCGGCCGGGCGCATGGCCGTGGACACCAGGTCGCCCTCCGCGTCCCGGCTGATGTGCGTCTTGCGGACCAGGTCCTTCAGATACACGATCCCGACGATGTCGTCCTCGCTCTCACCGGTGACCGGGATGCGGGAGAACCCGGAGCGCAGGGCGAGGGTGAGGGCCTGCCGGATGGTCTTGTACCGCTCGATGACGACGAGGTCCGTCCGCGGGACCATGACCTCGCGTACGAGGGTGTCGCCCAGCTCGAAGACCGAGTGCACCATCCGGCGCTCGTCGTCCTCGATCAGGGACTCCTTCTCGGCGAGGTCGACCAGCGCGCGCAGTTCCGCCTCGGAGGCGAAGGGGCCGTGCCGGAAGCCCTTGCCCGGGGTGAGGGCGTTACCGATCAGGATGAGCAGGGACGGGATGGGTCCCATGATCCGGGCGAGCGGCAGCAGCACGTACGCCGCCGCGGTCGCGGTGTGCAGCGGGTGCTGGCGGCCGATGGTGCGCGGGGAGACGCCTACGGCGACGTACGACACCAGGACCATCACGCCGATGGCGACGAGCAGGGCCTGCCAGGTCGCGTCGAACTCCTGCAGGCAGGCGTAGGTGATCAGGGCGGCGGCCGCCATCTCGCAGGCGACGCGGACCAGCAGGGCCACGTTGAGGTAGCGGGTGGGGTCGGCGGCGATCTGGGCGAGCCTGCCGCTGCCACGCCGGCCGGACTTGACGGCCTCCTCGGCGCGGAAGCTGGAGACCCGTGCCAGGCCCGCCTCCGCGCAGGCGGCGAGCCAGGCGACGACGACCAGCGCGATCGCGCCGACCACGATCTGCACAGACATACGGCCCGCTTACGAGACGGTCGGCGCCGGGGACGGCCCGGTCAGGCCGCGCTCGGCCCGCCATCCGTCCACGATGGCGGCCTGGAGCCCGAACATCTCGGCCTTCTCGTCGGGCTCCTCGTGGTCGTACCCGAGCAGGTGCAGCACCCCGTGGACGGTGAGCAGGTGCAGCTCCTCGTCCATGGAGTGCTGCGTGGGCGCCTCGGCCCCCTGCTTGGCGGCGACCTCCGGGCACAGCACGATGTCGCCGAGCAGCCCCTGCGGCGGCTCGTCGTCGTCCTTCGTGGGCGGCCGCAGCTCGTCCATCGGGAACGACATGACATCGGTGGGCCCGGGCAGGTCCATCCACTGGATGTGCAGCTGCTCCATGGCGTCGGCGTCCACGACGATCACCGAGAGCTCGGAGAGCGGGTGGATGCGCATCCGCGCGAGCGCGTAGCGGGCGATGTCGAGGATCGCCTGCTCGTCTACCTCGGTGCCGGACTCGTTGTTGACGTCGATCGACATGGTCGTGCTGGTCTACTTCCCCTTGATGCCCTTGGCACCGGACTTGCCGCGGCCGCTCTTGGGAGCGCCGTTCTCGGTGCCGTACTTGCTGTCGTACTGCTCGTACGCGTCGACGATACGGCCCACCAGCTTGTGCCGTACGACATCCTGGGACGACAGCCGGGAGAAATGGACGTCCTCGACGCCCTCCAGGATCTCCTGCACCTGCCTCAGGCCCGACTTCTGGCCGTTGGGCAGGTCGACCTGGGTCACGTCACCCGTGATCACGATCTTCGAGTCGAAGCCGAGGCGGGTGAGGAACATCTTCATCTGTTCGGGGCTCGTGTTCTGGGCCTCGTCCAGGATGATGAAGGCGTCGTTGAGCGTACGGCCACGCATGTACGCGAGCGGCGCGACCTCGATCGTCCCGGCGGCCATCAGCCGCGGAATCGAGTCCGGGTCGAGCATGTCGTGCAGTGCGTCGTACAGCGGGCGCAGGTAGGGGTCGATCTTCTCGTAGAGCGTGCCGGGCAGGAAGCCGAGCCGCTCACCGGCCTCGACCGCCGGACGGGTCAGGATGATCCGGTTGACCTGCTTGGACTGCAGGGCCTGCACGGCCTTGGCCATGGCCAGGTAGGTCTTGCCGGTACCGGCGGGGCCGATGCCGAAGACGATCGTGTGCTTGTCGATCGCGTCGACGTACCGCTTCTGGTTGAGGGTCTTCGGGCGGATCGTGCGGCCGCGCGAGGACAGGATGTTCTGCGTCAGCACCTGCGCCGGGGTCTCCGGGCCGTCGCTCGTCCCGTTCTCGCTCGCCTTGAGCATGGCGATCGAGCGTTCCACTGCGTCCTCCGTCATCGGCTGTCCGGTGCGGAGCACCAGCATCATCTCGTCGAACACGCGCGCGATGAGGGCGACGTCCACGGGGTCGCCGACCGCGCTGATCTCATTGCCCCGGACGTGGATGTCGGCCGCCGGGAAGGCCCTCTCGATCACACGCAGGAGGGAGTCTCCGGATCCCAGCACGGTCACCATGGGGTGCTGGGCGGGGACGGTGAACTGCGCTCTCGCCTGTTCCTGCGCGGGGGTGCGAGCTGTGGGTGTCTCAGTCATGGGCCGGCGCTTAAGGCCTGCGCTTCCTCCTCGTCACGGCCGCATAGCTGAGGGCGGCCTCGCGACTCCAGGGTACGACGGGGGGCTGACAAGCCTGTAGGACTTTTCTCCGGGTTGCCTCCCGTGTGGCGGGTGGGCGGAGCCCCGAGTCGCTCAGCCGGACCTACGGAATCCGATGGTCGGCACGGCCCGCCGCAGCGGCCACGGCCGATCCAGTTCCTCCGGCACCAGCCCCTCGAGAAACGCATACCTACGCAACGCCCTCGGTTCCTGCCCCGGAAGGGACTGCACCCGCCGCCACCACGCCCCGATCTCCGACCACCCCGGCGCGGAGAGCGAGCCCCCGAACTCCTGGACCGACAGCGCCGCCGTAAGCCCCGCGAAGGCCAGCCGGTCAGCCAGCGGCCACCCCGCCAGGGAGCCCGTCACGAAACCGGCGACGAACACATCCCCCGCCCCCGTCGGATCCAGCGCCTCCACGGCGATCGCCGGCACCTCCGCGGCCTCCGCCGTACGCCGGTCCACCGCATAGGCCCCCTCGGAGCCCAGGGTCACCACGGCCACCGGCACATGCTCGGTCAACGCGTGCGCAGCGGCCCGCGGACAGGCGGCACCGGTGTACCGCATCGCCTCCTGCGCGTTGGGCAGGAACGCCTCGCAGTGCTCCAGGTCGGCGAGGCCGGACAGATCCCACGCGCCGGTCTCGTCCCAGCCGACGTCGGCGAAGATCCGGGTGCCCGCGCGGGCGGCCTGCGCGATCCACGGCGCTCTGCGCCCCGGGGTGAGGGAGGCGACGGCCGCGCGTGCCCGGGGCGGGAAGTCCGGCGCCGGCTCCTCCGGGGGCGGCTCGTGCCCGTGGGACACCATCGTGCGCTCGCCCTCGTAGGCCATGGAGACGGTCACCGGGGAGTGCCAGCCGGGCACGGTCCGCGAGGGCGACAGGTCGATGCCCTCCCCCTGGGCGAGCGCGTCCCAGCAGTAGTCGCCGTAGTGGTCGTCGCCGAAGGCCGCGGCGAGGGAGGTCTTCAGACCGAGGCGGGCGAGGGCGGCGGCCATGTTGGCGACGCCGCCGGGGCTGGAGCCCATTCCCCGGGCCCACGACTCGGTGCCGCGCACGGGCGCCGAGTCCAGGCCGGTGAAGATGATGTCGAGGAAGACCGTGCCCGTGAGGTAGACGTCCCAGGGCGGGTCGCCGGGGGCGCGCACCCCGGCGAGCGGGTCGACCTGGGCCTGACGGCGTGCGGCCTGCGTGAGGTGTTCCGGTTCCTCTCCGGCGATCGTGTGCGACGGGGTCACGGTGCGCTCCCTGACATGGTGCGGTTCTGGCCAGTCTGCACCAGGTCACCCACCGGAACCGCCCGCGGCGCCCGTCACCAGCGGGGCATCACCGGTGTCCGCCACGCCGGTTCGCCCGCCCGCATCGCCGCCGCGTCGTCGCGGTCCCGCAGCGAGCCGTCGTCCTCGGCCCACCGCCGGTGCAGCCGGGCCAGTTCGTCCCGGTCGAGTTCGACGCCGAGGCCGGGCGCGTCGGACACCGCGACCCGGCCGTCGGTGAAGGCGAGCCGCTCGGTGAGGACGTCCTCCGACTGCCAGGGGTAGTGGGAGTCGCAGGCGTGGTGCAGGTTCGGCACGGTCGACGCCACATGGGTCATGGCGGCGAGGCTGATGCCGAGGTGGGTGTTGGAGTGCATGGACACCCCGACACCGAAGGCGGCGCAGAGCGCGGCGAGGTGCTGGGTGCTGCGCAGCCCGCCCCAGTAGTGGTGGTCGCAGAGCACGACCTGGACGGCGTCCTTGGTGAACGCCTCCTTGATCTCGCCGAAGGCGGTCACACACATGTTGGTGGCAAGGGGTACGTGCGTGCCCGCGGACACCTGGGCCATGGCGGGCGTGCCCAGCGTCGGGTCCTCCAGGTACTCCAGGACGTCCCCGAGTTCCTTCGCCACCTTCAGCGAGGTCGCGACGGACCAGGCGCCGTTGGGGTCGAGCCGCAGCGGGTGCCCGGGGAAGGCGGCGGCGAGGGCCCGTACGGCGGCGATCTCCTCGTCGGGCGGGAAGACACCGCCCTTGAGCTTGAACGAGCCGAACCCGTGCCGCCGCTGGAACTCCCCTGCCTGCGCGACGATTCCCGCCGGGTCGAGGGCGGCGCCCCACTCGTCCGCCGGGGCCGGAACGCCCGCCGGATGCCGGGCCCACTTGTAGAAGAGGTAGGCGCTGTATTCGACGGCGTCGCGGACCTTGCCGCCGAGCAGCGCGTGCACCGGCAGCCCGAGCGCCCTGCCCTGGGCGTCCAGGCAGGCGACCTCGAAGGCGGACAGCACGGACAGCCGCAGTTTGTCGGCGCTCTGCACCCCGCGCAGCCCGCCCGCGTCCACGGCGCCCCTGACCCGCGACTCGTCCACCTCGAGGTCGATCGCGAAGAGGCCGTTCACATCCGTGACCGACCGGCCGGGGAGTCGCTCGGCCAGCGGGCGGGCCAGCTTCAGGTACCCGGTGTCACCGTACGTCTCACCGAGCCCGGTGATCCCGTCGGCCGTCACGATCTCCACGATCAGCCGGGGCGTGTACGGCTGGTGCACGCCCTGGGTGTTGAGCAGCGGCGGGTCGGCGACCAGGATCGGCGTCAGCCGCACCTCGGTGATGGTCAGGTCACGGGTCACAGGGAGGCTCCTACGAGATCGAGTCCGGCGGTGAGGAGGGCCTTGAGGTCGGCGGGTGAGGGCTCGGCGAGCGGGGCGCGCACCGGGCCGACCCGCTGCCCGCGCAGCCGGGCCGCCGCCTTCACCAGGGACACCGCGTAGCCGGGCGCGCGGTCGCGGAGTTCGACGAAGGGGACGTAGAACGCGCGCAGGCTTGCCGGCGGTCTCGTGGTCGCCGTCCCGGAGCGCGGTGAAGAAGGTGCCGGCGATCTCGGGGGCGAAGGCGTGCACCGCGGAGGAGTAGGCGGGGACGCCGACGGTGGCGTAGGCGCGAGCCTGGATCTCGGCGGTGGCGGCGCCGTTGAAGAAGAGGAAGCCGTCGGGGGCGGCGAGGGTGAGGCGCTGGAGCCGGTCGAGGTCACCGTGGCCGTCCTTGAGGCCGATGACGTTCGGGATGCGGGCGATGCGCCGCAGCGAGCCGGTGGTGTAGGCGACTTGGCCGCGCTGGTAGGCGATCAGCGGAAGCCGGGTGCGGGTGGCGAGCTGCTCCAGCTGTGCGGCGAGGCCGTCCTGCGGGGCGTCGACGAGGTAGTGCGGCAGTACGAGCAGGGCGTCGGCGCCGGCCTCCTCGGCGATCCGCGCGAACCGGGCGGCCTGCGCCCGGCCGTACCCGGTGCCGGCCACGACGGGCACTCTCCCGCACGCTCGAACACCCTCGCCCGGGGGGACTCCCTTGGCCGCCTCCTCGACGGTGATGCCGACGACCGTCCGGTACTCGCCCTCGTCCAGCGAGAAGAACTCGCCGGTGCCGCACGCCGGGAAGACGGCCCCGGGTCCGGCGGCGAGCCGGTCGGCCACGTGGGCGCGGAATCCGTCGGGATCGAGAGAGCCGTCGTCATGCAAGGCGGTGAGCGGGAAGGACAGCACGCCTCGCTTCATTCCCTCCCGCAGTCGCCGCGCCACGCTCCGCGGAGCCGGGTCACCGCCCACTGGACCATCTCCTCTTAAGAACATCGTCCATGTATGAGAACAGAGGCTAGGTACATGGACACGGAGCGTCAATGGGGCCCGCCATCCGGGCAGCGAACTGGACACAAAAAAGAGCCCCACCCCGCACACAGCGGGATGGGGCTCATTCGGAGCGCCGGGCAGGCCTTGCACCTGCATCTCCCCGCAGGAAGCGGGGCGTCTTTCCTTGGACCACCAACGCACGGCCGGTTACCGGGAGTTCCGGCGACCAGGACGTGATCAACTATAGCCCATCCGGGAAACCCCCTCGACCGCGCGCGAGAACCGGACGCCGGAACCCGACACGTGAACCGTCATTGCTACCCCCGCAGTTCACCCGTAAACCGAAGGTGACCCGGATCACGCCCCCCGATCTTCTTCCGGAACCGCGTGCTTGATACAACTTGCTCGCGCGTTGTTGTCCGTCGACGGTCGTCGCCCCTCATCCCTCTTTCGAGCCGCTCCTTCCGCCTGCCCTGGGAACGCCCGTGTCCGCCCCCCGCACTCTGCCCTGGCCCCTCGTCGCCCTTTTCACGGCCGGATATCTCGCCCCCTACCTGCTGCCGACCACCGTCGGCAGACTCGACAGCGGGCTTCCACTCACCGCCACCGAGGCCGGGGCCATCGGCAGTGCCCTCCTGCTGAGTTCGGCGACGGCGGGCTTCCTGCTCGCCACCCGGGTGGACCGGATCGGCCCCCGCACGCTCGCCCGCGCCGGCGTCACGCTCGCCTTCCTCGGGTACGGCGGTGCCGCCCTCACCGGGTCCGTACCGGCCGTCGTCGCGGGCGCGCTCGCCGGCGGCTTCGGCTCGGGTACGGTCACGGCGGTCGCCGCGAGCGGCATCGCGGCCATGGGGGTGCCCCCTGCCCGAACGAAGGCGAGAACTGGGGGGAGCGACCCGCACCGCGTCACCACGCTCGGCCTGCTCGGTGTCTCCGCCCTCGCGGGCGTCCTCTATCTGACGATCCCCCACCTCGGCCACGGTCATGGGCTCCCCCTGGCCGCCATCGCGCTGACCGCGCTCGCCGTCTGGCCCCTCACCGGGGGCCTGCCCGCCCGTACGGCACCGGCCCGCACGCCCGCCGGGTACGGCCGTCCGCCCCACCCCCGCGCCGGCCTGCCGCTCGCCGCCGCCATGCTCTGCTGGTCCCTCGCCCAGAACTCCCTGTGGGGCGTCAGCGGCCGCATCGGCCTCACCCAGGCCCATCTCTCCGAGGTCACCGTCTGCGCGGTCTTCGCGGCCGCGCTCGGCGCCGGGCTGCTCGGGGTGCTGGGCGCGGGCGCGCTCGGCCCGCGGCTGGGCCGGGCGGTACCCATCGGCGCCGGTACGGCGCTCATCGCCGGCTGCATCGCGCTCAGCGCGTCGGCGACGGACCTCACGGCCTTCGCCGCGGGCGAGATCTCCTGGAACCTGCTCTACCCGGTCGTGCTGTCGTACGTCATCGGCCTCGCCGCCTCCCTGGACCCCCGGGGCCGCTGGGCGGTCCTGGTCGGCTCGGCGTCGTCCCTGGGCACCGCGGCGGGCCCGCTGACCGGGAGTGTGCTGGCGGGGTGGGCGGGGTTCCCGGCGATGGGCCTGCTCCTCGGCGCCGGGCTGCTCGTGATCGCCGTGCCGCTGACGGCGGTGGCCCTGCGCACGGGCACGCGTCCCCTGCCGGTCGTGGAACTCCCGCTGGAGACGCCCGTGGCCGCCCGGCAGGACTACGACACCGCTTCCCCGAACTCGTACGCGTCCACCTCGGCGAGGTAACGGGCCCGGCGCTCCTCGTCGTCCTCCAGGAAAGAGGCGAGGAAGGAGTTGCGGGCCAGCTCGCGCAGGCGGTCCTCCCCGAGGCCCAGCGTCGAGCGCACCGCCTCGAAGTTGTCGCCCGCGTACCCGCCGAAGTACGCCGGGTCGTCGGAGTTCACCGTGCACAGCAGGCCGGCGTCGAGCATGGCCGGCAGCGGGTGGTCGGCCAATGTGTCCACGGTGCGCAGCCGGACGTTGGACAGCGGGCACAGGGTGAGCGGGACGCGGTCCCGGACCAGCCGCTCGACCAGCGCGGGGTCCTCCACGCAGCGCAGGCCGTGGTCCACGCGCTCCACGCCGAGCACGTCCAGCGCCTCGGTGATGTACTCCGGCGGCCCCTCCTCACCGGCGTGCGCGACGCGGCGCAGCCCGAGCGCGGCGGCGGCCTCGTACACCTCCCGGAACTTCACCGGCGGATGCCCGACCTCGGCGGAGTCCAGACCGACCCCGGTGATCCGGTCCAGAAACGGCTCGGCGGCCTGGAGGGTCTCCAGTGCCGACTCGGCCGACTCGTCGCGCAGGAAGCAGAGGATGAGCCTGGTGGAGATCCCGTGGTTCTCCTCGCTGCGGCCGAGCGCCCGCCACAGGCCCTCCACGACCGTGCCCATGGACACGCCCCGGGCCAGGTGGGCCTGCGGGTCGAAGAAGATCTCCGCGTGCCGCACACCCTGCGCGGCGGCCCGGGCGAGGTAGGCGTCCGCCAGGTCCGCGAAGTCCTGCTCGGTGCGCAGCACGGCCATCAGCTCGTAGTACAGGTCCAGGAAGGACTGGAGGTCCTCGAACCGGTACGCCTCGCGCAGCGCGTCCGTGTCGGCATAGGGCAGCTCGACGCGGTTGCGGGCGGCCAGCTCGAACGCCAGCTCGGGCTCCAGGGTGCCTTCGATGTGGAGGTGCAGTTCTGCTTTCGGGAGGGGCATCAACGCATCGTACGGCCCCTCACCTGCGGTTTCACCTGCGCTTGGGGACCGGCACTCTCTGTAGGTCGTGCGCCACGGTCAGCTCCCCCTCGAACCCGGCCGCCCGCGCCTGCCGCTCGAACTCGTCGGGGGCGGAGTAGCGCTGGCTGAAGTGGGTGAGGACCAGGTGCCGCACGCCCGCGTCCCGGGCCACCGAGGCCGCCTGACCCGCCGTCAGGTGGCCGTGGTCCAGCGCCAGTTCGGCGTCCTCGTCGAGGAAGG
Organism: Streptomyces sp. NPDC006314; assembly: GCF_040613075.1. Classification (NCBI taxonomy): domain Bacteria; kingdom Bacillati; phylum Actinomycetota; class Actinomycetes; order Kitasatosporales; family Streptomycetaceae; genus Streptomyces; species Streptomyces sp. NPDC006314. The sequence continues at coordinate 67,122 of NZ_JBEXRL010000002.1, read as the reverse complement.
TGGACTCGATGACGAGCAGGTCGCAGCCCTCGGCGAGGGCGTGCACGCCCTCGCACAGCCGGGTGTCCATGACGAACGCGAACCGCTGCCCGCGCCGTACCTCGCTGACGTCCTCCAGCGTGACGTCCCCGAGCCGGCCCTCGCGCTGGAGGAGGCCCACGTCCGGACCCTTGATCCCGTGCGCGGCCAGGCGGTCCGGCAGCATCCGGCGGCCGTCGGGTTCGATCAGGCGGTAGCCGTAGGACTCGACCGGGTGGGACAGCTTGCGGGCTTCCAGGGTGTACGAGGGGGTCACCGCCAGGATGCCGTCGGCGGCGACCGGGGCCTCGCTGAGCCGGACGGTCTCCCGGTAGGCGGTCGCGTACCGCAGCCGGTCGAAGAAGCGCTGCCCGGAGCGCGGGTAGTGCGCGGTGACCTCGTGCGGCACCTGGTCGAGGTTGATCCGCTGGATGACCCCGGCGAGGCCGAGGGAGTGGTCGCCGTGGAAGTGCGTGACGCAGAGCCGGTTGAGGTCGTGCGCGGCGACCCCGGCGCGCAGCATCTGCCGCTGCGTGCCCTCGCCGGGGTCGAACAGGATGCCCTCGCCGTCCCACCTCAGCAGGTAGCCGTTGTGGTTGCGGTGCCGGGTCGGGACCTGGCTGGCGGTACCGAGGACCACCAGTTCACGGACGGACATCGCGACTTATCCGGGGGGCCATTCGAGGCCACGGCCACCGAGGACGTGGGCGTGGGCGTGCCAGACGGTCTGGCCGGCGCCGCTGCCCGTGTTGAAGACGATGCGGTAGCTGTCCAGCTTCTCCTCGTCGGCGACGGCCTGGGTCTCGGCGAGGACGTCGGCGGCGATCTGCGGGGCACCCGCGGCGAGTTTGGCCGCGTTCTCGTAGTGGGCCTTGGGAATCACCAGGACGTGGGTGGGGGCCTGGGGGTTTATGTCCCGGAAGGCGATGGTCGTCTCGGTCTCACGGACGATCGTCGCCGGGATGTGGCCCGCGACGATCTTGCAGAACAGGCAGTCGTTCTGCGGTTCCCCTGCCATGCGCGTGCGCTCGCTTTCGCCGGTGATCAGTACGGGTGCATGTTAGTCGTTCGGCTGCGGGTCGTCGGTGGCTTGTCGCGCCCATGCGGCGGAAGCCGCATACCGACACGGCCCCGCGCCCCTCAGGCCGGCATGCTCGGCGGTGTCTTCGCGGGAGCCGACTCCAGTTTCTCCAGCGCGAGGGCGATCGCCGCGTCCAGTTGGGCGTCTCTGCCCTCCGCCCAGTCCTGCGGCCTCTGTACGACCTCCACGTCCGGTTCCACGCCGTGGTTCTCGACGTCCCAGCCGTGGCCCTCCAGCCAGATCGCGTACTTGGGCTGGGTGACGAGGGTGCCGTCGACCAGGTGGTAGCGGCTGTCGATGCCGATGACGCCGCCCCAGGTGCGGGTGCCGACGACCGGGCCGATACCGAGTGCCTTGATGGCCGCGTTGACGATGTCGCCGTCGGAGCCGGAGAACTCGTTGGCGACGGCGACGACGGGCCCGCGGGGCGCGTCGAGCGGGTAGCTGGTGGGGCGCATGCCGCGCGCGAGGTCCCAGCCGATGATCCGGCGGGCCAGCTTCTCGACCACGAGCTGGGAGGTGTGGCCGCCGCGGTTCTCGCGGACGTCGACCACAAGTCCCTCCCGGGCGACTTCCACGCGCAGGTCGCGGTGGATCTGCGCCCAGCCGGGGGCCTGCATGTCGGGGACGTGGAGGTAGCCGAGCCGGCCGGCGGAGGCCGCGTGGACGTGGGCCCGGCGGTCGGCGACCCAGGCGTGGTAGCGCAGCGGTTCCTCGTCGGCGACGGGGACGACGACCGTGTGGCGCGGCTCGCCGCCGCCCGCCGGGGAGACGGTCAGCTCGACGGGGTGGCCGGCCGTGCCGACGAGGAGCGGGCCGGGGCCGGTCACCGGGTCGACCGGTTGCCCGGCGACGGCGATGATCGCGTCGCCGGGGCGTACGGCGACGCCGGGCGCGGCGAGCGGGGAGCGGGCGTCCGGGTCGGAGGTCTCCGCGGGCAGGATGCGGTCGATGCGCCAACCGCCGTCCTCGTGCCGGGAGATGTCGGCGCCGAGCAGGCCGTGCCGGGCGCCGCCGCCGCGGCCCCCGCGCGGGCTGACGTAGGCGTGCGAGGTGCCGAGTTCGCCCTGCACCTCCCACAGCAGGTCGACCAGGTCGCTGTGGGTGGCGAGCCGGGCCAGCAGCGGCCGGTAGCGGCCGAGGACGCCGTCCCAGTCGACGCCGCCGAGGTCGGGACGCCAGAAGTGGTCGCGCATGAGGCGGCCGGTCTCGTCGTACATCTGCCGCCATTCGGCGGCCGGGTCGACGGTCTGCCGGACCCGGGCGAGGTCGACGGTGACGCCGCCGTCGCCGTCGTCGGTGCCGGTACGGCGGTCGCTGGGGACCACCCGGAGCCGGCCGTCGCTCCACAGCAGGACGCGTTTGCCGTCACCGCTGACCTCGAAGTGGTCGGCGTCGGAGGCCAGATGCTCCAGGCGGCGCTCGGCCAGGTCGTAGCGCTCCAGCTCGGTGTGCGGGTCGGGATCCTCGGGGTGGGCTCGGGAGGCGCCGAGGACGCCGTGCACGGGGTGGCGCAGCCAGAGGACACCGTCCTTGGCGGCGCGCAGGGTGGAGTAGCGGCCGGCCTCGACCGGGAAGGGCACGATCCGGTCGGCGAGGCCTTCGAGGTCGATGCGGGTGGCGGGAGTGCCCTCGCTGTCGGGGGTCTCGTCCTTGTCAGGGGTCTCGAACGGGCGGCCGTGCCGCTGCGGACCGAACGGGGACGGGGTGATGGCGGCCAGCGTGATCAGGTGCGGTCGGGCACCGACCACGAACGCGAGGTCGAAGACGTGCTCGTCGTAGACCGGGTCGAAGGCGCGGTTGGAGAGGAAGGCGAGGTGTTTTCCGTCGAGGGTGAAGGCGGGCGCGTAGTCCTGGAAGCGCAGCGGGGTCGCCTCGGTGACCGACAGGTCGGTGGTGTGGGCGATCCGCAGCTGGGACAGCGGACGCGGGCCGGGGTGGGCCCAGGCCAGCCAGGCGGAGTCGGGTGAGAAGGCGAGGCCGGAGACCTCGCCGTCGTCGCTGCGGTCGACCTCGCGGACCTCGCCGGTCTCCCGCTCGACGAGCAGCAGCCGCCCGTCGTGCGCGGCGACGGCGGCCCGGCTGCCGTCGGGTGACACGGCCAGCTCCAGGACCCGGCCGAGCCGTCCGGCGGCGAGCCGGCGGGGCGGGGCGCCGGGCACGGTGCCGGTCGCGGGGGCGAACTCCAGGGCGTCGTCACCCTCCGCGTCCGTCACCCACACCACCCACTCCTCGCCCTCGGCGCGGAAGGTGCGGGGCATCCGGGCGCGGACGCCGGGGGTGGCGGCGAGGGCGCGGGCGGGACCGGAGCGGTGGGTGACCCAGTGGACACCGCCCCGCACGCAGACGGCGCTGCCCCGGGCGGTGTGGTCCGGGGAGGCTTCCCCGACCCAGTGGGAGGCGTGGACCGGATACGGCCGCAGGTCCGTCCGGGGTCCGCCGAGCCGTACCTCCAGCCGGCGTGGCTCGGCCCCGTCAAGGTCGTCCAGCAACCAGAGTTCGCCGGCGCGGCTGTAGACGACCCGGCTGCCGTCTCCTGCCGCGTGCCGGGCGTAGAACACTCCCCCGCTCCCGGCTTCGCCCGAGCGGGAGGTGCCCCCATGTGGCGTGTGCCGGCGCAGGTCGGAGCCGTCGGGGAGGGAGGAGTACAGCGCGCCGGTGCCCTCGTGGTCGGAGAGGAACGCGATCCGGTCCCCCACCCACACCGGGCACTCGATGTTCCCGTCGATCTCCTCGTGCAGCCGCACGAACTCGCCGCTGCCGTCGCGGTCGATCCACAACTTGCCCGCCGTGCCGCCCCGGTAGCGCTTCCAGTGGGCGGCCTCGCGGCCCATCGGCGCGGACAGCAGTACGGTGGCCGGCCCGAACGCCACATCGCCGACGGGCCCGTAGGGGAGGGTCTCGGCCGGTCCGCCGTCCAGCGGGACGGCGTGTGCCCAGCTGTGGCGGAAGCTGGGCCGGCCCTGCGCGCCGAGCGCGAGCACCCGCCCGTCCGTCGTCCAGCCACGCACCTCGGTACGGCTGTTGCCCCAGTACGTCAGCCGCTCGGCGGGGCCCCCGTCGACGGGGGCGACATGCACCTCGGGCGCGCCGTCCCGGGTGGAGGTCCAGGCGAGGTACCGCCCGTCCGGCGATATCCGGGGCAGGGTCACCGGCATGTTGTCGGCGCTGACCCGCCAGGCGCGGCCGCCGTCGAGGGGCGCGAGCCAGACGTCGTCCTCGGCGACGAACGTCACCAAGTCACCGTGCAGATGGGGAAACCGAAGATAGGCGGATGGTTCCGTGGTTCCCGTCGAAGCGCCCTGAGTCACCCCGTCACTGTACGCAGCGGCCGGTGTGCCCCGCTCCCGGTTCCGATCACTTGCCCTCGACGGGCCAGCAGGTGGGATCGCCCGTGCACCAGACGGTCCGGGTGACGGTGACCGTCACGGCCGGCCGCGGCTGCCCTCCGGTGGGCGGGCGGTACGTCGGCCCGGGGGTGGCGTCGCAGTCGCCGAGTCCGCCCACGTGGAACACCTGTCTGCCGCCGACCTCGGCGGTCAGGTCCCCGCGCACGCAGGCACCGCCGACGGCCTTGGTCACCTTGCCGGTGACGGTGATCTTCCGCCCGTCCTCGGTCTCACCACGGCAGTCGACGGAGACGACGGTGGTCTCGGTCGGCGAGGGCGACTTCCCGGACGGGTGACCGCCCTTGCCGTAGCTGCCGGTGCAGGTGAGCCAACTCACGTCCACGTGCCGCCGTTGCAGCTCGTCGGTCGCGGTCTTGTCGGTGGTGTACGCGACCGTGGCGGAACTCAGCCCGCCCGGATCACAGGCCACCACCGCGCCTCCGGCCAGCACCACGAGCCCCGCCACGGCCGCGACCCGTACGGGTCGCGGCCGATGCCGAATCAGCTTCCATGCCCCCATGGAGGGCAGCGTGCCACCGGCCGGGCCCCGGCGGTAGGGCACAAGCGGCCACTCACCCGTTCAGGGCACCCGGCCCGGCGCCGTCTTTTCTGCCCCGGCCCGACCCTGCCCGGTAAACGCAGGCTCAGGCGGCTCGTCGTGGCGGGACGGGACCGTCTTCCGGTGGAGGATCGGCGCCCGCACGCGGACGGAGAGTCCTGCCGAAGGCGCTCGCGCCGTACCGGGACGGGGTCGAGACGCGGCTCGTCTTCCGGGGAGTCGCCGCCGGCGGGCACCGGTGTTGCGGACTTGTCGCCGACGACCGCGGATACGAGGTCGACCTGCACCAACCCGGTTCCTGCGGGCGTTCGGCGGCGGATCCCGCGCCGTGGGCCGGCGCCGGGTGAGGTGGACGGCTGGGAGCCGCTGCCCGCCGTCGCGGTCAGCCGCGCAGCAGCAGCCACTCCTGGAGTTCGACCAGGTTGCCCTCAGGGTCCTTGAGGTGGGCCACACGCATGCGCTCGGCCATGGGGGCCGGTCCGTGCAGCAGGGTGGCACCCCGGGAGGTGATCTCCGCGCAGTAGGCGTCGAGGTCGTCCACGCGCAGCACGACCAGGGAGCGGTGGCCGGTGGCTGTCTCGTCCAGCTCCTGCAGGACCTCGGCCATCATTACCCGGTCCTGCAGCGCGATCCCCGCGGATCCGGCATGCGGGCTGAACTTCTCGTACGGCCCCTCGGTCGCGCCGGACTGCGGCTTGAGGCCGAGGACGTCGGCGTAGAAGCGGTAGCAGGCGGCGAAGTCGGTTACCAGGAGCCGGACTTGGGCGAGTTCCACGGTGTCCCCCAGGTGGTGTCAGGACCAGCGGCCGGTGCGGCCCAGCAGCAGGGCCGCGGCGGCGGTGCCGGCGGTCGATGTGCGCAACACGGTAGGACCGAGGACGTACGGCTTCGCACCCGCCCCCGCGAAAAGCGCCAACTCCTCCGGGGAGACTCCGCCTTCGGGACCGACGACCAGCACGATCTCGCCGTGGGCGGGCAGTTCGGCGGTGGCGAGCCGCTCCTCGCCGCTCTCGTGGAGGACGGCCGCGAAGTCCGCCTTGGCCAGAAGTGCGCCAACCTGCTTGGTCGTCGCGGCGTCCGCGACCTCGGGGAAGCGGACCCGGCGGGACTGCTTGCCGGCCTCGCGGGCGGTGGCCCGCCACTTGCCGAGGGCCTTCAGCCCGCGGTCGCCCTTCCACTGGGTGATGCAGCGGGACGCCTGCCAGGGCACGACGGCGTCGACACCGACCTCGGTCATCATCTCCACCGCCAGCTCGCCGCGGTCGCCCTTGGGCAGGGCCTGGACGACGGTGATCCGCGGGGTGGCCGGGGGCTCCTCGTGGACGGACTCCAGGTCCATGACCACCAGCCGGTCCTTGCCCTCGGCCGCCTTGACGACGCCCTCGGCCCAGCGGCCGCGCCCGTCGGTGAGGACCACGTCCTCGCCCGGCCGCAGCCGCTTCACGGACACGGCGTGCCGCCCCTCGGGGCCGTCGAGCACGAACTCCCGGCCGACGCGGTCGAGTCGGTCCACGACGAAGACGGGCGCGGTCATCGCCGGTCACCTCCGGGCCCGGCGAGGTCCGACAACGCTGTCCGTGCCTCGGCGAGTTCGGCCCTCAGCACCTCCACCAGCCGGCCGGCCGGCAGCTCCCGGGCCAGCCGGTGGCCCTGGCCCGCCCACAGGGCCATGCCCTGCGCGTCCCCGGCCTTGGCGGCGGCCTTGCGCAGCGGGGAGGTGAGGTGGTGGATCTCCGGGTAGGCGGCAGGGGCGTACGGGCCGTGCTCGCGCAGGAAGCGGTTGACCAGTCCGCGCGCCGGGCGGCCGGAGAAGGCGCGGGTCAGCTCGGTACGGGCGAACAGGGGGTCGGTCAGCGCCCGCTTGTGCAGGGCGTGGGCCCCCGACTCGGGGGCGGCGAGGAAGGCGGTGCCCAGCTGGGCCGCGCTCGCGCCCGCCGCGAGGGCGGCGGCGATCTGGCCGCCGCGCATGATGCCGCCGGCGGCGACGACCGGGATGCTCACGGCCTCGCGGATCTGCGCGATCAGCGACAGCAGTCCGATGCCGCAGCCGTCGTTCTCGGGGATGTCCCGGTGTGTTCCCTGGTGGCCGCCGGCCTCCACGCCCTGCGCGATCACCGCGTCCGCCCCGGCCCGCTCGACCGCTCGGGCCTCCTCGGCGGTGGTGGCGGTGACCAGTGTGAACGTTCCGGCCCGGCGCAGCGAGTCCAGCGCCTCCCGGCCCGGCACGCCGAAGTGGAAGGAGACCACCGGCACCGGGTTGTCGAGGAGGACGGCGAGCTTGGCGTCGTAGCCGTCGTCCCGGCCGCTGTCCGGGTCACCCAGCTCGGTCTCGTACCAGGCGGCCTCCCCGGCCAGCTGGTGCGCGTACACCTCCACGGCACCGGACTCGGGGTACTCGGGCTGCGGCACGAACACGTTCACGCCGAAGGGGCGGCTCGTGAGCCCCCGCAGCTGCTTGATCTCCTGGTACATGCCGTCGGCGGTCTTGTATCCGGCGGCGAGGAACCCGAGACCACCGGCCTCGGAGACGGCGGCGGCGAGCTGCGGGACGGAGACACCGCCCGCCATGGGGGCCTGCACGATCGGGTGAGGGACGAGATCGGTCAGCGCGGAGGACATGACCGCATGTTGTCACGTCCTCCGAACAACACCGAATCGGGCCTTCCCCTTGGCACATGCCACTTCTCACCCGCCCGAGCCGGGGCGCACGGGCCGCTTCCCGGCCGACCGAGCCGGTGGTGGGCAGGGGCCCGGGGGGCGGAGCCCCTGGAGGGGTCCCAGGGGCGGAGCCCCTTGCCCTCACCGCCCGTTGAACGCGTCCTTCAGCCGCGAGAACAGTCCCTGCTGACCCGGCTGAAACTGCCCCTGCGGCCGCTCCTCACCCCTCAGCTTCGCCAGCTCCCGCAGCAACCGCTCCTGCTCGGGGTCCAGCTTGCTCGGAGTCTGCACCTCGACGTGGACGATCAGATCACCCCGGCCGCCGCCCCGCAGATGCGTGACGCCACGGCCGTGCAGCGGGATCGACTGACCGGACTGGGTGCCGGGCCGGATGTCGACCTCCTCCACCCCGTCCAGCGTCTCCAGCGGCACCTTCGTACCGAGCGCCGCCGCGGTCATCGGGATCGTGACCGTGCAGTGCAGATCGTCGCCGCGCCGCTGGAAGGTGTGGTGCGGCAGCTCGTGGATCTCGACGTACAGGTCACCGGCCGGACCGCCGCCCGGCCCGACCTCGCCCTCACCGGCGAGCTGGATCCGTGTGCCGTTGTCGACACCGGCCGGGATCTTCACGGTGAGGGTGCGCCGCGACCGTACGCGACCGTCGCCGGCGCACTCCGGGCACGGTGTCGGCACCACGGTTCCGAAGCCCTGGCACTGGGGGCAGGGCCGCGAGGTCATGACCTGGCCCAGGAAGGACCGGGTGACCTGCGACACCTCACCCCGGCCGCGGCACATGTCACACGTCTGGGCGGACGTGCCCGGAGCCGCGCCCTCACCGTTGCAGGTGTTGCAGACGACCGCGGTGTCGACCTGGATGTCCTTGGTCGTACCGAAGGCGGCCTCGTCCAGCTCGATCTCGATGCGGATCATCGCGTCCTGGCCGCGCCGGGTGCGCGAGCGCGGCCCGCGCTGCGACGCCGTACCGAAGAACGCGTCCATGATGTCGGAGAAGTTGCCGAAGCCACCGGCCCCGAAACCGCCCGCACCGGCGCCGCCCGACTGGGAGAGCGGGTCGCCGCCGAGGTCGTAGACCTGCTTCTTCTGCGGGTCCGACAGCACCTCGTAGGCGGCGTTGATCTCCTTGAACCGCTCCTGGGTCTTCGGATCGGGATTGACGTCCGGGTGCAGCTCGCGCGCGAGCCGGCGGAACGCCTTCTTGATCTCATCCTGCGACGCGTCGCGGCGCACGCCGAGAACGGCGTAGTAGTCCGTGGCCACTTACGACTCCGCCAGGATCTGTCCGACGTACCGTGCCACTGCGCGTACCGCTCCCATCGTTCCCGGGTAGTCCATGCGGGTCGGTCCGACCACGCCGAGCTTGGCAACCGCCTCGCCGCCCGAACCGTAACCGACCGACACCACGGAGGTGGAGTTGAGTCCTGCATGGGCGTTCTCGTGGCCGATGCGCACGGTCACGCCCGGATCCTTCGCCTCGCCGAGGAGCTTGAGGAGCACGACGTGCTCCTCAAGGGCCTCCAGGACGGGCCGGATCGTGAGAGGGAAGTCATGCCCGAAGCGGGTGAGATTGGCGGTGCCGCCGATCATCAGCCGCTCCTCGTTCTCCTCGACGAGTGTCTCCAGGAGGGTGGAGAGCACCATGGAGACCGTACCGCGGTCCTCGGCTTCGAAGGCCTCCGGGAGGTCCTCGACCAGCCGCGGCACGTCGGTGAACCGGCGGCCCGCGACGCGGCTGTTCAGCCGTGCCCGCAGATCCGCCAGCGAGGCCTCGCCGAACGGCGCGGGACAGTCGACCATCCGCTGCTCGACCCGGCCGGTGTCCGTGATCAGCACGAGCATCACGCGCGCGGGAGCGAGCGAGAGCAGCTCCACGTGCCGGACGGTGGACCGGGTCAGCGACGGATACTGCACGACGGCCACCTGCCGGGTCAGCTGCGCGAGCAGCCGCACCGTGCGCGCCACGACGTCGTCGAGGTCGACGGCGCCCTCCAGGAAGCTCTGGATCGCCCGCCGCTCGGGCGCGGTCATCGGCTTGACGCCCGCGAGCTTGTCCACGAACAGGCGGTAGCCCTTGTCGGTGGGAATGCGCCCGGCACTGGTGTGCGGCTGGGCGATGTACCCCTCGTCCTCCAGGGCCGCCATGTCGTTGCGGACGGTCGCCGGGGAGACACCGAGGTTGTGCCGCTCGGTGAGCGCCTTGGAACCCACCGGCTCCTCGGTGCCCACATAGTCCTGGACGATGGCGCGCAGCACCTGAAGCCTGCGTTCACTCAGCATTCGCGCGCACCTCCAGCACGTCGTCCCCTCGTCCCTTCGGGTCGTCCGCCTGGCACTCTTCCCATGCGAGTGCCAGCGTTCCCCGGCCCAGTGTACGGCTGTCAGGTACGCACTGGGCAAGGCCGGTCCGGTCCCGGCTCGTACCGCTAGCGTCGCGGTATGACGGTGACTTGGGAAGAGCTGGGCTGGGAACGGCTGGCCGCCGGCGTCGGGCGGTGCCGGCTGCCCGGCTGGGACTGCACGGTGGGCCTGGTCCTCGGCGAGGGTACGGCGCTGATGGTCGACGCCGGGTCGAGTCCGGCCGAAGGGGCTCGGCTGCGGGCCCGGGCCGAGGAGCTGTCCGGCGGGCGTGTGACCCATCTCGCGCTCACCCACCCGCACTTCGACCATGTCTTCGGCATGGCCGCGTACGCCGGGACCGAGGTGTACGCGGCGGTGGGCATCGACACGGTGTTCGCGTACGCACGCGAGGAGCTGCGTCTGGACGCGATCCGCAACGGGCTGCCGGTGGCCGACGCGGACGAGGCGGTGGACGCGCTGAGCCCCCCTCGGCACCTGGTCTCCGGCGAGTGGACCCTCGACCTCGGCGGCGGCCGCCAGGCCCTGCTGGCCAACGTGGGACCCGGGCACACCGCCCACGACCTTGCCGTCCTGGTCCCCGGCTCCCCCGAGGTGGTCTTCTGCGGCGACCTGGTCGAGGAGTCCGGCGAGCCCCAGGCGGGCCCGGACGCGGTCCCGTCCCGCTGGCCGGACGCGCTGGACCGGCTGCTGGCGCTGGGCGGCGAGGACGCGCTGTACGTGCCCGGGCACGGGGCGGCGGTGGACGCGGGGTTCGTACGACGGCAGCGCGACGAGCTGGCCACGCGTTTCGGCGTGTCGTGAGCCTTGGTGTGCGGCTTCTCCTATCGTCATCCGAATGCGCCAGTACTCCGCCGACCTGACTCCGCCGTGGAAGAAGCCGAAGCCGGTCCCGGAGGTACCGGCCGAGCCGGGGCTGGTGGTGGAGGAGCCCGGCACCGGATTCTGCGGTGCGGTGATCCGCTGCGAGGCGGGCACGGTGACCCTGGAGGACCGCTTCGGCAAGCATCGGGTGTTCCCGATGGAGCCGCGCGGCTTCCTGCTGGAGGGCAGGGCCGTGACCCTCGTACGTCCGTCCTCGGGTCCCGTGCGCCCCACCCGTACGGCATCCGGTTCGGTGGCCGTCCCCGGCGCACGCGCGCGTGTCGCCCGTGCCGGACGCATCTACGTCGAGGGCCGGCACGACGCCGAACTGGTCGAGAAGGTGTGGGGTGACGACCTGCGCATCGAGGGCGTGGTCGTGGAGTACCTGGAGGGCGTGGACGACCTGCCGTCGATCGTGGCGGAGTTCGGGCCGGGGCCGGACGCGCGGCTGGGGGTGCTCGTGGACCACCTGGTGCCGGGCACGAAGGAGTGGCGCATCGCGGAGTCGGTGACGAGTGAGCACGCGCTGGTGGTGGGCCACCCGTACATCGACATCTGGGAGGCGGTGAAGCCGTCGTCCGTGGGGATTCCCGGCTGGCCGCGGGTGCCGCGCGGGCAGGACTGGAAGACGGGGGTGTGCCGGGCGCTGGGGTGGCCGGAGAACACGGGGGCGGCCTGGCAGGGGATTCTGGGGCGGGTGCGGTCCTACAAGGATCTGGAGCCGGAGTTGCTGGGGCGGGTGGAGGAACTGATCGACTTCGTCACGGACAGTGGTGGGGTCTGACGCCGGGGAAGGTTCCGACGTCACTGGTGCCCGGCTCGAGTCCCGGAACAGCGGTCATCCCCGTGGCCTCCGCATCCTCCGCGTCCTGTGGGCGGCAGCCTACGAACCGGGTCGGGGAGCGAGCCGGCGTTCCGCCCCGACGCACCCGCCGGGGTGATCAGTCCACCAGATCCCGCACCACCGCGTCCGCCAGCAACCGCCCCCGCAGCGTCAGCACCGCGCGCCCCTCCTCGTACGGACCGGGCTCCAGCAGGCCGTCCGCCAGCGCCCGCCGGGAAGCCGCGAGCCCCTCCTCCTTCAGCAGTGACAGCAAAACGCCCTCCCGCAGCCGCAGCTCCAGCAGGACCCGCTCCACCCGGCGGTCCTCGTCCGGGAGGATCTCCCGGCCCGCACCCGGGGACCGCCCCGAGGCCAGCGCCGCCGCATACGCCCCCGGATGCTTCACGTTCCACCAGCGCACCCCGCCCACATGGCTGTGCGCGCCCGGTCCCGCGCCCCACCAGTCGGCGCCCCGCCAGTACAGCTCGTTGTGCAGGCAGCGGGCCGCCTCGGACGTGGCCCAGTTCGACACCTCGTACCAGGCGAAGCCCGCCGCCGACAGCCGCTCCTCGGCGATCAGGTAGCGGTCGGCGTGGACGTCGTCGTCGGTCATCGGGACCTCGCCCCGGCGAACGCGGCGGGCGAGCTGCGTGCCCTCCTCGACGATCAGGGCGTAGGCGCTGACGTGGTCGGGTCCGGCGCCGATCGCCGCGTCCAGGGACGCCCGCCAGTCGTCGTCGCTCTCCCCCGGCGTGCCGTAGATCAGGTCGAGGTTGACGTGCCCGAAGCCGGCCGCCCGCGCCTCCGCCACGCACGCCTCGGGGCGGCCCGGGGTGTGCGTGCGGTCCAGCACCTTCAGCACATGCTGCTTCGCGCTCTGCATGCCGAAGGAGATCCGGTTGAAGCCGCCCTCGCGCAGAGCGGAGAGGTAGGCCGGGCCCACCGACTCCGGGTTCGCCTCCGTAGTGATCTCCGCGTCCGGCGCCAGCCCGAACTCGTCGCGGATCGCGCCCAGCATCCGTACGAGATCGCCCGCGGCCAGCAGCGTCGGCGTGCCGCCGCCGACGAAGACCGTGCGGACCTCGCGCGGGTCGTCGCCGAGCACCTTGCGGGCCAGGCGGATCTCGTCGATCAGTGTGTCCGCGTAGTTGTCCCGGGACGCGAGCACCCCACCCGTGCCGCGCAGCTCGGTCGCGGTGTAGGTGTTGAAGTCGCAGTAGCCGCAGCGGGACGCGCAGTACGGGACGTGCAGGTAGAACCCGAGGGGGCGGTCGGCGGCCCCGGCGAGCGCGGCGGCGGGCAGCGCGCCGTCGGCGGGGACGGGCTCGCCGTCGGGGAGTGCGGAAGGCATGTCCCCCATTGTCCCGTACGGCGACGGTTACCCGGCCTGCAGCACCAGCAGGGCCAGGTCGTCCTCCGGGAGACCGCCGCCGAAGTCGTGCACCATGCGGCGGATCCTTTCCGCGATCAGCTCGGCGTTCAGGCCCGCGCAGCCGGACAGGGCCCGCGCGAGCCCGTCGCCGTCGTCGAACTGGCGGGAGCCGGAGCGGCGCTCGGTCACCCCGTCGGTGACGCACAGCAGCGTGTCGCCGGGCCGCAGGTCGAGGGTCTCGCTGGTGTAGGTCTCGTCCTCGACCACGCCGAGCAGGGTCTGCGGGCGGGCGGCGGTGCGCACGGTGCCGTCGGGGCTGAGGACGAGCGGCAGCGGGTGCCCGGCGGAGGCGAGCGTGCAGCGGACACCGCCGTCGTGCGGGACCAGCTCGCCGTAGAGCAGGGACAGGAAGCGGGTCTGCGGGCCGTCCCCGGTCACCACGGGCCGGCCGCCGGCGGCGACCAGGGCGCGGGCGGCGGCGTCGGCGGCCTCGGTGGCGTCGTCCAGCAGGAGCTGGTTGAGGCGGTCGAGGACGTCGGCCACGCGGTAGCCCTCGCGGGCGAGGAGGCGCAGCCAGGGGCGGGCGAGGCCGATCACCACCGCCGCCTCGGGGCCCTTGCCCTGGACGTCGCCCACGGCGAAGCACCAGCGGCCGTCGCCGGCCGGGAACAGGTCGTAGAAGTCGCCGCTGGGGCCGCCCTTGTCGCAGGGCTCGTGGACGAGCGCGCTGTGCACGCCGGGGATCTCGGCGACCGCGCCGGGCAGCAGGCCGCGCTGCAGGACGGCGCTGATGGTGGCCTGGCGGGCGTACTGGCGGGCCGCGCCGATGGCGAGGGCGACCCGCCGGGCGAGATCCTCGACGAGCCCGGTGACCTCGTCGGGGAAACGGGTCAGCCCGCACCGGCCGATGACCAGGGTGCCGAGCGGCCGGCCGCCCGCGATCAGCCGGTACGCGAGCGCCGTGCCGTGAGCGCCCTGCTCACCGAGCGCGTCGCCGGGCCAGGGGTACGGCTCGGGGCCGGAGCGCAGCCCATCCCGCGGGCACGGCGGCTCCTTCTCCAGGGCGCACCGCAGTTCCTCGATACGGGCCTCGCTGGCGTGCCAGACCCGGGCCGGGCCGCCGCCCGTGCCGCCGCGCACGGTCGCCTCGTCCTCCAGCCACACCGCGCACCAGTCGGCGAGCCGGGGCACGATCAGCTGACCGGTGAGGGCGGCGACCAGGGTCTCGTCCAGCTGTCCGGCGAGCAGGTCGGAGGCCTCGGCGAGGAAGGACAGGGCCCCCCGGCCGAGCCAGTCCCGGTCGCCGTCGGCGCGGTGCGGCTGCGGGGCCAGGTCCTCGGCGACCCCCAGGGCCGGGCGCGGGGCGGGTCCGTCCGCGGTCTCGCTGCCGCCCGGAGGCAGCCGCGCCCACACCGTCTTGGCGCCGGTGCGGTAGGTGACGCCCCAGGACTCCGCGAGGGTGGCGACCAGCCGCAGTCCGCGCCCGTACTCGGCCGTCTCGTACGGCGCGTCGCCGCCGACGGGATCGCGCGGGGCGCGGGAGGGGTGCCGGTCGCACACCTCCACGACGAACGCCCCGGTCTCCTCCAGGCGCCAGTCGACCTCCAGGCCGGTACCGGCGTGCACGACGGCGTTGGTGACCAGTTCGCTGACGACGGCCGTGGCGTCGTCGGCGAGCCGGGCGGACACCCCGGGCGCCTCGGCCAGCGCCGCCCGTACCAGCGCGCGGGCCGACCCCGGTGCGAGAGGATTCCCGGGCAGCGTGGCCCGCCCCCGCACCTCACGGTCCGGGGCCTCGCTCTCGCGCTGCGTCGGTATGGCCGCCATGTCCATGCGGCCAGGGTGACAGACCGGGTGCATCCATGAGCGCTGAGTCACCCAAGCGGGCAGCAATGGCTGAGAACCGTGCTGCGGCTGCGCCAGAAGACGCCTATTTTCGAGCGGGGCTGAGCGCAATGTGCTGCGGGGCGCGGGACCGCGTCCCTGTGCGGCCGCGCCGCACGGGCGCGACAGGCCGCGGACGCGGCCGCCGGCGCCCCCGCCACTCCGCGAGACCTCGCTAGGCCTCCCGGGTCCCCGCGTACATCTCATCGATGAGGTGCTTGTACTCCCGCTCCACCACCGGCCGCTTCAGCTTCAGGCTCGGCGTGATCTCGCCGTGTTCCACGTCGAGGTCACGCGGCAGCAGCCGGAACTTCTTGATGGTCTGCCAGCGCTGGAGACCGGCGTTGAGCTGCTGGACGTAGCCGCCGACCAGCTCGACCGTCTGCGGGGCCGCGACGATCTCGGCGTACGACTTGCCCGCCAGGCCGTTGTCCTTCGCCCAGTCCTGGATCGCTAGTTCGTCCAGGGCGATGAGGGCGGTGCAGTAGTTCCGGTCGGCACCGTGCACGAGGATGTTGGAGACGTACGGGCACACCGCCTTGAACTGCCCCTCGACCTCGGCGGGGGCGACGTACTTGCCGCCGGAGGTCTTGATGAGGTCCTTCTTGCGGTCGGTGATGCGCAGATAGCCGTCGGGCGACAGCTCGCCGATGTCGCCGGTGTGGAACCAGCCGTCGGACTCCAGTACCTCGGCGGTCTTCTCGGGCAGCTTGTGGTAGCCCTCCATGATGCCGGGGCCCCGCAGCAGGATCTCGCCGTCGTCGGCGATGCGGACCTCGGTGCCGGGCAGCGGCTTGCCGACCGTGCCGGTGCGGTAGGCCTCGCCGGGGTTGACGAAGGAGGCCGCGGAGGACTCGGTGAGGCCGTAGCCCTCCAGGATGTGGATGCCGGCGCCGGCGAAGAAGTAGCCGATCTCCGGGGCGAGCGCGGAGGCGCCCGAGACGCAGGCGCGCAGCCGGCCGCCGAAGGCCTCGCGGAGCTTGCCGTAGACGAGCGTGTCGGCGACCTTGTGCTTGGCGGCGAGGCCGAAGGGCACGGCGGCGGTGCCGGTGCGCCGGAAGTTGTCCTGGCTGACCTTGGCGTACTCGCGGGCGACCTCGGCGGCCCACTGGAAGATCTTGTACTTGGCCCCGCCGCCCTCGCGGGCCTTGGCCACGACGCCGTTGTACACCTTCTCGAAGATCCGCGGCACGGCCGCCATGTATGTCGGCTGCACCACCGGAAGGTTCGTGATGATCTTGTCGACGCGTCCGTCGACGGCGGTGACGTGCCCGACCTCGATCTGGCCGGAGGTGAGCACCTTGCCGAAGACGTGGGCGAGCGGCAGCCACAGGTACTGGACGTCCTCGCCGCTGATCAGGCCGGTCGCGGTGATCGCCTTCGCCAGATACGCCCAGTTGTCGTGCGGCAGGCGCACGCCCTTGGGGCGGCCGGTGGTCCCGGAGGTGTAGATGAGGGTGGCGAGCTGGTCCTTGGTGATCGCGCCGACCCGCTCCTTGATCAGCTGCGGGTGCTTCTCCAGGTAGGCGGCGCCGCGCTGCTCCAGCTCGGCGAGGCTGATCACCCAGTCGTTCGTCTCGACACCGGCCGGGTCGATGACGACGACCTTGGTCAGGTCGGGCAGTTCTGCGCGCTTCTCGACCGCCTTGGCGACCTGGGCCGCGTCCTCGGCGATCAGCACCCGGCTCTCGGAGTCGGAGAGGATGAAGGCCGACTCGTCGGCGTTGGTCTGCGGGTAGATGGTGGTCGTGGCGCCACCGGCACACATGATGCCGAGGTCGGCGAGGATCCATTCGACGCGGGTCGAGGACGCGAGTGAGACCCGCTGCTCCGGCTGGAGGCCCAGCTCGATGAGCCCGGCCGCGATCGCGTACACCCGGTCGGCCGCCTGCGCCCAGCTGAGCGACTTCCAGTCGTCGGGGCCCTGACCGGAGACCGGCGGGACCGGGTAGCGGTAGGCCTCGGCGTCCGGTGTGGCCGCCACGCGCTCCAGGAAGAGGGCCGCCACGGAGGGCGAACGGTTCTCGATCAAAGTCTGTGTGTCGCTCACGACATCCTCCGGGGCCCGCGGCAGCGCGGCTGACTCGGTGCGGCTGGGTTAACTCACAGTGGGGGTTTCAGCTGTTGTTTAACTCGCGAGTAACTATCGAGCAGGGATCAGAGTAAGCCGCGACCGGCCGCTGCGTAAGGGGCCTCGGCCTGTCACTTTCCACGCAGAGCGACACTACGCACGCGTAGGGGCCCGCCGCACTTTCGCACGGCGGGCCCCGGTGTGCCCGTTTTACAGGCGTAACCCTTTGTTACCAGCGGTTACTTCTTGCCCTTGGCCGAACCCGCGCTGTCATCGCTGGACAGGACGGCGATGAAGGCTTCCTGCGGAACCTCCACGGAACCCACCATCTTCATCCGCTTCTTGCCTTCCTTCTGCTTCTCCAGCAGCTTCCGCTTACGGGAGATGTCACCGCCGTAGCACTTGGCGAGGACGTCCTTGCGGATGGCGCGGATGGTCTCGCGGGCGATGACCCGGGAGCCGATGGCGGCCTGGATGGGCACCTCGAAGGCCTGCCGCGGGATCAGCTCGCGCAGCTTGGCCACGAGCCGTACGCCGTACGCGTAGGCCGCGTCCTTGTGGGTGATCGCGGAGAAGGCGTCCACCTTGTCGCCGTGCAGCAGGATGTCGACCTTCACCAGGCTGGACGTCTGCTCGCCGGTGGGCTCGTAGTCGAGGGAGGCATAGCCGCGGGTCTTGGACTTCAGCTGATCGAAGAAGTCGAAGACGATCTCGGCGAGCGGGAGGGTGTAGCGGATCTCGACGCGGTCCTCGGAGAGGTAGTCCATGCCGAGCAGGGTGCCGCGCCGGGTCTGGCACAGCTCCATGATCGAGCCGATGAACTCGCTGGGCGCCAGGATGGTGGCGCGCACGACCGGCTCGTACACCTCGCCGATCTTCCCCTCGGGGAACTCGCTCGGGTTGGTGACCGTGTGCTCGCTGCCGTCCTCCATGAGCACGCGGTAGACCACGTTCGGCGCGGTGGCGATCAGGTCGAGGCCGAACTCGCGCTCCAGCCGCTCGCGGATCACGTCGAGGTGCAGCAGGCCGAGGAAGCCGACCCGGAAACCGAAGCCGAGAGCGGCGGAGGTCTCCGGCTCGTAGACGAGAGCGGCGTCGTTGAGCTGCAGCTTGTCGAGGGCGTCGCGCAGCTCGGGGTAGTCGGAGCCGTCCAGCGGATACAGGCCCGAGAAGACCATCGGCTTGGGGTCCTTGTAGCCGCCGAGCGGCTCCGTGGCCCCCTTGCTCTGGCTGGTGATGGTGTCACCGACCTTGGACTGGCGGACGTCCTTCACACCGGTGATGAGGTAGCCCACCTCACCCACGCCGAGTCCGTCGGCGGGCAGCATCTCGGGCGAGTTGGTGCCGATCTCCAGCAGCTCGTGTGTGGCGTTCGTCGACATCATGCGGATGCGCTCGCGCTTGTTGAGCTGGCCGTCGATGACACGGACGTACGTCACGACACCGCGGTAGGAGTCGTAGACCGAGTCGAAGATCATTGCGCGGGCGGGCGCGTCGGCGACGCCGACCGGCGCCGGGACGTCCCGCACGACCTTGTTGAGCAGCGCGTCGACGCCGAGACCGGTCTTCGCGGAGACCTTGAGCACGTCCTCCGGGTCACAGCCGACCAGGTTCGCCAGCTCCTCGGCGAACTTTTCCGGCTGCGCCGCCGGCAGGTCGATCTTGTTGAGCACCGGGATGATCGCGAGGTCGTTCTCCATCGCCAGGTAGAGGTTGGCGAGGGTCTGCGCCTCGATGCCCTGGGCGGCGTCGACGAGGAGGATGGTCCCCTCGCAGGCGGCCAGCGACCGCGAGACCTCGTAGGTGAAGTCGACGTGCCCCGGAGTGTCGATCATGTTGAGGATGTGCGTCGTGCCCTGGTCGGGGCCCTCGGTCGGGGCCCAGGGCAGACGCACCGCCTGGGACTTGATCGTGATGCCGCGCTCGCGCTCGATGTCCATCCGGTCGAGGTACTGAGCACGCATCTGCCGCTGCTCGACCACACCGGTCAGCTGGAGCATCCGGTCGGCGAGCGTGGACTTGCCGTGGTCGATGTGCGCGATGATGCAGAAATTGCGGATCAGAGCCGGGGCGGTACGGCTCGGCTCGGGCACATGGTTAGGGGTCGCGGGCACGCAGGGTCCTGTCTCTTGAGGCGCCTTATGCCTCGGGTCGGATCGATACGTAGTCTCCATGGTCCCACGGGCAGGGACCGGAGGCCGTTTTGGGCCGTCCGGAGGGCCACTGGTACTGTAGATGGCTGTGCCTCATGCCCTCTCAGCACGAGGCGCGACAGAAAAGTTTGGATCACCGGTACGGGACCCGTGCGGCCCCGCGCCTGAACCTGTAAAGGCTCCTTCGTGGCGAACATCAAGTCCCAGATCAAGCGGATCAAGACCAACGAGAAGGCCCGGCTGCGCAACAAGGCCGTCAAGTCCTCCCTGAAGACCGCGATCCGCAAGGCCCGTGAGGCCGCTGCCGCGGGTGACGTCGAGAAGGCCACCGAGCTGCAGCGCGCTGCCGCGCGTGCGCTCGACAAGGCCGTCTCGAAGGGCGTCATCCACAAGAACCAGGCCGCCAACAAGAAGTCGGCGCTTGCTTCCAAGGTCGCGTCCCTCAAGGGCTGAAACCTCCTTTTGATCTGACCGCCGGAAGGACCCAGAGCGGGCCCTCTCTCATCCGCTCCCGTCCGGCACCCCGGATTCGTACGCGGCCTGCGTTCGCCACGCGGGTACGAGTCCATGAGCTTGTTACGAAGGCCCCGGTGCCCTCCCTTCCCCAGGGTGGGCGACGGGGCCTTCCGCATGCGCCGGGCCTCGGCCGGGAGACTCGTCGGCCCTGTCGATACCCCCGACGCATGCGTGGCATCCGCCGCCGACAGCCCGCAGGGTCTCCATGGCCCCGCGGGAGAAGGCGTCCCGGGGCGCCGGCGATGTACGGCCGATACGTACGGTTCTCCTCGTCGGGCCGCGCAGCGACCCGATCACCGCCCAGGTGACGGCCGGATCAGGCCCGGCCCCTGGACCGCGCGGCCCGGGCGATCGTCACGACCGCCTTCTCCAGGGCGTACCCGGGGTCGTCGCCGCCGCCCTTCACGCCCGCGTCGGCCTCGGCGACCGCACGCATCGCCATCGCGACGCCGTCGGGCGTCCAGCCCCGCATCTGCTGCCGCACCCGGTCGATCTTCCACGGCGGCATGCCCAGCTCGCGCGCCAGGTCGGCCGGACGTCCCCCGCGCGCGGAGGACAGCTTCCCGATCGCCCGCACGCCCTGCGCCAGCGCACTGGTGATCATGACCGGTGCCACTCCGGTTGCCAGCGACCATCTGAGCGCCTCCAGCGCCTCCGCCGTCCGCCCCTCCACGGCCCGGTCGGCGACCGTGAAGCTGGAGGCCTCGGCCCGGCCGGTGTAGTACCGCCCGACGATCGCCTCGTCGATCGTCCCTTCCACGTCGGCGACCAGCTGCGAGACCGCCGAGGCCAGCTCCCGCAGGTCGCTGCCGATCGCGTCACACAGCGCCTGGCACGCCTCGGGCGTGGCCGACCGCCCGAACGAACGGAACTCCCCCCGGACGAAGGCCAGCCGGTCCGCCGGCTTGGTCATCTTCGGGCAGGCCACCTCCCGCGCCCCCGCCTTGCGCGCGGCGTCCAGCAGCCCCTTGCCCTTGACGCCGCCGGCGTGCAGCAGCACGAGCGTGATCTCCTCGGCGGGCGCTCCGAGATACGCCTTCACGTCCTTGACCGTGTCGGCGGACAGGTCTTGCGCGTTGCGTACGACCACCACCTTGCGCTCGGCGAAGAGCGACGGACTGGTCAGCTCGGCGAGCGTGCCGGGCTGCAACTGGTCCGGGGCGAGGTCCCGTACGTCCGTGTCGGCGTCGGCGGCCCTGGCGGCGGCCACCACCTCCTGCACGGCACGGTCGAGCAGGAGGTCCTCCTGGCCCACGGCGAGCGTCACCGGGGCGAGAGGGTCGTCATTCGCAGTCTTCCTGGCCATCGACTACAGCATCCCACGCGGCACTGACAACGAACCGGCCGTGCCACCCTGGCCGGGCCCCAGCCGCACCCGGAGTCCGTCTCAGGGTCAGGGCTCCTCGCGCCAGCCGTCCCACTCCCCCGCGAACGCGTCCAGCTCCGCCGGGTCCAGCCGCTCCCTCTCGTCACGCAGGACCACCAACCACTGGGCGTCCTCGGCGTCGTCCTCGCCGGCCAGCGCGTCCCGAACGAGCCGAGGCTCCTCGTCGATCCCGAAGCGCTCCCTCACCGCCTCGGCCGCCTCCTCGGCGGCATCGCGGTCGGGCAGCACCAGCACGTGTCTCACATCGCTCACGGGCCCATTCTCCGGCACCGGACAGAAGCCGAGGGGCGCCGGGCCCCGGCGCCTGGGGGGAGGCGCCGGTGCGGGTGCACAGGCCCTGCGAGTCAGGCTACGGACAGTGATGGTGGCGGTGACGAGGACGAGGACGAGGACGACGTGGAACGCGGTGCAGATCCGGGGTGTTGCGGTGGAGCTTGCCGAAGTTGTCCCTCCACGAGTTCGTGCGCTGCACCACCAGCGGCTGTCCCTCTGGATCGGGCCCTGCTGCCCCGTTGGGCGATCCGGCCGGTGATGCCGCGCGCGGCGAGATCGGCGTGGACGCGTCGTGCGGCACGGCCTCGCGAACCAGCGCGTACGGGTGAGGTGGGTGCGGCGCGCCGGTCCCGGAGACTCTACTGGCGCTTTCGGAACCGCAGTTGGCGCACGGGGAGACGGCGTGAACGTTCACCGAAACCACTGTCGGACAGAAGGGGGGACCCTATCGTCGAATCGTGGATCGTCCTGCAGATGCCTTCCGCCCGCACCTCACCCGCCGCGCGGCCCTGCGATGGGGCCTCGGCACCGCCGCCGCAGCCGGAGTCGGCCTCACCACCGCCGGATGCGACAGCGCCGACGATCACGTCGGAGACAGTCGCGGTGGCGGGCACCCCAGCGGCGGGGACACCGCCCCACCCCGTCCATGGCGCCGCACCATCGGCGCGTGGATCCAGTCGTCACCGGCGGTGGTCGACGGAGTGGTCTTCATCGGCGGCGACGGACGCGGCGAGAACGTGTACGCCTTCGACGCGGCCACCGGCGCCGAGAAATGGGCCTTCACCGCCCGCGAGCGGGTCGTGTCGTCGCCTGCGGTGGTCGACGGAGTGGTGTACATCGGCAGCGACGACGGCAAGGTGTACGCCCTGGACGCCGTCACGGGGGCCAGGAGATGGGCCTTTAGCGCGGGCGCTTGGGTCAAGTCGTCGCCCGCGGTCGTCGGCGGGGTGGTGTACGTCGGCTGCTACAACGGGGTCGTGTACGCCTTGGACTCAGCCACCGGCGCCAAGAAGTGGGCCTTCACCACCGGCGGCTGGCTCAGCTCGTCGGCGACGGTGGCCGACGGGGTCGTGTACATCGGTGGCTTCACCAAGAAGGTGTACGCCCTGGACGCGGCGACCGGCGCGAGGAAGTGGTCCTACGCCACCGGCGGCGAGATCCTCGGTTCGAGACCGGCGGTCGCCGACGGCCTGGTGTACGTCGGCAGCCGCGACGGAAAGGTATACGCCCTGGACGCCGCCACGGGCGCCAAGAGATGGTCCTCCACCATCGGCGGCGCGGTGACCGCGTCGCCGACGGTGGCCGACGGGGTGGTCTACATCGGCTCCGGGAGGATCTACGCCCTGGACGCGGCGACCGGCGCCAGGAAGTGGTCCTTTGCCACCCGTGGTGAAATCCTCTTCTCGTCGGCGGCGGTGGTCAGGGGAGTGGTGTACATCGGCAGCGACGACAAGAACGTGTACGCGCTGAACGCGGCGACCGGCGCGAAGAAGTGGGCCTTCACCACCGGCGCCGAGGTCCAGTCGTCGCCCGCGCTGGCCGGCGGGATGTTGTACGTGGGCAGCAACGACGGAAGCGTGTACGCCCTGAACGCGGCGACGGGGGCGGGCCCACGGATCCCGGCATCGTCCTCACCCCCCGGTGCGGCGCCCACGGGGACGGCGACGTGACAGTCAGGCCACACGACCAGGCCTCACCCACACCGATGACCGGGGGAATTCCATGGCCACAACTCCACCCACCCCTCCACCGCCATCAAGCTCGGGCGGTCCACCGGACCCCGGCGAAAACACCTCAACCCCCGCGCCTGCGCCCGCCACCCCGGACCGGATCCACAACGGCGCCCCCGAACCCGAGCCCTCGGCACCACGTGTGGACCCGACCGCCTGGCACGTCCTTGCCGACGAGCGTCTGCCCGGACTTCGCAGGCTTTCACCGAGACACCGGGTGCTGTACCTGGCGATTGCGGCGGTAGTGGTCGTGGGCGGTCTCGTCCTCGCCTACTTCACGAACTACGCGCTCGACCAGGGCACGGCCGTCGGCCGAGCCCGCTCGGACAAGAACGCGCAGAAGAGCATCGATGGCGAACAGCCTGCCTTCGTCTCCACCGTCACCCCGCGCGACTACACGCAGGACATGCCTGGGTCCATCGCCGTGCTCCTCGACCGGCCGCTGACCGCGAGCGAACAGGATGGCCTCAAAGCGAAGAAGGGCAACGCGCAAGTCTGGGCGTTCCTGAAGCCTCTCGGCGGACGCGTGGTCGAGTACACGTCGCCGCTCAGGAAGCCTTTGGAAGACGGCCGCCGGGACGCGAACGGCATGGCGCAGACGTTCAACCTGAACCTGAACAGCGACCGCGACGCCGGACTCACCATCAACGACATGACCGCCGTGAAGGACGCGTGCGGCGCGCCCACCGCGCGGACCGTAGTCGACATCCCACCGGCGGGATCCGAAACCCGCCGGGGACTCAAGTGGGACCTGACCGGCGGGAAGGCAGACAGGCCACACGGGCCGTACGTCCTGGACGAGGGCGAGTCCCAGGGGCAGCTCTACTTCCGCCGCAACGCCGTCGACTTGGGCAACGGCCAGTCGAACATGGCCCTGCGCATCCAGCCCGAAGTGTCCACCCAGACGTGTGACTGGCACATCGACGCCTCCTACACCGACACGTCCGGCTCCCACAGGCAGCGCATCCCGCGCGGCACCGGCACCCTCACCACCGAGGCCGTACCGGAACAGCCCGTCCAGTACTTCACCTGGGTTCCGGGGACCGGCTGGGGCTGTGTCGGCGCGGTGAGCCAGAAGGGCTGCCCGGGCAGCGAGACGCTCAGGAACCTGCAACCCTGGCGATTCGAAGGACATCTCGACTGAGCGGAACCGAACGGAACCGTCCGCCAGTAGATCATGGACACGGCGGGATGGGGGGACACGCGGACTCGAACTTGATGATCATGGAGTTGTCCACGCTCTGTGATCGTCAGGAAAGTGGTACGCCCACCGCTGAGACCATGCCCCCGCACACCCCGCATCCGATAACCACCTACTGGCGGACGCTCTTGCTAAGTAAGGTTGCGATTTCGCACGGTCGGCACCCGGTCCAGCTCGATCCCGAACCGCTCCCGGTACACCGCCAGCACCTCCTCGTCCGCGTCCAACTCCCGCTTCTCGCGCACGCCGTCGGCGGTCGTCGTCGTCAGCGTGCGCCCGCCGAGCGTGATCCTTCCTCCGTCCTCGGTGATCCGTGAGCAGACCAGCGAGCGGGTGAAGTGCGACAGCGGCGAGGTGCTGTGCCACCACGCACCGGCCGCGAAATCCGCGAGCACCCGGGTCCGCGTCTCCAGCCGGTACTGCGGCCTGCCGTCCCGTAGGACGTCCAGGTCCCCGGCGCCCGAGGAGTCATCCCCGCCCCGTATCCCGGCCGCGTCGGGACCGGCGTCCACGAGGCGGAACCTCCCGCCCGGGTCGTCCTGCTCCCCGCGTTCGGCGAACACCAGCGGATAGTGACTGTGTGCCCCGAACCCGACGTCGGCGAGCCAGGTGTCTCCTTCCTCCGTCCGCACCCGCAGCGCGAGATGGTCGTAGGGGATCCCGGGGCGCCCCTCGTCGTCGTACACGCGTGCCGCGAGCAGCTCCACCTCGTAACCGAGAGCGGCGAGCAACGCCGCGAACGCGCCGTTCAGTTCGTAGCAGAAGCCGCCCCGCCGGGTCCCGGTCACCTTGTCCAGCAGCCGCTTCTCCTCCAGCACGATCTCCTCGCCGAGGTGGACGGAAAGGTTCTCGAAGGGAACGGTCCTCAGATGACGAAGGTGCAGCTCACGCAGGGCCTCGCTGCTGGGCCGTTGCGGGCGCGCCGCCCCGAGCCGGAGGAGATAGGCATCAACCAGTGCT
The DNA here is from genome assembly GCF_040613075.1 of Streptomyces sp. NPDC006314. Taxonomy (NCBI): domain Bacteria; kingdom Bacillati; phylum Actinomycetota; class Actinomycetes; order Kitasatosporales; family Streptomycetaceae; genus Streptomyces; species Streptomyces sp. NPDC006314. The sequence goes on along the minus strand of NZ_JBEXRL010000002.1, from coordinate 41,810 downwards.
GAGTTCATGGCTCCAGTCTGGACGAGTGTCGCCCTGGCACCTGCGCCGGGCCGGCGCGGCGGCGTGCGGCTCGTGCCGCCTCATTCTCTCGTCACCCGCACCTCCCCGCCCGCCCCTCCGGTGCCCCCGACCGCGAGCGCTCCGTCCCGGTCGGTGCGCAGCACCACCGCACCACCGGCCCGCAGCGCGGCGACGGTCGACGGAGCCGGGTGACCGTACGGATTGTCGGCGCCCGCGGAGACGAGGGCCACCCGGGGAGCCGTGAGCCTCATCAGCTCCGGGTCCTGGTAGGCCGAACCGTGGTGGGCCACTTTCAGGACGTCCACACCGGCCAGCTCGGCAGCCGCCGGTGTTCTCAGCAACGCCTGCTGAGCCGGTGGTTCGAGGTCGCCGAGCAACAGCATCCGCAGTCCGCCCGTGCGGACGAGCAGCGCGACACTGGCGTCGTTCGGACCGTCCGGCTCCGGCAAGGCGCCCGGCCATGCCGGGGGCCCTTGTGCGGTCGTGGGCAGCCGCCCGCTCGGTGGGGGCCACAGGACGCGCCAGGCCAGCGGTCCGGTGCGCCGCTCCTCCCCCGCGACGGCCCGCGTGACCGGGATGTGCCGTTCGGCCGCCTCCCTTCTGACGAACGCGGCCTGCCCGGCGGGCTCCTCGAAGCCCGTCGTCTCGATCTCCGCCACCGAGCGGCCCCGCAGCACCCCGGGCAGGCCCGCCACATGGTCGGCGTGGAAGTGGGTGAGGACGAGGAGGGGGATGCGGGTGATGCCCAGCTGCCGCAGGCAGCGGTCGACCGGCGCCGGATCGGGCCCGGCGTCCACGACCACCCCGGCGCCCTCCCCGGCCGCCAGCACGGTCGCGTCGCCCTGCCCGACATCGCACATCGCGAACCGCCACCCCGGTGGTGGCCACCCCGTGATCACCCGGGTCAGGGGCGCCGGCCGGACGACCACCAGCAGGAGCAGCGCCCCGAGCAGCCCGCACCACCACCGATGCCGCAGGAGCCTCCGTCCGGCCAGGAGCACGGCTCCCGTCACCACCGCGAGTGCCAGCGCTCCAGCCCAGCTCCCCGGCCAGTCCACTCCCGCACCGGGCAGCGCCGCCCCGTTCCGGGCCACTCCGGCGATCCACCCGGCCGGCCAACTCGCGCACCATGCCAGCGCCGTGGCCACCGGCATCGCCACCGGTGCCGCCGCGAGCGCCGCGAACCCCAGTACCGTGGCCGGCGCCACCGCCGCCTCGGCCAGCAGGTTGCACGGCACCGCCACCAGGCTCACCCTGGCCGACAGCACCGCCACCACCGGCGCGCACACGGCCTGCGCGGCGGCGGCCGCCGCCAGCGCCTCGGCGAGCCGCGGGGGCACCCGGCGCCGCCGCAGCGCCTCGCTCCAGCCGGGTGCCAGGACGAGCAGCGCGCCGGTGGCCAGTACGGAGAGCAGGAAGCCGTAACTGCGGGCCAGCCACGGGTCGTACAGCACCAGCAGCAGGACGGCCGTGGCCAGTGCCGGCACCAGGGATCTGCGGCGCCCGGTGGCCAGGGCGAGCAGCGCGACCGCACCGCACGCGGCGGCCCGCAGCACGCTGGGGTCGGGCCGGCACACGACCACGAATCCCAGCGTCAGCGCTCCCGCGGCCAGGGCGGTCGCTCGCAGTGAGAGCCCCAGGCGCGGGGCGAGGCCGCGGCGCTCGGTCCGCTGGGCCAGACCGGGCGGCCCGATGAGCAGGGTGAGCAGGACGGTGAGGTTGCTGCCGGAGACGGCGAGCGTGTGCGCCAGGTCCGTCTCCTTGAAGGCCTCGTCCAGTTCGGGCGTGATCCGTGAGGTGTCCCCGACGACCAGTCCGGGAAGCAGCGCCCGCGCGTCGCCCCGCAGACCACCGGTCGCCTCTCGCAGCCCCGCCCTGAGCCGCCCCGCCAGCCGTTGCGGCCCGCTCGGGCCCCCCACGATCCGCGGCCCCGGCCGGCCGCGCACCCGCAGCACGGCCGCGGTCCGGTCACCGCCCGTCAGCGCAGGTGCCAGCCGCCCGCCCACCCGCAGCCGCGTGGACGGCAACAGCCCGAGCCAGGCGGCACGGCCACGCGGCCCGCGGACGGCCATGACCTGTGACTCCTCGGAAGCCCCACTCCGCATGCCACGCCCACCCGGCACTCCCCGGGCAGCGGTCGCCGGCTGCTCCTCGGAACTCCCGCTCCGCACTCCGCTCCCCCGCGGGGCCGGCACGTCCGCGTCGACGACCAACAGCACGGGAGTCCGGGTCCGCGCACTCGTCCCATCGCTCTTCTCGACCCGCCTCACCTCCGCCCGGACCAGCACCGCCATGGGCGCCGCGTGATCGCCGCGCACCCGTGGCCGGCTCAGCCAGGGGTCGCCGCTCACCTCGACCTCGGCGGTCACGATCGCGAACCGGCGGGCCAGCTCGGGCACCGGGCCGCGCCGCACGTCCGCGCCGTGCAGCCCGGCGGAGGCGGCGGCCGCGGCGACGCAGAGCAGCACCGCGGCGACCGACGCGCGGACCCATGCGAACCGGCCGCGTGCACGCTCCGGTCCTGCGGTGCGCGAGCTCCGTCCGACCACTCGCCGGCTCCGCCCGACCAGCACCGCCCGCCCGGCCCGCTCTCCCCGCCCGGCTCGCCGGACCCCGTCGGCCGGCCTGGCCCGCCAGACCTGCTCCGGCCGCTCGGCGCGCCCGGCTTGCCCGACCCCCTCGGCTTGCCTGTGCTCCTGGGCTTGCCCGACAGGCTCGGCCTGCCTCACCCGTACACCCTGCGGTAACTCTCCGCCCCCTGCGGCCCGTAGGCCCCGAGCCGCCCGCGCACCCCGTCCCGACCACCGCACCGACAGCAGGAAGAGCCCGCCGGTCAAGCAGACGACCGCGATCCCGGCGCTCCAGCGCGCTGATGCGTCCAGTGTCAGGGCCGCCGTGGCCCACGCCGCGAGGGTGGGCGGGACCAGGCGCAGGTCCATGGGGCCCGCCCGGTCCGCGCGCGTACTCACGCGCTCCTGCGGCCCGGAACCGGGGGTGACTTCGTCGAGCGCGCGGCTCATGGCCGTACCAGGTTCCGGAGGTCGGTGAAGCGGCGGTCGCCGATGCCGTTCACCTCGCGCAGTTCGTCCACCGAGCGGAAACCGCCGTGCCGGGTGCGGTAGTCGATGATGTGCTGGGCCAGTACCGGGCCGACTCCGGGCAGGGTGTCGAGCTGGTCCGCGGTGGCCGTGTTGAGGGAGACCGGGGCCGTTGGGGCCGTGCCCGCCGGTACGGAGGCCACTTCGCCCACCGGGCCGGGCGGAGCCGGCGCCCCGGCGGATGTGCCGACGACGACCTGTTCGCCGTCGGCAAGGAAGCGGGCCCGGTTGAGGCCCTCGGTGCTCACGCCGGGCCGGACGCCGCCCGCGGCCCGCAGCGCGTCGGCCACCCGGGAACCGGCCGGCAACCGCCGGATGCCCGGTTTCCGTACCTTGCCGCTGACGTCCACGACGATCACCCCGCCCGGTGCCGCCGAGGCGCCCACGGCGGCGCCACCCTTCGCGTCTTCGTGCGGATGGGCGTAGGACGCCTCGGCGCGCACCACTTGAGGGGCGCGCACGGACTGGGTGCGGCCGGTCCAGAAGTGCTGCACGGCGAACACGGCGGCGGCCACGAGCACCACGGCGAGTGCCACGACCCCCCGCCGCTCCACCCCGCACCGCGCCTGCAACCACACCGGCATCCGCTCGCGCAGCGCCAGCCCGGCCCGCTCCCGCCAGTCCGGCGCGACGGGTGCGTCCGGCTCCGACGGCGCCATGGATCCGGCCGGTTCGGGCTCAGCGGTCACCATCAGTCCTGGTGCGTCCGCAGCTGCCGTCCGCGCCGGGCTCAGCCCGGGGGCCGGGCCCGTAACCGTCGCCGTCGCCGTGCTCGCGGGCCGGTCCCCGTCCGGCGGTCCGTTTCCCGATTCCCGTCGGCGCACGGCTCGTTCACCGAAGAGGAGTTCCGCCCGGCGGCGCAGCTCCTCCGCGGGTGCGGGCGGGCGGTGACGGGCGCGGCGGTGGTCGGTGCCGCGGCGGTTGCGGATGCGGCCGTCGGAGGCGGGGCCGCGGCCGGGGCCGCTGGTCGGAGTGGCTGTGCGTGAACGTGATCGAAGTGCCATGCGACGAGGATGGAACATCCCGCCGACTCGCGGTGATCATGGTCGATTCCGGGGGGAAACCGCCCGGTTGTGGAAAACTTCGCCACCCGCACGAGTGAAGCAGGACGAGGAAGTCCGGGCGCCGTCAGCGGGGCGAGACCACCGCTCCCAGCAGCCCGGGTCCCGTGTGCGCCCCGATCACCGCTCCGATCTCACTGACATGCAGATCGGCCAGCCCCGGCACCCGTACCCGCAGCCGGTCGGCGAGTGCGGCGGCCCGGTCGGCGGCGGCGAGGTGGTGGACGGCGATGTCGACCTCCGCGCTGCCCGCCCGCTCGGCGGCGATCTCCTCCAGCCGGGCGATCGCCTTGGACGCCGTACGGACCTTCTCGAGCAGCTCGATGCGGCCGCCGTTCAGCTGCAGCAGGGGCTTGACGGCGAGTGCGGAGCCGAGGAGAGCCTGCGCGGCCCCGATGCGGCCGCCGCGGCGCAGATAGTCGAGGGTGTCGACGTAGAAATAGGCGGACGTGCCCGCCGCCCGTTTCTCGGCGGCTGCGACGGCCTCGTCCACCGTGCCGCCGGCCCCCGCCACCTCGGCAGCGGCGAGCGCGCAGAAGCCGAGGGCCATCGCGACCATCCCGGTGTCCACCACCCGCACGGGCACCGGTGCCTCGCGCGCCGCGAGGACCGCCGCGTCGTAGGTGCCGGACAGCTCCGCGGACAGGTGCAGGGAGACGATGCCGGTCGCGCCGGACTCGGCGATCCTGCGGTAGGTCTCCGCGAAGACCTGGGGGCTGGGCCGGGAGGTGGTGACGGAACGCCGCTTCTGCAGTGCCTGGGCCAGGGAGCGGGTCGAGATCTCTGTGCCCTCTTCGAGCGCCTGGTCGCCGAGGACCACGGTCAGGGGTACCGCTGTGATGCCGTGGCGCTCCATCGTCCGTGGCGGCAGGTAGGCCGTTGAATCGGTAACGATCGCGACATGGCGGGACATGAGCTGGAGGTTACCTGGCGTAGCGCTCGCGCGGCAGCCCGGCCCCTGCCGGCCGGAGCGGCCCTCGGTCAGGTGGTGCTCTCGGGGCGAGGCTTCTTCTGCCAGAAGAACGCGGGGCGCGGGGGCGGTGAGGTGATGGCGTGGGGAGCCGGTTCCTCGGCCGCGCGCGAGCCGGGTGTCTGCTGCCCCGTCTGCCGCGCCGCCGAACCGTCGGCGGCGGGAGGGGCGTCCGGCCACCGCGGGGGTGTCTGGGTGTTCTCGGTACGCGTCCAGTGGCGCAGGGCGTCCGCTTCGATGTCTATCTGGGCGCTGAGCGAACCCAGATCCTCGTCGGCGAAGCGGTGCGCCCGGTCGCGGACGGCCCAGCGCAGCGAGTCGGCCGAGTTGGTGATGCGCTCGGTGCGGCTGCGCAGCTCGGGCAGGCGCGCGGCGAGCGCGGACCGGTCCGGCTCGGACTCCAGGCGCTTGAGGTCCGCGTCCAGCTCGTGGCCGTGCGCACTGAGCCGCTCGAACAGGCCGAGGGACTCCTTGAGCGACTCGTCCTCGGCCGCGCCCGCGTACAGCGCGTCCTGCGTGGCGCGCATGGAGGTGCGCAGTGCGAGCCGCAGTTGGGCGACCTCGCCTGCCGGGCCGATCGGGGCGAAGGACTTGGCGCGCAGCGTGTGGTCCTCCACCGTGCGGCGGGCCTGTGCGATCGTCCGGTCCACCCCGCGCTTGGCGGCGGCGACCGCCTTGACCGTGGCGTAGGCGCCCAGGCCGATGAAGAGCAGGAAGAGCAGGGCGAACACGGCGATCACTGCTTCCACGACGCTCCTCCTCCGACCGGCACGGCACAAGCCGCTGTGCTCTCCACGGTAAACGCAGCGGGCAGGCCCGGAGTTCCGGAAGAACCCCGAACCTGCCCGTAGGGGACTACCCCGACGCCGGATCCAGCCGGTGCCCGGCCGTCACGCCGGAACGATGTTCACCAGCTTCGGCGCCCGCACGATCACCTTGCGGATGCCCGCGCCGTCCAGTGCCGCGACGACCTTCTCGTCGGACAGCGCCACCTTCTCCAGCTCCTCCTCGGAGATGGCCGGCGGCACCTCCAGGCGGGCCTTGACCTTGCCCTTGATCTGCACGACGCAGGTCACGGTCTCGTCCACCACGTACCGCGGGTCGGCGACCGGGAAGTCCTGGTGGACGACCGAGTCGGTGTGGCCCAGCTTGCGCCACAGCTCCTCGGCGATGTGCGGGGCCAGCGGCGCGATCAGCAGCACCAGCGGCGCGGCGACGGACCGCGGCACCGCGCCCGCCCGTCGCCCGCCGCCACCCTCAGCTGAGGTGCCTGCGGCCCCGCCGCCACCATAGGCCTTGGTCAGGTGGTTGTTCAGCTCGGTGACCTTGGCGATGGCGGTGTTGAACCGCAGGCCCTCCAGGTCCTGGCGGACGCCGTCGATCGCCTTGTGCAGGGCGCGCAGCGTCTCCTCGTCCGGCTCGGCGTCGCTGACGGTGACCTCGCCGGTGTTCTCGTCGACGATGTTGCGCCACAGCCGCTGCAGCAGACGGAACTGGCCGACCACCGCGCGCGTGTCCCACGGGCGGGAGACGTCCAGCGGGCCCATGGCCATCTCGTACAGGCGCAGCGTGTCGGCACCGTACTCGGCGGCGATCTCGTCCGGCGTCACCGCGTTCTTCAGGGACTTGCCCATCTTGCCCAGCAGGCGGCTGACCTTCTCGCCCTGGTGGTAGTAGGCGCCGTCGCGCTCCTCCACCTCGGCGGCCGGCACCGCGATACCGCGGCTGTCGCGGTAGACGTACGCCTGGATCATGCCCTGGTTGAACAGCTTGTGGAACGGCTCCGCGGAGGAGACGTGGCCCAGGTCGTACAGGACCTTGGACCAGAAGCGCGCGTACAGCAGGTGCAGGACGGCGTGCTCGGCGCCGCCGACGTACAGGTCGACACCGCCGTGCGGCTGGCCCTCGCGCGGGCCCATCCAGTACTGCTCGATCTCGGGGTCGACCAGCTTCTGGTCGTTGTGCGGGTCCAGGTAGCGGAATTCGTACCAGCAGGAACCGGCCCAGTTGGGCATGGTGTTGGTCTCGCGGCGGTACTTCTTCGGCCCGTCGCCCAGGTCCAGGGTGACGTTGACCCACTCCTCATTGCGCGACAGCGGCGTCTCGGGCTGTGTGTCGGCGTCGTCCGGGTCGAAGGTGCGCGGGCTGTAGTCCTCGACCTCCGGCAGCTCCAGCGGCAGCATCGACTCGGGCAGCGCGTGGGCGACGCCGTCCTCGTCGTAGACGATCGGGAAGGGCTCGCCCCAGTAGCGCTGGCGGCTGAACAGCCAGTCACGCAGCCGGAAGTTGACGGTGCCCTCGCCGATGCCCTTGGCCTGCAGCCACTCGGTGATGCGGGCTTTGGCCTCGACCACACCCAGGCCGTCCAGGGAGACGTCCTCGCCGTGCGAGTTGACGATCTTCGCGTCGTGCGACACGAAGGCGTCGTCCCAGGTGGAGGTGTCCGTGCCACGGCCGTCGGCCGGCTCGACCACGCAGCGGATCGGCAGCTCGAAGGCGCGCGCGAAGGCGAAGTCGCGGGTGTCGTGGGCGGGGACGGCCATGATCGCGCCGGTGCCGTAGCCCATCAGGACGTAGTCGGCGATGAAGACGGGGACCTGCTCGCCGTTGACCGGGTTGGTCGCGAAGGCACCGGTGAAGACGCCGGTCTTGTCCTTGGCCTCGGCCTGGCGCTCGACGTCGGACTTCGAGGCGGCCTGCGCGCGGTAGGCGGCGACGGCCTCGGCCGGGGTGGCGTGGCCGCCGGTCCACACCTCGTGCGTGCCCTCGGGCCACGCCTCGGGGGTGAACTTCTCGACCAGCGGGTGCTCGGGCGCCAGCACCATGTAGGTCGCGCCGAACAGGGTGTCCTGGCGGGTGGTGAAGATCGTGATGTGCTCGCCGTCGATCGGGAAGTCGACGCGGGCGCCCTCGCTGCGGCCGATCCAGTTGCGCTGCTGCAGCTTGATGGCCTCGGGCCAGTCCAGCTCCTCCAGGTCCTCCAGCAGCCGGTCGGCGTAGGCGGTGATGCGCATGTTCCACTGGCGCAGCTTGGCCTTGAAGACGGGGAAGTTGCCGCGCTCGGAGCGGCCGTCGGCGGTGACCTCCTCGTTGGCCAGTACGGTGCCCAGACCGGGGCACCAGTTGACCGGCGCGTCGGAGGCGTAGGCCAGGCGGTACTCGCCCAGGATGTCGGCGCGCTCGGTGCCGCTCAGCTCACTCCACGCGCGCGTGGTCCCCGGGATCGGCCGCTCACCGGACTCGAACCGGGCGATCAGCTCGGAGATCGGGCGGGCCTTCTGCGCCTTCTCGTCGTACCAGGAGTTGAAGATCTGCAGGAAGATCCACTGGGTCCACTTGTAGTAGTCCGGGTCGATCGTGGCGAAGGACCGGCGCTTGTCGTGGCCCAGGCCCAGCCGGCGCAGCTGGGCTTTCATGTTCTCGATGTTGGCCTCGGTGGACACACGTGGGTGCGTGCCGGTCTGCACGGCGTACTGCTCGGCGGGCAGGCCGAAGGCGTCGAAGCCCAGGGTGTGCAGGACGTTGTGGCCGGTCATGCGCTGGAACCGGGCGTAGACGTCGGTGGCGATGTAGCCCAGCGGGTGGCCGACGTGCAGGCCCGCACCGGAGGGGTACGGGAACATGTCCATGATGAACTTCTTGGGCCTGGCGACCAGCTCCGGATCGCCGGCCAGGTCACCCGTGGGGTTCGGCGCCGCATAGGTGCCGTCGGCGTCCCAGGCGTCCTGCCAGCGTGCCTCGATCTCGGCTGCCATGGCGGCCGTGTAGCGGTGCGGCGCGGCCTCCGCCGACGTAGCAGCGGCGGCAGCGGGGTTCGTCTCGCTCATGATCCTCAAAGCTCCATCGATCGTCTCTGCCTGCGGAAACGAAAAATCCCCTCACACAGGAGGGGACGCCGCGCCGATGCCGACCTCACGGCTGGACCGGGGGTCGGTACTTCAGCGCGGCCCGCTAAGCAGAAGGCGTACGGCACGCATGGCGTTAGGGTACCGCAGCGCTTGAGCAAGCCGCGACGCGCTTGCGTATGAGTGGTGGACATGCCAGGAACCATGCCCGGAGCTGAATCAAGGTCAACGATCACTTCGCGTACCGTCCACCAAGGGACATCGCTCAAGTCACATTGTCCGTTGATAACAACGCAATAACTCAAACCCCGTACTGATCGGTATGGCGCCACTTAGAGTTCGGCAGCGGGACCGCTTTCCCGGAACTGCTCGGAGTTGCCCCCATGAACCCTCGTCGTAGTACCAGCTCGCTCCCCAAGCCGGGCCGCTCGGCCTATGGGATGGCGTCCGCTGTCGTCCTGCTGCTCATACCCGTGGTCGTGCTGGTCGGAGGCAGCCAGTTCCGCGAGTTCCTGAACTTCGGCGCGGGCGTGCTGTCCCTCGTCTCGCTGAGCTGCTCGGTGATCTGGGGCCTGTTCGCCCAGGACCGGATCTTCCTGAACACGCGGCAGCGGATCATCGGCCAGGCGGTGCACCGGTCGACCGCGGTCGCCTCCATCGCGTTCCTGCTGCTCCACATCACCACGAAGGTCGCGCTCGGCCACACGCAGCTGATCGCGGCGATCATCCCGTTCTCGCTCGGTGTCACCGGAGTCGCCGGCCTGATCGGCCTGGGCTCGCTGGCGGGCCTGCTGATGATCTTCGTGGGCGTCACCGGCGCCCTGCGCAGCAATTTCGCCACCCCGGCCCCGGTCGCCGCCCGCTGGCGGGCCATGCACATGCTGGCCTACCCGGCCTGGTGTGCGGCGCTGATCCACGGGCTCTACGCGGGTCGCGCGGCCAAGCCGATCTTCGTGATCCTGTACAGCCTGTCCTTGCTCGGCGTGATGGGCGCCCTCGCACTGCGCGCCGCCCCGCGCCCGGTCAAGCGCAAGGTCGCCGACCGGCTGGTGGCGCTGTTCGGCAGCTCGGAGCGGCCGGGCCTCGAGGAGCTGGACGCGAGCCGTTCCCGGGTGGCCGACTCGGCCCTGCCGGGCTACGAGGGCCGCTGGGAGCCGAAGCCGTCGCCCGCCGGCTCGACGGCTTTCTCCTCCGCACCCCTGTACCAGTCCCCCGCCCCCGCCGCGGAGCCCGCGTCCGGCTTCGCTGCCGCCTACCGCGCGGTGTCCACACCGGGCCGGTCTCAGCAGCCGTTCGCGGCCGGCCAGACCGCGCGCATGGACCTGCCGCTGGACCTCCAGCCCACGGAGGCCATCCCGCACGTGGACGGCCCCTCCAGCACCTCGGGCAGCTGGCCGATCCCGTCCCCGCCGCCGGTCGGCGAGGCCCCGCCGTCCGCGTACGACCCGCTCCAGGACACCGGATACACCATCCCGGTCTACGGCAATCCGGGCACGACCGGATACGGCGGGAGTGACGTGTACGACACCGGTGAGACAAACGGCTTCTACGGCACGTACAACCCGAGTGACACGTTCAACAGCGGTCCCGCCACTGAACCAACCCCCGGCGCCTCCTACGACGCGCCGGGTTCGGGCGAACCTTGGAACATGCCTTCCGGAGGCTATAGGTGAACGAGGCCCTGCCCGACGTCCCCGAAGTCCGCGTAGTCGGACTTCCGCAGCTCACGTCGGGCTTCGACCTTGTGGAACGGCTCGACCTGCCCATGCACCTGAAGGTGCACGGGCCGCTCGACCCGCTGGGCGGCGAACAGCTCGCGCAGCTCGCCGAACGCATCAACCTCAAGGGCCGGGGCGGTGCGGGATTCCCCTTCCACAGGAAACTGCGCTCGGTCGCCGAGTCGGCGATCAAGCGCGGGGTGCGGCCGGTCGTCGTGGTCAACGGCAGCGAGGACGAACCCGCCTGCCGCAAGGACACGGTGCTCATCAACCGTGCCCCGCACCTCATCCTGGACGGCGCGCTGCTGTGCGCCGAGGCGCTCGGTGCGCGCACGCTCGTGATCGGTGTCACGCGGGAGTCCACGCAACGCTCCATGGAGGCCGCGCTCGCCGAACGGGGTCTGAGCAACAGCCGTAGATCGGCGCTACGCGCCTGGGTGCAGCGCAATCCGGTGCGCATGGTCACCGGTGCCGCCGCCTCGCTGATCCGCTCGATCGACGGCGGCCCGGCGATCCCGCCCGGCCGCAAGATCAGTGCCTCGCAGAGCGGCGTCGGCGGCGCACCCACACTGCTGTCGAACGCGGAGACGTTCGCGCAGCTGGCCATCGCCGCCCGCATCGGCCCCGAGCGCTACGGCAACACCGGCCTGTACGACGAGCCGGGGACCGTCATGCTGACGGTCTCCGGCGCGGTGGCCCGCCCGATGGTGCTCGAGGTCCCGACGGGCGTGCCGCTGCGCTATGTGCTCCAGCTGGCCGGGGCCCCGCCGGTGCCACAGGGCGTGCTGACCGGCGGCTACCACGGCAAGTGGATCGACGCGGCGACCGTCAACGAGGCGATCGTCTCCCGCAATTCGCTGGACGCGGTGGGCGGTTCGCTGGGTGCCGGTGCGATCCTGCCGATCACCCAGGAGACCTGCCCGCTGGGCGAGTCGCTGCGGGTGGCGCAGTGGCTGGCCGAGGAGAGCGCCGGCCAGTGCGGCCCCTGCTACCTCGGACTGCCCGCCGCCGCGCGGGGCCTGGAGGACATCCTGAACGGCGGCGGACCGGCCGCCCTGGAGGCGCTGAAGCAGGTCGCGAAGAACGTCAAGCGGCGCGGGGCGTGTTCGCACCCGGACGGTTCGGCGATGTTCCTGGAATCGACCATCAAGGCGTTCACCGACGACCTGGCCGCCCACGTCCTCGGAAACGGCTGCGGACGACCCGTGGAGGGCGTTCTGCCGCTCTTCGAGGGGGGCAGGGCCCTTGCGGGCATCTCGGGCGGCGGAGAGCCCGAGGAGACCGGCGCCAGCCGCCAGAAGATCTACGTCGACTGGACGCTGTGCCGGGGCCACGGCCTGTGCGCCGACATCCTCCCGGAGGTCTTCGAACTGGGCGCGGACGGTTTCCCGACCGTGGCGCAGGCGCAGGTGCCGCGCTATGCGGAGGCGAAGGCGCTGCGCGCCGTGCGCCGCTGCCCGGCGCTCGCCCTGCGCATCGAGGAGGACACCCGCGGGCAGGCGCCGTCACGCAACCTGCCGGTCCTCTCCCAGGGCCGCGGCCGGCGCGCTCTCGGCCGCTGAACCGAGAACGGCGGGTCATCCGAGCCGGGTGACCCGCCGCTGCCGTTCGGGTGTTTCGTTCCGTTCCGGAACACGCCGAAGGCGGACCATCCGTAGGGATGGTCCGCCTTCGACTTCTGTGGAGCTAAGGAGAATTGAACTCCTGACCTCTTGCATGCCATGCAAGCGCTCTACCAACTGAGCTATAGCCCCTTGCGGTCTTGCGGCGGAGCCGCGTATTCGACCGTGCCGCCCGGTTTCCCCGGCGGCGACGCCAACATTACACGGTCCGGGGGGTGCAGTACCAAATCGGTTTCCGCTCTGCTCTCATTCGGGCGCTAATGTCGGCTTTCGTGAGGGTGATCGCGTTCTCCGCAGCAGCCCGCCGGGTGCCGGTCGCCCTGAGCGTGTGCCTGGTGTCGTTCACGGCCTTCTGGGTCGCGCAGCGGGCCGCGCACGTGTCGATGATCGACCTGATGGTCTACCGGGCCGAGGGCGCCACCGTGCGGGCCGGCGGCGACCTCTACGCGCTGCGGGCGACGGCCGCGCACCTGCCCACCACCTATCCGCCGTTCGCGGCCCTGCTGTTCACACCGTTGTCCCTGCTGGACACCGCTCCCCTGCGCACGCTGGCGACGGCAGGCAACCTCGCTCTGCTGGTGGCGTTCGTGCGGCTGTCGCTGAAACTCGTAGGCCACACGCGCGTGGAGACCGTCTGGTGGGTCGCGGCACCGGCGGTGTGGTGCGAGCCGGTGTGGACGACCCTGCGCTATGGGCAGGTCAATCTGCTGCTGGCCGTCCTGGTGCTGTGGGACCTGCCACGCCGCCCCACCGGCCGCCGCGATCGCTGGGCCGGTGTGGGTCTGGGGCTGGCTGCCGCGGTGAAGCTGACACCCGCGCTGTTCCCGGTGTTCCTGCTCGTCACGGGCGTCGCGGCCCGGCTCGGCGGCAGGGACGGAGGGCCATGGCTGCGGCACGCTCGCGGGGCCGCCGTCGCGTTCGCCGGGGCGACGCTGCTGGCTGCGGCCGCCCTTCCGTACGACTCCTGGCGGTTCTGGACGGACATGGCCTTCCGCGCGGGCCGGGTCGGACACGCCGAGGACACCGCCAATCAGGCCCTGCGCGGCGTTCTGGCCCGCCTTCTGCACACACCGGACCCGGGAGCGCTCTGGGCCGTCCTTGCGGCCGTGACGGCCGCGATGGGCCTCGCGGTGGCGGTGGCGGCGGAGTTGCGCGGACGGCGGCCCTGGGCGGTGTGCGCCTGCGCGGTCACCGCGCTGCTGATCAGCCCGGTGTCCTGGACGCACCACTGGGTGTGGTGCGTGCCACTGGTCCTGCTGCTGTGGACACGCGGGCACAGGGCGGCGGCCCTGGGCTCGCTGCTGGTGTTCTGCTCGTACACGCCATGGTGGGTTCCCCACGGCGCCGGGCGCCCCGAAATGCACCAGGGCAGCGTGGAGTTGACGCTTTCGGCCCTCTACGGGGGAGCCGGTGCGCTCTTCCTCGTGCTGGCGTGGACATCGTTGCCGAGGCCCGGCCCGGGTGTGGTCCGCGTCAAGCCGTGACGAAGGAATAGAACCTCTTGAGCGTGCAGTGCTCCTCGAGGAGACGGCCGTAGATCGGCTCGCCCTCCAGTTCCCGGTACGTCTCGATCGGATCGCCTTTTATGATCAGCGCCCGCGCGCATTCCTCGCACCAGTACTGGTAGTCGGGATTGATCGGCTCCATGTCACGGACGATCGGCGTACCACTGCCGCACCAGTCGCACTTTCGCCTGTGTGCACCCATCGATCAGCTCCAGCTGTGGCCGCAGGCCGTGCACACGTAGGAGATTCCGCCGTTGTCGCCGAGTACCTGGGCCACGTGCGCGGAACCGCAGGAAGGGCAGCTGAGCCGGGGGGTCGTGTCCCGTATCAACGCCGCACCGAGGAGGTGGCCGACCTCCTCAAGGATGCTCGCAGGCATCGCTACTCCCTCCCGTCGGGTCGCGCCCCCTTCCGGCCGTTTGATTCTGCCACGGCCGGAGCAATACGGTCAGCGACGCCTCAGTACCAGTCCGGACACAGCACCCACCATGGCCGTTCCGGCCAGCGCCCAGGCACACAGCGAGAACGCCTCCGCGGAGGTATACGACCGCAGGGCCCCGAGTGACTCAAGCCGGTTCAGGAACAGTGTGCCGAACGCGGCCACCCCGATCAGCTGACCGAGCTGGGCGACCGTGGCCAGCAGCCCGCCGGCGTCCGCCGCGTCCTCGGGCCGCACGGTGGCCAGCGCTCCGGTCAGCGTCGGGCTGAAGGCGAGCGCGAGCCCGCCGCCCATGCCGACATAGCCCGGGTACAGCAGCACTCCCCCGTCGCCGCCGCCGTGGAAGGCCAGGCCCACGACGGCCGCCGACACCGCCGTGAGCGCGAAGCCGGCCGGGGTGAGCGCCCGCTGCCAGGCCGCGGGCCACCTCCGCCAGGTCACGCTGACGGCCCCGAAGACGACCGCGGTCGGCGCGAAACCCAGCCCGGCCCGCAGGGCGCTGTGGCCGAGACCGCCCTGGACGTGCAGGGTCAGCGCGAAGAGGAATCCGGCGTTGACCGACATGACGGCCAGGATGCGGAACACGGCCAGACCGATCCCCGGATGACGCAGGACCCGCGGTGCGATCAACGGGGCGCCGCCACGCCGGGCCAGCCGGGACTCGTAACCGCAGAACGCCGCGAACAGCACCAAGGCGGCGGCCAGCGACAGCCAGGACCACAGCGGCCAGTTCTCCTCCTGCCCGAGCACGAGCGGCACGGTCAGCAGGGACACGGACGCGCCGAGCAGCACCAGTCCCGGCAGGTCGAGGGCGCGTGCCCGCTCGGGTCCTGTCTCGCGCCCCAGGGGCAGGACCCGCCTGCCCAGCACCAGCAGGAGCACGCCCACCGGCACGTTGACCAGGAACACCGGTCGCCAGCCGGTGCCGAACAGGTCGGCGCTGACCACCACCCCGCCCACGATCTGCCCGGCCGCCGCACCGACGGCGAGGACCGCCGAGTAGGCCCCCAGCGCCCGCGCCCGTGCCTCGCCGGTGAAAGTGCGCTGGATCAGGCTGAGCACCTGCGGTATCGCCAGCGCAGCGCCGGCGCCCTGCACCAGCCGGAACACGATCAGCCCGGTCGCTCCCCGCGCCAGACCACAGGCGAGCGAGGCCGCGGTGAACAGGACGAGTCCGGCGAGGTGGACCCGGCCGTGGCCGAGCCGCTCGCCGAGCCGCGCGCCGGTGATCAGCAGGACGGAGTAGGAGATGGCGTAGCCGGCGATCACCAGTTGCAGGTCGGCACCCGAGGCGTGGAGCTCGGAACCGATGGTGGGGGCGGCGACGTTCACGATGAAGACATCGAGGGCCGCCATGAACAGGGCGGACAGGAGGACCCAGAGCAGCAGCCGGGACCGGTTGTCAGTGGCGGATGTTTCACTGTCCGTGGTGGCTGGTTCACTGGTCGCAAGGATCGGAGCGGGCGCGGGACTCGGCCCGGTTCGAGGTGTCGTCGTCATGGCGTCGAGCCTGGCGGCGAGCCGGTACGGGTGCCGAGTGCCCGCCGATGCTGGTACTGACAGCACCTGGCAGCACGCGGCCCGGGTGCCGACGATGGGATGGGACGACGGGGGGCATGGGAATGGGGACGACGGCACAACGCCGCAGGCCGGAGCTGGCGGCCTTTCTGCGCAGCAGGCGGGCCCGGGTGACCCCGGCCGACGTGGGCATGCCGCCGGGGCTGCGGCGGCGCACGCCCGGGCTGCGCCGGGAGGAGGTCGCCCAGCTCTCCGGGGTGGGCGTGACCTGGTACACGTGGCTTGAGCAGGGCCGGCCGATCAACGCCTCGCCGCAGGTGCTGGACGCGGTCGCGCGGACGCTTCGACTGGATCCGCCGGAGCGGGAGCACCTGTACCGGCTGGCGGAGGTGCCGTTCGAGCCGGACGCGGAGGGCTTGATCCGGCAGGTCGGACCGGAGGTGCAGGCCATCATCGACGCCCTGGACCCTCTGTTGGCGGTGGTCTACAACGCACGGTACGACGTTCTGGCCACGAACCCGGCCTACCGTGATCTGTTCGTGGTGCCCGAGACCCGCGCGACAGGCGTGCCCAACGTGCTGTGGACGCTTTTCACCATGCCGGAGGACACCTGCCCGATGGTGCACCGGGAACGCGAGCTGCCGGTGATGGTGGCGACGCTGCGGTCCTCGTACGGCAGACACGTGGGAGAGCCGGCGTGGGAGGAGTACATACGCGCGCTGTGCGCGGCCAGCCCGTACTTCGCCGAGTTGTGGGCGAGCGGCGAGGTGACGCCTCCGGGGCCCCGGGTGAAGACCTTCCGGCACGAGGCGGTGGGCGAGATGCGGATGACCTCCCAGTCGCTGTCCGTCGACGGGATGCCCGAGTGCCGGATCGTGGTCTACAGACCGGCGGACGACGCGGCGCACCGGAAGGTCGTGGTGCTGAGGGAGCACAGACGGCCGGTGTGGCCGCCGAGGGACATGGTGGCCGACGCGATGATCCGGGCCTGAACACAAGAAATCCCGCCCCCTTGAAGGGGACGGGATCCTCATCACCGATCTTTGACAACTCAACAGAGTGTCGACCAGTGGAGCTAAGGAGAATTGAACTCCTGACCTCCTGCATGCCATGCAGGCGCTCTACCAACTGAGCTATAGCCCCTGGTGTTCTTCCCGCTCGGCGGGGCGAACAAGAAGAACTTTAGCCTGTGACCTGCCGGAAAGTGAAATCCGGGGCCCGGGGTCTCGGGACGCTCAGTCGTCGTCGCCGAGGACGGGCTCCGGGAGGGTGCCCGCGTTGTGCTCGAGCAGGCGCCAGCCGCGGGCGCCCTCGCCGAGCACGGACCAGCAGCAGTTGGAGAGGCCGCCGAGGCTCTCCCAGTGCCGGGGCTCCAGGCCGAGGAGGCGGCCGATGGTGGTGCGGATGGTGCCGCCGTGGCTGACGACGACCAGGGTGCCGTCCTCGGGAAGCTTCTCGGCGTGCCGCAGCACGACGGGGGCGGCGCGGTCTGCGACCTCGGTCTCCAGTTCGCCGCCGCCGCGGCGGACCGGCTCACCACGCTTCCAGGCGGCGTACTCCTCGCCGTGGCGGGCGATGATCTCCTCGTGCGTCAGACCCTGCCAGACGCCCGCGTAGGTCTCCCGCAGGCCCTCGTCCTGGGTGACGTCGAGACCGGTGAGGGCGGCCAGCTCGGCGGCCGTGTTCGCGGCCCGCTGCAGGTCCGAGGAGATGATCGCGTGGGGTCCCAGGGAGGCGAGCAGCCGGGCGGCGCGGCGGGCCTGGCCGATGCCGGTCTCGGTCAGCTCGACGTCCGTGCTGCCCTGGAAGCGGCGCTCCACGTTCCACGAGGTCTGGCCGTGCCGCCACAGGATGACGCGGCGGCCGCGGACCCTGGGGTCGCTCACCTCACCGGTGACGCTCATCGCCACTCCCCGCCCGGCTCCCGGTCGGCCTCGGCGGCCTGCAGCTTGGCGTGCTCCTCGGCCTTGCCACGGGTGGCCTTGGCGTCGGCGGGCAGCTCCAGCTCGGGGCAGTCCTTCCACAGCCGCTCCAGGGCGTAGAAGACGCGCTCCTCGCTGTGCTGGACGTGGACGACGATGTCGACGTAGTCGAGCAGGATCCAGCGGGACTCGCGGTCACCCTCGCGGCGTACCGGCTTGGCGTCGAGTTCCTTCAGCAGGCGCTCCTCGATCTCGTCGACGATGGCCTTGACCTGGCGGTCGTTCGGCGCGGATGCCAGCAGGAAGGCGTCCGTGATCGACAGCACGTCGCTGACGTCGTAGGCGATGACGTCGTGGGCGAGCTTGTCGGCGGCCGCCTGGGCGGCGCTGTTGATGAGCTCAAGGGAACGGTCGGTGGCGGTCACTACATGGCTTTCCGTCGGCGGTCACTGGACCTCAAGGGTCTCACGGACCGCGCGGGGCACCCGACGTGATGACGGCATCACGTCGGGTGCCCCGGCCGTCGTCGCTCCGCCTTCAGGAGGCGGCGGGCTCGTAGTCGGCTCCGAGGACGACCGAGACGTCGGCGCCTGAGGAGACGCTGCCCTTGGTCACGGAGCCGGCGGACAGGCCGAGGGTCTTGGCGACCTCCGTGGCGTCGGCCTTGTGGGAGGCGTCCGCGTAGCTCACCTTGGAGGCGGCCTGGGTGCCGGAGGCGCTGCCGCCCTCCAGGAAGGTGAAGCCGCCGTTGAGGAGCGCCACGCGAGCCTTCTCGGAGTCGTCCTTCACGCCGGTGGCGTTCTGGACGGAGACCCGGACCGCGGAGCCGGCCTCGGGGCTCTTGGCGGCGCCACCGAGGATGTCCTTGACCACGCTGTCGCTGGTCTTGGCGCTCAGCGTGCCGTCGGCCTGAACGGGCAGCAGGGCGGTCTTGTAGTCGCCGTCCTTGGCGAGGTCGGCGAGCTTGGCGAGGAAGGCGCCGAGGTCCTTGTCGGTGAGCGGCGGGTCGAGGATCTGCGCCAGGGTCTGGACGGTGGTGGTGGCCGAGGACGGTTCGGAGGACATCTTGCGCAGGACGCCCTGCATGACCTGGCCGAAGCGCTCCAGCTGGGCGTTCTGGGACTCGCCGGCGGCGCGGTAGGTGGCGTAGGCGACGGCCATCTTGCCGCTGAGGGTCTGGCCGGTGCCCCTGTGGACGAGGGGCGCGGTGCCCTTCTTCCTGGTGTCCGGGTCCGGCACGTCGGTGTCGGTGTCGACATCGATGCTGCCGACGAGATCGACGAGGTTCTGCAGGTAGGGGGTGTCGAGGCGCCAGGTGCCCTGGATGTCGGTGCCGAGGACGGTGTCGAGCTGGTCGCGGGTGCCGGAGGAACCGTCGACGTCGACCGACTTGGCGAGGGTGGTGGCGGAGCCGTCGTCCCCGGCCAGCGCGAGGGAGTTGGGCAGCAGGACGGTGGTGCCCTGCCGGGTGGTGGTGTTGTCGACCAGCAGCACCGTGGAGGTGCCGCCCTTGCCGGTGTTGTGCAGGTGAACGACGATCACGTCGCGTTTCTGGGCGGCGACGGGCGTGCCCGTGCCGCTCTTGGCGCCGGAGGAGGACAGACCGGGCAGTTTCCCGGCGTACCAGAGGTAGCCGGCACCGCCGACGGCGACGAGGGCGAACACGACGACGAGGGCGACGATCCGGCTGCGGGCTCGGCGGCGGGCCTCCTCGCGGCGCTCGGTGCGGTTCTCGGTGAACTTCAGCCAGTCGATGACGTCCTCGGAGTCGCCGTCCGGCTCCTCGACGAACGCGAACTGCTCGGTGCCGTGGTCCGGTTCGCCCGAGTCACTCTGCCGCTCGGGCTCCTCCGGGGCGTGCGTGTCCTCCGCCGGGCCGGCCTGCTGCGGGATGTAGGCGGTCTGTTCGGCGACCCGGGGCTGCTGCCCGCTGCTCGCGGCCTGCCCGTAGGGGTCGTAGGAGGCGGTGTCGTGGGCGCCGGTGCCGTAGGGGTCGTACGGGGCCTGGGAGCCGTAGGGGTCGTAGGCGGGCGGCTGCTGGGCGGAGCCGTAGGAGGACACCGGTGACTGCCGGCCGGTGGCGTACGGCTCGTAGCCGTAGCCGCCCTGCTGCTGGGCGTACGGGTCGTAGGCCGCCTGCGGGGACTGCTGGGCCGGGACATGCCGGTACACGGGCCGGCCGTACTCGTCGTAGCCGACGACTTCGTACGGGCCCGCGCCGTAGCTGGCGTCCCCCGCGTCGTATCGGTCGTTCACCGGTGCCCCTCTCGGCTCACTCGCCGCGGTACAGCTCGCGCTTGTCGATGTAGCGCACGACTCCGTCCGGCACCATGTACCAGATGGGGTCTCCCTTGGCGACTCTCGCACGGCAGTCCGTGGAGGAGATGGCCAGTGCCGGCACCTCGACGAGCGAGACACCACCTTCCGGCAGGCCCGGGTTGCTCAGGTGGTGGCCGGGGCGGGTCACGCCGATGAAGTGCGCGAGGGAGAACAGCTCCCTCGAGTCGCGCCAGGTCAGCAGCTGGGCGAGGGCGTCGGCACCGGTGATGAAGAACAGGTCGGTGTCGGGGTTGAGGGCGCGCAGGTCACGCAGGGTGTCCACGGTGTAGGTGGGTCCGCCGCGGTCGATGTCGATGCGGCTGACGGAGAACTGGGGGTTCTCGGCGGTCGCGATGACCGTCATCAGGTAGCGGTCCTCGGCCGGGGAGACCTTGCGGTGGGACTTCTGCCACGGCTGGCCGGTGGGCACGAACACCACCTCGTCCAGCTGGAACTGCGCGGCGACCTCGCTGGCCGCCACGAGGTGCCCGTGGTGGATCGGGTCGAAGGTCCCGCCCATGACGCCCAGGCGCCGCTTGCCCGTGTGGACGGGTCCGTCGCCCGGCCGGTTCTGCGGGTGCTTCACCGTGTCATCGGCGGTCTCGTGCGCCGGACCGGTAGGCATGTCCTGCTCTCCCATGCGTGCAGACCCTACCGGCCCGGCCTCGGGCGTCCGGCCGGGGACGGGCTTCCCGCTCAGCGGTCGCGGTTGAAGCGCGTGGTGATCCACAGCAGCAGGAGCAGGATGATCAGGGCGCCGCCGCCGGTGACGGCCGGGTTCAGGCTGTTGTGGTTTCCGCCGTGCTCCTCGCCCTCGGCGGCAAGGGTGACCAACTGGGCTGCGACGCTGTGGAAGCTCATCTTCGGCAGGACCTATCGCGTGTGGGCGGGATAAAGATGTCGGCTCATGGTAAGCGGGCGGCCGCGCGGCGATCACGCCGACTCCGCCGTCGGTGACGGGCGGCGACCGGAGGGCGCCCGCGGGCGGGAACGTTCACCGCCTGCCGGCGGGGAACTTCCGCCGCCTGTCAGTCGTCCTTTCGCTTGTAGCCGCGCAGCAGGAACCAGGCGGTCAGTACACAGCCCAGGACCATCACGATGAGGACGATGCGGAGCAGATTGCCCGATCCGTGCTGCTGGACGGCGCTCGCTGCGGCCTCGGTCAGCCGTGCGGCTGCGAGGTGGTGCTCCATGACGTGGACTCCTTCGGCAGTACTGCCCGTCCACGGTATCTCCGCTTAGGCTGGGCCCCGCCTCGGGGGCACAGTGGGCACTCACACGTACATGGGGGAAGACATGTCCGACGACGGCCATCAGCAGACCGGGCACGAGCGCGTGCCCAGCAGGCAGCGCAGGCGCTTTCCGGGGATCTCCTCGCGTGCGTACGAGCACCCCGCCGACCGGTCGGCCCTGGTCGCGCTGCGCAAGCTGAGCGGGTTCGACACGGTCTTCAAGGCGCTCAGCGGGCTGCTGCCGGAGCGGAGCCTGAGGCTGTTGTTCCTGTCCGACTCGGTGCGGGTCTCCGAGCGGCAGTTCTCGCACCTGCACGACATGCTGCTGGACGCCTGTTACATCCTGGACCTGGAGAAGGTCCCGCCGATGTACGTCACGCAGGACCCGCAGCCGAACGCCATGTGCATCGGCCTGGACGAGCCGATCATCGTGGTCACGACCGGGCTCGTCGAGCTGCTCGACGAGGAGGAGATGCGGGCGGTCGTCGGGCACGAGGTGGGACACGCGCTGTCCGGGCACTCGGTGTACCGCACGATCCTGCTGTTCCTGACCAGTCTCGCGCTGAAGGTCGCCTGGATCCCGCTGGGCAACCTGGCGATCATGGCGATCGTCACGGCGCTCAGGGAGTGGTTCCGCAAGTCGGAGCTGTCCGCCGACCGGGCGGGGCTGCTGGTGGGCCAGGACGTCCGGGCCTCGATGCGGGGCCTGATGAAGATCGCGGGCGGCAACCATCTGCACGAGATGAACGTGGACGCGTTCCTGGAGCAGGCCGAGGAGTACGACTCCGGGGGCGACCTGCGCGACTCGGTGCTGAAGATCCTGAACGTGCTCCCCCGCTCACACCCGTTCACCACCGTGCGGGCGGCCGAGCTCAAGAAGTGGGCCGAGTCCCGGGACCACCAGCGGATCATGGACGGCCACTACCCGCGGCGCAGCGGGGACAACGACACCTCCGTCAGCGACTCCTTCCGTGAGTCCGCGGCCAGCTACGCCAGCGATGTGAAGGGCTCCAAGGACCCGCTGATGAAGCTGGTCACGGACCTCGCGGGCGGTGCGGGCGACCTGGGAGGCCGGGTCCGGCGCGGCTTCGACGGCTTCAGGAGCCCGCCGCCGGCCGACGGCGGTCCCGCGGACACTCCGCGAGGGGACGGGGAGTAGCCGCCGGGAGGCCCTGCCCGTTCGGCACCGCTCACCCTCTCGGCTGGGCTCCGGTGGCCAGCGTGCCGCACAGGGCCGGGGTGTTGTCCGGCGCGTAGGGGTTGGTGCCCGCGGGGCCGCCCGGCTTGGCCGTCTGGCCGGCCAGGAGGGGGTGGAGGTAGGCGCTGGCGTCCTCGGCGCAGGACAGCGGGCCTGCCTGGACGGAGGACGTGACGAGCTGGACCTGGTGGGTGCGCAGGTCGTCGCGGTGGAAGCGGAAGGTCACCTCCCGGCGAACCGTGAAGAGGGACACGGGCGCATCGGCGGCGCCGGTGGGGCGCAGGGCGTAGACGAAGGTGTGGTCGGCGGTGATCTCCAGGGTGGCCGAGTCGCTCTCGGTGGCCTGGAGGCTGCCCCGGACGCGGATCTTGTCGTCGGCCAGCTGAGCGAGGGAGGGGTCGAGGCGGACCAGCCAGCCGGTGGGGGCGTGCCGGCCGTCCGCCGCCGGGTGGTCGAGGCTCTGGTCGAACTGGTCGAGCTGGTCGGGGTCGAGGAGGGACCGGGCGGGGCCGACCTGGCGGCCGGTCAGCACCTCGGGGTAGAGCGAGGAGCGGACGACGTAGTTCTTGGCGGTGCTGAGCGCGGCCACGACCTGGCTGTGGGAGAAGTGGGCGGTGCTGTGGGAGGCCGGCAGCGGTATGCCCTCGGCACCGATCTCGAACTGGGCGGCGGGGCTGTGCGCGAACAGGCTCTCGGCGTCGGCGGCACCGGGCACCTTGCCCTGCGGGGCGAGCGGGATGACCGTCATCCGCAGGGGCTCGATGAGCCGCCGGACCTGCGGGGAGCTGTAGGGGTGGCGGACGCCCATGTAGATCGCTGTACCGAAGGCGACGGCGATCAGCATGGCGAGGATCAGCACCTGCCGGGTGAGACCGCGGTGCAGGGGCGGCCGGCGGCGTACGGCGGGAGCGCGATCGGCCATCCGCTCCTGGGCCGAGTACTCCTGGAGGCGGGCAGCACGGACGAACGATTCGTCGAACACGACGGATCGGTACTCGTCCTCTGCACCGCCGGGGCCGCCCTCGGGTGTCCCCTCCGGTGGGTCTCCAGGCCCGCCCATACTTTCAGGGTAGGTCTCGGGGGCCTTGGGTAAACGCCCTGCTACGGGACAAGTTCTGACAGGTTCTCACCCGGCGCGGGCGGCCGCGCTCAGGGGGAGCGCGGGATGACCGGGGCAGCCGGCCGGG
Organism: Streptomyces sp. NPDC006314; assembly: GCF_040613075.1. Lineage (NCBI taxonomy): Bacteria > Bacillati > Actinomycetota > Actinomycetes > Kitasatosporales > Streptomycetaceae > Streptomyces > Streptomyces sp. NPDC006314. The sequence continues at coordinate 18,155 of NZ_JBEXRL010000002.1, read as the reverse complement.
AGTAGTCGGCGGAGACGGACGGAGCGGCCGCGCTCCCCTGTTCCAGGCCGGTCGAAGCGGGCGCGGGCACCCGGTCGCGGGTGCCTGAGGAGGCTCCCCGGTAGACCGCGGCGAAGGCCAGGGCGACCATGCCGATGCCCATCACGACGGCGAGCACCCAGGCCACGGGGCGATGCCAGCGGATCTGCTTGCCGTAGGGGCCGAAGAGGCCGTGGTGGTCGCCGAGGACGTAGGTGGCGTCCGGTTCGGCATCGTCCCGATCTTGACCGGATCCGGTCCCCTCGGGGCCGTAGGCGTCGTCGTAGCGGTCGCCTCTGGCGTGGGCGCGGCGGGCCTCCGCCTCGGAGGCCTCGGCTCTGGCCTGCGCGGCGGCCAGGAGGCGTTCGACGGCGGTCGGCTCATGGACCGGGGCCGCCTGTATGAAGGCCTCGTCGAAGACCACGGAGGCGAACTCTTCGTCCGACACCCCATGGTCGTGGTCGTCGTCGGGCTCCCAGCCGTCAGGGAACGGCGTGCCCCCCACGTCCTCCGGCACGGATCCAGAGTAGTCCTGGGGGGTCAATTTGGGCAGACGGTACGCAAATTCATCCGCCTGATGAGACGCCTTTCGGCCGCGCCGAGGGCGTTCCCGGTGCGGCGCGGCCGGAAAGGTGGACCTCAGCGGCGGATGTGGCCGTCGCCGGTGACGATGTACTTGGTGCTGGTCAGCTCCGGCAGGCCCATGGGCCCCCGGGCGTGCAGCTTCTGGGTGGAGATGCCGATCTCCGCGCCGAAGCCGAACTGGCCGCCGTCGGTGAAGCGGGTGGAGGCGTTGACGGCGACGGTGGTGGAGTCGACCAGCTGGGTGAAGCGGCGGGCGGCCTGCTGGGAGGTGGTGACGATCGCCTCGGTGTGCCCGGAGGTCCACAGCCGGATGTGCTCGACGGCCCGGTCCAGGGAGTCGACGACGGCGGCGGCGATGTCGTGGGAGAGGTACTCGGTCTCCCAGTCCTCGGGGGTCGCCTCGACCACGGTGGCCTTGGACTCCTTGGCGTGGGCCATGACCCGCTCGTCAGCGTGGACGGTGACACCGGCCTCGGCGAGGGCGTCCAGGGCGCGCGGCAGGAACGCGGCGGCGATGTCCTGGTGGACCAGGAGGGTCTCGGCGGCGTTGCAGACGCTGACCCGCTGGGCCTTGGAGTTGATCAGGATCTCGATCGCCGTGTCGATGTCGGCCTGGGCGTCGACGTAGACGTGGCAGTTGCCCGTGCCGGTCTCGATGACGGGGACGATGGACTCGTTCACCACGGTCTGGATCAGGGAGGCGCCGCCGCGCGGGATGAGGACGTCGACCAGGCCGCGGGCGCGCATCAGCTCGCGCACGGACTCGCGGCTCTCACCGGGCACCAGTTGGACGGCGTCGGCGGGCAGCCCGGCACCGCCGACGGCGTCCCGGATCACCCGGACCAGGGCGGTGTTGGACTCGTAGGCGGAGGCGGAGCCACGCAGCAGGACGGCGTTGCCGGACTTGAGGCAGAGGGCGGCGGCGTCGACGGTGACGTTGGGGCGGGCCTCGTAGATGATGCCGACGACGCCGAGCGGGACGCGGACCTGGCGCAGGTCGATGCCGTTGGGGAGGGTGGAGCCGCGGACGACCTCGCCGACCGGGTCGGGCAGCTTCGCGACGTCCCGGACGTCGGAGGCGATGGCGCGGACCCGCTCGGGGGTGAGGGTGAGCCGGTCGACGATGGCCTCGCTGGTGCCGTTCTCCCGGGCCTTGGCCACGTCCCTGGCATTGGCCTCGACGATCTCGGCGGTCCGGACCTCCAGGGCGTCGGCGATGGCGAGCAGCGCGTCGTCCTTGACGGCACGCGGCAGCGGCGCGAGGTCGGCGGCGGCGGCCTTGGCCCGGTAGGCGGCCTGGGTGACCGGGGACATCGAGTCGTAGGGCGAGAGCGTGGTCATACACGCAGGGTAGTGCGCCCGGAGGCGGGGCGCGGCAATCGTCCCGTAAGCCGAGACGGCACGCCCCCGGGCCATGCGCTCCCAGGGGCGTCACCGGCGGCTGCGGCCTCACAGGGCGATCAGACCAGGGCCTTCTTGTAGAAGAGGTTGGAGCGGCGGTCGCCCCCGGTGCCGGAGGCGAAGCCGAGGAAGAGGCGGGCCTGGCCCGAGTCCGTGCGGTGGACGGCCAGGCCCTCCGGCTCGCGGAAGGAGAGACTCTCGCCCGCCTTGGTGAGGACGGGCCCCTGCTTGACGGCGCCCGAATTCAGGTCGACGCAGGTGAGGCGGGTGTTTCCGGGCCGGGGGTTGTGCGCGGAGTAGGAGTTGCCCGTCAGGTAGTACATGTAGCGGCCGTAGGAGGTGTATCCCTGCGCGGTGCCCGGGATCGAAGGCTGCTTGAGGTACGCCACCGGCTCGCTGAAGTCACCGGCGGTGGCCTGGCTCATGCGGTAGGCGGCGAGGTACTTGGCGCCGTTCTTGTGGTGGCGGACGAGCATGATGCCGTGCACGTGGTCGATGGAGCAGGTGAACTCCACGGCGCTCGCCACCGGGCGGTACTTCCTGATCGCGGAGGAGGTGTGGGAGAGCGTGCCGCCCCGCACGAACTTGAAGCGGCCGAGCCGGGTGCCGTAACCGTGCTTGTTCGCGTCCACCTCTGTCCACAGCCAGCTGTCGCGGCCCCGCGGCTCGACACCGAAGGAGACGCCGTGGCCGAAGCCCTTCAGGTGCATGGCGGAGACGTAGTTGCCGGCGAGGTCCAGTTCGGTGATGCAGAGGTCGCCGGAGGTCTCGCCGCTGCCGTTGCGTCGCTGCGCGACGAACAGGCGCTTGTTGACGCTGTCGAAGGCGAAGCCCTGCTGCACGGTGTCGTCGTGCAGCCGCCGGTTGCGGAACAGGTCGTAGGAGGGCGCGGTGAGATCGAAGCGCGGCGAGCCGGCGATGGCGGCGGACGCCGTGCCCGAGGTGGCCCCCACGCCGAGCGCGGCGATCCCCAGACCGCCCGCGGCCCGCAGGATTCCCCGGCGTCCGATGGTGTGCTGCTGCATGGTCCCCCTTGTGTGGCGGTGGTTCGGCTGGACACATGATCCACATGCGTCCAGCCGAACCTACCGGCAGGGCCGGCGGGGCCAGACGCGGGGCCCGGGGCCCGCCGCGGGAGCGGAAGGAGGTCAGAAGGGGTGGACACCGACGGGGGTGGCGGGGGCCGGGCCGTACCCCTCGGCGATGCGCTGGTGGTACGTCTCCCGGTCGATGACCTCCAGGCCGACGATCTCCCAGGCCGGCAGTCCGGCGCTCTGCCTGTGCTCGCCCCACAGGCGCAGCGCCACGGCGGCGGCGTCGTGCAGGTCGCGGGCTTCTTCCCAGTAGCGGATCTCCGCGTGGTCCGTCGCGTATCGGCTGGTCAGCAGGAAGGGGTGGTCGTTGGCGAGCTGTTCCAGGGCTCGCCGCAGTTCCGGCAGCGGGACCTTCTCACCGGAGACGCTGAGGGTGACATGCCACAGGCGGGGCAGGTCCTTGGGATCCTCGTAGGTGTCCCCGGCCGCGACGCTCGTCAGAGCACCGCGGGACGCCGCCCCAGGGCGCACTCGTCTCACGACGGCCTCCTTCACGCATGCCTCGCATGGCCCCTTGACGGAACGTGCCCCTTCAACATGTCCACGAGACAAAGTTGAGCAGGCCGCCGGGCTCCGCGTGGTGGTTTTACGGAACGTCCCCCACCGGGGGCGGTCCTTACGCCCCGTTTTACGAGCGGTTCCGCAAGGGTTACACGTGCAGGAGCACCAGGTCGTCCCGGTGTACGACCTCGCGTTCGTACGCCGGGCCCAGCTCGCGCGCCAGCTCCCGGGTCGAACGCCCGATCAGCCGGGGGATCTCCTTGGCGTCGAAGTTGACGATCCCCCTGGCCACCGCGCGGCCCGTCGCGTCCCGCAGTTCGACGGGGTCGCCGGCGCTGAACTCGCCCTCCACGGCGGCGATTCCGGCGGGCAGCAGCGACGTGCGGCGTTTCACGACCGCGTCCACAGCGCCGTCGTCCAGCGTCAGCGCGCCCTGCGGGGTGGAGGCGTGCTGGAGCCAGAGGAGCCGGTCGGCGGAGCGCTTGGCGGTGGGGTGGAAATAGGTGCCGGTGTCACCGCCGGCGAGCGCCTCGGCAGCGTGGACGGCGCTGGTCAGCACCACCGGGATACCGGCGGCGGCCGCGATGCGGGCGGCCTCGACCTTGGTGACCATGCCGCCGGTGCCCACGCCGGCCTTGCCCGCGCTGCCGATCTCGACGCCGGCGAGGTCCTCGGGGCCCCGTACCTCCGCTATCCGTGAGGTGCCGGGCTTGCCGGGGTCGCCGTCGTAGACGCCGTCGACGTCGGAGAGGAGGACCAGCAGGTCGGCGTGGACGAGGTGGGCGACGAGGGCGGCGAGACGGTCGTTGTCGCCGAAGCGGATCTCGTCGGTGGCGACGGTGTCGTTCTCGTTGACGATCGGGAGGGCACCCATCGCGAGCAGCTTGTCGAGGGTGCGGGAGGCGTTGCGGTGGTGGGCGCGCCGGCTCATGTCGTCACTGGTGAGCAGCACCTGGCCGACGCGGACGCCGTACCGGGCGAAGGACGCGGTGTAGCGGGCGACGAGCAGTCCCTGGCCGACGCTGGCGGCGGCCTGCTGCCGGGCGAGATCCTTGGGGCGACGGCGCAGACCCAGCGGGGCGAGACCGGCGGCGATGGCACCGGAGGAGACGAGAACGACCTCCTTCTCTCCCCCGCTGCGGCTCTTGGCCAGCACGTCGACGAGCGCGTCGACGCGGTCGGCGTCGAGGCCTCCGGCGGCGGTGGTCAGGGAGGAGGACCCCACCTTGACGACGATCCTGCGGGCCTCACCCACGGCCTGCCTTGCCCTTGCCACCTGCGGTCCTCGTCCCCTTCGCTCGCGCAACACGCCCATTCGCCAGTCGGCTCTCTCGACGGCAATCTACGCGAAGAGCAGCGGATCCCGCCCATTCGTCCAGCACGCGGACCGGCGTCGGCGGGCTGCCGAGGCGACGATGGCCACGAGGAGGAGCGCGGCGGTGGGACCGGGCCCGAGCCGCTCCGGAAGCCCGATCGTGCTGCGTTTCCCGAAGCCGTTTCCGGCCCTCGGGACGGTGGCGTCCCGGCGGCGGATCAGTCCTCCGCGACGGCGTCCCGCCGGGCCCAGCCCGTCAGAGCGCGGCCGAACGCGTACACCGGCATGCGGCCGTACCCCGACACGACCAGGGTGAGGGCGGCCCCAGGGCCGGACATCAGGTTGCCGAGGTCGTCGCCGCGTAGGACTGGTCCGTACGGGTCGAGGCCGCTCCCCGGGTCCGGCGTGGCCGCGCCCGAGCAACCGCCGACGGCCTCGGTGGTCCACGCATGGGCGAGCCGGTTCAGCTCGTCGCACGTGAAGCGCTCGCTCCGCTTGGCCACGGCCGGGGAGACGGCGAGCTTCGCGACCTCGCTTCCCAGACCTCCGGCAGGGACGCGCGCAAGAAGGCCGCATCTGCCGCACGGACGTACTGGTCTGAGACCGCGGCAGGGCGACACGCGTTCGTTCGGTGGTCTGCGACCATGGATCCCATGCGGAAACGAGGTTCGACACGGGCCGCCCTGGGCGGGGTCTGCGGTGGGCTGTTGGTGATGTCGCTCGCGGCGTGCGGCGTTTCGGACCACGGGACCGCCGCCGCGCGCGACCGGGCCGACGACGCCCAGCCGCGGAAGACCGTGCTGAAGCGCGTACCCGGCGTCGGGGACCGGTTGTGGCGACGCGTACCGGCCGACTCCCGCCAGGTGGTCGCCGTGTACGGCGCGGGCAGGAACTCCCCCGACTCCACCGTCGCTCTCTTCACCAAGCACGGCTCCGTCTGGAAGCAGGAGCGTTCCTGGCCGGCGCACAACGGGCGGAAGGGCTGGACGACGGACCATCACGAGGGGGACCTGCGCAGCCCGGTGGGAGTGTTCACGCTGAGCGACGCGGGCGGTGTGCTCGCCGCGCCGGGGGCCAAGCTGCCGTACACCCGGTCCGCGGCCTTCCAGGCCCCCCGGTACTGGAAGAAGGCGTACTGGCACGACTTCGACTACGTCATCGCCATCGACTACAACCGCGTCAAGGGCACTGCGCCCAATGACCCGACCCGGCCGCAGGGGCAGTCGAAGGGCGGCGGCATCTGGCTGCACATGGACCACGGCAGCGGCACGTCGGCGTGTGTGAGCCAGTCCGAGTCGGCGATGCGGTACCTGCTGCGCACCCTCGACCCCAAGCTGCGCCCCGTCGTGGTGATGGGGGACAGCGCGGAGTTGAAGGCCTGACGGGGCACACGGCAAGGCAGGAGCAGGCCGGCGCTGAAAGCCCGGCGGCCGCAGGCCGAGTCGGCGGCCCGCTGCCGCGGCCCGTCGCTCAGGCGTGCCGGTGACGCCACCCCAGCCAGGCGGACTCGATCATGTCGTCCAGGCCGAGGCGAGCGGTCCAGCCCAGTTCCGTGTGGATGCGGTCCGCCGATGCGACCACCCTCGCCGGGTCTCCGGGGCGGCGGCCGGTCACCTCGGGCGCCAGGTGCTCGTTGCCGGTCACCTTCAGGATGCGGTCCACCATCTGCCGGACCGAGCTGCCCTCGCCCCGGCCGATGTTGAGCACCAGGGAGGTTCCCTCCGGGGCCTCACGCAGACGTGCCGCGGCCGCCTGGTGGGCGGAGGCGATGTCCTGGACGTGAATGTAGTCACGTACGCAGGTGCCGTCCGGCGTCGTGTAGTCGTCGCCGAAGATCCGGGGCGCCTCGCCGGCCTCGAGCCGCTCGAACACCATGGGGATGAGGTTGAAGACACCCGCGTCGGACAGCTCCGGGGCGGCCGCACCGGCCACGTTGAAATAGCGCAGGGACACGGCCCGGATGCCGTGGGCCTTGGCGGCGGCGTCGATCAGCCACTCGCCGATCAGTTTCGTCTCGCCGTAGGGGCTCATGGGGGCGCAGGGGGTGTCCTCGGTCACGAGGTCGACGTCCGGCATGCCGTAGACGGCGGCGGACGAGGAGAAGACGATCCGGCCGACACCGGTGGCGGCCATCGCCTCCAGCAGGGTCTGCAGACCGGTGACGTTCTCGCGGTAGTAATGGAGCGGCCGCTCCACCGACTCCCCCACCTGCTTCTTGGCTGCGATGTGCACCACACCCGTCACGGCATGGTCACGAATCGTCCGCTCCAGGAGAGCCTGGTCCAGCACGCTGCCCACGACCAGCGGGACACCACTGGGCACCCGGTCGGCGCTGCCGGTCGACAGGTCGTCGTACACGACCACGTGCTCGCCGTTCTCCGTCATGGCGCGCACCACATGCGCACCGATGTACCCGGCGCCGCCCGTGACCAGCCAGCTCATTCCCGTGCCTCCTAGGTCTCCGTCAGTGGACAGCAGACTCGTTCATGGGCTGCGGAAAATCGAGTCGGGCCATTCCGGACAACTGCGGCGAAAACTCTCAGGGATGGCGATGAGGGGGAAGCTGCTCCGCCGGTCCGGATGGAAGAATGTCCCGAGGGAGCAGAGGTATGGTCTCTGCGACTGTTCCGTGACCCGACCGCCCGGCTACCTTGCTCACGGAAACTTCAAGTGAATCCCTTACGCTGATGCGACGGCGCGCTGCAGGCCCGCCGGCGGGCGGAGCGTGCTCTGGCCTCGGCCCACGCTCTCGTGATCAGTCTCGGAACAGGTTGTAAGGATGCCCAGACTCTCTCTCGTCATCCCTGCCTACAAGGTGCAGGGCTACCTCACCGAGTGCCTGGACTCGGTGCTCGGGCAGGACTACACGGACTTCGAGGTCATCGCGGTCGACGACTGCTCGCCGGACGGTTCGGGCGCCATTCTCGACGAATACGCGGAACGTGACCCACGCATTCACGTGATTCACCTCACGGAGAACGTGGGGCTGGGACGCGCGCGCAACGCGGGCATGGAGAAGGCCCAGGGCGACTACATACTGTTCCTGGACAGCGACGACACCTTGACGGACGGCGCGCTGCGGGCGATATCCGAGCGGCTGGAAGCCGCCGGGGACCCCGAGATACTCGTCTACGACTACGCCCGCAGCTACTGGGACGGCCGGGTCCGCCCCAACCAGCGCGCCGAACTGCTCCAGCCCGACGGCCCGGAAGTGTTCCCGCTCTCCGAGCGGCCGCAGCTGCTGAACCTGCTGCAGATCGTCTGGAACAAGGCCTACCGCCGGGACTTCGTCACCCGGAACGACCTCACCTTCCCGCCCGGTTACTACGAGGACGCCCCCTGGACGTTCTGCTCCATGATCAGTGCCGAGCGCATCGCGGTGCTGAACCGGGTCTGCGTGATGTACCGCCAGCGCCGCGAGGGCGGAAACATCCTGAAGACGGTCAGCCGCAAGCACTTCGACGTCTTCGACCAGTACCGCCGCGTCTTCGACCACCTCGACGCCCACCCGGAACTCGCCAAGTGGCGGGAGCCGCTGTTCCGCAAGATGGTCGACCACTTCCTGACCATCCTGGAGCGGCCCGACCGCCTGCCGGCGGACGCGCGGGCGGAGTTCTTCCACCGCGCCGCCGCCGACTACCGCGCCCGGCTCCCCCAGGGTTTCCAGCGGCCCGGTGGAGGCCGCGGCCACAAGTACGCGATGCTGGAAAAGGACGCGTACACCGCCATGGCCGGTGCCACCGCCGCAGTGAAGCTCCGCAAGGCGGTCAGGACCCGCACCCGCACGGCCATCAACCGGTCCAAGCGCAGCGCGATGGGCGTCTTCTACCAGTCGCAGCTCCGGCTGCCGCTCGACGAGAACCTGGCGCTCTTCTCCGCCTACTGGAGCCGCAGCGTCTCCTGCAACCCGGCGGCCATCGACGCCGAAGTCGCCCGGCTCGCCCCGCACATCCGCCGGGTCTGGGCCGTCCGGCCGGACGCGGTGGACCGGGTGCCCGAGGGCGTGAGTTACGTCCGGGTCGGCTCCAAGGAGTTCTGGGCCGCGCTCGCACGCGCCAAGTACCTGGTCAACAACGTCAACTTCGCCGACAGCGTGGTCAAGCGCGAGGGCCAGGTCCATCTGCAGACCCACCACGGCACTCCGTTGAAGACCATGGGTCTCGACCAGCGCAAGTACCCCGCCTCGACGGACATGGACTTCGACAAGCTCCTGGAGCGCTGCGACCGCTGGGACTTCAGCATCAGCTCCAACCGCTTCTCCACCGCCGTCTGGGAGCGGGTGTACCCGTGTTCCTATGTCTCGCTGGAGACCGGCTACCCCCGCAACGACATCCTCGTCAACGGCACGTCCGAGGATGTGCGCCGGGCCCGCACGGCGCTGGGGCTCGCCGACGGCACCAAGGCGTTCCTGTACATGCCCACGCACCGGGAGTACCAGCCCGGCTTCGTGCCGAGCCTCGATCTCGCCCGCCTCGCCGACGAGCTGGGGCCGGACGTGACCCTGCTGGTGCGCGGCCACTACTTCTACGGCAGCTCAGCCCATGTGGCCGAGCTGCGCCGCAGCGGGCGGATCGTCGACGTGTCGGGGCACGCCCGGGTGGAGGAGCTGTATCTCGCCGCGGACGCGCTGATCACGGACTACTCCTCCGCGATGTTCGACTACGCCGTCCTGGACCGGCCGATCATCATCTACGCGCCTGACTGGGACATCTACTCCGCCGTGCGCGGCACCTACTTCGACCTGCTCCAGGAGTCGCCGGGCGCGGTGGCCACCTCGCAGGCCGAGCTGATCCAGCTGCTCGGATCGGACGAGTATCGCGGGCGGGACGCGGCCGCGCGCCGCGACGCCTTCCGCCGTCGGTTCTGCGAGTTCGACGACGGGCACGCCGCCGAACGCGTGGTACGGCGCGTCTTCCTCGGCGAGACGCGGCCGTTGCCCTTCGTGCCGTTCGCAGAGCGTTCCCACGCACCGACCCCCGCCCAGGCGCTCGCAGCCGTCGAGCGGGCCTGACCCCGAGAAGGAGATCGACAAGCATGGCCCCTCGGCTCAGTGTCATCGTCCCCATGTACGACGTCGAGCACTATCTGCCGGCCTGTCTCGACTCGCTGGCGGCACAGACCTTCCAGGACTTCGAGGTCCTGATGGTGGACGATGGTTCACCCGACGGCTCCGCGGCGATCGCCGAGTCCTACGCGGCGCGCGACCCGCGGTTCCGGCTGATCCGCAAGGAGAACGGAGGGCTGGGGGCCGCCCGTAACACCGGTATCTCCCACATGTCCCCCGAGGCGGAGTTCCTGACGTTCGTCGACAGCGACGACCTCATCCCGCCGGACGCCTACCGTCTGATGGTGGGCAGCCTCGACGAGACCGGCTCCGACTTCGCCACCGGCAACGTCTTCCACCTCAAGGGGGAGAAGACCTGGCAGGTCCCGCTGATGCGGATGCTCGCGGGCGAAGCACGCCAGCGCACCCACATCGCCGACTACGCCAAGCTCGTCGCCGACCGAATAGCCTGCAACAAGGTGTTCCGCCGGGCGTTCTGGGAGAAGCACGGCTTCGCCTTCCCCGAGGGCCGCCTGTACGAGGACACGCCCGTCACCATGCGGGCGCACTACCTCGCCGACGCCGTCGACGTGATCTCCGAGCCCTGCTACTACTGGCGGCTGCGCGAGGGTGAGTCCGCCCCCTCCATCACGCAGCGCCGTACCGACCCGGCGGGTGTGCGCGACCGCGTCACCTCCGTCCTGGAGATCAGCGACTTCCTGGCCAGGCAGCCCGGCGAGACCTTCGCCCGCCTCAAGCAGGAGTACGACACCCGGGTCCTCGTCGACGACCTGCGGCTGTTCCTCAACGTGGTGCCCGACGGTGACGAGGAGTACCGCGCCGAGTTCCTCCGGTCGGCCAACCGCTTCCTGGACCACATCGACCCCAAGGTCGTCATGGCCCTGCCGACCCACCTGCGGGTGCAGTGGCTGCTGGTCCGCAAGCACCAGCTCGACGAGCTGATCCTCCTGCTGGCGTCGCAGCGGCGGAAGGAGGCCATAGAGGTCAGCGGCCTGGTGCGCAAGTACGCCTCCTTCCCGGCCCTGGCCGACGCCGACCTGGACGTCCCGCGCAAGGCGCTGCGCATCGACCAGTACCTGCGCATGCGGGCTCCCCTGCAGGACGTCAGCTGGTCCGAGGGCAAGCTGGTGCTGTCCGGACACGCCTGGATCGACAAGATCGACCTGCCCTCGAAGCGCTCGTCCGTCAAGGTCCTGCAACTGCGCAAGGACAAGTCCCGCCGCCGCATGGTGCTGCCCACCCGGAACGTGGAGTCCCCCGAGCGCACCACCGACTCCGGCCAGGACCGGTACAACTACGACTGGGCCGGCTGGACGGTCGCCATCGACCCGGCGAAGCTGCGCAAGGGCGGTGAATGGCAGGAGGGCCTGTGGCATGTGGGCCTCGGCCTGTACGCCTCCGGCCTGGTGCGCCGTGCCGCCGTGCAGTCCAGCGGCGGCGCCGCCTGCAACTTCCCGCCGTACCGCTGGCTGAGCCCCGACTTCCGGATGCTGCCGTCGGTCGAGCGCGGCGCGCTCAAGCTGCGCGTCGAGAAGGTCCGCGCGCTGATCACCGGCTGGACGCTGGAGGGCGACCTGCTGCGCGTGACCGGCGAGATCCGGGTTCCCCTGGCAGCGGGCGAGCGCGTGGCACTGCGGGTGAAGAACCAGAAGGGCGCCGAGGTCCACGAGTACCCGGTCGACGTGACCGAGGAGGGCGGCACCCGCCGGTTCTCGGTCCAGGTCCCGGTGGCCGACGTGGCGCTGATGTTCCACGAGGGTGTGGACGCCCTGGCCCAGCCGGAGAAGCGCATCTGGTCCACCGTGCTGGTGGCCACGGACCCGAAGGGCGGTGAGCGCCAGTTCAGCACCGTGCTGCAGGAGGGCCTGGCCGACGGGCGGTTCGACCTGCCCGCTTCGCTGGGCGAGCACGCCGAGCTGCGTGAACTGGCAGTGATCGGCGGGCACAACGGTTATCTGAAGCTGGCCGGCCGCACCCGGCGGGCCGTGATCGACCGGGTCGGTCTGGAGGACGGCCGGATCACCATCACCGCGCGCACCGACGCCCGGCTCACCGGTGCCCGGCTGCTGCTCAAGCCCCGTGCCCGCTTCGAGGAGCGCTTCGTGCAGCCGCGCTGGTTCGAGGACGGCCGCTTCGAGGTCGCCTTCGACCCCTCCACGCTCGGCGGCAACGGCGACGTGCCGCTGCGCGCGGGCCGTTGGAACCTCTTCCTGCGCCCGGCCGACGGCAGCGCCGACGTCCCCTTCGTCACCGATCGCCTCGCGGCAGGACAGTTCCCGCTCCGCGCCGAACTGGGCGGCCGCCGCTACTGGCTGGAGAACCGCTGGGCCGACTTCCCGCAGCTGAACTGCCGTTCCGAGCTGGACGACCTGGAGCGCGGCCCGTACCGGCAGCGCCAGCTGCGCCAGGAGGTCTACGGGCCCCTGCGGCAGCAGCCGCTGAAGGACCAGGTCTTCTACCTCAGCTACAACGGCAAGCAGTTCTCCGACAGCCCGCGGGCGATGTACGAGGAGCTGGTGGCCCGTGGCTCGCAGCTCAAGCACCTGTGGGCCGTGCGCGACGGACAGGTCGTCCTGCCCGAGGGCGTGGAGCGGGTCCGGATGTGGGGCCGCGAGTGGTACGAGGCGCTGGCCTCCAGCCGCTACATCGTCACCAACGGCCACCTGCCGGACTGGATCGAGCGGCGCCCCGGCCAGGTCATCGTCCAGACCTGGCACGGCACGATGCTGAAGAAGATCGGCCACGACATCGACACGCTGCACTTCGACCGCCGCTACCAGGAGAAGCTGGCGCTGGAGGCGAAGCAGTGGAGCATGGTGGTGTCCTCCAACCGGTTCAGCACGCCGATCCTGAAGCGTGCCTTCTCCTATGACGGGGAGATACTGGAGGCGGGTTACCCCCGCAACGACTACCTGTACTCGCCGGACAAGGACGCCATCGCCGAGCGGGTGAAGAAGCACCTCGGTCTGCCGGAGGGCAAGAAGGTCGTGCTGTACGCACCGACCTGGCGGGACGACCAGGCGCACAGCCAGGGTCAGTACCTGTTCGACCTGCGGATCGACATCGAGGACGCGCAGCGGCGTCTGGGTGACGACCATGTCCTGCTCATCCGCCGCCATTCCAACGTCGTGGACGCGGTGCCCGGTGCCGGCAACGGTTTCGTGTGGGACGTGTCCGAGTACCCGGACATCGCCGAGCTGTACCTGGCGGCCGACATCATGATCACGGACTACTCGTCGGTCATGTTCGACTACGCCCACCTGAAGCGGCCGATGCTCTTCTTCACCTACGACCTGGAGCACTACCGGGACACCCTGCGCGGGTTCTACTTCGACTTCGAGCAGGACTCGCCCGGCCCGCTGGTCTTCACGTCGAAGGAGCTGGTCGACGCGATCCGGGACATCGACAAGGTGTCCGTCGAGTACCAGGACCGCTTCGACCGCTTCCACCACCTGTTCTGTGACCTGGACGACGGCAACGCGTCGGCGCGGGTCGTGAACCGGATGCTGGAGCAGGCCAAGGAGCTCTGAGCGAGCACGAAAGGGCGGGGCCCGGAGGAGTGTCCTCCGGGCCCCGCCCTTCGCCGTCCGGCAGAGTTTCGTCAACGCCTGCGGCGCAGACGCCGTCTGACGCCCTTGAGCACCTTGGCGGGGGTGTACCGGCCGAGCCCCCCGGGCGGCCTGGGCGCCGGCCGGGCCGGTTCGGCGGCGGGCTCGGGCTGCCGGTCGGGATTCGGTTTCGGCTCGGGTCTGGGGACCAGCGTGGTGAGAGCGGTGAGTTCCTCGACGAGCCCCTGGGAGATCAGCAGGCAGCGCAGCCGGGACAGCGGCGGCAGCTGGTCCACGAGCGCCTGCGGCATGTACGCGCGCAGCAGGTCCCCGGCCAGCTTCACGTGCAGACCACGGGTCTCCTCGGGCAGGTCGGCGAAGCGCCCGTCGAACCGGCCGAGGATCTCCAGGGTGAGCCACCGGTAGAGCAGCTTGTTGCGGCGGCCGCCGGGCGGGACCTGCGCCACCACGATGTTCAGCACGTCACGGACGTTCGCGTAGAACGGGGCCGGGTCCGGGACCTCCTGCGTGAGGTGCGGGAAGTCGTCGCGGCGGACCAGGTAGTAGCAGTCGTAGTCGGACACCACGGAGATCGACCGGGCGTGCAGGTAGGCGGACACGACGAAGACCTGTTCCTCGGCCAGCCGGATGCCCTCCGCGAACCGCAGTCCGTGCTCCTCGACCAGCGAGCGCCGGAAGAGCTTGTGCGCGGTGAGGGACCAGACGCCCTTGGAGGTGAAGATGTCCCCAGCGTCCACGTTCGCCCGGAACGGGGTCACCGGGGCCTTGCGCCCCACGCCCTTGATCTTCCCCAGCACCACGTCGGAGTTGTTGCGCTCGGCGGCGGCGACCATGCGTTCCAGCGCCTCGGTGCCCAGATAGTCGTCGGGATCGGCGAAGAACAGGAACTCACCCTCGGCCATCCCGATGGCCCGGTTGCGCGGGCCGCCCGGCGCGCCGGAGTTCTCCTGGTGCACCACCCGGACCCGGGCGGGGTGGCGCTCCGCCCACGCGTCGAGCAGGTCGCCGCTGCCGTCGGTGGAGCCGTCGTCCACCGCGACGATCTCCAGCCGATCGAACCCGATCGACTGGCCGGCTATGGATCGCAAACATTCCGGCAGGTGGCGGGCGACGTTGTAGACCGGAACGATCACAGAAACGACGGGACGGTTGCCGGGCGCGGAGCCCATATTTCTTTCCCCCATGGAACACGACGTACACGGGGTGAGGAGCGCCGGTCAGACGCTCCTCACCCTCATCCGTCATGTCACCGTACCGCCGCCCCCGGGTCGGCTTGATGTCACTCGTACGGCGGTTGGCGCAAAGTGCTGTAAAGGTGCTGTAACAGCCGAACCACCGTGACGCAGCGGCTAGAAGGGCTCGAAGTCGTCGAACTCGCGCTGTGCGTCGTCGTGTTCGGCCTGCCGGTCCTTACGGCGTTGCGCCGCGGGCCGAGGCGCTTCCAGGCGGTGGTCCTCGCCTCGGCGGCCCAGCATCTCCGCGCCGGCCATGACCGTCGGCTCCCAGTCGAAGACGACCGCGTTCTCCTCCGGGCCGATGGCGACACCGTCACCGGAACGGGCGCCCGCCTTCATCAACTCCTCTTCCACACCGAGGCGGTTGAGGCGGTCGGCGAGGTAGCCGACAGCCTCGTCGTTGTTGAAGTCGGTCTGGCGGACCCAGCGTTCGGGCTTCTCGCCGCGCACTCGGAACAGCGGCTCGCCGCCGGCCTCCTCGCGGGTGACGGTGAAGCCCGCGTCGTCCACGGCCTTGGGCCGGATGACGATCCGCGTCGCCTCCTCCTTCGGCTTGGCGGCACGCGCCGTGCCGACCAGCTCGCCGAGCGCGAAGGACAGCTCCCGCAGCCCGATGTGGGCGACGGCCGACACCTCGAAGACGCGGTAGCCGCGCGCCTCCAGGTCGGGGCGGACCATCTCGGCGAGGTCCTTGCCGTCGGGCACGTCGACCTTGTTCAGGACGACGATCCGGGGCCGGTTGTCGAGGCCGCCGTACTGCCGCAGCTCTTCCTCGATGATGTCCAGGTCGGAGACGGGGTCGCGGTCGGACTCCAGGGTCGCGGTGTCCAGCACGTGCACCAGCACACTGCACCGCTCCACGTGCCGCAGGAACTCCAGGCCGAGGCCCCTGCCCTGGCTGGCGCCGGGGATCAGGCCGGGCACGTCGGCGACGGTGTACACGGTCGAGCCGGCGGTCACCACGCCCAGGTTCGGCACGAGCGTCGTGAACGGGTAGTCGGCGATCTTCGGCTTGGCCGCGCTGAGCACGGAGATCAGCGAGGACTTGCCGGCGCTCGGGTAACCCACCAGGGCCACGTCGGCGACGGTCTTCAGCTCCAGGACGATGTCCTGGAGGTCCCCGGGCTCGCCGAGCAGCGCGAAGCCGGGTGCCTTGCGGCGGGCGGAGGCCAGCGCCGCGTTGCCGAGGCCGCCGCGGCCGCCCTGTGCGGCGACGTACGACGTCCCGTGGCCGACCATGTCGGCGAGCACGTTGCCCGCCTTGTCCAGGACGACCGTGCCGTCGGGCACCGGCAGGACGAGGTCCTGGCCGTCCTTGCCGGAGCGGTTGCCGCCCTCGCCGGGCTTGCCGTTGGTGGCCTTGCGGTGCGGGGAGTGGTGGTAGTCGAGAAGCGTGGTCACCGACTGGTCGACGGTCAGGATGACGTCACCGCCACGCCCGCCGTTGCCGCCGTCCGGGCCGCCGAGCGGCTTGAACTTCTCGCGGTGGACGGAGGCACAGCCGTGACCTCCGTTACCCGCGGCGACATGCAGCTCGACGCGGTCCACGAAGGTGGTCATTCAGTGCCTCCAGAAAGTACGGGTGTTTCTCTCTTAACACGCGAAAGGCGGACCCGCCTTCCCGACCGGGAAGTGAGGTCCGCCTCGCGAAAGCGTTCGATGCCGAATCAGGTGATTCAGGCGACCGGAACGATGTTCACGACCTTGCGGCCACGGTGGGTACCGAACTCCACCGCACCGGCCTGCAGGGCGAACAGCGTGTCGTCGCCGCCACGGCCGACACCGGCGCCGGGGTGGAAGTGGGTGCCGCGCTGGCGGACCAGGATCTCACCCGCGTTCACGACCTGACCGCCGAAGCGCTTCACGCCGAGCCGCTGGGCATTGGAGTCGCGACCGTTCCGGGTGGACGATGCGCCCTTCTTGTGTGCCATTTCTCCTCAGTCCCTTACTTCGCAGCCGCGGGGATCGACGTGACCTTGATCGCCGTGTACTGCTGGCGGTGGCCCTGCCGACGGCGGTAGCCGGTCTTGTTCTTGTAGCGCAGAATGTCGATCTTCTGGCCCTTGTGGTGGTCCACGACCTCGGCCTGGACCTTGATGCCGGCCAGCACCCACGGGTCGCTGGTCACGGAGTCGCCGTCGACAACGAGCAGGGTCGAGAGCTCGACCGTGTCGCCAACCTTGGCAGTGGAAATCTTGTCAACCTCAACGATGTCGCCGACAGCAACCTTGTGCTGGCGACCACCGCTGCGCACGATGGCGTACACGCGGATCTCTCTTTCGCTCGAAGAAACGGCACCCCCGCAGGCCAGCCGCCCAGAAACAACGCGGACGACCTCTCCCGGCCAACCGTGTGCCCGGGAGGAAGAGGTTTACGGGGATGTGGCATGTTCAGTGGACACGCCGACGGTCAAGGTTACGGGCCCGGACCCTAGGGGTCAAACCGGGCCGGGCTCAGCCGGCGACCGTGGCCGTGTAGGCCGCGTACGCCCTCCTGATGCCCTTCGGCGACAGGTCGAGGTGTTCCAGGATGGTGTAGCGACCGGGCCGGGTCTCCGGGGCGAACTCCACGGCGCGGACGAACTCGTCGTCGCTGAATCCGATCTCCTCCGCCACCACCGGCAGCCCGTGCCGGCGGAGCGCCTCGGCCGTCAGGAGGGAGCCCTCCTCGTCGCCCCGCAGATGCATCGCGAAGGCGGCACCCAGCCCCACCTGCTCACCGTGGGCGGCGGCGCGCCTGGGGTACAGCAGGTCGAGCGCGTGGCTGATCTCGTGGCAGGCGCCGGAGGAGGGGCGGGTGTGTCCGGCGATCGACATGGCGATGCCCGAGAGCACGAGCCCCTCGGACAGCACGGTCAGGAACCCGTCGTCGCCGCATCCGCCCGGATGCCGCAACACGGCCTGGCCCGCCTGGCGCGCCATGGCGGCGGCCAGACCGTCGATCTGTTCTCCGTTGACGCGATTGGCCAGCTCCCAGTCCGCGACCGCGGAGATGTTGGACAGGGCGTCACCGATGCCGGCGCGCACGAAACGTATCGGCGCCTCGCGGATCACGTCCAGGTCGATGAGGAGGGCGATGGGGGTCGGCACACCGTAGGAGCCGCGGCCCGCGTCGTTGTCCAGGATGGAGACGGGCGAGCAGATGCCGTCGTGGGAGAGGTTGGTGGCGACGGCGACCATGGGCAGGCCGATGCGCGCCGCGGAGTACTTCGCGCAGTCGATGACCTTGCCGCCGCCCAGGCCCACGACCGCGTCGTAGCGGCCGGACTTCATGGCGTCGGCCAGCCGGACCGCGTCGTCCAGGGTGCCGCCGCCCACCTCGTACCAGGTCGCCCCGGGCAGCGAGGGCGCGAGGCGCTCACGCAGCCTGGCG